>NZ_JAIXYH010000075.1 GCF_027490375.1 Flavobacterium sp.
TAGACTCGATGAATTCACCACTTAACTTGTCGATTTAGTATTAAGATTGGAGTATTAAGTATTAAGACTTTAATGAGTTTGCCACTTGACGTGCCGTCTATCTGCCCGAACCCCGAATCGTCGGTGCCTGAGCCTGTCGAAGGCAGATGTCATTTTTGGATAACGAAACGTTCTGCGTTTTCCTCAGCGGTATAGAATTCGACAAAATTCTGTGCGTTTCAGTGTTTTCTGCGAGCTAAAAAAGCTGCTAGTAGAGCCTGACAAATGCAAACATCGTGTACTTTGTGAAACACTTTGTGAAACATTGTGCTCCCAAAATCTTGCATTCTCAAAATCTCAAAATCTTAGAATTCCTAACCCGATTCCCTCCTGAAATTAAATCCGACTGAGGCAATCATTTGCAAAATTCAAACATACCTAATTACTAAACTGATAAAACACTTAGTTTTAACGAATATACTTTAAAAGAACCATTCTCAATTTCAGTAAAAAATTGCTGATCTTAGCAATCTAATATCAATTAAAAAAGTATATGGAGATTAACACTTTTTGGAACTTGGTCTTGAAGGGTATTGGGCTATGGCTATTGATGAATTGTCTTTACATTTTTCCTCAGCTTACCTCTTTACTACTCGTAAGCCAAATAGAGGATGGCTGGAACTCTTCTATTTCAGAAATATCTATTGGACTATTTGCCCTATTTGCTTATCTGTATATTTCCGTCCTTTTCTTGTTCAAATCTGCTTGGCTTATAAAAGTTTTAAAATTGGAACGAAATTTTAAAGAGAGCAGACTTGAAATAAGTACTTCTAAACATACCGTTTTGAAAATTATCATTGTTCTCATCGGCGGACTTACCTTTATTGAAAGTTTACCGAGCCTGATTCAAAACATTTATCAATTCCTGCAACAGAAAGAACTTATTACCGATTACCGCGATGCCTCTTGGATCGTTTTCGATAGCTTAAATTCTTTAATTGGCTACTTATTTATTACAAATAGCAGCGTAATTGCTACCTTTATAGATAAACAAGAAGAAAAATAAAACAACTACTAAGCAATTGGTAATTAATTCTTTACAGATACCTCGTTGCTAAATGAAATCAGACAGCATCTTATCTTAGCGTGGTTTAAACAAACTTTTTTTACCGCAAAGAACACAAAGCTATTACGCAAAGAACGCAAAGCAAATTCTCAGCAGCTTTCAATCTCGAAATCTATCAATCTTTCAATCTCGAAATCTTTCAATCTCGAAATCTCGAAATCTCGAAATTTTAAAAAAGTATGGTTTTTCCGTAAAATTAATTTTTAGGAATTTCGTATGGGGAATGTCCCTACGTATCCCTCCCGCCCTACGTGACGAAGTTTTCGAAAAAAATCGACATACAATTACGGTTTTTCCACATTTTTTAACCGACAAGATTGGCGTAATGAGTTTTAAGACTTTGATGAGTTCACTACTTAACGTGTCGATTTTCCTCCCGAACCGCCATTAAATTAACCGCAAAGAACACAAAGCTATTACGCAAAGAACGCAAAGCAAATTCTCAGCAGCTTTCAATTTCGAAATCTCAAAATCTCGAAATCTTTCAATTTTTCAATCTTGTAATCTTGTAATCTTGTAATCTCATAATCTTCCCCCCCTTCCCTGCCCCGGATAGAAACGGAAAGCCTTTGGTAAAAAAGCCGTTTTGCCAAACAACAAAAAAAGCGCGACCAACGGAAGCGCTTTTTTTGTTTGTGAGGCACGGCTTTTTGACAAAGCTTGCAGTGTATAGCCGGATTAGGCCCTTAAAATAATTAACATTGACAACTACTCCGGATCGGTTTCGTTTGTTGGCGCTACCGATTTTTTGCCGAACTTGTATATCACCGGAATCATAGTAACAGCAACTAAGCCAATAACAATAACTTCGATGTGTTCTTTTAAATCGATTTGATAATTCTCCAACAAGAAACCGTACAAATAATGCCCGGCGAAAATGAGCGAAAACGACCAAACGAAGGAGCTTAGAATGTTGTAAAACATAAACTTTTTGCGATCCATGTTTACAATACCTGCCACAATGGGTGCAAAGGTTCGGAAAATGGGAACGAAACGCGCAAAAATGATGGCGCGACCTCCGTGCTTTTCGAAGAAATCTTTCGACTGAACCAAGTACTTTTTCTTCCACCAAAAACTGTCTTCTTTACTATACAAATAATAACCGCTTTTGGCACCAAACCAATACCCTACAATGTTGCCCAAAATTCCCGCAACTGCTACGAGCGTAGATAAAAGGGTAACGTTTAAAAAAGCACTTTCGATGAAAACCACGTTTTCGATGAGTTCGCGGTTGTAGATACCTGCTAGAAAAAGCAAGCTATCACCGGGAAGAAAGAAACCCGCGAACAAACCGGTTTCGGCAAAAACGATAAACAACACGATGAATAAGCCAACTTTTAGACCGTTTATATCGAAATGAATATAGAACAACGGGTCTAGTAAGTTTTTCCATTCAAAATTTTCCATCTGTGTTTGTTTTGTGATTGTATGGGCGAAAATACTAATTAATGCGGCTACTGCCTAGCGCAGCCAATGTGTTTACCAATTTATTAACGCGTTTTTAAGCGATTTAAAAGCAACTACCTTTTCAGAACGCTAACGATCAGTCAACTACAAGTTAGCCGAACAACATAGCCACTCCCAAAACGATCATGATGCTGTTCTCGATAAAAGTTGCTTCGGTCATCGGCAATTTAAGCACGGTTCCCAAACAGGCACAGCGGATTTTTTGCTTGTGCAATAAGGTTCGCGTTACGCCTAAAGTGGTGGGAATTAACGTTATTAAACTCACTATAATCGCCGGAACAATTGCCATTTCAAGCAAAAACAAAATGCCTAAAAGCAGTTCCAGAAAAGGGTAAGCGCGTGCGTAGCTTTGGCTCTTGGCGGCAATCGGATCGTACATGGCAAAACTTTGTGCAAAACCGCTCACGTCTAGGAGTTTGAAAAACGAGAAAACAAGATAAAACACGCCCATAAAAAGCAGCATCATTCGTTTGGGTTCAAACTCGGGAACGCTTCCGAGAACGGTGCCGAGCAAAAGAAATCCGAAGATTAAAAAAAGCGGAAACAGTTGTTTTAATTTAGAAACCTCAGCTTCGGTTTCGATTACTTTCTGCTTTACAGGCGCGGGTTCTTCTACTTCGTGATAAGCCGTTACGGTATATTTTCCGGGCAAGGCTTCGTTTAGTGCTTCTGCCGAATAGCGAACAGCAGCATCTACTACGAGCTTTCCTTCGGCCATGTCAACCAAAACGTGTTGCATATCGGGCAAAACCGACAATGTACTTTCAACGGTAGCTTTACAACTTGTGCACGTCAGTCCGTTTATATGATATATGGTCCGCATATCACTCCTTGCGATCGTATTTACAACAATGGTGCAGTTTGTTGTAGGTGTCGTCGCTGGCTTTTACATTGTTGGTGTCGTGCCCTATTTTTGCGATCGCCTTCTCAACATCGGCTACTGAACATTTGGTTTCGTTTATGATGAGGTGTAAAACCTTGTCGTCGATATGCCATTCGGCCGATTTAACACCAGGTACGCTGTACGCAGCCTTTTCGATGCGTTTCTTGCATTGCTCGCAATTGCCGTTTACTTCGATATTTACTTTTGCATTTTTATTTTTTTGTTGTGCTTGTGCGGAAAAAGCCACAAACAACAAAACGAGGTATACTAAATTTTTCATGATATATAGTTAATTGATTTTAAAACGCAATCCTGCGTAATACATTCTTCCAAAAACAGGGCCATAAACTACCGAGGCCTCGAAATTGTTGCCAAACGGATCGTTAGCACCACTAATTACTTGAGGTTGTCTAAAATTTGTTGCGTTTTCAATGCCGCCGTACACTTCGAAAACTTTGGAGAAAACGCGGGTTACTTGGGTGTTTAGCGTGCCGAATGCAGCCGACTTCTGCGGCAAATCGGTTGTGGCAGGTAGTACTTGCGATCCGAGCCAATTATACGTTGCATCGAACTTCCAGCGTGAACCATTTTCGTGTTCATGTGTCGAAAACTCGCCGTTTACAAAAAAACGGTGTTTTGCTTGCAGCGGTCGTTGATTTGCACCCGACGCAAAATCGGTTTTCATGTCGTAATATTTATACGAAGTTCGCAAGTTCAGATGCGTTAAGATGTTGATGCTAAAATCGAGCTGTACGGCATTAACAAACGAATCGCCTTGAAGCATACGAACCGATAATTCATTGGCTCGGTACGGATCAATAACCACTTGTTGTTGAAAATCGGTGCGGTAAATATCGGCACCAATACTGGCACTACGTTTAAAAAGTTTAAACGATTGTGAGTAGCTAAAACCGTAATTCCACGCAATTTCTGGATCTAGTCCATAAATTTCGCCGTTGCCGCTAGCTACATTCCAAATTCGATTGCTGGCAAGAAATTGTTGGTTTTCGGCAAAGATATTGGCAATGCGTTTGCCGCGTCCGGCGCTAACTCGAAGTGTACCGCCTTCCCAAGGGTTGTAACGTGCGTGTAAACGCGGTGTAGCAAAAACGCCCAAACGGTTGTGATAATCTACTCGAGCGCCAGCTACTACACTAAAATCGTCGGTATTGTCGTACGTATATTCAAAGAAAGCTCCAACCGAAGTATCGATGCGATGCGGGTTTGCCACGAAATTGGGTACACGAACTGTTTCGCCATACTGATCGAAATTAAACGACAATCCAGCTGCAAATTTGTTTAACGTATTCGAGATGATAGAATTAAAAATCAAATTTGAATAGAAATTTGTTTGGCTAATTCCGTATTGATTTAGTCCGTAAAACCCTTCTTGATTGTGATACGAAAATGCGTTTTGAAATCCGATGGATTGGAACGGCATGTCTGGAAACACGTAGCCAACTTTAGTTGACGCATCGAATCTCTGCGTATTGATTTCGGAACCCCAAGCGCCGTCGTGCAGAAATCCGGCATGGTCGCGAAAATCTTTTTGGCCGGCTATTTTCTGGTCGTTTAGGTATCGGAACGTAAAAAATCCGACGACTCCTTTTTCGTTGTTGGTGTACTGATACCGATTGAGAATATTGACTTGTTGTCCGGTTGGATTGTCGAGAAAACCATCGTGATTCATGTCGTTTTGAACAACACGAGCATTTCCGTGCACCAGCAAAAGTGATTTCCATCGCTGCGATAGGGTTTGGGAAATATGCGTATTGAGTTCAAATCGCGCATCGGAAGAGCCGTAGAAATTGACGAAAAATCGTTCTGCCTCGAACGGCTTAAGCAATTCGGTATTAATTTGTCCGGAAATACTTTCAAAACCGTTGACTACCGAACCGGCACCTTTTGTAATTTGAATACTCTCAATCCACGTGCCTGGCGTAAACGACAAACCAAAAGCCTGACTGGCACCTCGAACCGACGGAATATTCTCTTCAGTGATTGTAAGATACGGCGATGTTAAGCCGAGCATTTTTATTTGCCTTGCGCCGGTTAACGCATCTGCGAAAGCAACATCAATAACCGGATTGGTATCGAAACTTTCTGCCAAATTACAACATGCAGCTTTTAGCAACTCCTTTTTTGTCATCACATAGGTGTTGGCTGCGGGCTTTTTCAGTTGTTTTAGCGAGCGTTCATTCGCTTTTAGATTTACTTCCTGTAAGGTATCTTGCGCGAAAGTATTAGCACTAAACACAAGTGCAAAAAGGCATAAAACCTTTATTTTATTCATTATAAAAATCCATTAAAAGTTAATTACTGATTCAAAAACCAATAATTTAACCCAAATGGATTCTTAGCGCACAAAATAAAATGTAAAGCGGTGGTGCGTGCGCATCGGGAAGTAGTTCTAAGATTTGTTCTTGCTCGCATTTTGAAACAAGTACAGCTTTTAGGGCTTGCGATTGGAAAGCTGTTGCGACCACCGCAGAAAAGTCGGGATACTTTTCAACCAGAAAATCTTTTTTGGCTTTTAGCTCTACTTTTTTGTCGGTACAGCAAGGTTTGTCTTGTTTTGCTTTGATAGCGCAACATCCTTGATCTTTTTTGGTAACTGGTTCGCAATTGTCTTCTTGACTAAAGAAATCGAGCGAAGCTAATTTATCGCCACAAAAATGAGCGGTAAATGCGAATCCCTGAGCGGTACTCATTACCGTCAGTGCTAAGAAAATCGCTATGTACTTCTTAAAATTCACAGTACAAAGATATGGAGGTCTGTCTTAAAAAACTTAAATGCTTACTTAAAATCTTCGTAATGTAGCTGTTCCACGAAGAACGTCGCCAGAAATTAGAGAGAAATTGGATAATTTACTTTTGTTTGACAATTGTGTTTCGTTGAAAGTAAAAAGCCGGCACGAATAGCAAAACTAAAATCGGATGAATGATAAAACGGCGAGCGTAGAACATGGGCATCAGGTTTTCATTTCGCGTCCACACTAAAATGGCTAGGAAGATAAACATCGCAACCAGAAAGAAAATTCCGTAAAGAACTGCCGAAAATCGAACTAATTTCCAGTCTTTAAACAAGGCATAAATTATTCCGAGGGAAAAGAGCGTATTGAGTGAAAATCGAAAAAGCATGCTCAGCGATAAAAGCATGGTATTGGCGTGCGGCAATTGCTTTCCGTAAAAATCTTGCTTAAAAAAGTAAATAAAAGGATCGTAGAACAAATCGTTTTCAAATGAACGAACTGCAGCTAATAAAACCACAAACACGGCAAAAAGCAAAACACGTAATTTATGTTGGAGGAGTTTATTTAGCATAATTCGAAAATTTAGTTACCCAGACAATCCAGAGCACAAACGTTACACCGTAAATCAGCAACGGAAAGACAACATCGTGCATTAAATTTCCGTATTCGGGATATGCATTCAGTCCCAAAATCAGCGCAACAATTCTGGCAATATTCAAAAAGTGAATGATGAGAACACCGCTTACTATAAAGAGAACGGTCGATTTCAATTTACCGGTAAAAGCAATCACAAACGCAGTGAATAAAATCATGATGCTAACCGCGTTGCAGCCTTCGACGATACGTACCACAGACTCGGCGCCTAGGTAAATGCGAAAAGCGGGTTCGTTGATGCTCGGCCCCATGGATGCTACGTAACCCAAGGTGTTTAAAAGCCACACGCTTTGTTCGGTAACGATTTTAGTGAAAAAATCGGGTTCGAAAATCGCTAAATCTAATGATCTTAAATAGGTTTGATATATAACGGTTGCTACAATATACGACAAGAAAAAGCGTCCAAGAAAGTGTATAAACGGCTTATATTGTTGATAATAATTCAATTCCTTTTTTTAACAAAAGTATGTAAATCGATGCGAGTTCCTGTAATACCTTTGCAAAAAAATACGAATGGAATTTACGGCATTACTCGGTCAAGTGCAGCAAATTTGCGCACAAGAAACTTCTTCCAGAACAGAAAAGCTGCAAGGAATATGCGATTTATTGAAGGAGAACATCAGTTATTACGACTGGGTTGGCTTCTATTTTAGAAACGGCGATAAAGAAGAACTGATCTTGGGTCCGTACGCGGGTGCAGAAACCGATCATACAGTTATTCCGTTCGGAAAAGGAATCTGCGGACAAGTAGCGGTTTCGAATCAGAATTTTGTGGTTCCGGATGTGAGTGCGCAGGATAATTACATTGCATGCAGCATGACGGTAAAGTCGGAAATAGTTGTGCCCTTATTCGTAAATGGCGCGAATATTGGCCAGATCGACATCGACTCTGAAACCCTCGATGCCTTCGGCGTTGCCGACGAGCGCTTTTTGGAGCAGGTGAATGTCGAAGTTGTGAAGTTGTATTAAATAAATTATGAGAATTTTACGATTATTATTAGTAACGACGCTATTCTTTGAAGTTTCACTAGCACAAGAAACTTCTAATAGAGTTGACCTTGATTCTCTAGGTAATGAAACTTCAAACAAATATTCCCACTATTATTTAAATTTCGGAAAGTTTGACGACAATAAGCAAGCTTTTGAAGTAACGCAATACTTGAAAAACGGAACGCTATATGCAAAAGGTTGGTCTAAGTCTGAAAAATTTTGGAAAAAAACAGGTGAAGAGACTACCTATTTCGGTAGTGGTGAGATAAAATCGATACGGATTTACAGTGATACTTCTGATAGCAGTAGAATCATTACGTACTACGAAACCGGCGCTAAAAAACTAGAGGGTACATACGAAAAAAGCGACGATGATTTACACCCACCAATACTTAAAACAGTATCGTTTTGGGATAAATCTGGAAAACAGCTTATAACTGACGGCAAAGGCATTTTCGAAGATAATAACGACAATGTTATAGAAAAAGGGCAAATTGTGGATGGCTTTCAAAATGGCAATTGGATTAGACACAATTTAATAACAAAGGAGCGCTGGATAAAACTGTACAAAATGGGGAAATTTGTTTCAGGTATTTACATCGACGCTCAAAATAAAGAACACAAATTTTCCAATGCTATTGTAAGACCTCAACCTCCCGGTGGAACGCTAGCTTTTAACAAATATCTAGCTTCAAATTTTAAAGTTAGAGATGAGTGGATCGGACAAGGTAAAATTATAACTCAATTTGTTGTGGACATTGATGGAAGTTTAGTAGACATAAAGGTGCTAAAAAAAGTAGCGCCCGACATCGAGGAAGAAATTATGCGATTGCTTAAGAAGGCTCCAAGGTGGGTTCCTGCCGAAATGTATGGTAAGAAAATACGTGCTTTATATACGTTGCCTATAACTATTAGATAATTTAGACCAGAAGCTTGAAAGTTGATAGTAATCTATCGTTTGTCATATTAACTCAGGTTAAAAAAATAGAAACATCGAAGCCGGTTACAACAAAGGAACATAAGCCAAAATATCTTCTTTAATTTGATGAGAATAAACTGCTTTTAACTAGCAGCCTTCTAATTTGACACCTGCTTACAACACTTCAATTCTATAGAAGCTAAAGTAATATTTCTTGATTTGAGACCTTACATAAACTCGACCAAAACAACTCCATTAAATTTTATTTGGCACAACACAAATTAAAACATACCTTTGCAGCCGAATTGCAAAAACAACAATTCATACATAATAATCATTTTAACAATATTAGCATGTACTTAACTAAAGAAGTAAAAGAAGAAATTTTCACAAAGCACGGCGGTTCAGCTGGAAACACAGGTTCGGCTGAAGGTCAAATCGCTTTGTTCACATTCCGTATCAACCACCTAACAGGTCACTTGAAAAAGAATCGCCACGATTACAACACCGAGCGATCTCTTGTAAAGCTGGTAGGAAAGCGCAGAAGCTTGCTTGATTATCTGAAAAACAAAGATATCAACAGATACCGCGAAATCATCAAGGAATTGAATATTAGAAAATAATCAAAAGGGAAAAGAGGTGCTTACGCGCCTCTTTTTTTTACACGACTTTCAGCCCTAAACAACTGATAGTCAAATTGCCAAAAGCAGAAAAAAAGTACGGTTTTTCATTGGGCGCACACAACTACAACAACAACACAGCTACCCATTGTTTAATCAAGTGAATTAAATTTTTATGATTCCAAACGTATTTAAAGAGGTTATCGATTTAGGAGACGGAAGAACCATCTCAATCGAAACCGGAAAACTTGCCAAACAGGCAGACGGCTCTGTTGTAATTAGAATGGGCGACACCATGTTGCTCGGAACGGTTGTTTCCGCAAGAAAAGCTAGTCCAGGCATCGATTTTCTACCCCTAACCGTAGATTATCGCGAAAAATTCGCCGCCGCCGGACGATTCCCAGGAGGATTCTTCAAAAGAGAAGCCCGACCAAGCGACGCCGAGGTGCTTACCATGCGACTAGTAGATCGCGTTCTCAGACCTCTTTTCCCTGACGATTATCACGCCGAAACGCAAGTGATGATTCAACTGATGTCGCACGACGAATCGGTTATGCCCGATGCACTCGCAGGTCTTGCGGCATCTGCTGCCCTTGCCCTATCGGATATTCCGTTCCCAACACTTATTTCAGAAGTGCGCGTAGGTCGTATCAACGGTCAATTCGTGATCAACCCGAGTAAAGAACAACTCGAAAATTCCGACATCGACATGATTATCGGTGCTTCACGCGATACCATTGCTATGGTGGAAGGTGAAATGAAAGAAATTTCTGAAAAAGAAATGGTAGAAGCCATCAAATTTGCACACGAAGCCATCAAAATTCAAATCGATGCCCAAGAACGTTTGCGCGATGCTTTCGGCAAAAAAGAAGTGCGTACCTACGAAGAAGAACGACACGATGCCGAACTAGAAGCGAAAATTCACGAGTTGGTGTACAACCAATACTACGAAGTAGCACAGTCGGGAACAGGAAAACAAGAACGTGGCGAGCGTTTTTCTGAAATTAAAGAAGCTGCTAAAGCTACTTTTACCGAAGAAGAATTGGCAGAAAACGGCGACTTAATTAGCAAGTACATTTACAAAACGCAAAAAGAAGCCGTTAGAAACGTGATTCTTGATTTAGGACTTCGCCTCGACGGCAGAAAAACTACCGAAATCAGACCTATTTGGTGCGAGGTGGATTATTTGCCACGTGTTCACGGATCGGCTTTGTTTACACGAGGTGAAACGCAAGCTTTAGCAACCGCTACATTAGGTACGTCGCGCGAAGCAAACATCATCGATTCGCCTTCAGAACAAGGAGAAGAAAAATTCTACTTACACTATAATTTCCCACCATTCTCAACCGGAGAAGCTAAACCATTACGCGGAACGTCGCGTCGTGAGGTTGGACACGGAAACTTGGCGCAACGTGCCTTGAAAAACATGATTCCTGCTGATTGCCCGTACACCGTGCGTATCGTTTCTGAAGTTTTAGAATCGAACGGATCGTCGTCTATGGCAACCGTTTGTGCCGGAACCTTGGCGTTAATGGATGCGGGTGTACAAATGATTAAGCCCGTTTCAGGTATAGCCATGGGATTGATTAGCGACAGCAAAACCGGTCGTTGGGCGGTATTGTCAGACATCTTAGGTGATGAAGACCACTTAGGTGATATGGACTTTAAAGTTACCGGAACTGCCGACGGTATTACGGCTTGCCAGATGGATATTAAAATCGACGGTTTGGCTTACGATATCATGGAAAAAGCTTTGGATCAAGCACGTGAAGGCCGACTTCATATCTTGGGCAAGCTTACCGAAACGATGGCGCAACCGCGTGCCGATGTGAAAACATTTGCACCGAAAATCATTATGCGAACCATTCCTGGAGCATACATCGGAGCGCTTATCGGACCTGGTGGAAAAGTGATTCAAGAATTGCAAAAAGCGACCAAAACTACGATTGTTATCAATGAAGTTGACGAACAAGGCGTTGTTGAAATTTTAGGTACCGATCCGGATGGAATTGCAGCGGTATTGGCGAAAATTGATAGCATCATCTTTAAACCAGAAGTAGGCGAAACCTACGAGGTCAAAGTGATTAAATTACTAGATTTTGGTGCAGTTGTAGAGTACACAGCGGCGCCTGGAAACGAAATTTTGCTACACGTTTCGGAACTTTCATGGGAACGTACTGAAAATGTAACCGATGTGGTAAACATGGGCGATGTTTTCGAAGTGAAATACATGGGTATCGATCCGAAAACGAAGAAAGAACGTGTTTCGAAAAAGGCTTTATTGCCACGTCCTCCAAGAGACGAGAATCGTCCGCCGCGCGATGAAAACCGTGGGCCACGCAACGACGATCGCGGACCTAGAAAAGATTTCAAAGGCCCAAGACCAGATAACAGAGGACCGCGCGAAAACCGCGACGAAAAATCCGAATAAATACAAAATTCGAATAATAAAGAAGACCGCTGCATTGGCGGTCTTTTTTTTGTAGTTAAGATATATTTGTATATTCGTTCGATGTTAGTATTACAACGGATAAATGTACAGTTAAATTTAAAGGAGTATTTTCGGCCTTTTTTTGAATGGAAAGTAATTTTATTTTTCCTGACTTGCTCTTTATTATCCATGTCATCCTACTCGCAGCAAGATTATCACTTTGATTATTGCGTTACTTATAAAATTGATCGGCGGAGTTATGAGCCCTTCGTGTATTTAAAATCTATTTACACTAGCAGCAAGGATAGCTTAATTTTAGCGAATGTTATAACTACCAAGAAAGGTAAAATTTCTGCAACTATTATAGATTATCGATCTCGTATAATCCATTACTACACTAATCGTCCGAGAAGGGATAAACCAACTGAACACAATTTTGTTTACGACTTTTCTTATAGAATGAAGGGAACGCAAATCAACGCTCCTGATTTAAAAATTTATACTGAAAGGGAAAACGTCTATCAAGACAGTATCGTAACGAAATCTAATATTAAGATGTTTTTGGTTAAACGTAAAAAGAAACACATCTTTGATATCTATTTAGAAGCCGAAACAACAGAGAAAGATTTCTTTCCGACCTTTCAAAGAATGGCATTTCGCCATTTTGAAGAAGTGCAACATCGGTTTATGGACCGTAACGTACTTGTTAAAACAGCCATTGTTCGAAATTTAAGTGAGACCAATTTGTCCGATTATTTTCAACTAATCTTTAATGGCCCTACAGATTTTAGTTTATCGATTGATAAACTTGTAGTAGTAAAGAAACCTAAAAGCTTCGAAGTAACAAAGTCTTAAGATAAGACTATGAGTGTAATCTTTGGCGCAGCATCAAACGAATAACGCTTAGAGCAGCTGCTGTATGTCGAAGAATCAAACCCCTCGCTCCGAAAAGTCTCCCGACTTTGAGGTATAATTAAAAAAAGCGCACTAACAAGACATTACAAATACACAAGACGCTGTTTTGCTGGTTTTTGAGCTTTGAAAGATTGCTCAGAAGTCGGAAGACTTCAGAGAGTGTGGTAAAAATTATCCCGAAGTCGGGAGACTTCGGAGAGCGTGAGAAAGACTTCAATGGCATGTTTATAATAATTCTTACGTTTACCGCTATTTATTTAAAGAAAGAACTGCAAAACAAATAGGCAATATTGCAAATTTCCTTCAAGATACGGGGGACTTATCAGTGCTCATTGATACTGCTTTAATTTTAAAAGGGTTTGGAGCACCATTCGGCGCGCTTTTAATTTCCTACGGTGGTATTGTATCTTTAACGGGGACAGTTGTAGATTTGGGTAATGATATTTATAAGGAAAAATGGCCGACTGAAAAATTCTTGACCAAAACTGCATTACAGATTATACCATCTGCAAAGTTCGGCGAGAAATTTTTTAAATATCTAGACGCAGAAAACGCAAATCACGTTTTGAATGCAGGAACGATATTTGCCAACAGAACACTTGATTTTTTTGAGATACAAAAATTAGACTATATAGAGAAAATTAAAATGGAAGATATCTTAACACTTTTAGGGTTTTCAATTGCATTAGCTGCTTATATATATTACAGCAGAAAAGATTTTGCAGAATGGAATCAACTTAATCCTGTACAAAAATTTAATTTGGTTAGGTTTCCGCTTTTAGCATCTGCTATAGTTATAATGCTATTCGTAAAAATTTGTTTTGACCTATAGCGGTCAGCATATAATGTTATTGTAAGACCTGGTTATAAATATGGTTTTCAGCACTAAAACTAGGCTGAGCTTAGCGAAAACAACTACGCCATGACCTTCCGCGCGTACGACCCAGCCTTAGGCCGCTTCACCGGCGTAGATTTATTGGCCGAATTGCAATACGAACACACGCCTTACTACTTTTGGGTACGGAAACCCAAATGTCTCAACAAAATTTCGCGTCTTGTAAAAAGTGATAAATGAAGAAAATTTTGAAAATCAAATTGATAATAGCATCAATCTTAGGCTTAGTTTTATCGATTAGCTTTTTTTCTGAATATACTGCCATAACTGAAAATCCAACAGATTACATAAATGTTTACCAAATATGGAGCGGTAGTTCTTCATGGAAGTTTCAAAGCATTGCCAACTTTCAAAAATGGAATTTAATAGCTGGAACTTTAGCTTTCCTATATTCATACTTAAACGGCTTGTGTATGATCACAAAAAATCAAAGATTAAAACAGTGTGTCTTACTAATCGATGTCTTGTTAATACTAGCATGTGTAACTGGCTTTTTCTATTGGTATGCTTCAGGATCTGATCATTGATGAGTTTTACTCTTGAGAAATTTAACTTTAGATGAAATAGTTGGCAAAAAATTTCCATCTTTAACTTCCGAAGCTTTATGAATTGGAGGAATAATGATTACACCGCTTATAACCTCGCCATCTGGATTTATCACTTTTATGAAAAATCCTTCTTTCTACAACACCAACAATAACTGGCTACTTAAATGATACGCTTTCTGAATAACATCTCTTTGGCATTAATTGTACTTATATTGATGCAAGTTTTTGCACATTATAATCTAATGGTATCACTAAAATATGAAGCAGACTATGTACTGATAACTACTGAAAAAAATCTTTCTGAAGAGACAAAATCGAAATGGCTTGAAGAAACGCGCATGCGGGAAAACGAAATAATGCAACAGCAGAAGAAAAAAATTAACTTAATCTGGATTTTCTCTATCCTATTGCTCATAAATATTCTAGTAACCGCTTTTTACCGCCGCCGAAAAAGTAAGGTTTGATATAAAACTCGTTTCAACTGTTATTTAAAATTAGAATCTGATAGCTTTGACAAAATACGAGTTGTTTTAAATTAGAACTATTTCTCTCTGTAACACAATATTATAATCCAAACCTTCAAAAAATATAAAAACACATCTCAACGACGTCTTTTTTAGATTAGTTTTGAAAATGATTTCGGGGCACGTTGCTCCAAAACTTTAGCCGTACAGACGAAGTAAATTCGCGCTATCGGATTGGTAATAAATTTACTCAAGTAGATAATGCTGACAGCAATGAATAAGTGATAGCTTACGAAAGCTAAAATGGAAATTATAAAATTACAAGCAAATTATTCATCGCAATAATAGCTCACGTTTGGAAATTGGAAAAGGGTAAAATCATCAGTTTTAAGCATTCTGTAGATATTCAAAAAGTAAATGATACCACAAAGTAAACAACTAATGCTCTGCCGAGAAAATATTTTATATTTTGCATTGCTTTAATGAAATCTTTAAAATTGATGCACGAAAAATTAATAGCATACATCAATCAGTATAGTAAATTGCCGCTTACTGCTGAAGAACAGGCATTAGTTACAACCTCTTTTCAACCCAAAAAACTCAGAAAAAAACAATACTTTTTACAAGAAGGCGATGTTTGTAAATATGCTGGCTTTATCGTTAAAGGTGCGATGCGACAATACCGCGTAGATGACAAAGGTGTAGAACATATTGTACAACTATTCATTGAAAATTATTGGGCAAACGACCGAGAAAGCTCTACTATGCTTACACCATCTGTTTATAATATTGATGCATGGGAAGATACCGACATACTACTTATAACTAGAGCCGATATGCTTGATTTAATGGCTAAAATCCCATCAATTACAGAAATGATTCGAATAATGGATGAACGAAATGCTATTGCCAACCAACGAAGATTAAACTCTACTATTAGCAATACAGCTGAAAAACGGTATGAAGAATTTGCAAAAAATCATCCTCAATTTATTCAACGATTTCCGCAACATCTTATTGCTTCCTTCTTAGGCATAACCAAAGAAACCCTGAGCCGAATTAGAAAAAACGCAAAAAAGTAAAGACTCAATTTTACATTTCACAAAAACCGTTGACAAATGTCAACGGTTTTTTTTATCATATCTCATTGTGGCTAGGCACACGCTTGATGCAACTTTGCCTTATCAAAAATTAGTATAATCTAAAAAAAATAAAACAATGAGTAATGTATCAAAAATGTCTAAAACGGTTGTTTTCCATGAAGCAGGAACACCAGAAGTATTAAAAGTAGAACAAGTTGAAGTTGCTTTTCCAGCAGCGCAAGAAATACGAATTCAAGTGAAGTCAATAGGTGTTAACAGAGCCGATGCTATGTACCGTCAAGGAATGTACATCGAAAATCCTATTTTTCCTGCCAAAATTGGTTACGAAGCCGCAGGAATTGTTGAAGCCGTTGGAGCTGAAGTTACCAATATTTCTGTTGGTGACCTAGTAAATGTTGTTCCAGGTTTTTCGTTACACTCTTATGCTTCTTATGGCGAATATATTAATATGCCAGCCTATGCAGTACACAAATATCCATCTAACTTATCATTTGAGGAAGCTGCATCTGTTTGGACAAGTTATTTAACAATGTATGGCATGGTGGTGCATTCAGGTCAATTAAAAGAGGGACAATTTGTAGTAATTAATGCCGCTTCAAGCAGTGCTGGATTGGCAGCCATTCAAATGACCAACTACGTTGGAGGTATTGCTATCGCTTTGACTACTTCGCAAAAGAAAAAAGAAGCTTTGTTAAAAGCGGGTGCGGCCCACGTAATTGTAACATCAGAACAAGACATTGCAGCTGAGGTGTTAAAAATCACAGATAATGGAGGTGCAAATCTAATTTTAGATCCTGTTGTTGGAGCAAAATTCAGTACTCTATTAAGCTCGGTAGCCGAAAACGGAAAAGTATTTGTTTACGGCACATTGAGTCACGAACCGGCTAGTTTTCCTGCATTTGATGTTTTAATGAAAACACTAACTATTCGAGGCTATTCAGCTATTGAAGTAATGGGTAATATGGAAGTTTTAATTCAAGCCATCACTTTTATTGACAAAGGATTAGCCGAAGGAAAATTAAAACCTGTTATCGATAAAGTTTTTAATATTGATGACATCGTCGCTTCACACAATTATTTAGAATCCAACCAACAATTTGGAAAAATTGTAGTGAATATATAACTGCATTTTAGCGATATCAATAAAAACCGTTGATAAATGGCAACGATCTTTTTTACCATATAGCATCTATATCAGCATTGATTGTGATGCAACTTTACCTTATAAAATCAATAATATAAATAACATTAAATCAAAAATGGAAAATTTAAAAAACAAAACAGCTGCTCAACTTTTACGAAATAGTTTAGACACATTTCTAGCAAAAGATATGAAAGGTTGGTCTGAGCTTTGTGCCGATGATGTAGTGGCTGAATTCCCTTTTGCTCCAGAAGGTTCTCAAGCACGATTTGAAGGTCGTGAAGCATTGTATGCTTATTTGAAAGATTACCCAAATTTCATTAATGTAAAATCACTTCCTACATTAAAAATCTACGAGACAGATGACGCCAATGTTGCTATTGCTGAATGGAGTGCTTCAGGTGTTGTTATTGGTAATGGTAATCCGTATGAAATGAGTTATGCTACTTTCGTAACCTTTCGAGATGGACTTATAGTGCACTACCGTGAGTACTGGAATCCACAAGCTTTCATGAAAGCTATGAGTGGCGGAAGTTTTGCAGAATAATAATTACTAGTAAACCAAACCTACTTTGAAAACCATTGACATTTGTCAATGGTTTTTTTTATCATATCGCATCGTTTTATGGGGTAGTACTATTGCAATTTTACAGTATCAAAATAGACATAAAATAACCATTTAAAAATTAGAAAAAATGAACAAGAACAAAATCATTTATTGGACAACTACAGGAATTATTAGTGCCATGATGCTTTTTAGTGCATTCGGGTATTTTACTAACGAGGAGATGAAAGCAGCATTTGTACATTTAGGATTTCCCGATTATTTTAGAATTGAACTCGGTGTTCTCAAAGTTTTAGGCGCTTTAGCATTAATTCTTCCACATGTTCCTAATAAAATTAAATCCTTCGCTTATTTTGGATTTGCTGTAACCTTTGTTTCTGCATTTATCGCTCATACAGCCAGTGGAGATTCAATTTCAGTAGCCGTTGCACCAATTGTGTTTTTAACAATTTTAGGAGTATCCTATTACTATCAAGATAAAATTTAAATAATAAAATCTTCACTAACAAAAAGTTTATTTCAGCTAAAACAGAAATGAAGTTAGCAATGAATAGTTAAAAAAGGTGAATAAAATAAACAAACCCTATACAATGAAAAAGGAAGCCAGTTTCTCAACCAAAGGGAATAAAACAGACCTCGGTCCTTTGATTATCAATCGAATGTTGCCTAATAGCTATACCAAAAAAGTAGGGCCCTTTGTGTTTCTAGATTACGTAGCACCAACTATCAAAGAAGTTGTCAATAAAAACGGAATGGGTGCACATCCGCATCGTGGAATTGCAACATTAACTTATATTCTTCAGGGAGAAGTAGAACATTTTGACAGTGCAGGACATACAGGAAAAATATATTCAGGCGGTATGCAATGGATGAAAGCAGGAAATGGAATCGTACACGACGAAAATTTTAATTTCGACTCTCAAACAGATAGTAAAATAATTCAAGGCTTTCAGTTTTGGATTAATCTGCCTGCTAAAAATAAATCAGAGAAACCAGATCATATTGCGATTCAAGCAGATCAAGTACCCAAAAAAGTATTATCCAATGATGCAGGTTGGATAAAGGTAATTGTAGGTAACTATGAAGAATTGAGTTCCAAGATTCCAAATTATTCTGAACAGTTTTTATATCATATTCATTTAGAAAAGGGGAAGCAATTTTCTGTCAACTTTCAGGATAAAATTGAGGTAGCCGCTTTTTTGACCACACAAAATACAATACTCAACGATGCCGAATTTCAGGCTGGAGAGTTTGTAGAATTTGGATGGAAAGCAGGAGAAATTGAAATAAAAAACACATCAGAAACCACTATCGATGTTATAGTATTTGGTGGAGAAGAATATACAGAACCAATTGTATCAGAGGGTCCGTTTGTGATGAACTCGCTAGATGATATATGCGTTGCTTATCGAGATTTTTATGCCGGAAGATATGGCGAAATTAATAGTATTAAGTAAAAAAATGAAATTATTAGAAGCAAATAAAATTGGAAACTTAATCCTAAAAAACAGGATAGTTATGGCTCCTATGACACGTGCTCGTGGAGAAGGAAAAGGTGTAGCAAATGATTTAACCGCATTGTATTACTCCCAAAGAGCCACTGCTGGTTTAATCATTACAGAAGGCATTAATATTTCCGAACAAGCATTAGGAAGTCCTTTCACTCTAGGAATTTATACTGAAGAACAAATTGTAGGCTGGAAAAAAGTAACTGACGCAGTACATCAATATGGAGGTAAAATTTTCGCCCAACTTTGGCATACCGGTCGTGTAGCACATTCGGCAGATAAAAATGGAATATTACCAGTTGCACCATCGGCAATTGCTATTACAGGACAACAACATTTTTCATCACAAGGACTAGTAGATTACGAAAAACCAAGAGTATTAGAAACAGCAGAAGTAAAACAAGTTATTCAAGACTACAAACAAGCGGCGATAAACGCAATCAAAGCAGGTTTTGACGGAGTTGAACTACACGCCGCGACTGGTTACTTACCAAATCAGTTTTTAGCCGAAAGTGCTAATATTCGTACTGATGAATATGGTGGAAACATCAAAAACCGTAGTCGTTTTATTCTGGAAGCAATGCAAGAAATGGTAGCAGCAATTGGAATAAATAAAGTAGGTATCAAATTATCGCCTAGTATTCCTTATAACAGCATTCTCGAAAGCGATCCAATTGCAACCTATTCTTACTTAATTAAAGAATTGAACAATTTGCCTTTGGCATACATTCACCTTATGAATCCTTTGTTTCTTCCCGAAGTTGGCTTTGAACAGTATGCAAAAGATGTTATGGGAACATTTGGCACACTAACTCATCATACCATCATTGCGAATGCGGGTTATACTCGTGAATCTGCGGAACAAGAATTACAAAAAGGAATAGCCAAAATGATTTCTTTCGGAGTTCCTTTTATCGCCAATCCCGATTTAGTAAAACGTTTTGAACTTAACGCTGAACTCAATGAAGCTGACCGTGCTACTTTTTATGGGGGTAATGAAAAAGGCTATACCGATTATCCAGGTTTACAATAAATCAATTCATAAATTGAATGTAAAATAGGTTTTATTAAACATAATAAAGGATTTAAAGTTATAAAGTATGACAACCTCAACAACAAAAATAGCATTGGTAACAGGAGCGGCGACAGGTATCGGTCGGGCTATTGCCATTCGCTTAGCTAAAGACGGAATCACAGTAGCCGTTAATTATATTGGAGATGCGACGCAAGCTAATGAAGTGGTAAATGAGATACAGAAAAATGGTGGCAACGCGGTAGCTTTTGAAGCAAATGTTGGTGAAGTTTCAGAAATAATTGGTCTTTTTGATGCAGTTATTGAAAAGTTTGGTGGTATCGACATTGTAGTGGCAAATGCTGGAATTGCAAAAATGGGCATCCCTATTGCCGATGTTACCGAAGAGGACTTCGATCGAATCAATGCTGTGAATCACAAAGGAACTTATTTTGTCTTTCAACAAGCAGCCAAAAAAGTTAGAAATGGTGGACGTATTATTCAAATTTCCTCCTCAAGTGCACTATATCCTGCAGCAGGTCTAGGTATTTATTCGCCTAGTAAAGCAGCCGGAAAAGTAGTTACCGAAATTTTGGCTCAAGAACTTGGGCATCGACAAATATCCGTCAACAGTGTTTTGCCTGGACCAACCAGAACACCTTTGATGGAAAAAGAAGTTTCAAAAGAAGAAATGAAACGAATTGCCCAAGGAATGAATTTAGGAAGAATGGGAGAACCAGAGGACATTGCTGGTGTAGTAGCATTTCTTGCAAGCCTTGAAGGTGCTTGGATAAACGGACAACAAATAATCGTAAATGGTGGGGGTAGGATGTAACTAAGAATAGTCAAAGGAAAACAAATTTGATAGGAACTAAAAAGTATTTATAAAATGAAAAACAATTCAAGTAAAATAGTATTAGTAACTGGTGGAAGCCGCGGACTTGGAAAAGAATCAGCTTTACAATTAGCAAAAAGTGGTTTTGATGTAATTATTACATTTCAAAACAACAAAACAGATGCAGAAAACGTAGTAAACCAAATAAAAGCATTGGGCAGAAAATCGGCCAATCTTCAATTGAATTTAGCAAAAGTGAATTCTTTTGATGAATTCGTTTCGGACTTAAAGAAAATTTTGGAGAGAGATTTTGGAAAAAACAGAATAGATGCTTTGGTAAACAATGCAGGAACAGGATATTACGCATCAATAGAAAATACTACCGAAGAAGGTTTTGACGAAATGGCAACAACCCACCTTAAAGCACCTTTTTTCCTTACTCAAAAATTATTATCCTTAATAAATGAAGGCGGAAGTATGGTTAACACCTCTTCGGGTTTAGCTCGTTTTAGCTATCCAAATTATGCGGCATATGCTATTATGAAAGCGGGCATAGACTCCTTAACTCGTTATCAAGCTTTAGAATTTGGTTCTCGAAAAATCAGAGTAAACTCTATTGCGCCTGGTGCAATTGAAACCGATTTTGGTGGAGGTGCCGTACGAGATAACAAAGCATTAAATGATATGATTGCTGGCAATACGGCACTTGGCAGAGTAGGTTTGCCTGATGATGTAGGTAGAGTTGTTGTTTTCTTATGTTCCGCTGATTCAAAATGGATCAATGCTCAGAGGATTGAAGTATCGGGCGGAATTCACATCTAAAAGTGCCACAAGATAAAGCCCGTATTGAATATTTAATACGGATTTTTCTTCTTATTACTGCTTAAATGATATAGATCACGATTTAACTTTTTTCAATTAAAAATCAAATACTCGTAATTTTTTTATCTCAAGTAAACTTCACCAATTCTTATTATATTTTTGAAGTGAAGTTCAGAATTTAATTTTAAACATCTATTCGAGGCTTCTCCTAATTTGAACCGTTCATAAATCAAATTTATGTTTTTCGTTTTAAAATAAAATGGCTTTCTCTGAGGTTTTTTCACTAAAACCTCGATAGCGCAAACTTACAACCTCCACCTTCAAAAAGATACAAAAACACATCTCAATAACGTCTTTTTTAGATTAGTTTTGAAAATGGTTTTGGTACGGTTTACATCACAGATGTTAGCGAAACTAATGAAGTAACTTAGTGCTATCGAGATTTAGTCGGTTGAAAAGCACTTTTCGTCAAGATTTTTTTTGGAAACGATACGCCGCAATAGCGATTGACGCGGAAAGGGGACAAAAAACAGCGCGTGCGCACCGCGAGTTTTAAGAGCGACCAGCGGAAGCACGCTAAACCGCCGGTGTGCCGCAGCTGTTTGCGAACCCTTGCAGCAAAAAGCGCGACGCTGCGGTGTACGGAATTTCCACTATTGCCGCAGCGGATTGCCCAAAAAATAACAATTAGATAATCAGGTATTTACAAATAATTTCTGAGAATTTTGAATGGCTGTGTAACTTTTTGACAGACCGCTGCGTACAAGTACTGTATCCATAACAGCAAGGAGTTAAAAAATGAGACAACTCAAAATTACCAAGCAGGTTACCAATCGGGAAACTGCATCGTTAGATAAGTATTTACAAGAAATCGGAAAGGTTGATTTGATTACCGCTGATGAGGAAGTTGAATTGGCACAGAAGATTAAAGCCGGCGACCAACGCGCGTTAGAAAAGCTTACCAAAGCCAACTTGCGTTTCGTGGTTTCGGTTGCTAAACAATATCAGAATCAAGGACTTACACTTCCGGATTTAATTAATGAAGGAAACTTAGGATTGATAAAAGCCGCACAACGTTTTGACGAAACACGTGGATTTAAATTCATTTCGTACGCCGTTTGGTGGATCAGACAATCGATTTTACAAGCTTTGGCCGAGCAATCGCGTATTGTGCGTTTGCCGCTGAACAAAATCGGTTCGATCAATAAAATTAACAAAATGTACGCTTTGTTGGAGCAATCGAACGAGCGTCCGCCCAGTGCCGAGGAAATTGCGAAAGAGCTCGACATGACGGTAAACGACGTGAAGGAGTCGATGAAAAACTCAGGCCGTCACCTTTCGATGGATGCTCCTTTAGTGGAAGGTGAAGATTCGAATTTATACGACGTATTGCGCTCGGGCGAATCGCCGAATCCGGATCGCGAATTGATTCACGAATCGTTGCGCACCGAAATTGAGCGTTCGTTAGAGACCCTAACTCCAAGAGAAGCCGATGTAGTGCGCTTGTATTTTGGTTTGGGCGACCAACACCCGATGACCTTAGAAGAAATTGGTGAAACCTTTGATTTGACTCGCGAACGCGTGCGCCAAATTAAAGAAAAAGCAATCAGACGCTTAAAACATACCTCAAGAAGCAAAATTTTAAAAACTTATTTGGGATAAATAATAAGTTTTACGATTTTTACGGCGAACAACAGTCTGATTAACTGTTCGTTTTTTGATTGATGATTGAAACTCCGGCTGATTACCGGAGTTTTGTTTTTTGGGAGATTGCGAGATTAAAAGATTGCGAGATTGCGAGATTGCGAGATTTTGAGATTGCGAGATTTTGAGATTACAAGATTTCGAGATTGAAAGATTGGAAGATTGGGAGATTGAAAGATTGGGAGGTTTTAAAAAACCTTAAAAATTACTTTTTACTACAAATAAATCATTTGCGCTCGCTGTGAGCCTTAAAAAAGTCTTCAAGCGAAATACCCATAGCACGGCATATACGGTCTAATGTATAAACTGTCGTTGCTATTCTTCCGGATTCAATTCGAGATAAATTTGTTGTATCAAACTCACCGTCAATTTTACTAGCCACGTCAAGTTGGCTCAACTGTAGCGCTGTGCGAACTTCTTTAATTGTTTTTCCGAGGGCTATATTAAAATCACTTTTTTTCACTTGCCATATCTGACAAGTAAAATTCTTTTTTATATTCGTGATTATTAATGCCATATATGGCAACAAAAACCATTTTTATGAAAAAACTAATTTTATGGACATTGTTCATTTTTACAGCTTTTTTATGGAGTTGTGAAGACACAGAACTGCATGAAAGTCATTCTGAAAACAAAAATGAAATCAGTATCGAGCAGTTTAAAGAGGAAACAGGCATAACCGACTTTCCTAAAACTTTAAAAATTTCAAACAATCAAAACACAGGGAGAAGATCAATGGAAGCTCCCGAGCTACTTGAGTTCGACATAGATTGGGAACTAATTAAAAAAGCTACTGTCGATGAAAGAATTACTTACAGTTTTAGAGTAGAGCCTAAAATAGTCAAGGAAAAAAGTCTCTTCAATTTAGTCGTTTACCACGATGGCTTGCAATGGCAATATAGCTTGTTAGAAATCAAACCTGATGACCAAGTATGGAGCGATTTAACAAACAATCAAGAAGTAACTTTGAGTGGCAGCATTAAGGAAATCACTAACACTGAAGCTGCAAACCGAATTGTTGTCATAAACGTTATAGTTGACGTGCATTGCGTCGGAGGTGGTAGATGTGCACAAAGAGGCACTTGTGATTTATGCCACTTATGTGCCGATTATGCCAATGTTAGTCTTTTTTTACCTAACGATTATACGATCATGCAACCTGTAGCCGGACCTGGTGGCGGCGGACCAGCCTCTCATGGATTTAACAACCCGTACCCCACAATAGCTCCTGAAGGCGGTTTCGCATTTGATCCAAACTACGGGCTGGAATCTGATAAAAAATTTACGAGAATACAACGTGCAGCCCAAATTTGGAATTCTCTAGATTATGGACAAATGGCATGGGCTAGCAACAACAGTGGAGCATACAATGCAATGATGAGCGAACTTCTCGCAAATTTCAATGATTACAACAGGCAAAATTTCACAAACCTACTATCACTTCTATCAAATAACGAAATATCGAATATTTCAGCCGAAGCTTTGGCTGCTTGTGTCGCCATAGAAGCGGAAGATGTCGACGAGTTGAAGCTCGTTGCAAATGCTGTATGCTATGCAAATAGTTCAGGATATTTTGCTGACCCTTCTAATTCTGAACATTTCGAGACATTTATCACTGAAAATCAAAACCTTTTCAATGACCCAATTTATTGGTTGCAAGTAGGGTTTAGAATTTTTTCGCATCAATGTGCAATCATAAAGCAACGAGAACCTAACATTTCACAGTATCGACTTTATGCAAAAGCATATCTTGAGACATGTCATCTAATCCTAGATTTAGGCGGCTTAGTTCCTGGTTTTGGCGAAATTTGTGATTTAGTGAATGGTACAATTTATACTGTTGAAGGCGACGGAGTAAATGCTACGCTTAGTTTTGCAAGTGCTATGCCATTTGTAGGTTGGTTTTCAGCTGGAGTTAAGTTTGCTAGACGTGCTGATAATTTAGTTTATGTAGTGGTAGATAATTTAATTACATTTGGTGGGCGAAATTCAACAGCTTTTAGGAAAAAACTTGGCATGTTGGCTGGAGACTCTAGGATTGCGCATCACATTATACCAAGAGCTCTTTTTTACCACCCTGCTATCCAAAAAGCAGCGCAATCCACGATTAATCAAGGTTTTCATTTAGATACTGCTTTGAATGGAATTCCTTTATCGACAACGAGGCATAGCGGTTCACATCATCAGTATACACAAAGGATATACGCTCTTCTGAACGATATAAATTTAAATCAAACAAATGATGCTGTATACAACGAAGTACTATCGAAAATCAATTATATAAAGAATAAAATCAATCAAAATTCCAATTTAAATATCAATCAAATAGAATTTTAAACAATGAAATTTTTTTGTCTTAGAAACTCAACCGAGAAAAAAATTGTGGGGCAATTTCCACCTGTCATTACTGCATTGTATAATTGCGACGTTTGGAATGAAAAACGATTTACACAACAAATCAATTTTGAAAAATTTGATTTCGATCCTATAATTGCTACACCAGTTTTAAGAAAAGGTGCAAAAAAAATTGACTTTATAAACGCTAGTATTGTTGGTTTTCAGTTTAAACCAATCATAAGTGAAAAATTATTTAAAATATTTGCACAGTTGGAAGGCATTAATTTCAAATTTTTTGCCTGTGGACTTTCCCATAAAGAGGTGATTTATGACTATTATGTCATGATACCTACCAGCGCTAATATGGAGTATGTAGATTTTCCAAAATCAATTGTAATCGAAAAGAAAATTAGCAGTAGTGGTGAAGCTGCAGTTAAAAATTTATCATTTAACTCATTTGAAGATTTTCTTGCCGCAAAAAAATCAGATGTTAAAAACGATATCTTAATAAGCAATTTGACAATTAAACCAGAAGTTGATACCGACTTGTTTGTCATTCGCTATGCTCAAGGGGGAGCTAAATTCATCGCTTCAGAGCGATTAAAAGAAGAAATTGAAAAAAATTCAATTACCGGTATAGAATTTCAGCCTTTAACTTATTCTTTTAGCGAGTGGCTCAACAGCGAAGAACGCTTAAAAATTTACGGTAAATGAAAAATGAAATCACACCCGAGCGCCTTCAAGAATGGATTGAAAAGGATGCAAAACTAAGCGCCTTACTCGTTGAAATTCAAGAAAAACCACTAAGCATCGTAGAACAAGCTGAATTAGCGTATCATGAAATTCCGAAATTAATAGGTATTCCGAAGGACAATTTTAATGAGAATTATGACCCTGAAGAATCAGTTTCTGAATTTGGTAACGATAGTTTGTATCAGCAATTGGGTTATATTAATTATATGAATCCAAATGCCGATCCGCGTGGACGCCTGCTTACAGCTGCTTACCTAGTTAAACACGGTACTTCTGTTCCTCAACAAGACATTCTTAAAAAATACAAAACTGAGAGTGAAGAAGAATGTATAGGAATTGGCTTTATTGGAAACGCTCTTGATGTACGACTAATTTTTGTCAAAAAAGGCGAAAACTGGTTCGAATTAGGCTGTAAAATGTTTATTTCGTTAGCAAAATAAACCAGTAAACTCTGGCTCATTTTGCAACGCACAGCGGTTTCGTAAACTCGACTTTTAAGTTCTATTTTATTTCACAAGAGATAATAAGCTTGTTAGCTGCTTATACAAATAAAGTATTGGTTATAAACAAATATTTCACAATCGCTTTTCGAGAAAATAAATTCATTCGTTTAATAGGTTATTTTGATACATAAGTTAACTTAGATTCACTATAATCCCCAAAAAGTGACATAAAAGGATTCATAAATGTTAAATTATACAGTGCGCGTTGAAATACAACTAATATTGATTACATTCGCTGTATAACTTTAAAATTTTAACTTATGAAAAAACTATTTTTTACCCTTTTTGCGGTAATTGGTTTTGCGACTACTTCTAACGCACAGTGTAATGAACAGTCCACGTTGTTAACTAACGCATGTGGAAGCTGGTGCGTTTCTGTAGAAATTCCTTACACAGGCTATCTAGAAGTTGATGTTGCCAATTTGATAAAATCAAATGGTACTATGCGAAGAAAGCCAAATGTTCGTGAACTATTAGCCGTTTCGAATGCACTTTGCGAATAGGCAGCTTTACTGTGTAATTTTCTGCTTAATTTCGATGAATGTACTTGGGCAAAAATCAAGCCCAAGTACTTCATTTAAAGCAATATACACTTTCGCTTACAAGAAATTTGTTTCCTCTAAGTTTTACAAAACAACCAATACTGTTTTACTTTGTAACGGCAAAGAGTCTCTGTTTACGTTTGATCAAATGGTGAATTTCGCTACGATACAAGAGGAACGACAACTCACTGTGGACGAAATAATGATGAACGTTTTACCGTTTTATTATTTAATCTATTTGCAAAACAATGAGGTTATGCACTACGAAGCGATTGGCAGTGACACTTATAAATTTTCAAATAAAATACATCTTAATTGGCAATTGCATGAAAACGATACGCTAATTGGTAATTATAAGTGTAAAAAGGCAACTTTAGATTTTTATGGACGAAATTGGACAGCATGGTACGCGCCAGATATACCAATATCTGCGGGGCCTTATAAATTTAAAGGGCTTCCAGGTTTAATTTTGAGAATTTTTGACTCAGAAAAAACTTTTGACTTTACTCTAAATGAGTTCAAAAAAGGTTATTTTGATTTTAATAAAAAGTTTGAAATTTATTTCTTTAACGAAGACAATAGACCAACTGTAAGTATTGAAGCTAATGAATTTTATCGCCTGCGAAAAAAGTTTAACGAAATGAGCTTAGACGAAAAAATAAAGTTTATGAATCGAGATGACTCCGCGGGCGGAAATATTCAGCTTGAAAGTGCCACTGGTGAACCAGTACGAGCTGCTGAAGTAAGAAATGTAATCAATTCTATTGAACGGTTAAATGAACCTTAGTTTTAAAGACTGCGCTAAAATTGCTTTTAATAATTATACTCTTACACTTATAAGAAAATTGCCACAACAATAGATAACTGCGAGTGTTAAGATAAAATCTCTTGTTTTTTGAAAACAAATAATTTTAATCTGCGGTTTTCGGTAATTTTATGAATCTTAGTTAAAGCAAGATTCTTAACATTCTAAAATACTAAAAATAGAACAGGTTATTGCCTAAGAGAAAGAAAATCGTCGTTTCTTTAACTCATTCGCTAAAAAACATGAAAAAACCTTCTGAAAGAGAATAATTGTAATGCTACTAGTAAAAGTATTTTACAAATTAATTGTTTTGGCATCTCTATTTGGGGTGCCATTTTCTATGTATAGTCAGCAAATTACAATCAAAGGAGCAATCACAGATGAGAAAAATGAGGCAATTCAAGGTTGCATATTAACTGTAAGCACAGACAATACGCTCGATAAAATCTTAGCCTATGATACTTCTACAATCAACGGATCCTTTGAAATAAACCTCGAAAATACCTCCAAAATCGATTCTATTTATCTTGCTGTGAAACACTTCAGCTATGAATCGGTTTTAATCAAAATTCCTGCAAAAAGTAGCATTCAAAACTTCAAGCTTACGGAGAAAATCAACGAGTTAAACGAAGTCATAATTAAAAAAGAAAGCAAGCTAGAAGTAAAAGGCGATACATTATCGTATAATGTGGAAGGTATAAAATCGGAAAAAGATTACACGATTGAAGATGTCATTAAACGAATTCCGGGCATAATTGTTAAAGAAAACGGCCAAATCACTTACAACGAAAAGCCTATTAGTCATTTGTATATCAATGGCGTTGATTTACTCGAGGGCCGATACAGCATCGCTACACAAGGTATTCCTGCTGATGCCGTAAAGACTATTGATGTGATGAAAAGGCACCATCACAAACGTATCGACATTGGTAGAACTGAAAGTGATCAAGTTTCCTTAAATCTGAAAATTAAAGACGGCGTTGATGCGTTCTTCGGCACACTCAAAACCGAAATTGGAGTTCCGTTTCTTACCGCAAACGCCGACGCTACACCGATCTATCTTAAAAATAAATTTCAGAACATCGGTTCTCTAAAAGTAAATAACATCGGGAAAACACTAAAAAATGTAGGTGACGACTTGCAATCCGACAATTTGAATTTATACGCACTCAAACTTGAAGAGCTTCAAATAATCAATCCGCCGAACATCAATGGAGTGGCTATTTCCGATAAATTTTGGCTCGACAACGATTCGAAAGCCATCACCAACGACGCTTTGTATAAAGTAAACGACTCAACTTTGGTAAAATGGAATGCCAACTACGTGAACGAGTTAAGTAGCATTGAAAGCAAAATTACAACGTCATTTTTAGCAAACGACGCCACAAATACCAATGTAAATCTGAGTAAAAATCAACTCAGAATACAGCGATTTCAAACCGGCAATAATCTGGAAATCAACAAGAAAAATTATTATCTCAAAAATAATTTTAACATCAAACTTATAGACAACTCTGGAAATGAAAATAGCAATTTGAATAACGTTGAAATTCTTTCAAACTACAATCGCCGTGATTTCTTTTTAAGCAACAACCTAAATTTCAAAAAAGCACTTGGTAAAAACAGAATGATTGAAACAGGTATAGTATTGGATTACGAGCAAAAAGACGAAAATTTGTTAGTTGCTCCTCCCGTCTTTGAAGCGCTATTCAATTCAACTTCCGCAAACGCACAAACAAGACAAGAAATTCAATTGAACCGATTTAATGCGGGCGCTTTCGCAGAATACCAATTTGCATTCGCAAAAATGGAATGGAAAGTAAAACAAAACGTAAACTATCAACACTTTCAATTCAATAGCGCACTTCAACAACAGCCGACAACTGAAAGCGATGTGTTTCCTTTCACAGGCAACTTTAAATTCAATAAAACCGCTTCAACTACCGAACTCAAATCGAATGTAACCTTCGGGAAAACACGTATTTCTTGGAATTTAGCTAGCGAGTTGATAAACGTTCAAGCCAACGAAAATGCCAACAGCAATTTGCAATTAAATAAAAGCTACTTCTTTTTTCAACCTCGATTTAATGTAAAGCACAGATTCAATTCAACTTGGTCAGCAGGAGCTAACTATGTCCTTAATAACGCTATTTCTGACTTCAGAAACTTATATCCGTCATTAATTTTAAGCAGCTTCAATACGCTAACGCAAAACCCTTTCTTTATCAATAAAACGAAAACGCAATCTGTAACGCCCTATTTAAACTACGATAATATCCTTCAAAGCTTTTACGTAAATATCAATGCCGGCTGGGAACAAACAAACTCCGATGTGACCTTCGCCAGTGAACTAAATCCGAACGGTTTTATAACTAATAACGTTATCCTAAGACCAAATACCTTTCTTAGTTATCGCTTAGGTACAACAATTCGTAAAAGTTTTCTTGGTTCATTCAGCGCAACCTTGAATTACAATTTTAGATATACCGAAAACGAACTATTCTTCAACAACGAATTCTTAAATTCCAGAAACAAATCACATAACATTGATTTTGAAATCAGTTGGGATAAAGGAACTTGGTTTGCAGCAGGTTACAAGGCAAACGCTTTCTACAGCAGCTCGTTACTGCAAATAAATCAGATAGATAACAAAGCCTTGTTTCAAACGGCAACACTCGATTTTTACACCAGTAAAGTAACTCGCATTAGTTTCGGAACTGAGGCGGCTACCGCTACCACTTCGCAAACAGAAAATACAGACACCAACGTACTTTTCAATGCACATTTTTTTTATAAACCATCAAGCAAAATGTTTTTTTCAGCCGGATTACTAAATATCTTCGATACCGACTTTTTCACTACTACAAACAGCTTAGCCAACATTGTAAATGTGTACCAATTTTCGCTAAGACCGAGGCAATTTACAGTCGGGTGGAACTACAGTTTTTAACTAAGATTCTTTTCAAATCATTCCACCCTCCTCAAACCAACAAATACGAAGTACTTCTGCCACCACTGTCCGATTTCGTAAAAACGTTTTTGGCAATTAAATCGTTTAAATCACGTACCGCGCTATCTTTAGAACATTTGCCAATTTTAGCGTATTTCTCCGAAGTTAATTTTCCTTCAAAACCGTCTAAAACTTTATTGATAATCAGTTTTTGTCGCTCGCTGAGTATCGTTTCGGCATGCTTTTTCCAGAAGTTTACCTTTGCAAAAACCAAACTCAAATTAATCTCTGTTAACTTCAACGAATTCAGCAAACAGAGTAAAAACCAAACCATCCACTCGGTGATGTCTAAACTGCCGCGCTGCGTTTTCTCTAAAATTTCGTAATAGTTTTTTCGATCAATTCGAATACTGGCCGACAAACTGTAAAAACGTTGCGAACTCGAATCGGAACGAGCCAAAAGCATGTCAGTAAGCGCGCGCCCAATCCGGCCATTGCCGTCCGAAAACGGATGTATCGTTACAAACCACAAATGCGCCATCGCAGCTTTTAAGACCTGATCGGGAGTTTCATCGCTGTTAAACCACTCCAAAAAAACTTCCATCTCTCTTGAAATTAATGCAGCATCTGGAGCTTCAAAATGAACCGTTTCCCTGCCTATCGCACCCGAAACTACTTGCATTGGCCCGTTAGAACCCGTGCGGTAAGCACCAACCGTCATTCGATGTAAGCCGCTTGGCCTCGACGGAAACAACCACTTATGCCACATAAACAAACGCTCGTGTGTTAACGGCTCTTGGTAATTTTGCGTAGCGTCGAGCATCATTTCAACAACACCGTCAATGTTGCGGTCGAGCTTCAAACTACCACCAATGTCAACTCCCAATTTTTGAGCAATTGACGAACGAACCAAATGCTGATCTAGATACTCGCCCTCTATTTCCGAAGTTTTTAGCACATCCAAAGTGAGCGTATTCAAAACGGCAGCCGATTGCAAGTCAAAACCAATCGCCTCCATCTTCCCCATCAAACGGCCTTGTAAGTTTCGAGCGTGACTTAGCAACGGAAGTATTTCCGAATCATCGTACGCAAACTTTGGCCAACCACGCAACTGATGTATATACAATCCCATACCGCTTCCTTTCACCAAAAATAGTATTTTTTTCACGGTAAAAAAATTATTCGCCGCATTTTTTGCATTTATTAAAGCAATTATTCGACGCAAAATGTATTATTATTCCATTAAAACTCATAATCAAAGCATAAAATACCTGATTTTTATCTGTATTCGTTGCACATTTTCCCATTCAAACGAGCATACGAACAATGCACCCAATGTGTACCGAACGCCATACATTTAAAAAACTGTTCACAATTAATGCAAACTTCAATCGTTATGGTTTGTAGAAAGGAAAATAATTAAAGTATTTTTGTTTTTAATCGTTTGATCTAAAACCACAACATATGAGCCTAAACGCAATTTTATTGCAAACCGAAACCGTAGCCGACACGCTTGCAAATGCAGCCGCTGCAGCCACAACCGATGTTAGTGTAACCGAAAATGTATCCTACCTCGAATTTTTGATGAAGGGCGGTATCATGATTATCCCAATCATCATCCTGCTGTTTTATTGCATTTTCGTCATCGTCGAACGCTACCTTTCCATCAAAAAAGCAACCAAACAAGACGTGCTATTGCTACACGACGTGAAAGCACAGCTTAAAGCCGGAAAAATCGATAATGCACTTATGGTGTGTAACCGCCAAAATACCGCGTCTGGTAATATTTTACGCAGCGGAATTGCTATAATCGGACGTCCGATCAGCGAAATAGAGTCGGTTATGGAAAAAACCGCAAACGTCGAAATTTCCCAAATGGAAAAAGGACTTGGCCACCTCGGACTCATCTCCGGTATCGCGCCAATCCTCGGATTTATTGGAACTATTTCCGGTGTAATCAAAATTTTCCACACCATTTCAAACACCGGTAATTTGAATATTCAGACCATTTCGGGCGGACTCTACGAAAAGATGATTAGCTCCGGAGCCGGACTCGTTGTTGGGGTTGTGGCTTACGCCGCTTACCATTTGTACAATATGTGGATCGACAGCTTTGCGCTTAAAGTCGAAAAACAAACACTCGAATTAATCAACATTATTCACGAACCACAACATGGCAATTAAGCGAAATAGACGATTTCATCCCGAAATTCCGACGGCATCGCTCAGCGATATCATGTTCTTTTTGTTCCTGTTTTTCTTGATTATCTCGACCTTGGCGAATCCAAACGTGATTAAACTTACCTTGCCAAAAGCAAAATCAAACGAAACAACGAACAAAGATCACATTACACTTTCCGTTACCGAAGATCAACGCTATTTTGTCGATAAAACTGAGGTAAGTTTCTCTGAACTCGAGAACAAACTCTTAGAGCAAACTACGCTTAAAGGTGATAAAGTAGTGGTAGTGCGACTCCCGGCCGACAATAAAGTGCAAGATTTAGTCGACGTAATGCAAATCGGCGTAAAACTCAAACTCAATTTTGTAATCGCAACGGCGAAATAGATTCTCTTTATTGCTGAAATTTTCAGAAGCTATTCCGGCTGTTCGCTGTAGTCCGCAAAAAATACGGTTCGTTCAATCGGCAGGCATTGGGCTTCTTTGGTCGCCCTTGCCCACCGTTTCACGAAACCGTATTTTTTTTACGGGCTGCCGCTGCCATCCGGGCTAGGGTAATCGTTACCGAAAATTAGTTTCCTTTTGCGGGCAACGAATCGTTCTTAATTAACATCGATTCTTTGGGCGCTTCACTTTCCGTTTCATCAGTTTTCTTACTAAAAAAACGAATCTTCGGATTGTCTTTCGTTCCACGAACCGTGCACGGAATTCCAATCAAACCAAAAGGCGGCAAACCAACGCGCAGTTTCAAATTCATCTGCCCGTTAAAATTTGTTTTTCCTTCAAATCGCAAACGAAACAATCCGGCGCCAAATTTCGTCCGATCTATCGTAATCACATTGTTTCGAATGCTGCTTTTTACGACAACTTTTTTCAAATCCGGATTGGCTACAGCATCCGAACCCGTTTTCTTTCCAACAATCGAAAACATCTTTAATCCTTTTACCTTAATGTCTTCCAAAGTCAACGAGCCCGCACCTACGATGCTCGGATATATCGGCTCCATATTTTCGTTTAATACGCCATTCAAGCGATAATCCAACGATACTAAACCCGAAGCATTCGCTGCCGAACTTGCTGCCGTTCTAAACAATTCGATTTCGTTATACGCGCGTTTAATATCGAAATTTGAAGCGGTAAGTCGTAAATCGTAACCTGCTTTTTCCGTTCCGAAATTTTTGTACGTTCCATTGGCAGCCACTTTACAACCAATTAAATCGAAACCTGTTTTGGCTAATCGCAAAGTTCCGCGATCGGCATGTACGGCGCCAGAGAAATCGTTCAGATTCAAATCGTTATAAATAATTTTTTGCGCTTTTGCACGCAAGGTAATATCCAGATTTGCGGGCACTACCACTACACCACTGGCTTTCGCTGCTTCAGTCTTGGCTTTAGTTGCAGCATCTGTGTCGCGTTCTTGCGTTTGCGGCGCTGCGGCCATCCATTCCGACACAACCAACTGATCGGCTTCAAACAAGAAATTCCCTTTCAACACCGCATCTTTCTCAAACAAAAACGGAATTACATCTAAAATTTGTCCGTTCATGCGCAACTCCGACGAACCGTAACGAGCAGTAAACGCATCAAACTTCATTTGATTCTTCACAAAAGAAAAATCGCCTTTCTCGACCTTAAAATCCAACGGAAGTACGCCTGCTTTCAAACGGATGTTCCGAACTTTCAGATAACCATCGTTTTGCAAGGCACCAAAGTTCTTTGCCGCAATAGCCGACGCAGCGCCCGATACAATTAATTTCATATCGAGAAAACCATCAACATTCGAAACTTTGAAAACTTTAGCTATTCGACCTACATCTAGTGCACCAGCCGCTTTAATTTTGTACGATACATCTTCTGGGTTCACAAATAAAGCCGAAGCGGTAAAAGCTTGCTTTTCGAAAGTAAATTGTATGTTACTTAAATCAACTTTGGTGCTGCTTAACTTGGGCGTTTTGTTAAAAACTCCGGCAACTATATCAATATTCTGGATCGGATTTGGGTAGTAACTACTTCGTATCTCACCGTTTTTCAAACTCAAATCGAAATCGGTTTTCGGCATCAGCGATTTGCTTGCTTCGTATACACCGGCTATGGTCCCTTCTGCCTTGAGCGAGCCGCGGAGCTTCACAAAATCCAAATTCAATGCTTCAGAAAAGTCTTTTAAATCAAAACGTGCTTGCACATCCGATTTCATCAAAATCCGATCGATACCTGTAGAAACATAATTTGCTTTTGCAAAACCGTTCCCAAGCTTAAAATTAAAATCCTTTAGAGAAACATTGGTTTGCGAAAAGTTGAGTTGCCGCGCCGAAACCAACAATTTAAAATTCAAGTTTTCAATAGGCATGGGCGCCGATTTACTTTTCACCAAACCATTTCGCACGTTAAATAAAAAATTGAAATTCGGGTTGGTATTGGTTGCAGCAGCATATTTTCCTTTTATAGAAAAACCAACGTCGGCTTTGCCTTGAAGCGTTGTTTGGCTTTGCCATTGCGTATATTCAGGAGGTAATGCCGAGAACAAATCGTCGAGATTACAATCACTGGCACGGGCTGAGATATCCATAAAATAACCGTCGTTCAAAAATTCGAACAAACCATTAAATCGAACGGCTAATTTATTGATGATCAGATCGTTCTTTTCAAAAGTAAAAGCCAACGAGTTGGTATTAATTTTTGTGATTAATTCAGCCTGAACTTTCTTGTCTTTTAAATACTGTTTTCCACCATATGCTAAATCCAAAGCTTGAATGGAAGCAGTAGTTTGCAAATCAAAAACTGCTTGATTTAAGTTTCCGACACCCAAGTAATTAAAACCTGCTGCATTAAACAAGAAATTCAGTGATTGGTCGGCGTAATCGAGTTTTGCATTATTAATCTCGATGTGTTCCAAACGAATGGCCGTAGATGAAGAATCGGATTTCGACGTGGGTTCAGCAGATTTATAGACGTTGTAATTGGCGCGACCTTGCGTATCGACTTTGATGTTTATTTCGGGATTTTCGACGTAAATTTCATCGATTTCAACTGTACTTTCAAATACCAACTTATACAAATCGACGCCAAAAGCTATTTCTTCAGCACGAACTAAATTCTGATCTTGAAAGGGCGCCGAACCGTTTAACTTAAATCGCTCTAAGGATAAGGTAAGCGACGGGAAGTGGTTGAAGAACGACAAACTGCTCGATTGAAAATCCAGTTTACCGTCAATATGTTGGTTTGCATACGCCTTTACCTCTTTTTCAATAAACTCGGGAAAAAGGAGCGGAAACAAAAACATGAGCAACAAAACCAACACTACAGAGCCGGCAGTGTACTTTATAATTTTTAAAAGTATCTTAGGAAGTTTCATCGTCACAAAGGTAACGGGCTGTTTCTAAACAGCAAACAAAGACTAAAAAAAAGCCGCTCTATTGGAGCGGCTCTTTAAAACTTAGTTTTTCACAAGTTTGACACTTGAAGTTCGGCTAAAGGCATCAGTTGCCTTTACAATATATACTCCAGGAGTTAAATCTGAAATATCGAAACTGAATTCAGCGTCGTAACTATTTGAAAACGATTTTACTTGCTGGCCTCGGATGTTATAGATCTGAACATCGGCTACGGCTTTATTTAAAGCAAAACTATTGGTTGTTGGATTCGGACTAGCCACAAGTGCTTGGATGTCTTCAAACGAATCCACATTTAATAAAGCTTGTTGATTTCCGTAAACTCTGAAACCACCTGCTGGAATCGAAATTGGGGTGGTAGTATTGGTTACAACCAATTGTGTATTGTCCATTAAATTGTACCAAGTTCCAGTAAATGGGAAACTTGGGTTAATGTTCTGCTGTGCTACAGAAAAGTTCGCTAAAACAACTACATTTCGTAATTGTGTTGTTGGCAAAGCGTTATTGAAAATGTAGATACGCTGACGGATATTGTTTCCGTCTGGACTAATAGCATAGTCGCCTTCAAAAACAGGCTCGTTAATTTTCAATTCTATTAATCTCTTGAACGCCTGATAAATCGGACCTCTATTCGCGCTACCTAGCCAGTTGTTTGTCCACTGATACTGTGGTTTTGTGTCTAGTTTACAATCGCCAGCAGTTACGTCAAAATCGGTATTAACAGTTCCATTATTACAAGTGAAAATTGAATCATCACAACCCAATTCAGCAAAGTGCCAAATCATTTTTGGACCTGGTACCAATAAAGACGTAGCTCCAATAGAAGCGGCTCTGCTAAGGGTATTAGTTAAGTTGTTTAATGGAGGGAAAGCACCACCACCGTTTCCGTAAGCTCGTGCGCTGTACATAACGCGTTCTTTATCGTGTGATTCTGGATAACCAATAAGACGCTTTGCAGAGAAACCTCTTGAATTATGACCAACGCGAGTGATATCTGCATCTGTAGAATAACCACCAGCTAATTGTGAATAGGCGAATGTCAATTCCCCCCACATCATCACACCCTTGCTTGGGTTTTCGTTAATACGGTAATTTGCCCACTGCTGCTCTTCGCCATCGCTACCTAAGTGCTCAAAAATCGCTAAGTGAGTTGGGTCAAGCGACCAGGTGAAATCAGCATATTCTCGTAATACATCAACACGATCTTGCTGGTAGGCATTTGTACAAGATTCCTGGTTATTTCCAGGAGGACAGTTTTGGGTAAATCCTTTGGTCAAATCCCAACGGAAACCATCTACTTTAAATTCTTCAATCCAGTGCTTAACGACTCTTTTTACGTAATTTCTTGTACGTGATTGTTGGTGGTTAAAATCGGAACCTACGTTATAACTGTGCATTGCCTGCGTATTGAAATACGGGTTCTCAGAACTTGGATCACCCCAACCATCTCCGTCTGGGTCGTTCATCCACATACGAACCATAGGATTGCGACCAAAAGCGTGGTTAAGTGCGATATCAAGAATTACAGCGATACCGTTTTGGTGACATAAATCTACAAACTCTTTGAATTTATCGGAAGTTCCATAGAATTTATCCAAAGCCATGTGGAACGAAGTATTGTAGCCCCAGCTTTCGTTGCCTTCGAATTCCATAACGGGCATCAATTGAATAGCGTTAATTTTCAGGTTAACAAAGTAATCCATTTTATCGATTAAGTCTTGGTAACTGCGATTTGAATCGAAGTCGCGTACTAAAAGTTCGTAAATAACCAAGTCTTCTTTCTTGGGTTTAACGAAATTGGTAACCTGCCAATTATAAGGAGTTGGATTTGTTTTGAAAACAGTAATCTCTCTGTTTTGTCCGGCTGGATATGCCGGAATGTTCGGATACTTTGAACTAGGAATCCACGGATCGTCGAAGTTAGAGATCACTAAAGTTGAGTATGGATCTGCTGTTCGAACGAGTGAAGGCGAATTGTTAATTGGAGTCGTATCTACTACCCAATATTGATACAAGATGTTTTCGCCTGGAGTTAAATTTTCTAGTGTCAACCAAAATTTTGTGGAACCTGGTGCAGAATCTCTGCGCATCGCGTGAACTGCAGTAGGCTGCCAGTTGTTAAAGCTACCTGCTACGTAAACGAAATCTTTTCCTGGCGCATCGAGAACTAAAGTAGCCTTAGTTTGATCGGCCATTAAGTTAACGCCATCAAGCATATTAGCCGGCATCGCTTGCGAAATTGTTCCTGGATTTACTAATGCCGAAAATCTTTTTGTAATGGTAAAAGCCCCTTGTGTTACTTCTAATTCGTAAACTTGATTTCCATTAATATTTGTATGATTAAAGGAAAATGTAGCGGTAGCGGGATTTGTAGACAACACATTGCCATTAGCTCTCAAAACATAAGCTGCATCACCATTAGTGTTGTTTGCAGTAATATTCAACGAACCATTAGCTGCTAGAAGCGTCGTGCTGTTTTCAAGTGGAGCTGTTAAATTTACTTGAAACGCACCTACTTCTGTTAAGATATCTTGCGACTTTTTATCACCCGTACCGTTTTTAGCTTTCACCAAAAATCCAATTCTACCAATACCTACGCGATTGTAGAAGGTGGTTGGTGTCATTGTGAAGGTATAGGTATCATTGCCTGCGTTGTAAGTGAACTTGTTTGCTTCGTTAGAGTTTATCCATTGACCGTTTGTAGGACAATCTTGGATGTTTGCATCGTTGATATCAAAGCTCCAAGCCCAGATATACAATGCATTGTTAGTTACGCCCCAAGTAGATTCATTGACGCTATTACCGTTAATGGTAATAGTAATTGAAGTAGTTTCCTCAAATAGTGCGGGTGTTATACTGTGGGTTACAGTTTGTTGTTGCCCCACTGCAGTAACACTGATCAAAAAACATAGAAACAGTATAATTTTTTTCATTTTGGAGAATTTTGTTGCGGAAGATAAAAAGGGCTATCGAAAAGACAGCCCTCTTTAAATAAATTTTAAGACCGAATTAGTTTAGGGTCAGTGTGTAAGTGTACTGTCTTGGGTTACTAAGATCAAGTACCACACGATAGTTTCCACTATCAGCTAAGGTAATATCTGGACCGTCATAGTTCATTGACCCATCATCATCGCTATCGCCACCGAGGTTAATTGTCCATGCATTGTTAGCACGGAATTTGTAAGCGCCCGCAGTCATTTGAACATCACCTTCCCACTTTTTAGTAGTTGGATTATATGTCAAAGCAGTACTTGCATCCCATCCACCTGGAGTTGCAGAACCTACAATTCCCCACGCTGTTGGCTCAACTGTGTATACTAGTGTAGTGGTATTTGCTCGCACTCTGTAATAGCCAGCAGAAGCCGTACAATTTTGACCAACCGCAACTAAAACGCCAGAGAACGAACCGTCATCTCCATATTCATTGGTACCCCAGTTAAAATTACCTGCTTGGTCTGCCCCTACAAATTTGAAACCTCCGTCAAGATAAACGAAACCTTCATAGTCGGTTTCTCCAAAAGCTGAAGCTGCCAATTGTGGTGCTGTTGGAGGATTCCATCCTTGGTGGTTACCTGGAACAGCTAATTTTGGTAATGATGTTGAATAAGGAGTAACCAAATAGGTAATTACGTCAGAAAAACGCTCTTGCGATGCTGGCTCACCAACGCTTGATTTTACACGGATTTCAATCGCTCCTTGTGTAAAAGGAGTTAATCCTACAGAAACAGAAGCTCCATTTAAAGCTTCAGAAATTACGCTTGCATATGTGTTAGAAGTTGAAACTAAATCTAGTGGACTATCGAAATTATCACCAGCTTTATCAATCTGAACTACGTAAGTTATACTAGTTGGCGTACCGTAATCCATAGCAGCCCACGTTAAACTTAATCCTGGATTCAGAGGCGTTTCAGGACCTAATACCACTGCATCGCCAGATGTTGGAGATAAAATTGCAAAATCTCCTTTAGCTTCTAAAAATCGAAGCTCTTGTTCGTCTTCACAAGCAACAAAGCCTGTAAACAATGACAATAAAAAAACGGACTTTAATATTCTTTTCATTTTTAATACTTTTTATTTTTTTTAATAACCAGGGTTTTGAGTAAGGTTTGGATTTGCAGAAATAGCTAAAATCGGAACTGGATATACTGCTCTGAAAGCTCCAATTGCTACACCATTTTGAGCATTACCTTTCCATGCCCAATTGTAAGTTCCACCAGTGAATCTGCCAAATCTGATTAAATCTTGGCGTCTGTGAGCTTCCCAATGTAATTCGCGGGCACGTTCATCTAAGATAAAATCTAATGTTAACTGATTCGCTGTTATATTCTGGGAACTATCGCCATTTGCTCGCTCTCGTAAAGCGTTAACATAACCAAGTGCATTGGCTTGGTTTGCGTTACTTGCTCCTCTCAAGAAACATTCAGCATACATCAAATAGGCATCACCAAGTCTGAAAAGTGGAAAATCAGTATCTACAAAAGTTGGGTTAGTCCCAGCTGCTCCAGTTGAAGACTTGTTGCTATATTTTGCAAGGATAAAACCTTGATCTCTATTAGCTACATCTGTAATAACACGATCCCGAACGCCGCTAATGATTGTATTTCTAGCATCATTACTGAAAGCAGTTCCATCAAACTTAGACACGAATTGTTCTCTCAAGCGTAGGGCACCGCCCCAACCACCAGCACTTACACCAAGATTGGCGCCGTTTTGCTCAATTGATCCAACTGATCCATTAATCATTACTGTTGTAGGTCCAAAATTCTGTGTAAATCGTCCGTCAGATTGGATTGCGAATATCATTTCAGGAGATGTATTATTATCAGCTGAAAAGTTTAATAAATAATTTGGTGCTAACTGATAACCACCTGCGATTATTGCATCCAATTGAGTTACACACTCATTGTATTTTGGCTGTCCAATATACACTTCAGCATTTAAATACATCTTTGCCAAAATCATCCGAGCCATTGCTGCATCCAAGCGACCTTCTTGATTAGTTCTTGGCGCTTTTAACGAAGGTAAAACTTCGAGTAATTCTGACTCTATGTACTCAAACAACTGCTGTCTGTTATACTCTTCGCCTGCTTGTACTACTGAAAAAGTCTCATCGGTAAAAACAGCTTTACCGAAGAGGTCCATCATGTGATAGTAAGCAAGTGCTCTTAAAACACGAACTTCTTGTCTATACTCTTCAATTACAGCAGGATTTGCAACATTTCTACTAGCAACCAAACTTGGCGTACTTTGACGCAAAAACTCGTTACAAATTGCTACTTGGAAGTGAGCTCTACTAAAAATACCTCTAATAATTGGGTTGTCGGAAACCCAAACATTTCGTTGCAAATCTCGAACACCTCCGTCGCCTTCATAAGACCAGATGGCTTCATCGGTTACCAGTTCTTGCATGTACCAAAGGCATCGCCCATATTGGCTAGTTCCGGCATCTAACCCCCCGATATTGGAGCTGCCTGGCCCCTCGGTACCCGTTAATGCTAGATTTGCGTAAACGCCCGCAATCGCATTCTGATAAGCATTAGGTTGTGCAAAAAATTCATCTGATAAGAAAACATTCCCTGCTTCGGGCTTTATATCTAAATCGGATTCACATGATTGCAACGAAATAAGGCTTACCAACATAAAAAGTAGTGGAAACTTCATTTTTTTCATTGTCGTATCGAATTAAAATTTTATCGACGCACCAAATAAAACTTGGCGTTGTCTTGGATATATTAAATTATCGCGTCCACCGTTATTGATCTCTGGATCTAGACCATCATATTTAGTGATAACAAACGCATTCTGAACTCCAGTAAACAATCTTAAGGATGCTTTTCCATCTAACCATTTTGGAAATGTATAACCGAAAGTTACGTTGTCCATTCTTAAAAATGAACCATTCTTGATGTAGATATCAGACAGACCCGTAGCAGTATTCGAATTTATGACGAAACTATTATCGTAATAAGTTGTTGGAATATTCGACAACTGAGAATCTCCGTTAACTACGTAATTAGAATATGATCTTGCTGCACTCACCATATCATATATTCTATTCCCGATACTTGCTCTCATAAAAAATGAGAAATCAAAATTACCTACTGTAAGATTTGAAGAAAAGCCAAAGGTTGCGTCTGGATCTGGATTTTTATAAATATATCTATCATCGTTATTAATGATACCATCATCATTCAAATCAGCGAAGGCTCCTTCTATGGCAGTACCATCATTGTTGTATAATTGTTTGAACACGTAAAACGAATCAGGAGTCCAACCTTCTCTAAAAATCTGGCTTCTTCCACCGATACCAATCGCAGCTTGACCAGTCTCAATGTCACTTCCATTTGCTAACTCTTCGATTCTTCGTTCGAATTTAGTTGCGTTAAAATTGATATCCCAATTAACTTTCTCATTTCTAAATACTGCAACATTTACCGCAAATTCGATACCTTTTGTAGAGAAGCTACCAACATTTGCGGGACCTTGATTACCAAAATTACTTCCATCAGGGAATGGAGTATCGTTGAAGAATAAATCGTCTGTTAACTTATAAAATGCGTCGATAGCACCATTTACTCTTCCATTGAAAAAGCCATAATCAAATCCGACGTTATAGGTAGTAGTTTCTTCCCACTTTAAATTAGGGTTGTAAATTTGAGGGGTTCCAGACCCAAAAAATGTCCCTCCGATATTATATTGAGAATTTTCAAAACCTACATTGTATCTTGGTAAGTAACGGTCTCCGACGGGAATAGCTTGTTGTCCTGTAATACCATATCCCAAACGAAGTTTTAAATCAGACAGTACTGTGGAATTCTTAAAGAAATCTTCTTTCACTTTCCATGCAAAAGCCGCTGAGGGGAAATTACCCCATCTATTGTCCTCAGAAAATCTTGAAGTCCCATCTCTACGGAAAGCAAATGTGAATAAATATTTATCACTAATGTTAATGTTAGCTCTTGTAAAATAACCAATCAGCACCTCATCTGGATCCGCTGGAAAAGTCGGAAACGATTCAGGATTGTTTTGATTGCCTGTAGTAAAACCTGAATATTGAAAAATTTGATATGAATAACCCGCAGTTACATCGAAATTTGTGGCACCTAAATCTTTGCTATATACAAAATAAGCATCGAGTAATTTATTTCTTCTTGTGTCGGCGTTATACTCTCTGTTGCCTATAAAAACCTCATTAGCTCCAGTACCAAAAGTAGGGGAAGTCGCTACACCTGTAGCTTCTCTAACAATCCTTCTAACACCGGTAGACTCATCAAATCCAAGATTCACGACCGCTCTTAAATCAGGGAAAAAGTGAAACTTATAATCGAATTCTATGTTACCAAAAACACGATCATTTCTACCAGTATCGTTTGTTTGTAACAACTCAGCTACAGGGTTTCTGGGAGACTGTGGTGCTAAACCAGTCGGCAACGACGCACTTTGATACTCGAAAAATCCAGAAAATCGGCTTGGAGTGTAATAAACAGGCTTTGTAGGATCAAATCTTATTGCAGAACCTTCAACTCCATTTGCAAATCTGTTCTTTTCCAATCCATAATTTGCAGATAAATTAATTTTAAGGTGATCTTTAAAAAATCTCGGATTCATGGCCAAAGAAACGGTCGTTCTTTGAAATGAGTTAGTTAATCTGAGACCTTCCTGATAAGTGTTACCTATTGTTAACTTAGTAGGTAGCATTTTAAACAATTCGCCACGAACTGACAAATTATTGTCAACAAAATCGGTTCTTCTGTAGATGGCATCTTGCCAATTGGTATTATAAATCGTTCTGTCTTCACGCTCCGTTGTAGCAGGATTATCCGGCAAGCCCGAAGGCACACCAAGCTCTCCAAGTCTTGCAGGGAAGTTATCGCTAATAAACTGAGTAAACTGCCTTGAATTAAGCACATTAACTTGTCGATACGCCTCTCCACTACCATATTGGAAGTTGTAATCCACAGAAAACTTCTTACTTCCGCGCTTAGTATTAATGATAATTACACCATTTGACGCTCGAGAACCATAAATAGCAGTTGCAGATGCGTCCTTTAGAATGTTGAAGCTTTCAATATCATTCGGGTTAATTGTAGAAAGTATCGAGGTTGACCCAGTATTCGAGTTATTTGTTACCGGCAAACCGTCAATTACAATTAATGGATCATTCGAAGCCGACAGTGACGAACCTCCACGAATTCGGATTTGAGCACCCGAACCCGGAGCTCCACCACCTAAGTTTACAGTTACACCAGCAACTCTACCAGCAAGTAGGTTTTCAGCTGTTACGTTTGCTCCTTTGTTAAACTCTTTCGAACTCAACTGCGTCACAGATCCCGTTGCATCCTTTTTACGAACGCTACCGTAACCAATTTGAACTACAACTTCTGACAGCTCATTGGCTTCTTCGACTAAAGAAATGGTAACAGATTTTTGCCCGGTAAACGTCTCCGATACTTCCTTGTAACCAATAAAAGAGAAGACGACAACCTGTCCGTTCTTTAAACCAGACAGACTAAATTTCCCGTCGAAATCTGTGGAAGTACCGTTTGTGGTACCTTGAACGACTACGCTGACCCCCGGCAACGGCTGCCCTGATGCTTTATCAGTTACCGTTCCCGTTAAAGTGCTCTGTGCTAGAACACTAAACGGCAGAAGTAGTACGGAAAGTAACAACTTTTTGTAAATTGTTTTCATACATTTTGTTTAGGTTAAAATTGAGTTTTTTTGCTTGTAATTTTGCTTCGAGTGTTAAATTTATGTAAATCTGTCACGAAAAAAAATTTAGCCTCGTTAAAGATACGCCGAAAACGTTTTCGTGTTGAAAACTTTTACAATCACGCATATTTTTAAGGAAGTAATTCACAGAATAGAAAATTCGAATTACCTTTATTCACAAATCAATATTTCTTAAATCGTCAAAATGAAGCGCAAAGTCACACTAAAGCAAATTGCAAAAGAGTTAGATGTTTCCATTTCAACCGTCTCAAAATCACTTCGCGATTCACCCGAAATATCTGAAGAAACCAGACTCAAGGTCCAAGCATTTGCTAAATTGTACAACTACAAACCCAACAATATTGCTCTTAGTCTAAAAAACAGAAAAACTAAAACCATTGGCGTTATCATTCCAGAAATTGTTCACCACTTTTTTAGTACCGTCATTAGTGGTGTAGAAAGCGTTGCCAACGAATACGGCTACAGCGTAGTAGTATGTCTTTCCAACGAATCTTTCGACAAAGAAGTAATCAATATGGAAATGCTTGCTAACGGTAGTATCGACGGCTTTATCATGTCGCTTTCAAAAGAAACGCAATTCAAAAAAGATTTTCACCACATAAATGAAGTGATTAGCCAGGGCATGCCCGTGGTTATGTTTGATCGAATTACTAATGAAATTTTTTGCGATAAAGTAATCATCGACGATAAACAAGCTGCCTACGAAGCCGTATCGTATCTAATCGAAAAAGGACGAAAACAAATTGCTTTAGTTACCACAGCCGATTACGTTTCAGTTGGCAAACTACGAACCGACGGCTACATGAAAGCACTTACCGACCACGATATTGCTGTCAATGAAAAGCTCATCATTCGTGCCGACGACGAAATTCAGTGCAAACACGAGGTTCAAAAACTGCTTGAGCAAGGCGCGATCGATGGTGTTTTGGCTGTAAACGAATTGTATGCCGTAACCATTATTAAAACAGCCAACGAAATGCAAATTACCGTTCCGGAACAACTTGCTGTCATTGCATTTACCGACGGAATTATTTCGCAATATGCAACTCCAACAATCACTACTGTAAGTCAAAACGGCATCAAAATGGGGCAAACCGCTGCCAAAATGCTCATCGACCGTTTGGAAGAAGAGGAAACCGAATACAGTACTGCCGAGCAATACACCACAGAAGTAATTGAAACCAGTTTAATTATCCGAGATTCAACAAATTAACAGTCGTTTCCAAATTTTAATTTTTTAAAACTTATTGAAATTCTATTTTTTCGATATATTTGGCAGCAATTATCAAAGCTTGTAATTTACTTCGAAAACAAATAAAGTTTTGATAAGCAACGCGCTTATCGTATCTCATTTTAATTACGATAATGGAAAAGCGTAAATTAAGTTTTTGGCAAATCTGGAACATGAGTTTTGGATTTCTCGGAATTCAGTTCGGGTTTGCATTGCAGAACGCAAATACATCAAGAATTTTTGACACTCTTGGTGCCGACCCAGATAAGATTGGATTTTACTGGTTAGCAGCCCCACTTACAGGTCTTATTGTACAACCAATTGTTGGCTATTTTTCTGATCGAACATGGACTCGATTAGGGAGAAGACGTCCGTATTTCTTGGTCGGTGCAATTTTAGCTTCACTGGCATTATTCGCCATGCCTAATTCGCCTAGTCTTTGGATTGCAATTGGAACGTTGTGGATTATGGACTCTTCCATAAACATTTCCATGGAACCTTTTCGCGCCTTTGTTGGTGACAACCTGCCCGAAAACCAAAGAACTCTAGGCTTTGCCATGCAAAGTTTCTTTATCGGACTTGGAGCGGTTGTAGGCTCGGCATTGCCCTGGATATTTACCAACATTTTCGAACTTTCAAACACGGCTGCTGAAGGCGTAATTCCGGACTCTGTAAAATGGTCTTTTTATGTCGGAGCAATTGTCTTTTTTCTAGCGGTATTATGGACGGTTCTTAAATCGAAAGAATATTCTCCCGAGGAACTACAAGCGTTTGAGGACGCCAAAAGAGCAACATCTACCAAAGACCACCACGAAAAGGTGAGCACACAAAAGAACGTAACTACAAAACTACAAGCAACTTACGGCGGAATACTCGCACTTGTAGGCGGAATACTCACCTATTTTGTACATCAACTTAATCTTAAAGCCGATGCAAATGGGGAAACTGGAGCACATAAAGAATTGTATCTACTATCCATTGGTCTGTTAGTTGTTGGAGTGCTTTTCCTAATCGTATCGCAACTAAGAAAAAATGAGGTACGAAATGGCTTTACCGTTATCATCACCGATTTATTAAACATGCCAAAAACCATGAAACAACTTGCCTACGTGCAGTTTTTTTCGTGGTTTGCGCTTTTTGCCATGTGGATTTACACCACACAGGCGGTAACAGGCCACGTTTTTGGCACAACAGACTCCACCACGAAAGAGTACAACGATGCTGCCGATTGGGTTGCGGTGATGTTTACCATCTACAACTTAGTAGCTGCTGCAGTGGCATTTTTGCTTCCAGCTTTAGCTCGTCGAACCAGTAACAAGTTTACACATATGCTGGCGCTCATCGCGGGAGGTATCGGATTGATTTCAATCTATTTCCTTTCCGACAAAGTAGGATTACTGTTGGCTATGACTGGCGTTGGAATTGCTTGGGCAAGTATTCTTTCTATTCCTTATGCCATGTTGTCGGGTTCCTTACCAGCTGCAAAAATGGGCTACTACATGGGAGTTTTTAACTTCTTTATAGTTATTCCGCAAATCGTTGCAGGAACGGTTCTCGGATTTATAGTTAAAGAATGGTTCAACGAACAACCTGTTTATGCATTAATTGTTGGCGGATGTTCGATGATTTTTGCGGGAATTTTAACGCTTGGTGTTTCTACCAATAAAAAAATTGACATTAATGAGTAAAAAAGGTTTCATATTCGATTTAGACGGCGTAATTGTTGACACTGCGAAGTATCACTACTTGGCGTGGCAAAAAATTGCTGAAAAGCTCGGAATCGAATTTACACCACACCACAATGAAAAACTAAAAGGCGTTAGCCGCGTTCGATCGCTGGAAATAATTCTGGAACTCGGAAAAATTACAGCGACCGAACAGGAAAAACAACTTTGGCTCACACAAAAGAACGACGATTACTTATCCTATCTAACCGATATTGATAGTTCTGAGATCTTACCAGGCGTGATGCCAATTTTGTCGCATCTAGAAACACTAAAACAACCTATTGCTTTAGGTTCGGCGAGCAAAAACGCACGACCGATTTTAGAAAAAACCGGCATCATTGATTTGTTCGACGCCATAGTAGATGGAAACGACGTATCACAGGCGAAACCCGATCCGGAAGTTTTTATAGTCGCAGCTCGTAAACTTAATCTAGCTCCTGAAGATTGTATCGTTTTTGAAGATTCGGAAGCTGGAATTCAGGCAGCAAACATTGCCGGTATGGTAAGTGTAGGAATTGGCGATGCGAAAGTACTTCATGAAGCCGCTTTCAATTTCCCGGATTTCACACACATGGACACCGCATTTATTGACGGTTTATTAAAAAAAGTAAAAGCTTAATGTAGAATGATGCAGGACAACTGCAAAACAAAATTTATTTAAATGAATCAGGATTATATCAAACCCGATGGATGGTCGATTATCGAAGAAGGATTTGATCAGGAACGCGTAAAATCATCTGAAAGTTTGTTCAGTATTGGAAACGGAGCTATGGGGCAACGTGCCAATTTTGAAGAAAATTACAGCGGAGAAACGTTCCAAGGAAGCTATATCGCAGGGATTTACTATCCCGACAAAACCAAAGTGGGTTGGTGGAAAAACGGTTATCCCGAGTACTTCGCAAAAGTACTTAATGCACCGAACTGGATCGGAATCGACTTTTCCGTAAACGGAGAGTCGTTCGATTTGGCGAAATGCACCGCAGTCGCTGATTTTAAACGGGAACTAAATATGAAAGCCGGTTGGTACCGCAGAAGCTTCACGGCAACACTCGCCAACCAGTCGCAAATTGCCGTCGAAGTAACGCGCTTTTTATCGCTCGAACTCGACGAAGTTGGCGTTATTCAATACAACATTACTGCTTTATCTGGCGCGCTTTCGCTGAAAATAAACTCGTACGTAGATGCTGCTGTACACAACGAAGATGCCAACTGGGAAGAACGCTTTTGGGAAACCTTAAGCAGCACCAAAGCAACCGACGCCGTTTACGTTACCGCACGCACTTTTAAGACACACTTTGAAGCGACCACATTTGGCGCAACAAACGTGAGCAACAACGGAACAGCTATCGACGCGAAAGAAATTTCACAAGAATCGGCCGATAAATTAGGTGTTGTTTTTGAAACTACTGTTGCTCAAAACACAACCCTAGGTATCACCAAATTTGGTGGCTATACAGTTTCGATGAACCATGAAAACACGCTAGCTGCTGCGCAAAAAGCTGTAGAACAAGCACGTGCTTTAGGCTACGACAAATTACTGCAAATGCAAGCCGAAGCGTGGTCGAAAATTTGGGAAATGAGCGATATCACTATAGAAGGTGATGTGAAAGCGCAACAAGGAATTCGATTCAATATCTTCCAACTCAATCAAACGTATTTAGGAAAAGATTCGCGTTTGAACATTGGACCGAAAGGCTTTACCGGTGAAAAATACGGCGGATCAACCTACTGGGATACCGAAGCCTATTGCATTCCGTTTTACATGGCTACAAAAGATCAGGAAGTTGCGCGTAACCTACTTACGTACCGTTACAACCAACTCGATCGCGCGATCGAAAACGCAGCTAAACTCGGTTTTAATAATGGTGCCGCACTCTATCCGATGGTTACTATGAACGGAGAAGAGTGTCATAATGAATGGGAAATTACTTTCGAAGAAATTCACCGAAACGGCGCTATTGCTTTTGCTATTTACAATTACTACCGCTACACCGGCGATTACAGCTACATTCCGGAAAAAGGTCTTGAAGTTTTAATTGGTATTGCTCGGTTCTGGAAACAGCGCGCCAACTTCTCGACAGACAAAAATAAGTATGTGATTTTAGGTGTAACAGGACCAAACGAATACGAGAATAATGTAAACAACAACTGGTACACCAATTATATTGCGAAATGGTGTATGGAATACGCAGCCGAACAAACCGAGCGCGTAGCTGAGGAATATCCTTCGGATTACAGCCGAATTGTCGCAAAAGTTAAATTAGGTTCACAAGAAATTAGCGAATGGCGCGAAGTGGGCACCAATATGTATTTCCCTTATTCGGAAACGTATGGCGTTTACTTACAACAAGACGGTTTCTTGGATAAAGAGTTGGTTAAAGTTGACAAGCTCGACCGTTCGCAGCGTCCGATTAACCAAAAATGGTCGTGGGATCGTATTTTACGTTCACCATATATCAAGCAAGCCGACGTACTTCAAGGATTTTATTTCTTTGAAGATCATTTTACCACAGAAGAATTAGAGAAGCATTTTGATTTCTATGAGCCTTTTACCGTTCATGAAAGTTCGCTTTCGCCTTGCGTTCACTCGATACAGGCGGCAGTTCTTGGAAAAATGGAAATGGCTTATACTTTTTACTTGCGTACATCGCGCTTAGATTTAGACGATTACAACAAGGAAGTGGAAGAAGGCTGCCACATTACCTCGATGGCCGGAACTTGGATGAGTATTGTAGAAGGTTTTGGCGGCATGCGCGTAAAAGACAATCAGTTGCACTTTACACCACGCATACCGAAAGAATGGGAAGGATATTCGTTTAAGATTAATTTCAGACACCAAATTTTAAAAGTTACCGTAAAACACGGCGAAACGCAGTTTATGGTGGATGGCGACAAACCGCTGCACGTCATTGTAAACGGAAAAGCTGTAGAAGTGATACCCAACAGTTTAATTGCTGTTTAATAAAACTGCCCGTTTTTTCGGGCAGTTTTTGGTTACTGCTGTTTGGATAACGATTGCCGCGGCAAGGATTGCAGCAAGGTGCCGTGCACCGCGGAAAGCCTGGCGGCAGCCGAAAACTCTTTTTTTGAAGTACGAACGTTGGCTGCCGAGCCGCCCAAAAAATAAAAAAAATGAAAAAACTTATTGCTTTACTCCTACTTGCTCAGATTGGATTTGCACAGATTCAAAAAGTAGAACCGCCGTTTTGGTACAGCGGCATGAAAAAAACCGAATTGCAATTGATGCTTTACGGTAAAAATATTGGAAATGCCGTGGTGAGTTGTGATAAAGCAACTGTTGTTGGCGTAATTCGCACGGAAAATCCGAATTATTTATTTGTGAATTTGGATTTGAAAAACGTTCCGGCTGGATCACTTGAACTGTCTTTAACGCAAGGGAAAAAAGTTGAAAAACGCACGTACGAACTACGAGCACGCAGAAAAGACAGCGCGAATCGAAAAGGATTTGACTCGAGTGATGTTATGTATTTACTGATGCCGGACCGCTTTGCTAACGGAAATCCGAATAACGACAGCACTCCAGACACGGCCGATAAATTTAACCGCAGTTCGCAAGACGGACGTCACGGTGGCGATATTGCCGGTATGAAGAAACATTTGGATTATCTGGAAGACTTAGGCGTTACAGCAGTTTGGAGTACGCCTTTATGCGAAGACAACGACCCGAAAACCTCGTATCACGGCTACGCACAATCGGATGTTTACCGCATTGACCCGCGTTACGGCAGCAATGAAGAATATGTAGATTTTGTGGAAGCTGCACATCAGAAAGGCATAAAAGTGGTTAAAGATTACGTGACCAACCACTGGGGAACTGAACATTGGCTTTTAAAAGATTTACCTACGTACAAATGGGTGCATCAATTTCCGGGTTACGGCCAAACCAATTACCGCATGACCACGCAATTCGATGTAAACGCTTCGGAAATTGACAGCAGATACTGCATGGACGGCTGGTTTGTGCGTTCTATGCCCGATTTAGATCAGACCAATGAATTGGTTTTAAACTACCTGACACAAAACGCATTATGGTGGATCGAATACGCCAATTTGGATGGATTTAGAGTAGATACGTACAGCTACGCCGACAAGCACGCTATTGCAAAATGGACCAAAGCGATTATGGATGAATATCCGAATTTCAACATAGTGGGCGAAGTTTGGATGTACGACCAAGCACAAATGGCGTATTGGCAGAAGGATAGTAAAATTGGCGCGATACAATCGTACAACTCGTATTTGCCGTCGGTTATGGATTTTACGCTTCAAGGAGAATTAGGTTCGGCTTTGAAAGAAGAAGAATCGAATTGGACCAATGGATTAATCAAGGTTTACAACAATTTTACAAATGATTTTCTATATCCGAATACCGATAATTTGTTGGTGTTTTTTGAAAATCACGATACCCAGCGTTTCAACCACATTTACAACGGAAATTTCGCGAAATACAAGATGGCACTTGCCCTTATTGCAACGGTACGAGGAATTCCGCAAATTTATTACGGCAGTGAAATTGGCATGCAAGGCAACAAAGACAAGGGAGACGGCGATATTCGCAGAGATTTTCCAGGAGGTTGGAACGGCGATACCAATAATGCCTTTACGTTAGCTGGTAGAACTGCCGAACAAAACAAATTTCATGAATTCACGAAAAAAGTGTTCAATTACCGCAAGAACAATCCGGTTTTGCACTTTGGAAAGATGAAACACTATCTGCCGATTAACAACGTTTATGTGTATTTCCGTACGTTGAATGAGAAGTCGGTTATGGTGGTAGTGAATAACAACAAAGAAGCACAAGTCCTTGATCTGGCAACCTACAACGAAAGTTTAGCGGGTTACAGCGCTGGAAAAGAGATTTTAACGGGTTCGAAATTAGAAATCAATAAATCGCTCTCGGTTCCGGCACAAGACGTGTTAATCATAGAGCTACAAAAATAATTATGCGTTTTACAATTCGTATTTTCCTTTTACTTGCGGTAACAGTTGGTTATGCGCAGCGCGAATACCAATCGTATTCCAACGACAACGGCATTCACACGATTCGAGTTTCCGATGGTGTTTACAAAATCCGATTTTTTAGCAACGAAGCAGTTGAAACGGAATTTATTGCCAACGGCAGTGTGAGTGAAAATTCGCTTGCGGTAGTAGATAAATCTGTTTTTCAAAGTATAAAAGCTCAGGAACTTCGCGATAAAATTGACTTTTCGTCGGGCTTAATCCGTGTCGTTGTAACTTACAAACCGTTTAGCATAGCGTATTACAAATCCGGACAATTAATAGCCACCGAATTGGCAGCTTCGCGAACAAACAAAGAAACTTCGGTGAAACTCAGCGTAAATGCTGATGAGAGCTTGCTGGGAGGCGGTTCGCGGGTTTTAGGAATGAACCGACGCGGCAACAAACTGCGACTGTATAACAAGGCACATTACGGGTATGAAACGCGTTCGGAGTTGATGAACTATTGTATTCCGATGTATTTATCGTCGGAAGTATACGGCGTTCATTTCGACAATACGTGGGTAGGAGATTTGGATTTAGACAGCGGAAAACAAAATGTAGTTACCTATTCGGCGGAAGGTGGGCCGGTACGCTACCAGATTTTTGCAGGCAGAACATGGAAAGATTTGGTTAAAACGTATACGACTTTAACGGGACGTCAACCGCTACCGCCGCGTTATACCTTGGGCAATTTTAGTAGCCGATTTGGTTATCATTCGCAAAAGGAAGCTGAAAAAACAATTGCTGCGTTCAAGAAAGAAGGAATTCCTGTAGACGCAATCATCTTTGATTTATACTGGTTTGGAACAACGATCAAAGAAACTATGGGAAATTTAGACGTATGGCGCGACAGCTTTCCGAAGTTTGAAAAAATGATTTCGAAGTTCTCAAAACAGGGTATTAAAACCATTTTAATAACTGAACCATTCATTCTTAAATCGTCGTCGAAGTGGAATGAAGCTGTTGCAGAAGGAATCTTAGCGAAAGATTCGCTTTCACAACCTGCGGTTTACGACTTTTACTTTGGAACGACTGGTTTAATTGACCTCGACAAACCTAAGGCGAAAGAATGGTTTTGGAATGTGTACGATAAATTCATAAAGAAAGGCGTTGCTGGTTGGTGGGGCGATTTAGGTGAACCCGAAGTACATCCAAAATGGGTGCGTCACGAATCGGGATTAGCGCACCAGGTACACAATGTATACGGACACAAATGGGCGGAACTTTTAGCTACGAAATATGCTGAAAATTACCCAAATACGCGTCCGTTTATTTTAATGCGTTCGGGTTATTCGGGTTCGCAACGTTTCGGAATGATTCCGTGGTCGGGTGATGTCAACCGAACCTGGGGCGGTTTAAAAGCACAACCTGAAATCGCACTCCAAATGGGATTGCAAGGTTTAGGCTTTATGCATTCGGATTTGGGAGGTTTTGCAGGAGCGAATCTCGACGACGAATTGTACGTTCGCTGGTTGCAATACGGCGTTTTTCAACCTATTTTCCGACCTCATGCACAAGAAGAAGTTGCTTCGGAGCCCGTATTTAGAAGTGAAAACGCCAAAAAACTAGCTCGTAAAGCTATTTTGGAGCGCTACGCCTTACTGCCGTACAATTACAGTTTAGCGTTTGAAAACAACCAAAACGGAACACCGCTCATGCGACCATTGTTTTTTGAAGAGCCAACCAATAAATCTCTTTTTGTAAATGCAGATGGCTACTTGTGGGGAAATGATTTCTTAGTTGTTCCTGTTACCGATGCTAAGTTGACCGAAAAAACCGTTTACTTTTCGAAAACAGCGCGTTGGGTAGATTATTACGATGCAACAAAAATCTACGAAGGCGGAAAATACGTTTCCGTAAAAACAGCGGAAGACCACATACCGGTTTTCGTGCGTTCAGGAGCAGTTATTCCTACTTGCAACGACTTAAATGCGGGTTCTGCTTCGATGAAAGAGCTTACATTAAGTTATTATTACAACGAAAATTACCCGACTGTCGCGACGGTTTATTTTGACGACGGTACTACGACAAACGCTTTCGAAAAAGGAAATTACGAATTGCTACGCATTACGAAAGATACGGGTAGCGAAACGCTGAATATAAAATCAGAAAAGGGAACTGCTTTTAAAGCGGTTAAGCGAAAAATCACTTTGAAAATCATTCACGCACCGAAAACACTTACTGCAATTGAAGTGAATGGAAAATTAGTAAAAAACAACTCGAAATCGGCTGATGCAGCTCCAAGCTTTTCTTTTGAAATAACTTCAGGACAGGAAATAAAAATCAATCTTAAAAAATGAAAGGGATTAAAATCGGATTATTAGCGCTACTTATTTTTGCAAGCTCGTGTAAATCAACCGAAACGGCAGAAAAAACAGCGAGTAAAAAACCATTTGTTTGGGAAGCGGCCAACGTTTACTTCTTACTTACCGATCGTTTTTACGATGGAAACGCAAGTAAAACCATTTACTTAGATCGGACTAAAGAAACGGGAAAGTTGCGCGGATTTGAAGGCGGCAATTTAAAAGGTGTGATCAAGAAAATGAAAGAAGGTTATTTCGAAGATTTGGGTATCAACGCCATTTGGATGACTCCGTTGGTAGAGCAAATTCATGAAGGAACCGACGAAGGAACCGGATTTAGCTACGGTTTTCACGGATATTGGGCGAAAGATTGGACGCGATTGGATCCGAATTTTGGTACCGAAGCCGATTTAGCCGAACTCGTTAAACTTGCCCACAGCAAAGGCATTCGGATCATTCTCGACGGAGTTGTAAATCATACCGGCCCGGTAACTCCGAAAGATCCGGTATGGCCCGACGACTGGGTGCGTACGAGTCCACAATGCGTATATCAAACATACGAAAACACGATTAGCTGTACGTTGGTGAAGAATCTTCCGGATGTAAAAACCGAATCTGAAGCCAATGTTTCCCTCCCTCCTGCCTTAGTTGAGAAATGGAAAAAAGAAGGTCGGTACGAATCCGAAATCGCATCTTTGGATAAATTTTTCAAAGAAACGGGCTATCCACGCGCACCCAAATACTACATCATAAAATGGTTGGCTGATTATGTATTGAAATATGGAATCGATGGTTACCGTGCAGATACAGCTAAACATACCGAAGAAGATGTATGGATGGCGCTAAAAAACAGTTGTTCTTCTGCTTTTGAACAGTGGAAAAAACAAAATCCGAATGATGTTCTCGACGATAATACGTTTTATATGATTGGCGAAGTGTACAATTACAGCATTCACGACGGACGCCAGTTCAAATTTTCAGACAAGACAGTCGATTATTTCGCCAACGGATTCGATAATCTCATCAATTTTTCGTTCAAAGGAGATGCCAATAAACCTTACGAGGAACTGTTTTCACAGTACAACAATTACTTACAAAACCAGCTAAAAGGCAAAAGTGTATTGAACTACGTTTCATCGCACGACGATGGAGGTCCGTTTGATAAGCAACGTAAAAAACCATACGAATCGGCCACGAAATTGCTGCTCTGTCCGGGAATTGCTCAAATTTATTACGGAGATGAAACGGCGCGCCCACTCGATATTCCGGGTACTCAGGGCGATGCCACCCTGCGTTCGTTCATGAATTGGAACGATTTGAAAGAAAATAAAGCCACCCAAGATATTTACGCACACTGGAAAAAACTGGCAAACTTCCGTAAAAACCACACGGCGGTTGGCGCGGGAGTACATCAGAAAATTAGCAGTAAAAACGGCTATTTCTTTAAACGAACGTATCAAAAAAACAATATCAAAGATGTGGTTATTGTTGGTTTAGATTTGAATGAAGGAAGTAAGGAAATTCCGGTTGATAGCGCTTTCGCGGAAGGAACGAAAGTGCGCGACACGTATTCTGGACAAACAACTGTTATCAAAAATGGTGTTGCAGTTATTGATTCCAATTTCAAAATTGTATTACTCGAGGCACTATAAAATATCGAAATGCTAAAAATTGGTCATCGCGGAATTCCGACGCAGTTTTTGGAAAATAGCCTAAAAGGTTTTGAATACTGCTCGGAATTTGGCGCCAATGCTATTGAATACGACGTTCGAACAGACCGCGACGGCGTATTTTGGATTATGCACGACCGTTCGACCAAACGTACTTGTACAGAAGCCGTTCTTGTGGCCGACACAGCTACTGTCTTACTAGAACAAATTCGGATGTGCGACGGCAGTACTATTCCAAAATTGCGAACGGTATTAGAGCGTTTTCCATATCTGCTGCACAATATTGAATTAAAAACGACGGCAGCCGCAGCCTTGATTTCATTTTTAGATGAAACCCTTGCTGAAGTTCGATTTCCTAAAGAACAAATTGTACTCACGAGCTTTTTACCCGAAAATTGGCCGATATTTGCCCAAAGTAGGTATCGATTCGGATGTTTGTTCGAACATATAAATGAACAAGACATTGCCCATATCGCAGAATTACAGCCCGAATTTGTAGTCTTAAACCACGTTTTCGCGGAAGAAAAAACCGTTCGAAGCTGCGTTGATTCTAAACTGAAAGTCTGGCTCTACACGGTAAACGATCGGGCTGCCGTTCGATTTTGGAAAAGTACCGAATTGATCGACGGAATTATAAGTGACGACTTTACGTTTTTAAATGAAATGTGATATTGCAATAATTGGCGGCGGCGCAGCGGGTTTCTTTACGGCCATCAATGCGGCAACTCAAAATCCGAAACTAAAAATTGTGATTTTAGAACGCGGAAAAGAGGTGCTTTCGAAAGTGCGTATCAGCGGCGGCGGACGTTGCAACGTAACGCACGATTGTATGGATACGCGTGAATTGGTAAAGAATTACCCGCGTGGCGAAAAAGAACTATTAGGTCCGTTTTCAAAATTTGGCCCGAAACAAACCATTGAGTGGTTCGAATCACGAGGCGTTGCGTTAAAAACCGAATCCGACGGCCGCATGTTTCCGATTAGCAATAAAAGTCAAACGATAATCGATTGCTTTCTAAACGAATGCAGTAAACTCGGCATCATCATCGAAACGGGAATTGTTGTAAAAGACATTCAAAAAACGGTCGAAAGCTTTGAAATCACAACAACAACGCAGCCCATACATGCACAGAAAGTCGTTGTAGCTGCTGGCTCGAGTGCTAAAGTTTGGGATATTTTACAAAATCTCGGTCATAATATCATCGCTCCCATTCCGTCGTTGTTCACATTCAATGTAGTTGAAAAAGAAATTACAGCCCTTGCAGGAATTTCTAAACAAGTTAGCGTATCGATTCCACAACTGAAATTAAAACAAGCGGGGAATTTACTAATTACCCATTGGGGATTCAGCGGACCCGCGGTTCTGAGATTGAGCGCCGTTGCTGCCCGTGAACTGGCGAAATTGGAATACCGCTTTCAAATTCAAATCGATTGGCTCAACGAAGAATCGAGCACATCCGATTATGAAAGTGAGCTGCGAACCCTACTTTCAGAACACCACAAAAAAACGATTGTCAACACCAATTTATTCGGATTTTCGAACCGGCATTGGTTGTTTCTGCTGGAAAAAACTCAAATTCCTCAGCAAAAGAAAATCGCTGAGTTAAGCAAAAAAGATTACCGTGCACTGGCAACGGTGCTGCGTTCTGATGCGTACCAAATCAACGGAAAAAGTACGTTTAAAGAAGAATTCGTAACCGCAGGAGGCGTTTCTTTAAAAGACATCAACTTCAAAGATTTTTCCAGCAAAAAAACAGAAAACCTCTATATCGTGGGCGAATGTTTAGACATCGACGCCGTAACAGGAGGTTTTAACTTTCAAAACGCGTGGACAGGCGGCTTTCTTGCCGCTATGGCATTAACGCAATAAATCGGTTACTAAAGAGGGAAATAATCCAATCGTTAGATTCAATAGCAAAGCAACTGTTGCCACTGCGTAGATATAAAATGGCCGACCGGTTCTCTCGTGTTGCGGTTCTTTGGTGTACATCGCTAAAATCAGTTTGAAATAATAACCTACAGCGATAATCGAATTCACTACTGCTACGATTACTAAAGCCAGATGCCCGCTTTCTAAAACTTGCGAAAACAACATTAATTTAGCGAAGAAGCCTGCAAAGATGGGTATACCCGCCATCGAGAGCAAAGAAGTGGTGAGCACGAATGCCAAGAAAGGATTTGATTTTCCTAAACCTTGAAAGTTCACGATATCTTCGTTTTCTAAATGTCTGCACACGTATAGAATAACACTAAATGCACCAATTCCTGCGAAAGCATAAGCCGTACCGTAGTAAAGAAGTGTTCCTGCAGAAATCTGAGTTCCTATTAATGTCATTAGCATAAAACCAGCATGAGATATCCCTGAAAAAGCCAACATACGTTTTACATTCGCTTGGCGTAACGCCATGATGTTTCCAACGGTCATCGACAAACCGGAAAGCACAATAAGTACCGTTTGCGACGTTTCGGGTAAATTACCGCTCATTGCGAAGAAAAGCTTAAAGAAGGTTGCCATAGCGGTTACCTTCGCCAAAGTACTCATTGTTGCAGTAGTTAATGCTGGTGCGCCTTCATAAACGTCGGGAGCCCAGAAATGGAAAGGAACTGCTGCAATTTTGAACAAGAGTCCGATAGCGAGCAAAATTCCACCGATGTAGAACCATTCTTCAACGTCGGCTGAAACGGCAGCTTCCATAATCACACGCATATCAAACGATCCGATGGCACCATAAATCAAGCAAATTCCAAAAAGAATAATACCCGAAGCAAACGAACCCATTAAGAAATATTTCATTCCCGATTCGTTCGACTTAATATTCAAACGGCGACTTGCAGCTAAGATGTACAGAGAAATAGAAAGTACTTCGATTCCTAAAAAAAACATGGCTAGATTTCCGAAACTAACCATAGCGGCGGCTCCTGAAAGTAAGAAAATTTTAATGGCAACGAAATCGCTCAATTTCTCCGGTACGTCGTCGTAAAAATGATGTCCTAAGGCAACCAAAAAGGTTGTAAGCACGATAAACAAAGCTGTAAAAGTCACCGAGAAGTTATCTACTACAATCATGTTATTGTAGTACGAAGCTGTTTGGTTATAATCTAGACTATTTAGGTATAAAATTCCGCACAATGCCACGATTGAGAACGGAACTAAAATCTTTCTGAGATTCAGTAATTCGAATATCAGACAAATAACGCCAAGTGCTGTAATTGCTATTAAAGTGTTCATTCCGGTTGGTTAGTTTGTGCTAATTTGAGCGATAATTTCATTTACGGCTGGTGCAATCAAATCGTTTATTGGTTGCGGATAAATTCCAAAGAAGAAGATAACAGCGGCTAGTGCGCCAAAAATAAGCGACTCCGTCACGGTTAAATCGGCAAAAGGCTTTTTGTTTGCCTCACCCAACATAACTTGCTGATACATTTTCAACATGTAGTAAGCTCCCAATACAATGGTTAAACCTCCGACAACGGCAAACCAAACGTTTTGTGTAGATAGTGAAAACAATAAACCGAATTCACCGACGAAATTCACAGTACCAGGAAGCGCAACCGACGCAAGCGTAACAATCAAGAACGCAGAAGCAAACTTAACGGCTTGTGCTCTAATTCCGCCGAGTTCACTGATGGCGCGTGTGTGGTAACGGCGTTCAATTACTTCAACAGCAAAGAAAACGCCAACTACAACTAAACCATGGCCAAACATTTGAATGATACCGCTGGTGATGCCATCGGTGGTTAAACCATAGAAACCTGCAGCAATTAATCCTACGTGTGCCAGAGATGAGTATGCTAGTAGTTTTTTCACGTCGCGCTGACGTAAAGCAACGATAGAACCATAAATAACACCCGCAATTCCGATCCATACCAAATAAGGCATTAACTCTTTCGATGCATCGGGCGAAATAGGAATTTGCCAACGAATCACACTATATAATCCCATTTTAAGCATGATACCCGAAAGTAACATGGTTCCCATGGCAGGTGCTTTTTGATAAACGTTTGCTTGCCAGGTGTGAAACGGAATCAATGGAATCTTAATCGCATACGCTAAAAAGAAGCCTCCAAAAACAAGTAGCTGTTCGTTGTAAGAAAGTTCTAAATTATATAAATCGGTTAGCAACAAACTTCCCGCTTTTCCATACAGGTAAACAAAACCAACAAGCATAAACAGCGAACCGGCAAATGTGTAGATAAAGAATTTCACCACTTGCTTTTTGCGCTCTTCAGCATCGCCACTTCCCCAAATTAATGCAATGAAGTAAATCGGAATTAAGGCAACTTCCCAGAAGATGTAGTATAATAATCCGTTTGAAGCCACAAAGGTTCCGCACATGGCGAATGCCATTAACAAAACAAGTGCATAAAGTGATTTTGCGTTTGCGAATTTTGTTTCGATGCCGCTCGCTACGATTAGCGGAAGCAATGTTGTGGTGAGCACCAGCATGAGAAGTCCTAAACCATCAAGTCGTAAATCGAAACCAATGCTTGGCTTTGAAATCCAATCGAAATGAATATTTTCTGGCAACTGCCCGCCGTAATGCAGCGAAACCAGATAAAGCGAATATCCGAACGCTACTGTTGAGATCAACAATGCAACACGAGATGCCGCTTTATCACCGGAAAAATAGGTAAGACCGGCGCCCACTAAAAGTAAAATAAGTAAGTAGATAACTTCCATACGTGCTGATTATTGAGCTAAAAATAAATACGATACTATAAGACAGAATCCGATTACAAAAACGAATAAGTACAATCCGATACTGCCGTTGTGTACTTTTCTTCCCTGATTGCTGATTTCTGCAGCAGCTTTTCCGAATCCATATACCAACGAACCTAGAGCCGTTTCCACCACATCCCTGAAGAAACGCGCCAATAAATTAATCGGTTTTACAAAAACGCTGTCGTACAATTCGTCAACGTAGTATTTTTCAGCCAGTACTTTCGTGAATCCAGTTACTTCGCTGTCTTCACCCGGAACTTCTTTGTTTGAAATGTATTTTCTGTACGCGATAAAGATTCCAACAAGCGCACCTACCGAGGCAACGGCCATCAAGATATAAGCTGTTTGATCTAATGCGTGATGCTCTGGCGCACCATCTGCATGAAGCAAGGGCTCTAAAAAGTGCATCAACCAACTTGATCCTGGAATACTGATTAATCCGCCAACGGCAGCTAGAGTTGCCAAAATAACAAGCGGTATCGTCATTAAAGCAGGACTTTCATGTAAATGACTCTTTGCGTGTTCTGTTCCTCTAAATTCACCAAAAAAGGTCAAAAACATCAAACGGAACATATAAAAAGCTGTAAGAATTGAAGCTAGCGAAGCTACTGCCCAAAACGGAATGCTGTAATGGAAGGCTTCTAATAAAATTTCGTCCTTAGACCAAAAACCTGAGAGTGGAAAAATACCTGCAATTGCTAAACTCGAGATAAGCATGGTAATGAACGTGATTGGCATTACTTTACGCAAACCACCCATTTTTCGCATGTCTTGTTCGTCGGAATTCGCGTGAATTACCGAACCTGCACCCAAGAACAAACACGCCTTAAAAAACGCATGTGTGATTACATGAAAAACGGCAACTTCATACGCTCCAACTCCCAAGGCTAAGAACATAAGTCCTAATTGCGAAACTGTTGAATACGCCAGTACTTTCTTGATATCATTCTGCGCTAAGCCAATCGTAGCCGCGAAAAGTGCTGTTGCTACACCAACCACGGCGATAACATTCTGAATAGCAGGAACTAAATCAAATAAGAAATGTAGTCGAGTAACCATAAAGATACCCGCCGTTACCATTGTTGCTGCGTGAATTAATGCAGAAACTGGCGTCGGACCAGCCATGGCGTCGGGTAACCAAGTGTATAGTGGCAACTGTGCCGACTTTCCGCAGGCACCAATAAATAAACAAAGTGCTGCAACTGCCAACCAAGTAGAATCAACCAAACTACCTTTCGTTTGAAAAAATGTTTCCAAACCTTGATAATCGAGCGTTCCAGCTACAGTTGCTAAAATGAATATACCGATAAGTAAGCCTAAATCGCCCACACGGTTCATGATGAACGCTTTCTTTGCAGCATCGTTGTAAGCCTGATTGCTGTACCAAAATCCGATTAGCAAATACGAGCACAATCCCACGCCCTCCCAACCGATAAACAAAATGGGTAAGTTACTTCCGCTGACCAAAACGATCATAAAGAAGACAAACAGGTTCAGATACGAGAAAAACTTATGAAAATCTTTATCGTGGTGCATGTAGCTGATCGAATACAAGTGAATCAGCGAACCGATACCCGTCACGAAAAGCAACCACAATAAACTCAATTGATCGAATTGAAAAGAAAAATCAACACTAAAGTTTTGGAATGTTAACCAGTGAAATAAATCGGCTTTCGTATTCGCGCCGGGTTCCAAACCCATAAACAGCAACAACGTACAAATGAAACTAATAACAATAGCTAAAGTTCCGATAGCACCTGAAGCACCTTTCCCGAGCTGTTTACCTAAAAAAGTATTGATTAAAAAGCCACCTAACGGAGCTAATAACAGCAGTAAAATAATCGATAAATCCATTAGTTATCCTCTAAGCTTTTTAAGATTTGACACATCAATCGACCCGATATTTCTGAAAATAGAAACCAAAATAGCCAAACCAACAGCTACTTCGGCTGCGGCTACAGCCATCGAGAAAAATACAAACACTTGCCCTTGAGCGTCTTCATGATACGTCGAAAACGCAACAAAAAGAAGGTTCACTGCATTGAGCATAATTTCAATCGACATCAATACAATAATCGCATTTCGACGATAGAGCACACCGAAAACTCCGATGCAGAACAACAACACCGATAAAAAGATGTAATTGTTTATTCCAACTTGATTTAAAACGTCCTGCATTATAGTTGTACTTTTTCTTTTTTAGACAATAAAACAGTTCCAATCATCGCTACTAGAAGCAATATCGATGCAAATTCAAACGGAACCATATAACCTTCTTCGCCATCAAGTAAAACTTGACCTAATACTTTAATCGATTGATAATCAATTCCACTAGCCGGAACCAAGTCGGCCACCGGTTGCGAATTCACAAAAATCGTAAGCATAATGAGGCACATGCAGCAAAAAACCACCACAGCGCCTAAGCGAGTGATACGCGGTTTGTGCACTTCGTCTTCTTTGTTCAGGTTCATTAACATGATCGTAAACAAAAGCAGAATCATAATTGCACCCGAATACACGATGATGTGAACGATAGCTAAAAATTGTGCATTGAGTAGCAGATAGTGTCCAGCAATCGTAAAGAAACAAATCACCAAATAAATAGCCGAGTGAATCGGATTTCTGCTGTAAATCGTTAAAAACGCTGTAGCAAGCGTGATTGCCGATAAGATGTAAAAAGTGAGTAGTACTGCCGACATTAACGTGTCATTTGAGATTGAGCATTAATCATTGCCTGAGTTAAAGGCATTACTAAACGGTCTTTTCCAAAGATAAAGTCTTCACGACCGTACATCGCTGGAACCAACTGCTTAGATTCTGTAAGATAAATTGCGTCTTTCGGACAGGCTTCTTCGCACAATCCACAAAAAATGCAACGCAACATATTAATTTCGTAAACCGAAGCATACTTTTCCTCGCGATACAAATGCTTTTCTTCAGGCTTGCGCTCGGCTGCAGTCATCGTAATCGCTTCAGCCGGACACGACAAAGCGCATAAACCACAAGCCGTGCAGTTTTCACGACCCAATTCATCGCGCTTTAATTGATGCTGGCCCCGATACACATCGCTGCGCTCACGCACTTGCTCTGGATATTTGATGGTAACTTTTCGCTTAAATAAGTGCCTGATTGTGATAAACAATCCCTTAATAATCGCAACTAAATAAAGGCCTTCCCAAAAATTCATTTTTTTGTTCACCACCTCTTTTTTGCGTCCCGATAATGAAATCGTTTCTATTGCCATCTCTAATTTACTTTTTCGTTTTTATAGACTCTATATGTCTAAGTATTTTATAAAAGGTGTCCCAATTACTATCGGAACTATATCCTGTCCCATGACTATCGAGAAAACTTTTCAACTCTCACTTCTCGTTTCTCGTTTCTCGCTTCTCAAAACTATTCTCTTTTTTTGAAGCTATTCCCGCTATCCGCTGTATCTTTTTTATTCCGCGAAGCTCCATAAAAAAGGATGCCGCTCCTATCGGGGCTAGGGCAATCGTTTCAGATTAAAATCCTAACGCCTCTAAAATCTCGCTCTTCAATACAAATACGCCCGTCAAAAATATGTTCACAATTGCCAACGGAATCAATATTTTCCAACCTAAACGCATCAACTGATCGTAACGAAAACGCGGAATCGTCCATCTTACCCACATAAAGAAGAAGATGAAGAAACATATTTTCGCAAATAAAACAACTATTCCTAAGATATTAGCCGGATTCACACCCCAGTTATTAACCACCCATTCCATACCTGGATAGTTGTATCCACCAAAGTACAGGGTCGCCAAAATTGTCGATGAAATAAACATACTCGCGTACTCAGCAAAGAGATAGAATCCCATACGCATCGACGAATACTCGGTGTGATAACCACCAATTAACTCGGCTTCACATTCCGCTAAATCGAAAGGCGTACGATTTGTTTCTGCGAAAGAACAAACCAAGAAGATTACAAAACCAATCGGTTGGTAAAACACGTTCCACTGCATGCCCGGCTGCTGCGCCACGATTTCGCGTAAGCTCAACGAACCACTCATCATCAACAAAGCAATAATGGCCAATCCCATTGCAATTTCGTACGAAATCATTTGGCTGGCCGCACGCATAGCACTCATCAAAGAGAATTTGTTGTTCGATGCCCAACCGCCAATCATGATTCCATAAACACCAACCGACAAAACGCCAAAGATGTACAATAAAGCCACATCGATGTCGGTTGCTTGTAAAATCACTGTTCTTCCAAACATTTCCAACTTATCACCCCACGGAATCACGGCGCTGGTCATTAATGCCACACTCATCGAAATTCCTGGGCCTACGATAAATAAAAATTTGTTTGGCGTATCCGGTAAAAATTCTTCTTTGCTAAATAATTTCAAACCGTCGGCAAGAGGCTGTAAAATTCCGCCTTTACCAGCGCGATTCGGACCTATACGATCCTGTAACCAAGCCGCAACTTTACGTTCCGCTAAAGTCGAATACATAGCCATAAGCATCGTAATCGCGAAAATGACTACAATGAAAATGCTCTTTTCTATAATGATTGCACTATCCATAGACTACAGGTTTCCTTTTAAAAACGTTTCTTGCTCTTCCGGCTTCAAAGGTACACTCGTCATCGAGATTTTCTTGCGATCTTGGTCGCGACCTTTCAAAATATTTTTTTCCGTAGCAATTACTACTTTGTCCAACGGACGAGTATAATTGTTTTGATTGATAACCGAGTCTTTTTCAAACTTACGTGGTCCTTCAATAACCCAATCCGCAACGTTTTTGTGCTCAAATCGACACTCGTTGCAAATGAATTCTTCCACTTCGTGATATTCATCTTTACGCCCGGTTACGCGCTGTATTTCGTTTCCAAACATCCAAACGGTAACTTTTCCGCAACACTTATCGCAATCGCGGTGTGCATTAAACGGCTTGTTAAACCAAACGCGCGATTTAAAACGGAAGGTTTTGTCGGTAAGTGCACCAACTGGGCAAACATCGATCATGTTTCCAGAAAACTCATTGTCGATTGCTTTTGAGATACAAGTCGAAATATTAGAGTGATCACCGCGATCGAGTACGCCGTGCACGCGATTATCGGTAAGCTGATCGGCTACCATAACGCAGCGATAGCACAAAATACAACGATTCATGTGCAATTGGATATTCGGGCCGATATCTTCGGGTTCGAAGGTGCGTTTTTCTTCGATAAAGCGCGTCTGACTTTTCCCGTGCTTAAAGCTCAAGTTTTGCAAGTCGCACTCACCGGCTTGGTCGCAAATCGGACAATCTAATGGGTGATTGATCAACAAAAATTCGGTAACCGACTTACGGGCGTCTTGCACGCGTTGCGAACTGGCGCTGTTCACTTCCATCCCGTCCATACAACCGGTAACGCACGAAGCCATAAGTTTTGGCATCGGACGTGGGTCGGCATCTGAACCTTTGCTCACTTCTACCAAACAACAACGACATTTTCCGCCGCTTCCTTTTAGTTTCGAATAGTAGCACATTGCCGGCGGAACGCTTTCGCCTCCCAACATTCTTGCAGCTTGCAAGATGGTTGTTCCCGGTTCTACTTCAATCGGTTGCCCGTCTATTGTTACTTTCATTGTATGAAATCTACTTTCTAATAATTGGTATTTAAACTCCTACTCCAGCCACTAAATGCTTCACCTTTTCAAACGGCTCTGCTACAAAATGGTCGCGATTTTTTATTTTTTCAGGGAAACGAACATGGTATTCAAATTCATCTCTAAAATGACGAATGGCAGCAGCAACTGGCCATGCAGCGGCGTCGCCTAACGGACAAATCGTATTTCCTTCAATTTTCGATTGAATATCCCACAGTAAGTCGATGTCTTCTTCGCGACCATGACCGTTTTCAATACGATGTAGTACTTTCTCCAACCAGCCCGTTCCTTCGCGACAAGGCGAACATTGGCCGCAGCTTTCGTGGTGGTAAAACCGTGCAAAATTCCATGTATTGCGAACAATACACGCGCGATCGTCGTACACTATAAATCCGCCTGATCCAAGCATTGAACCTGTAGCAAATCCGCCGTCGCTCAAGCTTTCGTACGTCATTAAACGATCTTCGCCGTTTGCTGTCTTGTATATTAAATTCGCTGGTAAAATCGGCACTGAACTTCCGCCTGGCACAAACGCCTTTAACGGACGATCGGTACTCATTCCACCTAAATATTCGTCGGAATTCATGAATTCATAAACCGACAAACCTAATTCTATTTCGTAAACACCTGGATTTTTAATATTTCCAGAAGCTGAGATCAATTTTGTACCTGTTGAGCGTCCGATGCCAATTTTAGCGTAATCGGCACCGCTGTTATTTACAATCCACGGCACTGCCGCAATCGTTTCAACGTTATTTACCACCGTTGGATTAGCCCACAGACCCGATACCGCTGGAAACGGTGGCTTAATACGCGGATTTCCACGCTTGCCTTCCAACGATTCGATTAATGCAGTTTCCTCACCACAAATGTACGCGCCGGCACCACAGTGCACGTGTAACTCTAAGTCGTAACCCGAACCTAGGATGTTCTTTCCGAGAAATCCTGCGGCTTTGGCTTCGGCAATAGCCCGTTCCAAGATTTTGTACACCCACATATACTCACCACGGATGTAGATGTAGGATAAATTCGCGCCAAGTGCATAGGATGAGGTAATCATTCCCTCGATTAGCAAATGCGGAATGTACTCCATCAAAAAGCGATCTTTGAAAGTTCCCGGCTCCGACTCGTCGGCGTTGCAAACCAAATGTCTTGGCTTACCACTTTTTTTATCGATAAAGCTCCACTTCATTCCAGCTGGGAAACCCGCGCCTCCGCGTCCGCGTAAACCAGACGTTTTCACTTCTTCCACAACCTCGTCCGGCGTCATATTCTTCAGTGCCTTTTCTACGGAAACATAACCTCCCTCCCGACGGTACACCTCGAAAGTCTTGATTCCAGGAACGTTGATCTTATCCAGTAATATTTTTTGTGCCATATTATGATAAATATTGCTCTAAATTATTTAGTATTTCTTCAATTTCACTTTTCAGTGGAATTATTTCCTCTTTTGCTATTTTATAAACAATTTCGATGTCAACTTTAAAATATTCATGAATAATAATATTTCTTGTATTGACAATCTTTCGCCATGGTGTTGAAATCTGTGGATGATAAAAAATCCTTTCAGAAAGCTTGTTAGCAGCCTCACCAATTATTTCTAGTTTTCGCTCAACCGCAGCTTGCTTTTCTTTATTTGATTCAAATAACTCAAAACTCACATCTTTCATAAAAAACTCTAAATCACAAATCGCCTCAAGGATGTGTTCTATCCTTATACTATCTGATAATTTAGGCTTCATAAATCAAGATCTTTTCTTTATTGATGTACTCCTCAATTAAATGAGAAACATACTTCGCAGATACAAAATCAACTTCCTTTTTTAAAATTACCTTAATCTCATCCCACCAAGTCACAAAATCAAATCCTTTCATTTTAGCATAATCCCAATCGATAAGTAAATCAATATCACTATTTTCATCTGCCTCGCCTCGTGCGTACGATCCAAACAAATATACTTTATGTACCGGTTTATCCCGGAAGAAAGTTCGTATTTGTTCAACTTGAGAGGCTGACAATTGCATTACTTATCGTGTAAGGTTATCTTATTCTCTTTGCAATCTGCGATCAATTGATCGATCTTTTCTTCATTGAGGTGCTCCACGTAGAAATCGCCCAACTGCATCATTGGTGCGTATCCGCAAGCTCCCAAACACTCTACTCCGCGAACTTCAAATAAGCCATCGGCAGTTGGCTCTGCCACATTAACACCTAATTTCTTACATGTATAATCCATTAAGTTTTCCACACCGTTCAAACAGCAAGGCGAAGTTTGACAAAACTCGAACATATACTTGCCAATCGGACGCTGATTATACATGGTGTAAAAGGTCACAACTTCGTATACCTCGATAGGTTTAATACCCAGAATTTCGGCAACTTTATCTTGAAGCGGTACACTCAACCAATTGTCGTGCGCATCTTGCACTTCGTGTAAAACAGGTAACAAAGCCGACTTGCGTTTATCCGCCGGATAACGCGAAATCAACTCGTCGATACGTGCTTGAAGTTCAGGTGTTATATTGATTTCTTGATGGTACTGTTTTCTTTCCATAATTTCGTTATGCATCTAATTCGCCAGCAATTACATTTAAGCTTGAAAGTGTTGCAATCGCATCGGATAACATTTCACCTTTCACCATATAATTAAAGGCTTGGTAGTAAATAAAACACGGACGTCGGAAGTGTAATCGGTAAGGTGTGCGACTTCCGTCGGTAATTAAATAAAACCCGAGTTCTCCGTTTCCGCCTTCTACTGGATGATATACTTCGGTAACCGGAACCGGCACTTCGCCCATTACAATTTTAAAGTGGTAGATTAAGCCTTCCATAGTGTTGTATACTTCATCTTTTGGAGGAAGGTAATAATCTGGAACGTCGGCGTGATACGGACCTTCTGGCATTTTGTCGATAGCCTGACGGATAATTTTCAAACTTTCCCAAACTTCGGCATTACGAACACAAAACCGATCGTAAGTATCGCCTGATTTTCCAACAGGGATTTCAAAATCAAAATCTTCGTAAGAAGAATACGGCTGCATTACACGAATGTCGTAATCAACTCCAGTTGCACGTAAATTCGGGCCTGTAAACCCGAAATTCATGGCGTCTTCAGCTGAAATCGCACCCACGTTGATGGTACGATCCATGAAGATTCTGTTTCGCGTAAGTAAACTTTCAAACTCGGTCCAGATTGGTGGAAATTCTTCCAAAAGTTTTTCGATTTTTTCAAAAACTTTCGGCGACCAATCGCGTTCAAAACCACCGATTCGGCCCATATTTGTTGTAAGACGTGCACCGCAAATCTCTTCGTAAATCTCATAAATCTTCTCGCGATACTGGAACACATACAAGAAACCCGTTAGAGCACCCGTATCAACTCCTAGAACCGAATTACAAATAATGTGGTCGGCAATACGAGCAAGTTCCATTACGATTACGCGCATGTATTGAACACGCTTCGGAACTTCAATTCCCAAAGCCTTTTCTAAAGTCATCCACCAACCCATATTGTTGATTGGCGACGAACAGTAGTTCATACGGTCGGTCAGTGGCGTAATTTGATAAAACGGGCGGTTTTCGGCAATCTTTTCAAAGGCGCGGTGAATGTAACCAACCGTTCCTTCGCCCTCAATAATACGCTCGCCATCCATTAACAAAATATTTTGAAATATTCCGTGAGTTGCTGGGTGGGTAGGTCCTAAATTGAGGATGGAAAGCTCACTGCCGTCATCGTTTTTATGCTTTTCGATAATTGTAGCAAAACGTTGTTCTGGTGGTAAAAGTAACTCTGACATGGTACTGCTTTTAGATTAACAATTATCTGTGGTTCTTCCGAAGAAACGGTCGTCTTTATCGGTACGACCACCATCTTCTAGTGGATATTCTTTACGAAGCGGAAACACCGTCATTTCATCCATATTTAAGATGCGCTTAAGCTGCGGATGTCCCATAAAACGGATGCCGTAAAAATCGTAGGTTTCGCGTTCTTGCCAGTTTGCACTTCGGAACAAATCAGATACCGTAGGGATTTCAGGCTGCGCACCACTCAAAAAGCATTTGATGCGAATACGAACGTTTTCAAACCAATTATGCATGTGATACACTACCGCATACTGCCTGTCTTCACTAGCTTCTGGATAATGTACGCCGCACAAATCGGTTAAAAAATTAAAGTTCAATGACGGTTCACTTTTCAAAAACTGAATCACCTCTTTGATTACAGCTGGCTCAGCTTCAAAAGTTAATATGTCGTGAATCTGATTAAAATCGGAAACGCTGTCCCCAAACTTGGCAAGCAGCGTTTCGTGAATAAATTGGTTTTCTAAACCCATTTTATTGGATGTTGTATGAGGCTAATAATTCAGTGTACTCAGGTGAACTGCGGCGGCGTACCGACTCGCTTTTCACTAAATCTTGCAAACGCATAATACCGTCTAGGATTTGCTCCGGACGCGGCGGACAACCTGGCACGTAAACATCGACTGGAATTACTTTATCAATTCCTTGAAGTACGCTGTAAGTATCGAAAATTCCGCCCGAACACGCACAGGCTCCAACAGATATAACCCATTTAGGCTCAGCCATTTGTTCGTATACCTGACGCAAAATGGGCGCCATTTTTTTTGCGATAGTTCCCATTACCAGTAGCATATCAGCTTGGCGTGGTGAAAAACTCATACGCTCCGAACCAAAACGCGCCACATCGTAATGAGACGCCATGGTAGCCATGAATTCAATACCACAACAAGAAGTTGCAAAAGGCAAAGGCCAAAGCGAATTAGCACGTGCTAATCCTACTACTGAATCGAGTTTAGTTGCAAAAAAACCTTCTCCGGCAAAGCCTTCTGGAGCAGGTGCATTGGTAATTATTTTTGAATCGCTCATAGTTGTATCATCGTTACGTTAAGGATTACTCCCACTCCAAACCTTTTTTCTTGATTACATAAAAGAAACCAACCAACAACAAAGCCATAAAGATGCCCATTTTAAGGAAGCCTTCCATACCCATAGCCTTGAAATTGACCGCCCACGGATACAAGAAAATTACTTCCACATCAAACAAAACAAACAAGATGGCTACGAGAAAATACTTGACAGAAAACGGAATCCGAGCATTTCCAATAGACTCAATTCCACACTCAAAATTTTTGTCTTTGTTCTTCGACATCCGACGTGGACCGAGAAAACTCGAACCCACAATGGTTAGCGCAACGAATCCTACCGCTAACAACATCTGCATCAAAATCGGAACATAATCAACCTGAGAAGATTGCATCATTTTGTTTAAATTTTTGCCCACAAAGATAAACGGCAACGCGGATATTAACAACCTTATTAGGTTCGACAAATATTAAAGTTGTTTATTTTTAATGATTATAAATAATATGTCCGTTTTTTAGTTCAGCCACCAAATCGAGGCGTTCAAAATTGCCGCAAAAACAACCCATATCATATACGGAATCAATAACTTAGCTGAAACAACATCGATTTTCCGAAATTGCAGGTAGGTTTCGTAAATCAGCAACTCTAATAAAACAATCTCAATTAATGCCAAAAGCGGATTTTTCAATCCGAAAAACAAAAACGACCATGCCGTGTTCAAGGCCAATTGAATCCACCAAAATAAAAGTGCTTTTCTGATCACAGCCACTTCCGATTTTGTGTTACTCCATACTCGAGCAGCAGCTATGGCCATAAAAACGTACAATACACTCCAAACAGGCGCAAACAACCAATTTGGCGGATTGAAAAAAGGCTTTTCTAAATATACAAACCAAGATTCGATTCCCGGCTGCGTTACTTTTCCAGCTAAAAAGCCGATTCCTAAAGTAGCAGCAATTAACGTTGCGCTTTTAACTACTAAATCTGTACTTATCTTCATTTTCATAATTTGAAAGTTGATACACGCGCTTTCTATTATCTTTGCGCAAAAACTTCATGCAGCTTCACGAAGATTTTATCACAAACCTTTTTCCTACCGCAAATTTTCAGCACAAATCTACGTTTAGTGCGCCAAGTAATATCGCTCTGGTTAAATATTGGGGGAAAAATCCGGATCAAACCCCAGCAAATCCGTCGATTAGTTTCACACTGAACGACTGCAAAACCATCACTTCCGTAGAAGCAAGCTTCGCAAATCAGTTTTCATTTGATTTTTATTTCGAAGGCGAACGCAAACAAAGTTTCTTGCCTAAACTACAAACGTTTTTCGACAAGATTCTTCCCTACTGCACATTCTTAAACGGATTAGCTCTAAAAATAGATTCTAAAAACACCTTTCCACATTCGTCCGGAATTGCTTCATCGGCCTCGGCTTTAGCAGCTTTAGCCATGAACATCTGCGACATCGAACGGCAGCTTAATCAAGAATCCAACGAAATACAATTACTAAAAAAAGCGTCGTTCTTAGCCCGAATTGGTTCTGGCAGCGCCTGCCGAAGTATTTCTGGAAATCCTGTTATCTGGGGAAAAAACGAAACCTTTCCAGCGGCATCCGATTTGTACGGCATCGCTTTTCCAAATACCTTACACGCGGTTTTTCACAACTTTCAAGATACTATAATGCTTGTAGATGTTGGCCAAAAAGTAGTTTCCAGCACAGCCGGACACGCACTGATGAACAACCATCCGTTTGCCGCAAGTCGATTTGAACAAGCACACCGCAATCTGGCAATAATTTCAAAAGCTTTAGAACAAGGCGATCTCGATAAATTCATCGAAATAACCGAAAGCGAAGCCCTGACCTTACACGCGATGATGCTTACCTCGACACCGTCGTTTATTCTGATGCACGCCAATACGTTACAGATTATCGAACGGGTACGTCGCTTCCGCGAAAGCACAAAATTACCCCTTTGCTTCACACTCGATGCCGGCGCAAATGTTCACTTACTTTATCCTGAAAGCATTAAAAGTGAAATTTTAGAATTTATTAAGGAAAATCTTATTGAATTTTGCCAAAATCAGCAGTACCTTTGTGATACTGTTGGCAACGGAGCACAAAAGTTGAACTAACAGGAAATCAACAACATGAAAGGACCACTTTTTTACTCTAAGATATTACTGTTCGGAGAATACGGAATCATCAAAGATTCAAAAGGTTTATCCATTCCTTACAACTTTTACAACGGTGCGCTAAAAATAGATGGCGCTTCAACCGAACAAGCACAAGCATCAAACCAAAGTTTGATCCGCTTTACCAACTATTTAAAAGAACTCACTAAGCAGCAACCCGAATTGGTGCAATTCGATTTCGAAAGTCTCGATCGCGATTTACAAGCGGGCATGCACTTCGATTCTTCGATTCCACAAGGTTACGGCGTTGGAAGTAGCGGTGCACTCGTAGCTGCCATTTACGATAAGTACGCGCTTTCTAAAATCAGCGTACTTGAAAACTTAACCCGTGAGAAACTGTTGCGATTGAAAGAGATTTTCGCAAATATGGAATCGTTCTTCCACGGAAAAAGCTCCGGACTCGATCCCGTAAATTCATACCTCAGCATTCCAATTCTCATCAATTCGAAAGATAACATCGAAGCAACCGGAATTCCGACCCAGCGCCCAGAAGGTAGCGGCGCCGTTTTCTTGCTCGATAGCGGCATTGTTGGCGAGACCGCTCCTATGGTGCAAATTTTTATGGAAAACCTAAAAGATAAAGGTTTCCGAAACATGCTGAAAAATCAGTTTGTGAAATATACCGACGCTTGTGTGGAGAATTTCTTGGCGGGCGACCTCAAATCGCTTTTCGAGAACACCAAACAACTTTCTAAAGTTGCTTTCAATCATTTCAAACCCATGATTCCTTCGCAATTTCACGAAATTTGGGAACGCGGTATCGAAACAAACGATTACTACTTGAAGTTGTGCGGATCTGGTGGCGGCGGTTACATCTTAGGATTTACCCAAGATTACGAAAAAGCAGCCGAAGCACTCAAAAACTACAAGCTCGAAGTGGTGTACCGCTTCTAAAAGCAAATGCTTAGCCGTAAAAATAAACGCTTGCTGATGAAATGCGTCAGCTTGTTTTCAGTAGTTCGCGGTTACAACATTCCTATTATTTTTCTGGCTCAATACTTATCGGCCATTTTTATTCTCGCCGGCGATATGCGTGCACTACACGTCTTGCTCGACCCGCTTTTGTTATGTATCGTACTGGCGTCGGCTATTACTATTGCTTCGGGCTACATCATCAACAATTTCTACGATTCGCAGAAAGATTTAATCAACCGACCGCGGAAATCCTTACTCGATCGTTTGGTTTCGCAAGGCACCAAACTGCGCGTGTACTTTACGCTCAATTTCATTGCTGTAGCCATTGCCTTTATTGTTTCGTGGCGCGCCGCAGCTTTTTTTAGCGTGTACATTTTCCTAATTTGGTTTTACTCGCACAAAGTTAAAAAGTACTTGTTGGTTGGGAACTTAATGTCGACACTCCTCGCCATCTTTCCCTTCTTCGCTATTTTACTTTATTACAAAAATTTCGAGCCCGTTATTTTCGGGCACGCCACTTTTTTGTGGTTGCTGCTGCTCATGCGCGAAATCGTTAAAGATTTAGAAAACCTGACGGGCGATTTAGCCAACAACTACCACACGATAGCGGTAGAGTACGGCGAGTCTAAAAGCAAGCAAGCCTTCACCACGGCGTCGGTACTCACGCTCATTCCCGTGTATTTGCTTATCGAACGCTACGATGTTGGGTACATGGATTTATACTTGTACGTTTCGTTGATTGTACTCACCATTTTAAACATCCTACTCTGGAAAAAGAGCGAAAAAAGTCGGTATTTACTGGTTCACAACGGCATTAAAGCACTTATCGTTGCAGGCGTTTTCTGCATTGTGCTTATCGATCCAGGTGTATTGTTGCACGGAAAGAAATTGTTGTAGATTTCGATTTTCTGGGCAGCTATTCCCGCTGTTCACTGCAAGTTTTACGCTTGGTGCGCGTTCGAAAATCGCGTGGCAACGGCTTCCTTTGGTCGCCGCCGCAACGCGTTTCTCACAGCGCACCAAACGCAAAAGCTTTTCGTTTCCATCGGGGCTGCAATAAAAGTAGCATTCTAACAATAATTTAACAATTGCTGAATTATAAAGTTATGGTACATTATTACTTTTATAACCGTTAACCTAATTTTTAAAACATTAAGCAATGACTAAATTACCCCCCCCCCGAAAATCACTCAAAATGTTAATACCATCCTGACTAATAGCACTAACAGACGTAAGGAGAGTTATTCTTTATTTTGGCTAAACTGTTTTATTTTTACAAAAAAAATAAAAACGTCGCTTCATTACAAAGAGCTTATCATTGCGACATTTTTTTCTAGTTTATTAGTAAGCTGTAGTAGTGATTTAGACACAATAGAGAAATCTAGTTTTAAAATAAAAGCTTCTACCTCTACCTTTTCTCAGATTCAAAATGACGACCTTGCATTATTCTCTGCAATTAATCCATACGTTACAGCAGAACAGGTTCAAAGGCGGGATGAGGGTAATGGAGAATACTTGATTGACACTACAAAAATCGAGAAAGTTGAAATCGAAGGCTCTTATTTATCTTATACTTTCTACATCAAACAACCACAAGCTATACCGTCGGTAATTAAGAACATTATTGTAAGTCAAAATAAAGATGAGGAAGTTAAAGTTTACCTTGCAAATTATACAATTTCAAATACTGATTTAATTAATGCTTTAACGGGCAAAACTTTTTCTATTGATAACTCCCAATTAAGACTGCTTAGCAGCGAAGAACCATCTGGCGTTGTTTATGTTGGTAGTGATGGAACGTGTTACGGCTACCGACGCATTGAAGTTGCTCCCAGACAGTATAAAGTCATGATTGTAGCCATAGACTGCCCAGAAGGTGAAGCAGACGGAAACTCTGGCAGTTCAGGCGGCGGTGGCTCTACTGGCAGTTCAGGAGGCGGCGGATATACAGGTGGTTGGGGTGGAAATTGGGGTGGTAGCACGCCACCAGTTGGAACAAATCCGGGGAATGGAGGTGGAGGGTATACTCCTGTCACAGGAGTCGGCAATAATGGTACGCAACAATCTCCAAACTTGTTTCCCGCTGTTATTAATCCTGATTCAAATGATTGCCTCACAATTAGACCCGTATCACAGACTTTAAGTCCTACTTCTAATTGCAATGATTACCTTATTACCAACCCCTTAATTCTTATCCGATTAATTGATATTTTTGTAACAGAACTAGATCCAACCGAACGAAACATTTGGAATGAATTAGAAGGTAATCCGTTAAAAAATAAGATTATAAATCTATTAGAAAGTAACAACTATCAACCCGCAACGAAAGCGTTTATTAGACAAGTTTTAAATGTGATTAATGCGGTACCAATAGAAAATTTTGACGAACTAAACTATCCGGGCAAAAACGAGGGTTGGCCGTATGAGTGGTGGTTAAATAATCTCGAAATTATTGACAGATTACCAATACAACCAGATAACCAAACTCTAGAACCAACTCCTAACATTTATGAACTTTTAGCTTTTTCGGTTTATCCTTCCCAAGCCGTCATTCATAAATTTAATGCAGATACGTCGCTTGCCTACGCCCGGTATCTTCAAAATATCAATTTTGATTATTGGAAAGTGCATAACGGTCATGCTGATGCAGTACGCCATGCTCTTTGGAATGCGCTTGGAGCAAACAGATTTCAAAAAGAAGTAATGCAGCTCTTTGCTGCTGCACATGAAATGCCGATAAATAGCGGCTTAGAATTTTTAATGGATTCACACAACAATGAGCGTGGACAAGATATTGGTGACGCTTATCCAGCATGGACCGATACTGACGATATGAAAACAATTATAATTTCAGAACATAATGATGGTACTTTAAAATATCTAACTCCATTACAAGAAAATGGAGGACTTTTACCTAATTCAACATTAAAATGGACAAATCAATAACCCTATCTTGTAAAAGAATACATTTAATCATTCTATTTTATTGTGTACTCTTATCGGCATGCACGGCTCGTCCGCAAGAAATTAGTCTAACTTTAGTAAATGAAAGTAGCGCTCCTATCAAAACCTTTGCTTTCTATTCCCTATCCGCTAAAAAATTTATTTGCGGAAAGGATTTGATGCCTCAAGATTCAATTCAGCAAGTAGTTGTATTCGATCCCACCATAAGTGATGTAAAAACTGGCTCAAAAGCAATGATAATTTTCGAGATCAATAATATACATTACCATATTGATACAGGCTTCTATGAAAAACAAAAATGGAATTCTTCAAAGGATGATTTAGCTGTATATATAACAGATAGTGGCATATATTATCGCGAATTTAAATTTGATGAATATACTGGTTATGTATACAAACGTAGCCCAGCTGTTGGTTATTTTGAATTAAAGACAAGAGGAAAGCTAAGAAAGATATCTGATTGCAAATATGAGTATTTAGATAAAACTGCTCTATAATTTAAAATTCATAAAATCGGATCAGCTGCTAAGAACAGAAATATAAAACAGAAATTGATAGTATTTTTGAAAGTTGAAAATCGTCTCTTTCCAATTATCTAGGCAGCTAATCCCGCTGTTCACTACAAGTTTTACGTTTGGTGCGCGCTCGAAAATCGCGTGGCAACGGCTTCCTTTGGTCGCCGCTGCAAAGCGTTTCTCGCAGCGCACCAACCGCAAAAGCTTTTCGTTGCCATCGGGGCTGCGGCATTCGTGCACAAAACAACTTGCTAACCTGAGTTAGATTTTTTTTACGACACTAGTGTATCCCAAAACAAATATGCTTTGTAATCAACCATTTATCTGTTTTCTGACCTCGATTTATAAATCGAACTCAGGTTGCTAATTGACGGGCATTGACTACCTTTGCCAAAATTTTGAATTATGCCGGGGAAATCAGAAAAACCGAGAAAGACAGCTACATCGAAGCCGAAAAATAAAAAAACAACGTACAAAAAAGATTATAAGCCTGCCGACAGTCGCAAGGAAATTTCTGCCGTAAAACCCGCTGCAAGACAACCTAAAAAAACTGCTGCCGACGAGATTCGCCTCAACAAATACATCGCAAACAGCGGTGTGTGCTCGCGCCGAGAAGCCGATATTTACATCCAATCCGGAAACGTAAAAGTAAACGGCGAACCCATTACCGAATTGGGTTACAAGGTAAAACCAACCGATAAAGTAGAATTCGACGGCGTAAAACTCACACCCGAAAAGAAAGTGTACGTTTTACTAAACAAACCCAAAAGCTTTACCACTTCTACCGATGAATCGGGCGGACAACGCAACGTAAACGAACTTATAAAATCGGCCGCAAACACTCCTTTGTATCCAATTGGTCGTATGGATAAAACCACCACAGGCCTACTACTTTTCACCAACGACCACGACCTTATCAATAAATTCGGTTCGCCAAATCAACGCAGTTCGAAAATCTACCAGGTTTCGCTCGATCGCAACTTGAAATTCGAAGATTTAGAACGTATCGAAAAAGGTGTTGAAATGGACGGACATTTCCTACGTGTCGATTCCATCAGCTACATCGACGATGCACCAAAAAGCGAAATTGGTTTACAAGTGAATTCTTCAAACCCAAAACACGTGCGTGCTATTTTCGAATCCATGAAATACGACGTGCTAAAAATCGATCGTGTGGCATTCGCCGGACTCACCAAGAAAAACCTAGCGCGCGGCCAATGGCGTTTCCTTACCGAACAAGAAATTATTAATTTGAAGAATGTGTAAGCCGTCGCCAGACGAATGCACTTTACTTCCCTCCGCCGACAATAAAATCCTTTAAGTAAAAAGGTTCAAAGTACGCAACGTCTTCAAAATCGCCGTTGGTGAAACGCTTATGCGCCAAGGCAAGCATGTCTTTCGCCGATGGATACGGCAAACTTTCGTCGATGATAATATTTGTGCGGTTCGCAAACAGTTCTTTACACTTATGGGCACCATCGCCAAATAAAAACAGTGTTTCGTTGTACGTGTCAAACGACTGTTCGTCGAGTATCTTAGCCGAAACCGCTTCTATCAATTGGTTGTTTGTATCGTAAACCGCTGTATACACCTCCATACGGCGCGCATCGAGCATGGGTACTTTATAACCCGAAGTAATTTGCTTTGCTGTAGCTAAAATTTCGAGTGTAGAAACGGAAAGCAACGGAATATCAAGCGCGTAACACAAGCCTTTAGCTGCGGCAACCCCAATACGCAAACCCGTGTACGAACCCGGCCCCGCGCTAACAGCTACTGCATTTAAATCGGAAAAAGCAAGATTAGCTTCATCTAAAACATCTTGAATAAACAAGTGTAACAACTCAGCTTGCGAGTAATTCTCGCCTGCAAATTCTTTTGCTGCTAAAAATGCTCCGTCTTTCGATAAAGCTACCGAACAGTTCTTGGTAGCCGTTTCCAAACACAAGATAAGCGCCATTATTTAGTGGCTTTTAAATCTTTGGTTTTAACCAAATCGCCCGAATTAAGTTCTTTACTTACTAGACCAAACGGACCTGTAATAACCACATCGCCTTTCTTCAAACCTGAAATAATTTCGATGTTGCTGTTATCTTGGATTCCTGTTTTTACGATTCGTATTTTGGCTTTATTGCCCACTTTCACAAACACGCACTCCAAACGTTTGTCGGATTTTGGCGCAGGAGTTTCTTCTGGCTTGGCTTCGTCGGGCATTTCAAATTGTGGCTTCTTCACCGGAAGTGTATCGCTTTTTACCACCACACTACTAATCGGTACGGCAATAACATTTACACGTGTTTTGGTGATGATATCTACTGTTGCTGTCATTCCCGGACGAAAAGGCGAATAAGTTGCTGGTTTACCTTCCAACAAATCGGCGTATGATTCTTTTAACAAGCGTACTTTTACCTTGAAGTTCGTTACTTGGTCGGCTGTGGTTGCTGTACTAGCCGAATTCGAAATACTGGTAACAATTCCTTTAAATTCTTTTTTCAAATAGGCATCTACTTGAATTTTAGCAGAATCGCCGATACTTACTTTAACAATGTCGTTTTCGTTCACATCAACTTCTACTTCCATTTGGTTTAGGTTTGCCACGCGCAAGAGTTCGGTTCCCGCCATTTGCTGCGTTCCGAGAACACGTTCGCCTAACTCCACATTGAGCATCGAGATGGTTCCGTCGGCAGGAGCATAAATGGTTGTGCGTCCTAAATTGTCTTTAGCTTCTTTCACAGTAGCGCTCGCCGATGCCACATTGTAATACGCCGATTGCTTATTTGCTTTAGCTACTTCAAACGCCGATACGGCTTTTTCAAAATCTGCACGAGAAATGATACCCTTATCGTATAACGTTTTATTTCGGTCGTAAGCGGCTTTAGCTTCGGTAAATTGCGCATCGGCTTGCGACAAGCCTGCTTTGGTTTGCGAGAGTCCGGCAACGGTACGATTTAGTCCTGACGTATACAAATCGGGATTGATACGCACGAGCAAATCGCCTTTTTTTACAACTTGACCTTCTTTTACAGGTAAAGCAATGATTTCGCCTGAAACTTCCGACGAAATCTTCACTTCCACTTCTGGCTGAATTTTTCCGGTTGCTGAAACGGTTTCAACAATGGTTTGTGTGCTGGCAACAACGGTTTCTACTTCTTTTTCTTCACCAGATTTCTTAAAAGCACCGGTTGATGCGGCGTACAACAAACCGCCGATTACGGCTACTAAAACGATTACTATAATCCAAACTTTTTTCTTTCCCATAACTATTGTTGCATAATTGGAATTCCGAAATAGAATTCGACGACTTTAACTTTAAAGATGTAATCATATTTGGCGCGACTTAGCTCGGCCTGTGCGTTTACGAATAGTGTTTGTGCCTGACTTAAATCGAAAGCATTCATTAAGCCTACGCTGAAACGTTCGGTGGCGTATTTAAACGCTTCGCCGCGCGCTTCTACAGCTGTTACGGCTGCTTCGTACGTTTTCAATGCAGCATTGGCGTCGGTGAAGGCTTGGAACACGTTACGCTCGAGCGTTAGATTTTCCTGATCGAGGTTGGTTTGTGCGCGTTGGAAGGCAATTTTTGCGCGACGAACTGAATTTCGTGAGGAGAATCCGTTTAGAATCGGAATCGTAAGTTGTAAACCAAACTGGTGACCTTTATTCTCAACGAATTGATCGGCAACCGAACGTGGCCCACCTAAAACGGGACGGAAATTGGGTTGCAGAACGTTAAATGTACTGCCGTTAACATCGACAGTTCCGATTACCGAAGTTGGGTTATCGGTATTGGGTTCAAAACCTACAATTCGATCGGTGTAGGCGGCACGAGTATTGAAACTGTAAAAACCTTGTAAAGTTGGCGAATAGGCTGCTTTGGCTATTTGAATGTCGCGTTGTGCTAAATCGAGATTGGCTTGTGCAATTTTAATTTCGACGCGTTCTTTTTTGGCTTTCTCGTAAATGGTTTCAGGCGACTCGAGCATGGTGGCGCTGTTTTGCACCGGATAATCGGCATCGACTGTATCGAAATTTCTAAAATCTTCCAATTGAAGCAA
>NZ_JAIXYH010000100.1 GCF_027490375.1 Flavobacterium sp.
GGGTGAACTTAACCCTGGCGAGTTGCTCCTCAGCAGAGCTCGATTCCGTTTCAGTTCAAAACAAATTTCAAATCAAAAAACTATATTTACAAACTGTCGAAAAAGCCGACCACTTTCATGTCATATAACTTTGTTCTTTTCTACCGTCGTATTCGGTCACGAGAAGTGTTCCCAAATAGCTATATCACGTTTATCTCTGAAGTAACATGCAAAAAAGCCACTCTATTGAAAGAGTGGCTTTTAAAATGAAATAAATAAATATCTTAGTTAATAACGATATTATCTATCTGCATGGTTGTTGTAAGACCTGCTAAACCACTGCCTACATATTCGAAAACAAAGTAACCGTTTCCTGTAAGTGAGGCGGGTATTGCGTAGCTACCGCTGTTGGTAAAATTGGCTGGATAGCCACTTGTCAAACCGGCAGAAATAGTAAAGCTCGAAGTAATATCAACCAAGTTACTATTATTCACAATCGTGCCAGGAGTATAATTTTCAGCCGTTATATAATAAACTTTTAACACAGCGCCGTTCGTAAAACCTGCTTTAGACTGGAAAGAGAATGTGTTTGCTGTACCAAAATTAACCGGCACGTAAAATAGAGTTCTATTATCCTCTGGCGTTCCTCCAAAAGAAGACATTTGGATGTACTTGTTTCCTCCAAAAGTTCGAACTTCCCAGTATCTTGATCCTGCAAAAGGATCGTTAACATAGGCAGGAAAGGAACGGTTAGCTGGCGAAGTAGTTGTGTACGACTCGAAATTTTCGTTTAAGGTGTTCACAAAATTCAATTGACTTCCAACTAGTGTTGGCGCTAAATCAACTGCAAGTCGTGGTTGGTCTAACATAATATCGCGTGTAGTGCGAGCTAGAAATTGATAGTCACTACCGAATTTTGTTAAAATACCACGAACTTTTCCGCTGTTTTGAGTGGCAATATCGCCCGCAAAAGAGGCAAAACTTGATGTTCTGAAAATGATTCTATTGTTATTACGATCTTGTAAAAGATGATTAGTTGCGCCACCTAAGTCGTTTGCGGCTTCATAGAGAGATCTTCCAACAACTTCATCAACAAATTGCACGCCGTCAAGCTCGATCAATGTATTTAAGTTCGCATCGTTTAATGCTTGAGGAATTGTTAATGTGCGTACTAGTTCGCTTTCTGGCGCTGTAGTACACGATTTCACAACTACTTTCCCCACATTAAACATTGAAATTCTTCCTACCGCAAAATCTCCAGAGTCTAATTGGAACGCACTTCCGATACGCATAGATCCATTATAAATGTCGGTGTATTGGTCTTTCATTTTGATGTACACTTTCATACCCACCGGATAATTAGTGAAAGCACCAACGATATCTACGGGCACGCTAAATGCTACCGGCTGCTGTCCTACCGCTGGTTTAGTTTGCAGCGAAATACTTTTGTAGAAATTTCCACCTTCATCACTTGAAACTACGTAGGCTTCAATAACATCGTCTCCCGTGTAAGGGAAAGCTGGATCAACTACTGGAGGCACTTGATTAATAATTTCCTGAACAGTTTTAGTAACTGTCAAAACGTTGTCGGCACAATCAGCAGAAGGCTCGGCAAAATCGTCATTAACGCAGCTACTTACTGTAGCAGCAAACAAACCAAGTGTTATATATTTTAGTAATTTCATTTTCGTAATTATTAATTGTTGTAGTACACTCTAAACGAATCTATTTGGTATGATCCGTCCAAAGCACTGTTTGAACCGGAACCGGTGTATTTAAATGCAATTCGTACTTTCCCAGTAATGTCGTTTAAACTGATTTCCCCTGAATCTTGAAATTCAAAGAAGGTAGCGTCTGGAGTTGGTAAATTCGCTACGATAGGCGTCCAAGTAGCAGCAGCGACATTGGTACCGTCGTAATTCGTTGAGTAAAACACTTCCAATTTATTTTGCGAAGACGACACATAACTTTGTGAGCTTTGAAATCTTAAAATCTCACCTTCTTGCTTATCTAAATCAATCTCTGGGCTAATTAACCAACCAATAGTACTCGCATCAGTCGATTGGAATGGGCTAAATTCCGCGTAGCCATTCCCTTGATAAATTTGTTGTTTCCACAAAACAGTTCCAGCTGTTGCCACATTTTGCCAACCATCAATAGTTAATAACGTATTATCTGCTGAGTGCAAAAAGTCTTCAAAAGCAACCACCGGAGTGATATCTGGAATTGAAGTATCGTCTTCTTGTGTACAAGCGCCTGCCAGAATGCTTAATCCAGCGAATGCTAAAAATTTAAATGCTGTTTTCATATCTGAGACTACTTAAAAATTAATGTATAAATTTATGAAATACGTTCTTCCAAAGCCATAAAAATAACGGTTTCCGAATGCTGGGGTACCGCTAAGCACGTCTTGATTTAATAAACGGAAATTTGAGTTTCTCGGTTGCTCAAATCCACCTGTTTTATACGTTACATCAAACACGTTGTTTACAGATGCAAAAAACCCGAAAGTGTTGCCTTTAATTCTCCAAGATTTACCTCCTGTAAGATTAACTAAAGTATAAGGATCGAATTTTTCCTGCTTTAACAATTCTCGTGTGCGCTCTGGTGTAGCTTCTGGAAATGGTAAATTAAACGGATCTTGGAAGTTTGTAACGAAATCATTCGTTCTCAATAAAGGTGCAATATCAATGTACGTATCTGCTAAGTAGTTCACATTCGCACCAATCCACCAAAATTTCGGATCGCGGTATTCTAAGCCAAAGCTATAGGCCTGTTGTGGCATACCAGGCTGGCGGTAATTCTTCAATAAAGCTTGACCTCTAGACGATACCGGAGTAAGAATATCGGCATTTTCAGCTGCGGTGGAATCACTATTTAAGAAAAGATTCGGATTGCTATCGAAAATGTATTCGCCGTAAGATGCTGCAAGTGTTGCTTTTAACGTTGATGTAATTTGGTATTCCGAACCGAATTCAACCCCCATATTTCTTCTTGCCACACCGGTCATTGTTTGAGCAACGAATGCCGATTCTGCACCATCCTCTCCTCCTTCATCCAATACAGCATCAGCGAAGAAGAACGTGTTAGTAGTAGCATTTCTTACTCGAGTAAGGAACCCGGTAAGTTTAAGTTTGAATGTTGGTGTTCTTAGGATATAACTCAAATCCATACTTGAAACATTCTCACTTTGAATGTTATCAACTACGTTATTATTTAAACGAGTATTGAAAAAGGTGTTTCTCATTGTTGGTGCCTTAGTTAGGTGCGCACCATTGAAGTTAATGAAGTTTCTTCCCGTTAATTTCCAAGTGAATCCTCCTTTGAATGCAAAGTTTTCAAAATCAACATTTTCGCTTTTTCCAAAAGAATTGTTTGGATAAATTCCGTTTCTGTAAAGTCCTTCTCTTTGGTAGTTCGTTGCTGTAAACGATTGTGCCAAATAGAAATCTATTTTTCTATAATTGAATCGGAATTGTGTGAATGCGTCTAGTGTGTTTGCACGCAGAATGTAGTTGTAACCGTAACGATCTCCCACACCTACATTGCGGTTCGGATTGTTCAAATCGGGTTGCGCTGCATCTCCCGTAAAGAAAAAGTCGTAATCTGCAAAGTATGTTCCTCCTAAAAGGTCAAGTACATTTTGGAAATTTTCTGAATGTAGTGTTCTGTATGAAACACCAGCGTTCATTGCAATGTTATCGGATAATTGCGAACTCAAAATCGAATTGGCTACCCATAATTTATCGTCGGTACGATCTTCGTAAAGAATATAATTACTTCTTCCGTCTACACTGTTGCGGTTTGCGCGATAAATGGCATCCCAATTGATTTGACGGTTATTTAAAAACGTTTGTCGAGCTTGGTCGGCTAAAGCAACATTAGCTGGGTCATCTCCTTGGAAATCAGTGTAATCATCTAGGTTCCAAAGAGAAGTATAGTAGCTCGGTAAGTTTCTGTAATAGGTTGGTTCCCATAAAAATCCGATGCTGTTTCCATTGGCATCTATACCTGTAGCTTGTTCTGCGGCATCGATACGGCTGTTGCCAATCTTACCAAACTGATGCATTACGTTTGTAGTCAGTTTGTTTTTATCATTAATTTTCCAATAATGGCTCAACATAAAAACAGGTTCTTCTACCTCGCGAACGCGGCTGTTTCTGCGCTCGCCTTCCTGATATCCCCACCAAGAGTTGTATTTCACACCTGCTAAATCGGTAACTTCTTGAGTGTTTGCCGAGTTTCTACCACGCTTATTTTGCGCATATATCGCTGTAAAGTTCAAGCTGTGATTCTCACCAATTTTCTTTTCTACTGAAGCAAATAATGAGTTTGCATCGTAATCCGTGCCTTCAAAGTAACCTTGAGTTGCCCAACGACGACCTGCAGAAACAACATAAGCCCAGCCATCTTTATTCATCCCCGAAGCATGCGTACCCATAATGCGGTATGAGTAGTTGGTATTTGTTCCAGCGAAAGATACACGAGATCCTGGACGATAAATCGACGCACGCGTATTGATCTCCTGTGTTCCTAAAATTCCTCCAAAGTTATAATCCGACGGAGCCGTACCAAAGGTAAACTCTTGGTTACGTGTTGCATCGTTTAATCCACCCCAGTTACCCCATTGTGGGCGACCATCGAGGATTTTATTCATCACAACACCATTAATCATAGTTGTTCCGTACTCGTTATCAAGACCACGTATTCTAAAACGCGCCTGACCCCAGTTGAAAGCTGCTGCTTGCTGGTAAACGTCGCGAGTAGCTTGTAAAAGCCCTGCCGTGTTTTCTGAACCAGAGTTGTCGTCGCCCAAATCGTTTTCTACAATAGTGATTAAAGCTAATTGCTGTTCCTCAGTTTGGTCTTCTGCTAAAACAATTGTTCCCAAATCAAGGGTTTGCCCTTCTTCAATTTTAACATTCAGCAGTTGTCGATTAAATCCGGCACTTACAACGCTAACAATCTGATTGCCCGTTGGCGCCTTTTCAATCGTAAACTGACCTAATTCGTTAGTAAATGTTGTTAAAGCAGAGTTTTCAACGCTAACAACTACGCCTTGTAAAGGCTGTTTGGTTTTAGAATCAACTACAAGTCCGGTTACCTTAGATTCGGTCTGTGCCCAACCTACCAAAACCTGTAAAACAAGTAGTGTACTGATTACGAGTCTCTTCATATAAATATAAAAGTTAATAAAATGTCAAGATTAATTTTTTCTTAACGGGTGCAAAAGTATAGCATTAATTAATATTATCTACTTTTGTGACCGACTTTAAATCGATTCTTCATATTAATTTAATATTCTACTTATGCGAATTTCTAAATGGAATGCCATAATTGTTCTTTTTTTTGCAATTCAGGCCTCGTTTTCACAGGCTAAAAAGTATTATGTGCATACCGTTGCGTTTTACAACTTCGAAAATTTATTCGACACCATCAACAATCCAAATAATGATGAAGAATGGTTGCCTAACGGTGCTCAGAACTGGACATCCAAGAAATATAAGAAAAAATTAACAAATCTGTCGCGTGTTTTGTCTGAAATCGGAACTTCAGATCAGCAAAAAGAAATGCCGGTACTTATTGGTGGTGTGGAAATTGAAAATCGCGGAGTACTCGAAGATTTAGTGAAACAACCGAAACTGCTGCCGGGTAATTACGGTATCGTTCATTACGATTCGCCAGATAAACGCGGAATCGATGTGGCGTTGCTCTACCAAAAAAAGCATTTTAAGCCTACCAGCTACAAGAATATTCCACTCCTAATTTACAGAAACAACCAAAAAGTTAAGGAAAAGAAAGAGGACGAAGAAGTTTCTGACGATAAAATTGAAGTAGCTACCGACGACCGCGTGTACACCCGAGACATTTTATTAGTTACGGGCTTACTCGATGGCGAAGAAATTCACGTTTTAGTAAATCACTGGCCGTCGCGTTCGGGAGGTGAGAAAAAAAGTAGTCCGTTTAGAGAAGCAGCTGGAAAATTGAATCGCAAAATCATGGATTCGCTCTTTAAAATTAACCCAAAAGCGAAAATAATTACCATGGGCGATTACAACGACGGCTCGTACAACAAATCAATTAAGCTTGGAATTGGCGCTAAATTGAAGAAAGATGAAGTAAAAGAAGGCGACATCTACAACCCATTCGAACAAATGGCTAAAGAAGGACACGCAACACTCTTTTACCGAGATAGTGGCGATATTTTCGACCAGATTATGGTTTCGGAAGGACTAGTAAAAGGCGATTACAGTACCTTTAAATATTGGAAAGCAGGAATTTTTAATAAATCGTATCTCATCCAAACCGACGGTCAGTACAAAGGATATCCGCTGCGCCATTCTGCAAACGAAATCGGTTATAGCGACCACTTTCCCGTTTACATTTACCTGATTAAAGAAGGAAAATAATGAAAAAGCTTCTTGTTCTTTTGGCTTTCTTCGCTTTCGCGGAAACCTTCGCGCAGGACACAATTTCTACGAAAGTAATTACCAATTTTATCGGCAAAGACAAATTCGTAAAAGGAAAAGTGGTTGGCGTTCGTAAATCGACCGAAACGAATTTGATTACTCTCAATATCGACGCAGCATTTCCGAACAATATTTTTAGTGTAGTCGTTAGTGAGAAAATGCTTACTCGATTAAAAATTGATTACAACAAACTGAAAGACAAAAATGTCGTCGTAAAAGGAGTCATTGTTAACGGAAAGGAATCCGGCGGTTTGCCTTCTATAATCAATCCACAAAAGTTCGCAATCGTCAAATAGATGGAAGAACCATTTAACCTCTTTCAGTGGATTTCCGAAAACAAAGAGCTCCTAAAACCACCCGTTGGCAACAAACAACTTTTTGTAGAATCGGGCGATTACATCATCATGATTGTAGGTGGTCCGAACGCTCGAAAAGATTTCCACTATAACGAAACCGAAGAGTTCTTCTTTCAGCTGGAAGGCACAGTTGAATTAAAAATTCAAACAGAAAACGGTTTAGAAATTAAAAAACTTGGTCCGGGAGATGTGTATTTACATCCTGCGAAAACGCCACATTCGCCCGTTCGTTCGGCTAATTCGGTAGGTTTGGTTATCGAGAGAAAACGCGACAATCAAGGTTTTACCGATGGTTTGCTTTGGTATTGCGAAAATTGCAATCACAAACTTCACGAAGTTTATTTTGAGCTGAAGAATATCGAAACCGATTTCCTTCCGCATTTCAAAGCATTTTATGCCAACGAAGAATTAAGAACCTGTTCAGTATGTGGCACAAAGATGGATACCGATCCAAGATTCGTTAGCAACTAATTCAATACAAATCCTTCGATTACTGTAACCCGATTGCAGCGATGAGTTAAACCGATTTTCGAAAGTCAATCACAATTAATTGAAGCTTTCTAACGTCGCGAAATTCGTTATAGTTAATCGTGTAAACAACATCAACACTACCCGAAGCCTCGTCAACTCTAGAGCCTTGCTTAAAAGCTATCGCCGTAATTTTTCGCTGATCGTCGAGTTCCAATTCAAAACTCAAATGCGATTTATCTTTGCCAACTGTTCGCGCCGAGGCAGCAATTCGTACATTTTTGCTTAAAAATACAGGTTTCATGTGTGCGGGTCCAAAAGGCCCAAGCCTGCTGTAATTAGCTACCAGGTTATCCGACACACGTTGGATGTCGATTTCCATGTCGATTTCGATTTCAGGCTCGAGCGTTTCCGGCGCACGCAATTCCCGAACTACTGCATTAAAGGCTTTTTTAAATTCGGTATAGTTTTCAGGTAAAATCGTCATTCCTGCGGCAAAAGTATGTCCGCCAAATTGTACCAAGTGATGCTGGCAGGCTTCTAAAGCTTGGTACAAATCAAATCCAGCAACCGATCTTCCCGACGCGGCGTAAACTCCGTTACTTTTAGTGAAAACCAAAGTGGGTCGGTAATGCGTTTCAATTAGCCGCGAAGCTACGATCCCGATTACGCCCTTGTTCCAATGTGCGTTGAAAACGACTGTAGCCGGTGCCTCTTCCTCTTTGTTTTTACGAATCTGTTCCAAAGCTTCTAGCGTCGTTTTTTGATCAAATTCACGTCGCGTCTCATTGTACGATTCTATCGCATCGGCAAAAGATTGCGCTACTTGTTCGTCGGTTTCAATCATCAATTCTACCGCGTCACGTCCGAGATTAATACGTCCCGCTGCATTGATTCGTGGCGCAAACACAAAAACCAAATCTTCCAAATCGAGAACTTTCTTTTTCGATTTCTGCTTCAAAGCTTTTAATCCAACGCGGCAATCTCGATTAATCAACTCCAAGCCAAAATGCGCCAGAATCCGATTTTCGCCCGTCAACGGAACTATGTCTGCCGCTATGGCAATAGCTACAAAATCGAGCAAACTCCAAACAAAATCAGTGTCGTTTTCAAGTTTGCGTTCTACGGCCTGAACCAGCTTAAACCCAACGCCACAGCCGCAGAGCTCTTTGTACGGATACGCGCAATCGGCTCGCTTCGGATCCAAAACGGCTACTGCGTCAGGAATAATGGCACCGGGTAAATGATGATCGCAAATGATAAAATCAATTCCAAGTGTTTTTGCATACGCCACCAGCTCAACCGATTTAATTCCGCAATCTAGCGCAATGATCAAAGTAAAGTCGTTGTCGGCGGCAAAGTCGATTCCGCGTTTCGAAACGCCATAACCTTCGGTGTATCGATCGGGTATGTAATGAGATACCGAAGTTGTTTTTGTAGCTAAATAGGTGTACATCAACGAAACGGCCGTAGTTCCATCTACATCGTAATCACCAAAAACCAAAATGCGTTCGTTTTGATTAAGTGCTTGTAAAACACGATTCACGGCAACGTTCATGTCGCGCATTAAATACGGATCGTGAAGCGCACTTAAATCCGGATTGCAAAAATCGCGAGCAGCCTCAAAATCGCGAATATTTCGTTGCAAAAACAAGCTGGCCAAGATTTCGCTTTTTATTCCGGCATCTTGAAGGGCTTGTATTTCGTGAAGTTCGGGTAGTGGTTTTAATTTCCAGCGCATAAGTTTTCTGTATGGAATAGAGCTAACGAATGTAAATGCTTTTTCGGATATGGAATTACGGCTTTTCCGTAAAAAAGATAAATTTCAGTTGAAAAAAGTTCCCTGAATTAAAATTATTTCCGCAGCTTTCCAGCGATGCACACCACGAATTCTCCTTTTATCGCTTTCGCAGAAAAATGAGCGATCAATTCAATTGCGGTTCCGCGAACGTTTTCCTCGTGTAACTTCGAAAGTTCCCGACTACAACTAACTTGTCGATCTTCACCAAAATACGTTTTTATTTCCTCTAAAGTCTTTAACAATTTATGAGGAGAAACATACAAAACCACCGTTCGTACTTCTTCGGCGAGTTCAAGTAAACGCGTTTGCCGCCCTTTTTTTTCGGGGAGAAATCCTTCGAAAACGAAGCGATCTGATGGAAAGCCGCTGTTCACCAACGCAGGAACAAAAGCCGTTGCACCCGGCAAGGTTTCGACTGGTATGCCGTTCTCCACGCATGCACGAACCAATAAAAATCCGGGATCTGAAATTGCCGGAGTTCCCGCATCACTAATTAAAGCAAGTACATTTCCGTTTTGCAGTTTTTGAATTAAACCATTTACGGTTTGATGCTCGTTGTGCATGTGATAACTCGACATAGGCGAGGAAATCTCGAAGTGTTTGAGTAATTTCCCGCTATTTCGGGTGTCTTCCGCCAAAATTAAATCGGCTGCTTTTAGCACCTCAATAGCTCGGTAGGTCATGTCGCCCAGATTTCCAATCGGCGTTGGAACAACAAATAATTTACCCGTCATTATTACGAAAAGCGTCTTTTTATAATGTCTAAAAATCGCTCTACATATTCATCCTTTCCATTCCAATTATTGTAATCAGGACGCACCATTTCGTCAATAAATTCAGTGGCTTCTTCGTAAGAATTAAATGTGCTGAGCTGAGAAACAACACGATTCATGTCTTCTGCGCTTCCGCCGAAAAGATTGCGCTCAAATCCGATTCGGTCGTTTAGGCCAAACTGAAAACTGCGCAACCCATTTTCGGGCTGCGTTTCAAAAGAAACCGACTTAGTTTCCTCCACTTCGGTTGCTGTAGTGAAAGTCGGTTCAAACGATAAGTCAACCGCAGGAGTTTTTACTTCTTCAATGGGCAAATCAAAAGGCGTTTCAATGTTTTCAACTACATTCTCAGCTTCAATCCGTGTTTCAAGAATAATTTCTTCTTCTTCAGATTCCTCTATAACTTCTGCGGAAGCGGGCTCTTCACTTTGAGTTTCCTCAATTACAGGAACGGCATCTGAAACTTTGTCGAAAATAGGTTCGGTATAATCGCTACCCAATAAATCGGCGAAACTAATTTGTTTTGGTGCTTCACTGCGCGTTTCAAATGCGGGAACAGCTATAGGTTCGGGGGTTGGTTCCGGTTCGGGAATTTCTTCGACAACAGGCGCAGCCGTTACTTCTTCGACCAAGGAAATTTCAGAAACTTCCTCAACCACAGCATCAGAAATCGGGGTTTCTTTTTCTTCTGCGACAGCGGTTTCCAAAACAGTAGCTGCTGGCTTTTTGTAATGTTCGACAACTAAATCTTGAATCTCAGCCTTGCCAATGGTAGGCATGACGGAGCCAAATTGCGTTTCTACAAAAAGCAAAACACTTAATTTCTCGTACAAGTTTTTAGCTTCTTCATGCAAAACCCGAAGATCTGAGCTGTCTTTTAGTTTCAAAACACGGTGCGCAATGCTAATTAATTCGCCTTCTACTTTCTTTTTCATAAACACGAAGCGGTTGTAAATTTTCTTTTCTATTGATAAACAGTTGTTCTGCGAAGCCGAGATTCTACATTCACGTATAGAAAATTTGGCTACATTTGAAACGCTGAGCTGGGGTTAAAAATGATCGCACAACGGCTACAAAGTAATAAAATCTAATCAGTTTCAACTTCACAATTGCCGAAAAATGTTTCTTGAAAATACCGTTAATCACAAAGAGCAGTTTGGATGGATAGAAGTTATTTGCGGCTCCATGTTTTCGGGAAAAACGGAAGAGCTCATCCGACGACTCAAACGCGCGCAATTTGCCAAGCAAAAAGTTGAAATTTTTAAACCTGCAATCGACACACGCTACCACGATGAAATGGTGGTTTCGCACGATGCTAATGAAATTCGTTCCACTCCGGTTCCTGCTGCAGCTAATATTCGCTTGTTGGCACAAGGTTGCGATGTGGTTGGCATCGATGAGGCACAATTCTTTGATGATGAAATTATTACTGTTTGTAACGATTTGGCAAACAGCGGTATTCGCGTTATTGTTGCCGGTTTGGATATGGATTTTAAAGGAAATCCGTTTGGGCCCATGCCTGCCTTGATGGCCACCGCCGAGTACGTCACGAAAGTGCACGCCGTTTGTACCCGAACCGGAAATTTGGCTCACTACAGTTTCCGTAAAACCGATAACGACAAACTTGTTTTGCTCGGCGAAACCGAAGAATACGAACCCTTATCGCGTGCGGCTTACTACAACGCCATTCGCGAACAAGCCGAGAACAAGAGCGAACCTTCAAACGAATTATCGTAATGTTTTCGTGGAAAGAAATTTGTTCGTTACTGAATAAAACCGTAACACCAACGGACGATTTTCTCTTTACACATATTTCCACCGATTCGCGATCGGGTAACAACAATGAAAAAACAGTTTTCTTCGCTTTAAGCGGACCAAATTTTAACGGCGCCGATTTTATTGAAAAAGCCGTCGAACAAGGCGTTCGCTACTTTGTTAGCGAACAAGATTATCGCGGAAATGTATCCGGTATTCAGGTACTGCTCGTTCCTAATGTTTTGCAAGCCCTTCAAAAACTCGCCGCTTCGCACCGCGCAAAATTTGCCTTACCCGTAATTGCCATAACCGGCAGTAACGGCAAAACGGTAGTAAAAGAATGGCTGTACTACTTGCTTTCGCCGGATTATTATATTGCTAAAAGTCCGAAAAGTTATAATTCTCAAGTGGGCGTGGCGCTGTCTGTACTAACACTTGAACAACAACACAACTTAGGGATTTTTGAAGCAGGAATTTCGACCACCAACGAAATGCAGGCACTTGCCGACATGCTACAACCCGAAATAGCGGTTTTAACCAATATTTATTCGGCTCATGACGCGGGTTTCGAGAATCGGGCGCAGAAATTTTCAGAAAAAGCAAAACTCTACACGTCGGCTCGTTTGGTGATTGGTGAATACGAAACATTTGAGCAATTTACCACAATCGATCAGCATTTTTACGCGTGGAGTTTCTCGAATAAATCGGCTCGTGTTTTTATTCAGAAAGAAGTGCTCGAACACACAACAAGGCTTGAAATACAGACTAATTCAAAAACTTTTTCTTTAAGCTTGCCGTTTACCGACGGCGCTTCGATACAAAATGCAGCACATTGCATTACAACCATGCTGGCGCTGGAAATTGATTTTCAAACCATCGCAAATCGAATTAGTTCGTTGCCTCAAATCAACATGCGTTTGTCGATTAAAAACGGCGTGCGCAACTTACAAATCATAGACGATTCGTATAGTGCCGACTTACAATCGCTGCAAATAGCACTCGACTTTTTGAAAAATCAGTCTTCTGCACTGAAAAAGATACTGGTTTTGTCTGATTTTGCGGAATCGGATGCCCACACGCTAACAAAAATCGAGCAATTGCTGCATCAATATGATTTAGCCGAGATAGTCACTGTGGGGGAATGGTCTCGCGAAATTAAAGGCACAGCATTGCGGAAGCACTTTGAAACTACAGCCGATTTTTTACAAGACGAAACACTTCGCAGCTGGTCGAATGCTTCGGTTTTAATAAAAGGTGCTCGGAAATTTGAATTCGAGAAAATTCTAAAAATTCTCGAACAGCAAAAGCACGAAACCGTACTGGAAATTAACTTGAGTGCCTTAACGCATAATCTAAATCACTATAAATCGAAGCTGAAACCTGGCGTGAAACTCATGGTCATGGTAAAAGCTTTTGGCTACGGAAACGGCGGAGAAGAAATTGCGCGATTACTCGAATTTAACAAAGTTGATTATTTAGGAGTAGCGTTTGCCGACGAAGGGGTAAAACTCCGACAAGCGGGAATTACGGTTCCGATTATGGTTTTGAATCCAGAGTCGACAGCTTTCGATGAGATTATTCAATATCAATTGGAACCTGAAATTTACAGTTTTCGTGCCTTGAACGCTTTCGCGGAAGCAACACGAAAAGTTGGCACAACGGCATATCCGGTTCACGTAAAAATCGATACAGGCATGCACCGACTGGGTTTCGCTCCAGATTCTGTGGCCGATTTAGCGCAAGAACTTACAAACGTACCCGAGGTGGAAGTGAGATCGGTTTTATCGCACTTGGCCGCTAGCGACGATTTAAACGAACGTTCGTTTACGGAACAGCAAATCGAACGATTTTTAAAGGCAACTGAAGTTCTACAAAAGCAATTGTCGAAAAAGTTCTACAGACATATTTTAAACACGTCTGGACTCATAAATTATCCCGAAGCGCAATTTGAAATGGTACGTTTGGGAATCGGTTTATATGGATTGGCTTCTAGTGACGAAGAACAAAATCAGCTCGAAACAGTTGGAACACTAAAGTCGATAATCTCGCAAATTCATGAACTTCAAGCGGGCGAAACGGTAGGATATAATCGGCGATTCAAAGCAAAAGAAAAAACATCAATTGCAACAATACCAATAGGTTACGCGGATGGAATTCCCAGGTTTTGGGGCAACGAAAATGGTTATGTGATCATTCACGAACAGCCGGCACCGATAGTAGGTTCGGTTTGTATGGACATGCTGATGGTAGATGTTAGCGCAATTGCATGTCGCGAAGGCGACGCGGTAATCATCTTCGGAAAGCGTCCTACTGTTCAAGAAATTGCAAAAGCGGGAAGTACGATCAGCTACGAAATTCTAACTGGCATATCCCAGCGCGTGAAAAGAATTTTTTTCCGCGAATAAGGTTTTTAGTACTTTCACAATTATTAACCAAAAAAACCACAAAAAATGGGAATGATTTCTGAATTTAAAGCCTTTGCTATGCGAGGCAATGTCGTTGACCTGGCTATCGGGGTTATCATTGGAGCGGCATTTAGCAAAATTGTCACTTCTTTCATTGACGACGTGCTAACACCATTGCTTTTAAAACCTGCTCTCGAAGCAGCGAATTTGAGTAAACTCGAAGAGTTAACTATTTTCGGAACCGTAAAATACGGACTGTTTCTATCGGCTGTAATCAACTTTTTGATCGTGGCGTTTGTGTTGTTTCTTGTAATTAAAGGAATTAATGCGGCTCGTAAGAAAGAAGCTGAAGCGCCTGCAGCTCCGCCAGCACCAAGTAACGAAGAAAAGTTACTTATGGAAATTCGCGACGCACTAAAAAACAAATAAGAACTTTTTTACGTGCTCAGATTTTCTTGTAGGAATTGAAATTCATACCGCTCACTATATATTCTAACTTAAGCCATCCCACAAGGATGGTTTTTCTTTATTGTATCATAAAATTCTAGTTCGAATCGGAGTGTATTCGCTAATTTTGCGAAGCTTAAAAATTAACAAAATGAAAGTTGCAGTTGTTGGTGCCACCGGAATGGTTGGCGAAATCATGTTACAAGTTCTTGAAGAACGTAATTTTCCAGTTACCGAGCTAATACCGGTTGCTTCTGAGAAATCGGTTGGAAAGAAAATTTCGTTTAAAGGTCAGGAATATACCGTTGTTTCTCTCGAAACTGCTGTTGCCATGAAACCACAAATAGCACTTTTTTCAGCCGGTGGCGGAACCTCGCTCGAATGGGCGCCAAAGTTCGCAGAAGCGGGTACGACAGTAATCGACAATTCGTCGGCTTGGCGAATGGATCCGACCAAAAAGCTTGTTGTTCCTGAAATCAACGCACAAGTGCTAACCGCTGCCGATAAAATTATTGCCAATCCGAATTGTTCTACCATTCAAATGGTTATGGCTTTAGCGCCGTTGCACAAAAAGTACCAAGTTAAGCGAATCGTTGTGTCTACCTATCAGTCGATTACCGGAACGGGTGTTAAAGCTGTGAAACAACTCGAAAATGAATTCGCGGGAATAAGCGGTGAAATGGCTTACAAATACCAAATTCACAAAAATGCAATTCCGCAATGCGACGTCTTTGAAGATAACGGCTACACGAAAGAAGAAATGAAACTCGTTCGCGAAACACAGAAAATATTGAACGATAACAGTATTGCCGTAACTGCAACGGCCGTTCGCGTGCCTGTGGTAGGAGGTCATTCGGAGGCGGTGAACGTAGCGTTCGAAAATGATTTTGAATTGGCCGACGTTCGAAAAATGCTTGAAGAAACTCCGGGCGTAACTTTAGTCGATAATATTCAAGAATTTGAATATCCGATGCCGCTGTTTGCACAACATAAAGACGATGTTTTTGTAGGGCGTATTCGCCGCGATGAAAGCCAGCCAAACACATTAAATCTGTGGATTGTTGCCGACAACTTGCGCAAAGGAGCAGCTACAAACACGATTCAAATAGCCGAATATTTGGTAGCTAATAAAATCGGGTTTTAAGAATCCGACACTTATTTGTGAATTGAATTCGTAAATATTTAGTAATTTAGGAAACTATTAACCATTTTCCTATTACGTTAAGTTAAACGCTAAAATGTTTACGCTATGAATTCACAGTTTACCAAAATCGTTCGTATTTTTTTAGGCATCGTGTTGTTGTTCAGTGGAGCCAATAAATTTTTTGAGTTTTTGCCCAATCCCGAAGCCGACTTTCTGGATTCATTTGGCGAAGTTTCTTATCTGCTAACCTTTGTCGGCGCACTTGAAATCGTAATTGCAGGTTTCCTATTAGCAAAAAAGTGGGTTGCCTTCAGCCTAATTTTACTTGCGCCCATTTCAATCAACATTTTGTTGTTTCACTTGTACGTGCACCCAAGCACTATTGCTCCGGCGGTAGTTATTGGTTTGTTTAATGCGATTTTAATCTATAAGCATTGGCCACAATACCGTCCGCTATTTATGTAGTTAGTGGCATTCTATTTACTAGTGAAGCCATTTTTAATAGAATGGTCTGACGAACAATTTTCGGTCACGGCATTCTTCATTTTGGTTGAGCTGCGTGCTGAAAGTGATTTTTAATCTCATTCGAGTAAATACGTTTTCTTTACTAACTTGCCACTAAATTTTAAATCGTATGAAATTAGTGGCAATTTCTGTATTCTTGGGCCTTTCGTTCGCCTCGCTTGCGCAGAACAGAAGCGAATATCAATATCCTAACACACGCAGAGGATCGGAATCGGACGTGTATTTTGATTTAAAAGTCGATGATCCCTATCGATGGCTTGAAGACGATCGTTCGGCCGAAACCGCAGCTTGGGTAATCGCGCAAAACAAAACTACTGCCAAATATCTGGAGCGTGTTTCCTTTAGAGACGAAATCAGAAACGCGCTGGAAAAGAAAATGAACTACGAGAAAGTTTCGGCTCCTTTCGTTCGTGGAAACTACACCTACTATTATAAAAACAACGGATTGCAAAATCAATCGGTACTTTTTCAAATCGACAAAAACGGAAATGAAAAAGTTTTCCTCGATCCAAATACTTTCGCAAAAGACGGAACCACGTCCCTCGGAGATGTGTCTTTTTCTCCAGAAGGAAGCCTAGTAGCCTATTCTATTTCTGAAGGCGGCAGCGATTGGCGAAAAATCCGCGTTATAGATGTAGAAACAAGAAAACCAATTGGTAATGAATTAATAGACGTTAAATTTAGCGGCGTTTCTTGGTATAAAAACGAAGGCTTTTACTATTCGAGTTACGATAAACCAAAAGGAAGCGAACTTTCTGCAAAAACCGATCAACACAAGCTCTATTACCACAAACTAAAAGAACCTCAAAGTAAAGATAAATTGATTTTTGGCGAAGAAATCAAACGCCGATATGTAGGTGGTTATGTAACTGAAGATCAGCGTTATTTGTTTATTTCAGCGGCAAACTCTACTTCTGGAAATGAGTTGTATTTTATTGATATAAACAGCAAAGAGCGTACTATTGTTTCCCTTCAATCTGGCTTCGATTACGACCTCGATGTATTGGACACGGAAGGAAACTTTGCTATTGCCAGTACAAACAAAGATGCACCAACGGTTCGAGTAGTTCGAATCGATTTACAAAATCCAACGAAACCATGGAAAACAATTATCGAAGCAACCGAGAACGTACTGTCAGCATCAACCGGCGGAGGTTTTATTTTTGCGTCGTACCTAAAAGATGCCAATACCGCAGTCTTTAAATACGATTATTCGGGCAACTATATTGCAAACATAAAACTGCCTGGTTTAGGAACAGCGTCGGGGTTTTCTGCAAAAAAGAAAGAAACAACTTTGTATTATTCGTTCACAAATTACATTACACCGGGTGCAATTTATCAACTCGACATTAAAGAAGGAACATCACAGCTTTTTAAAGCTCCAAAAGTTGACTTCAATCCTGATAAATATGTTTCTGAACAAGTTTTCTATTTAGGCAAGGACGGAGAAAAAATTCCAATGACCATAACTTACCGCAAAGGATTAGTTAAAGACGGAAGCAATCCAACGATTTTATATGGTTACGGTGGTTTTAATATTAGCCTAACACCGCAATTTTCGCCAACCGTTGCTGTATGGCTCGAAATGGGAGGCATTTACGCAGTAGCCAATATTCGTGGCGGCGGCGAGTACGGTAAAAGATGGCACGACGGTGGCCGACAGTTCAAGAAACAAAACGTATTCGACGATTTTATTGCCGCAGCCGAGTACCTATCTAAAGAAAAATATACTTCCCCACAGCGATTGGCCTTGCGTGGTGGTTCTAACGGCGGATTACTCGTGGGTGCAGTAATGACACAGCGCCCAGATGTTGCCAAAGTCGCTATTCCAGCAGTTGGCGTACTCGACATGTTGCGTTATCACACCTTCACAGCGGGCGCCGGATGGGCGTACGATTACGGTACTGTTGCCGATAGCAAAGAAATGGCGTCCTATCTTTTCAAGTATTCGCCTGTACACAACGTACGTGCTGGCGTGCAATATCCTGCAACTATGATTCTAACCGGCGATCACGACGATCGCGTTGTGCCTGCACATAGTTTTAAATTTGCAGCCGAGTTGCAATCAAAGCAATCAGGGCAAAATCCAACCTTAATTCGTATTGCAACAAACGCAGGTCACGGAGCAGGAACACCACTTGCCAAAGTAATCGACGAAACAACCGATGTCTACGCATTTATTTTGTACAATTTTGGCTATCGCGGTATGCCACAGTAGGGAAATAGAAAGAACACGAATAACAAAACGCTACTCGATTGAGTAGCGTTTTTTATTGCGAAAGCCGCACCGGATCGTTCTTCAAATAATTACTTATCGCGTAGTGTCCGAGGTAAATCAGTGGTGTTAGCAAAATGGCCAACGAAAGTTTAAAGGTATAGCCTGTAAGCGCTGAGCTTATAAACGTATCAAAGTCGATTTTCCCAGGCAAGTAAAACGCGATTCCTAAAACTACAAACGAATCAATTAATTGGGAAATGACCGTCGAACCCGTACTGCGCAACCAAATTTTCGATCCGCCGGTTTTCGATTTTACGAAATTGAAAATCGTTACGTCTATGAGTTGCGACAATAAAAATGCAGCAATACTTCCCACAATAATCCACATACTTTGGCCAAATACCGCGGTAAAAGCCTCATCCGAAACCGGCGAAATTCCTTTGGCGGCCGGCACGCTGATGGCAACAAACAACAAGATAAAGGCATAAACAATTAAACCCGCCGTGATAAACGATAGCTTTTGAACACCTTGCTTGCCAAAATACTCATTGATTAAATCAGTAGTTAAAAAAACAATCGGCCAAGGAATAATTCCAATACTCATAACAAACGGCCCGATTTCAATAAGCTTCCCGCCAATCAATTCGGCCACAACGGCATTAGTTATGAAAATTCCGCACAGTATTACAAAAACTAAATCCTTTCTGGTTTTAAACATAAATGGGCTTTGTGTAAAGATATAATTAATTTAACAACCCTCCTTTTACGCAAGAAGGTTAGAGGTAAAGTCCTGTCAATCAGCGATAAATTAAAAAATCGAATACCTGTAAAAATCTAGCAACAAAGATTTTAAATCGAATTAAAGCGCGTTTTTTAAAAGATCAAAACCTCCTTAAATCCTATTTTTTTCGCCTTTAAAAAAACGAGAATGCGAATTTACATCTCTTCTGCTTAAACCATTCTAAAACAATTGTTATATCCTTACGAAATCGAGATAGTTTAGCTAAATTTGCAGCCGAATTATAATTCACTTCTATGAAACCAGATTTATTCCAAGCACCGGATTATTATTTGTTAGATGATTTATTGACCGAAGAACACAAACTCGTGCGCGATGCCGCTCGTGCTTGGGTTAAACGCGAAGTTTCGCCCATCATCGAAGATTATGCACAAAGAGCCGAATTCCCAAAGCAAATCATTAAAGGTCTTGCCGAAATCGGCGGCTTCGGTCCGTATATCCCAGAAGAATATGGCGGCGCTGGTTTGGATCAGATTTCATACGGACTCATCATGCAGGAAATCGAACGCGGCGATTCAGGCGTACGTTCTACCTCTTCCGTGCAATCGTCGCTCGTCATGTATCCGATCTGGAAGTACGGAAACGAAGAACAACGCCAAAAATACCTTCCAAAATTAGCTAGTGGCGAAATGATGGGCTGTTTCGGATTAACCGAACCCGATTTTGGTTCGAATCCAGGCGGTATGGTCACCAATTTCAAAGATATGGGCGATCATTACCTGCTAAACGGCGCAAAACTATGGATCTCTAACGCTCCGTTTGCCGACATCGCTGTTGTTTGGGCTAAAAACGAAGAAGGTCGTATTCACGGCTTAATCGTAGAGCGCGGTATGGAAGGCTTCTCAACGCCAGAAACACACAACAAATGGTCGTTACGAGCTTCGGCTACGGGCGAGCTCATTTTTGCAGATGTAAAAGTTCCAAAAGAGAATTTATTGCCAAATAAAAGTGGCTTGGGCGCACCACTAGGATGTCTCGACTCAGCGCGCTACGGAATTGCTTGGGGTGCTATCGGCGCCGCTATGGATTGCTACGACACGGCCTTACGTTATGCTAAAGAACGTGTTCAGTTCGACAAACCTATCGCGGCCACGCAATTGCAACAAAAGAAATTAGCCGAAATGATTACCGAAATCACCAAAGCGCAGTTGTTAACGTGGCGTTTAGGCGTATTGCGTAACGAAGGGCGCGCTACAACAGCTCAAATTTCGATGGCAAAACGCAACAACGTCGAAATGGCGTTAAACATCGCTCGCGAAGCACGTCAAATCCTTGGCGGAATGGGAATCACCGGCGAATACAGCATCATGCGCCATATGATGAACCTCGAATCTGTGGTAACTTACGAAGGTACGCACGACATTCATTTGCTCATCACCGGAATGGACATCACAGGCCACTCGGCTTTCAAATAATAGAAATTCAAATTTCAAGTAAGAACGCGCTTTTTATAGGCGCGTTTTTTTATGGTTGTCGGTTTTATTTGGGCGTATCGGCGGGTAATTTTTCGCAACAAACGAAACGTCCTTACGCCCGCCGCCGCGCTTTCCGTTCCAAAAAAAGGCGGCGCCTGCCTATTTTTCAATATTTAAAAATCGGCTTCTTTCAGTCGCCCATTTTTAAAAACAAAATTGGGCAGGCGCCGCATTTTGTTTTCACTACAATCGCTTACGCAGAAAATATGTTTAAACAATCATTCTTCGGGCGCAAGTGCAACAGCCAAACCTTCAATCTCGGGCGTAATATGAATTTGGCAACCTAAACGGCTGTTGTCTTTTACAAAATTCGCTTCGCTGAGCATCGCTTCTTCTTCATCCGACTTTTCGGGAAGTGCAACATCGTTTAGTACATAACATTGACACGAAGCGCACATGGCCATACCGCCGCAAATACCAATAGTTCCTTCGGGAGCTAATTCGTACGCACGAACTACTTCCATCAAATTCATATTCATATCGGTCGGAACAGCAAGCGTGTGCGTAACGCCCTCGCGATCGGTAATGTGTAAGGTAATTTCGTTTTCCATGCTCGTTCGAATTTAGTCGATGGCTTTTACAACAGCTTTTTCCGCTTCTTTTCGGCTGCCGTCAAAGCCGTCGATTCCTGAAACGGTCGTGTATTTCATTACGTATTTCTTCCCCGGATTGAGTATTTGATACACACTTTGACACATTAACGTAGCTTCATGAAAACCGCACAAAATCAGTTTCAATTTGCCCGGATAGGTGTTTACATCGCCAATAGCATAAATACCTTTGATGTTGGTTTGGTAGTCGAGTGCATTGTTCACTTTTATCGCGTTCTTTTCAATTTCCAACCCCCAATTTGCTATGGGTCCGAGTTTGGGAGTGAGTCCAAACAACGGAATGAGGTAGTCACAAACAATGTTGCGTTTACTTCCGTTTTCGTCTATGGTAATCGATTCTAAGGCATCCGAACCCTGTAATTGCGCAACTTCGGCTGGCGTTATGAGTTTAATTTTACCTAAGTTTTTTAACTCTTGAACTTTCTCTACACTGTCGAGTGCACCGCGAAATTCGTTACGTCGGTGAATAAGCGTTACTTCTTCGGCAACGTTTGCAAGAAAGATACTCCAATCCAAGGCCGAATCGCCACCTCCGGCAATAACTACTTTTTTATCGCGAAATTTCTCTGGATTTTTCACGAAGTATTCGACACCTTTATTTTCGTAAAATTCGAGGTTTTCGAGTACGGGTTTGCGCGGTTCGAAACTACCCAAACCGCCAGCAATAGCAATGGCCTTGGCGTGGTGTTGGGTTCCGGCATCGGTGGTAACGATAAACGATCCGTCTTCCAACTTTTCGATGTGTTCGGCTTTTTCGCCTAGGGTAAAACCAGGTTGAAATTGCTTGATTTGCTCCATGAGGTTGGTCACCAAATCGCCCGCCAATACTTCGGGATAACCCGGAATATCGAAGATGGGTTTTTTGGGATACAACTCCGAAAGCTGCCCGCCAATCTGCGGCAAGGCATCGATGAGGTGGCATTTTATTTTAAGCAAACCGGCTTCGAACACGGCGAATAAACCTGTGGGGCCGGCTCCGATGATAAGCAAATCCGTTTGAATCATTTTTCTTTTAAGCTACGTTATTTGGTTACGTATTTCGGTAACGTATTTGGGTGAGGGATTACCTTCGGTCAGTTCGGCTGAAGCCTCGGGTGAAGCGTAAATCCTGCTACGACGCAAGAAGTAGCAGATTGCAGCGGAAAGCCCGACCGCCCGGAGGTACGGAGGGTGGGCACCCCCAAAAAAATCAAGCACTAATATTAACAACCGTTTCAATCTGCGGCGCCCACTTTTTAATTGTGGTTTCCACACCAGCTTTCAGTGTCATTTGGTTTACACTGCAATGCGTGCAAGCCCCTTCGAGCTTTACGGTTACGTGCTTGTCATCGTCAATGGAGATGAGTTTTATGTCGCCACCGTCGGAATTCAAAAAAGGTCTGATTTCCGCGAGTGCGCTTTCCACGCTGTTTTTAAGTTCTTCTGAGTTTTGTATAGCTGTCATGTTTGTGTTCTTTAAGAAGTTTTCTTAACCGCCGAGCAGCCTGCCATCGTTGTGATTTTAACGGCTTCAGTGGGTGGTAAATTTTCGTTTCTAAGAACGGTTTCTTCAACTACATTCTTAGTAATTTCTTCGTAAATGTACTCGACATGCGAGTCGGTTTGCAAAGCTGCGGGGCGACCGTAATCGCCGGCTTCGCGAATGCTTTGAATCAACGGTACTTCTCCGAGGAAACGCACGTCGAGATCGGCGGCTAAATTGCGCGCACCATCTTGTCCAAAGATATAGTATTTATTTTCAGGCAGTTCTGCTGGCGTAAAGTATGCCATGTTCTCAATAATTCCAAGAACGGGTACTTTAATGGCATCCGACAGGAACATGGAAACACCTTTTTTGGCATCGGCAAGCGCCACGGCCTGTGGTGTACTTACGACCACGGCACCTGTGATTGGCAGCGCTTGTAAAATGGAAAGGTGAATATCGCCGGTTCCCGGAGGCAAATCGATTAATAAGAAATCGAGTTCGCCCCAATTGGCATCAAAAATCATTTGGTTTAAGGCTTTGGAAGCCATTGGTCCGCGCCAAATAACGGCTTGCGAGGGCGAGGTAAAGAAACCAATCGACAATAATTTTACGCCGTAGGCTTCAATGGGTTTCATTTTCGAACGTCCATCTACGTCTATCGAAATAGGTTTTTCATGTTCAACATCGAACATAATGGGCATGGATGGTCCGTAAATGTCGGCGTCAAGAACTCCAACACGGAATCCCATCTTTGCCAAGGTTACTGCTAAGTTTGCCGTTACGGTCGATTTTCCAACACCACCTTTTCCGCTGGCAACGGCAACGATGTTTGAAATACCCGGCAACTCGTTTCCTTTTATCGGAGCTTGTGTTGGCTTTTCGGGCTGAACTACTTTGGTATTTACTTTTACGATTAGTTCTTCACCAAAGCGTTCGGTAAGAATTTTCTTGATGTCGTCCTCGGCGCGTTTACGGATATGCAGGGCGGGCGAGGCAAGGGTTACATCGACAACCACTTCGTTGCCGAAAGTGAGCACGTTAGTTATGGCACCACTTTCTACCATGTTTTTTCCTTCTCCGGCAATGGTGATGGTTTCGAGTACGTTGAGTATTTCTTTTCTATCTAGTTTCATAAAGCGTTGAACCGCACAAAGATACTTGTGCTTAAGGATTTAAACCAATTTGTTATTGAATTTCGTGGTGCTGCATTTTTCGTTGCGCAGCACTTTTTTGTCGATTTTTATAAATGATGTATCCGATGGCTCCGACCAAAATGTAAGGAAATGCCATTAGATATACGATTCCGTCGTTAACAGCTGCTGCTTTTTCGGCGCCGTCTTCGGTTTCTAATACCGCGCGGCACATAGCGCATTGTGCCTGAGCACTTAGCGTTGACAACAACAAGGCAGCAAAAAGTAATTTAGCTCGCATAATACGGTGAAATCATGAGGTAAATAATCACTCCAGTAACGGCAACATACAACCACATTGGGAAAGTAATTTTAGCTAAAGCTTTGTGTCGTGCGAAATTATTACTGATTGCTCTCACATAAGTTAGTAGTACAAATGGGATGATAATTACAGATAAGGAAATATGGGTGAACAAAATGAAATAGTACACATAACGCACAAAACCTACGGCTTGAATTTCAGCTTCCGACAGTATTTGGTCGTGGTTGGTATCCCCAAAATTCGTGTTTTCGGCGCTACTGTGATAGGCTACATACATACCTAGAAAGGCTACGGAACACGCGATAGCCGTTTTCATAAGGCGTTCGTGTAAAGCGCGGTTTCCGTTCTTAATTGCAAAAACGGCGGTAACGAGTAGCACGGCAGTTAGTCCGTTAATTGCGGCGTAGATAGGCGGCAGAAACGAGAAAGGTTTCACGTGTATGCCAAAATCGCTGAGTTTTACACTAAATAAAACAGCAACCGCAACGGGTATAGCTATCGATAATACGGCAATCCAAATGTTGTATTTTTTCTCTGCAGAGGTATTTTCCATGTTAGTTTAGAAGCGTTTTGATGTCGGTTATTAGTTCAGTAACTGCTTTTGCGGAAAGTCCGTCGTAATAAACAATCGGGTTTCCAAAATCGTCGGTACGGCTTTTTATGTTTCCGTTTTTGTCTACGAGCGCAAAAAGCCCGGAATGTTCAAAACCGCCGGCAACCTTGTTGTTTTGACCCGCATAGAGGTTAAAACCGCGGGTAGCAACTTCGAAGGTATATGCTTTATCGGCACGAACAAAGTTCCAGTTTTCCGAAGCACCGAGCTTTTCCGCGTGCTTTTTCAATACTTCGAAGGTGTCGTTTTCCGGATCGATGCTCACCGAAACAATCTGGAAATCTTTTCTATTGGCAAACGTACTGTCGATCTGACGCATGTTTTTGTTCATTACAGGGCAAATCGTTGGACATTTAGTGAAGAAAAATTCGACGAGGTATATTTTACCTTCGAGCGATTTGTTATCTATTATTTGTTCGTTTTGGTTTTTGAAGCTAAACTCTGGTGCAGGTCCGATTTTCAAAATACTGGCCGTTTCGCGATCAATATTAGCTACGTTAAGTCGGTCGTTTTTAACAATATCGCTATTTTGGTAACGGTCGACAATCTTCGGCACGGCCCAAATCCCAAAAATGAGAATCACGAAAGCAATTCCGATGTATGATTTGTTCTTCATTAGATTTGACGTTTAGGCAAGTTCTTTTTAAGTGCCGCGCGATACTCGTAGATTAGAATTTTAAAATCGTCGAGCATTTCGTTACTCAATTCCGATGGGTAAAAGGTTGAATAACCTTCCTTGTATTCATCGTCGTCTTTTCTTCCGCGGAGGTTGCGATCTTTATCAATCAAGAACACTTTATCGGTTCCGGCATACGAATCTAACTTTTCTGTAATTCCGTACGATTCGAAATAACGTTTAATTTCTTCCTGCGAAGCAAATACCGTCTTGTAGCCGGAAAGGTTGGTGGTAGGTTTTAACGCTGTGAAAATAGCAGCAACTTCGTCTTGAGTCTCGGTAGGGCAAACGTATACGAACTGCAAATCTTTAAATTCGAAATAGCGTCGGTAGATTTTCTCATTTAGATTAAAAAAATTACCTCGATGTTTGAGTAACTGCGCGCCGGGAAAAGCAATCACAGTAATTTTCCCTGTAAGCTTTACTGGTTGTTTGGCAGTTGTTTTCCAATCGGGGAGCTCTGCTACAGCTGTTTTTAAAGTGGGTAATTTAGTAAAGCTGTTCACTCCCGATGCAAAAAACAGGTATGCTACAATGGGCAAGACAAACAGAACAAAAAGAACTATATTTTTCTTCATTTTACGCGAAGCTCAGATGGATACAAAAATAAAAAAGGTATGCCAAAGCATACCTTTTCACATGATATAATATGTTGTTAAAAATTCCATTTAATGGTCGAATCTCTGAAGATTTCAAAGATATAATTCGCTTCCACCAAAAGGATGAATAACAAATAGAGAACAAGGAAAATTACGGGTGCAACAACCGACCAGCGCAAGCTAGCTTTTTCACCTTCGATGTGCATAAACGCCCAAACGATGTAGTACGCTTTTACGATTGTTAAGATATAGAAAACCCAGTTTAGCAAATTCATGCCTAAGGCGTTGGTGTGCAATAAACTTTCTGGTTTAATGATACCCAAGATAACTTCTACGGTTGTTACCACAGATAAAAGTGCGAAAACAAACCAAATTCTTTTTGTATTTGAAACGTGCTCGTGTGCCATTTTCTAATGTTTTTAAACCAAGTAAAATACTGTAAATACGAATACCCAAACCAAATCAACGAAGTGCCAGTAAAGTCCAACTTTTTCTACCATTTCGTAAGTTCCTCTGCGCTCGTAAGTGCCCAACAATACATTAAAGAAAATAATGATATTGATAATCACACCTGAGAATACGTGGAAACCGTGGAATCCAGTGATGAAGAAGAAGAAGTCTGCAAATAGTTTGCTTCCGTATTCGTTGCGAACCAAATTAGCGCCTTCTACTACGTACTGTGCATTAGCAAGCATTTTCTCTGACTCTGCACGAGTTAAGATTTTCTTGTGTTTCGCTTTTTGTAGTCCAGGTTGTAAAGTTTTATCTGCTCTGTTTGCAGGGGTGTCATGATAGATAACTTCAGTTCGGATTAAAATATTTGGATTTGCAGCGAATCCAGCTTGAACTTCTGCTACAGAATACGTAGGAAGTTCAGCCTCTTCCAAAAACCACACTCCTTTGTTGCGTGTTAATGTTTCACGCTCTTTTGGCAACGATTGTGCCACTTCAGCCAACGATAAACGCTTTCCGGTGTTGTCGACAAACTGCAACAAACTACCGCCTTTTGTTTCTACCGCTCCGTATTCTCCCTTGATGAAGTTTTTCCACTCCCAAGCTTGAGAACCCACGAAGATTAACCCACCAATAATGGTAAGAAACATGTAGAACGTCACTTTCTTCTTATTCATTTGATGACCTGCATCAACTGCCAGTACCATAGTTACCGACGAGAAGATAAGAATAAACGTCATTAACGCTACATAGTACATCGGTGCTGTTACGCCGTGTAGAAACGGAAAGTGCGTAAACACCTCGTCTGCTAAAGGCCAAGTCTCAATAAATTTAAATCTGGAAAAACCGTAAGCTGCAAGGAATCCAGAAAAAGTTAACGCATCCGAAACGATGAAAAACCACATCATCAATTTCCCGTAACTTGCAGACATTGGCTCGTTACCGCCGCCCCAAGTTTTCTGACCCACACTACCTGGTGTAGTTACTGTCGCATCCATATAAGAGTGTTAGTTAAAAAGTTCCCAAATGTACGGTTTTTTCTTATTTGACGAAATACAAAAAGAAAAACAGATAAAGCCAAAGAAAGTCGAGAAAGTGCCAAAACATTGAACTTAACTCTATTCCCAAGTAATTGCCAGCGCTATATTTCCCACGTAGCTGATTTACAAGGGTAACCACCAACGAAAGCAAGCCTCCAGCCAAGTGCGCCAAGTGCACCATAACAAAAGCATACAGGAATTGTGAGGTTATATTACTCGTCGGACCCGTTAAAAACTGCCCGTTAGCCACCATTTCATTAAATCCTTCAAACTGCTGCGTCACAAATAAAACGCCTAAAACAAGCGTAACGACCAAAAAGACAGTAGTTTTTTGCAATTGATTCGCCGCTATGCTCTTCTTCGCAAACCAAAAAGTAAGCGAACTAACTACCATAATTATGGTACTATACACAAAATGTACCGGCAATTCTACCGGCTTCCAATCGGGCCGCGATTTACTCACTATAAATCCACTCGTTAATCCGGCAAAAACCATCACCATACTAATGATAGCAAACCACAAGAGTAGCTTTTTCGATCTGGCCGATTTTTCATCGTAAGTCAAATCTGCTTTTTCCATTATCTCAAAAATTTATCGATGACATAAACAAATTGCAATAGTGTAATATAACCCACACTTACCAGCATCAATTTCTTTGCTGTTTGCGCCGTGCGAAGTTTGTACAAATTAATAGCCGCCATAAGCATCCAGCCGCCCAGCAACAGCGTAATCACAGCTGCCGGAATACTTAGATACAACTTCGAAAGCGGAGCCACATAAGGTAAAACTGCCGGTAATAAACTCGCAACAATCAACCAAATGGTGTATAATATCGTTTGTGTGGCGGTCGACTGGTCTCGTTTTCCACTCGGCAACATAAAACAGCCCGCCTTCTCGTAATCGTCATATAAAAACCAGCCAATTGCCCAAAAGTGAGGAAATTGCCAGAAAAATTGAATTAAAAACAAGGTTCCTGCTTCAATGCCAAAATGCCCGGTCGCGGCAACCCATCCCAACATAAACGGAATAGCACCCGGAAAAGCTCCCACAAAAACCGAAAGCGGAGTAATGGTTTTTAAAGGCGTATACGCACAGGTGTACAAGAAAATTGAAATCGCACCAAACATGGCCGTTTGCTCGTTAATCGAATACAAGATCACCAGCCCAAGTAGCGTCATCAGCGTGGCCACAATAAACGCTTTGGTAACCGACATGCGGCCAGACGGGATTGGTCTGTTCTTTGTCCGTTCCATCAACGCATCCAAATCTTTTTCAATAATTTGGTTAAACGCATTACTGGCTCCAACCATGCAGTAGCCGCCAATAGCCAACAAAATTAAGGTGTAAAAGGTCTGTAAATTAACGGTTTCAATTCCTAATAAGAATCCGGCAACACTCGAAAAAACAACACTTACAGCCAAACCGGCTTTGGTAATTTCTTTAAAATCGAAGAAAAGCGCTTTAACTGTAAAAATGTTTTGTTTCTCTGCCTGTGTTTGCATGATGGCTATCTAGACCGCTACGGGTGCGCAAAGATAAGTCAGCATTTTCAATTTAACCGAATAACAATTCGAAATAGTTCGTTAATAAGGGGTTCTATTTTTTGGGCGCACCGGCAAAACAACTCCCGAAAGTACTTCCTTACGGTTTTGCCGTCCTGCTTTCGCTCATAGTCCTCGCATCGTAGCTCGTGTCCTCGCCACGTGCTGCGGGCTAATCCGCTCAATCAGTTGCGCAACAGCCGTCCGTACGATAAAAGTCTAATAATCGAAATACATATTAAATAAGTCGGCACGAATTCCTAACGAAAACCAAGTAGTTTGCAAAGATTTTACCGTAAGCGTCTCCGTTTCCGGACTAAAGTTGCGTACCATCAAATGTGCAAATGCTTTCAAATTTGTTACCGGATTTACAATATAACCAACCTGTAATTCACCGATAAACAAATCGGTTTTGTTTCCTTGTCCAACCAGTACATTGGAATCAAATGGACGGTCGGTGTTGTAATTCTTATACGGATCGCCGCCGTAGTTAAAATTGTCGGTGTCGGTTTCAAAATCCAAACCACGAATACCGAAATTGAGTTTCGCTTCGCCAAAATAACGGCCTTTTTGGTAACGCCCAATAAGCACTAATTCTTCTAAATTCGCACCCCATTGGTGCCCCAAAGCTTGATTGTTATGTCCGTAGTTTGTTAACGGATCGCTGTGTTGATACACATACGGACGCAATCGGTTGTACTCAGCTTGTAAATTCAAACCTTTAATTTTAAACGCATCGAAATACTTCACGCCTAATTGATAACCGTATTTATTGCGCCAACTTTTATTCTGTTCCTGAATATCGCCCAAAGCAAATTCGTCTAAAATAAATTGCCCGTAACCCGTAACTGCATTGTTGAATTTGTATTTGGCCGTTAAGCCCAAAACGGCATTTCCGCTGCGTGCAGACGAGGTAAACTCCACCGAACGGTAAAAAATTATCGGATTTATAAAATTCGAATCAAATCCGCGCCCGTTCGAATTCGTCCAAACAACCGATTCAAAGAATCCCAAATTGAGGCGGTTTGATACGTTCCAACTCAAATAATGGTTGGCCATGTACTTACTGGCGTAGGTGCGTTCTTGGGTAACTTCTGGCCGCACATCTTTCAGAAACAAATACGTATTGGTGTACTTTATTTTCCAAAAGCGCGTATTCACTTTGATGAACGGATAGGGTGAGGCGCCGTCGGACAGTAATAACGATCGGTAACCATCGCCTAAGAAATTTCTGCCGTAACCCAATTGCAAGTCGATAAAATCCGAGGGAGTAACGGTAATAATCGCCTCAGCCGAAGGAAAGTCGTATGAGTCGGTTTTAAAACGTTTGGCAATGCCAACGCCGGGAATAATTGCCGGATCTCCTCCGGAAGGCGCGATCGATTCTGCGTAAGCGTTGTAAAAACCTGCAAACCGACCCTGACTCTCATAGATCGATGTGGTAAAAACAATCGCTTTCCCCAAACCACCTTGAAGCTGCACGCCACGGGTATTTTGAAAAGTCGAATTGTTGTCGAAATCGTTTGTTCGGCCCATGCGTAAATCCACAAACGGATTGAGTGTAAACCAATAATCTTTACCTTGAAACTCAAAGAAATTTTCGTTCCAGAATTTGCGTCCCCACCAACCTTTGCGATCTTTTTTCATCGCTACCGTAGCCGCCTGAATGTCGAAATACTTGGAAACTTCTGCGTAAGTGTACGGCTTCGAACCCGTGTGATTGTTGGTGCCCATTTGGTTTAACGATTTGTCGAACCAACTGTAATAAAAGTGTGAGAACGGAATATTTAGTTTGCTGGTAAACTGCGGATTGTTAAAAGGTAGCGACTTAATACTGTCGAGTTCGTTCGATTTTTTTTGCAGGTCCAGTCGAAACGAACGGTCAATTCCTTCCTTTGTTTCCTCTGGGGTAACTTCATTTAACGGAATGCGAATTTTATAGGTAAATTTTTGATATGCCGGTTTTCCGTTGTTAACGCCCGGTTTTAGCGTGGGCAACATTCCTATCACTCGTTTAGCTTCTTGAATGAGTTCGGGATAAACGGCGTCGGCAAAAAGAAATTGCGCTTTTCCTTCGGTATCTACAGCAAACAATACGGTAACAGTTCCTCGGTATCCGGAGGTTTTAATGGCCTCTGGAATTTGAAAATTATCGCTTACAAAAGTTTGCAAGGTTTGATTGAAACAATTTTTTTGTTCGGCTAGCTCTAAGTTCTCACAAGATGGAAACAACGGAACGCGATCGCGATCTTGCGCAGTTACAAATTGAAAACTCAAGCAAAATATGGTAATAAAAACAATCGAGTAATACTTTCTCATCAGTAATCAGAAGTAATTTTTTCTTGGTTAACCAACTGCAAAGCAGCGGAAGTTCCTATGCGTTTAACACCCATTTTAATGTATTGCTGTGCTTGTTCAAAAGTACGAATTCCGCCGGAGGCTTTCACCGGAAGTGGAAATCCGTTTTCTAATAAAATGGCTACCGTTTCTCGAGTTGCACCAGTGCTAGCAGTCGCGACCGCTTGATAAAATCCTGTCGATGTTTTCAGAAAAATTCGGTGCAAATCGTTTTCATGATAGCGATCCACGCAGTACTGTTTGATCTTTGAAACTACTTTTATCAGCGTAGCAGGATCGATAGCTGCGGTCTCTAATATAATCTTACTCGTCTTTCCTGCTACATGCACCAAGTCGATTACTTGAAAAATATCTGAATAAAAAGCAGCCGTTTCGCCTTCGTGTAGTAAATGGTAATTGCATACCACATCAACTTCTTCCGCGCCAAGCGAAAATGCTTCGCGACAAGCATTCAATTTATCTTGCGTACTGCTATTGCCAAGTGGAAAATCGATAACAGTCGCGAAAATCGGGCGGTTCGTATCTTTAGAAAAGTACTTTATGGTGGTTGTAAGTTCGTTTGTATACACCACAACGGCTTTTACGCTCGCTTGTTTAGATTCTTCTAGAAATGTAGTAAACGCAGATCGGTAGGCAACTTCATCGGAAAAGTCGCTCGGTCTTTTAAGAAAAGTCGCATCCAAAAACGATGCGAATTGAGTTTCGTTCATGTGTACAGAAGCGTTTTCGCGTGTCGTTGCTAAAGGTACTAAATCATTTTTTGAGATCGGTCTTTGCTTAAGAGGCGGTTTGCTTTCGTTGTTTTAAGCGCCGAAGTATGTTATAACAAAGAATAAAAGCAATTGTTCCGAAGCTGTTTCCCACAACATCACGCCAGTCGCCTTGTCTGCCTACAGTGCAATAGTGTTGTAAAAACTCAATAATAACGCCGTAGCTAAACGATAATAGTGCAGCGTTTATTAAATGACTACCCTTAGATTTTTCCGGTTTCCATTCTGCGAAAGCGAAAAACCAAAGCGCAGTAAATATGAAATGAAAAGTGAAGTGCGATAGTTTGTCGAAATCGTCAATACCAACAGTTGGCAGTCCGCTAATGTCGGTTAAACAGAGATACAAAACTATGGCACTCCACAATAAAGCGGGTACACTTTTTATGATTTTAGGCGCCAATCAATGCTTTATAATCGGTGTCGCTGAGTAGTGTTTCAAAGTCGGCCGGATTCTCAACTTTAATTTTAATCATCCAACCATCGCCGTACGGATCGGTATTAACGAGTTCTGGATCCGATTCCAGTTTGTCATTAAATGCAATAATTTCTCCAGAAATAGGAAGGAACAAATCCGAAACTGTTTTTACAGCTTCCACAGTTCCGAAAACTTCGTCTTTAGCCAAAGTTTGGTCGAGGGTTTCAACTTCTACGTAAACAATATCACCGAGTTCTTTTTGAGCAAAGTCGGTAATTCCTACAGTAACGATGTCGCCATCAATACTTGCCCATTCGTGATCTTTCGTGTAACGTAAATTAGAAGGTATGTTCATGAGGTGTTGTTTTAATTTCTACAAAAGTATCAAATCTGCGGATGTTTTCTAATTTCCGAAGTTATATCTGAGTGTAAATCCGGAACGAATGTTTGTAATAGGGAACGCAGTAGAGATAACTGCTTTCGAAAACGAGTGATCGTAGAAGAAAATCGCAGTGAAATTTTTGCTAAACGAATAGTCGGCGGTTAATTTTAGGTTCCAAAGATTTTGCCCGCCACCGAGTTGGTTGTTGTCGTAATCGAGATAGCGAACGATTGTTTTGTTATTTCTCAAGGTGAAATCGGCACGTAAATTTATATCGGATTTGATTACACCTGTCGGGTTGTTCGCCAAAGCCGAGTTAAAAATCACGTCTTTGATACGATAACCAAGTCCGATGATGTATTCCAAACCTTGTACTTCGGTTAGCAAATTGTTGTCGAAACTTAACGAAAGCGCTCGATCTTTCTTCATTTCAGCTGTAATTTTCATGGAATTTTGCATTTCCATATCAATTTTTATCAGCGGATTGAACTGCTCTACGAGGTTAATGTTTGAAATAATTGTCTTTGAGAAGAAATTTCCTCCAGCATCTAAACCGTTCGGGTTGTTATCGTATTCGAAGTTAGAACGGAAGGCGTTAATGGTGTACGAAGCGCGGTAACCATGCTGCAAGCTAAATCGTTTAAAGCGATCTTTAAAGAATTGGTAACGCATTAAACCGCTGTATTTGATGTTCCAGTTAGGAATAGGGAAATCTCTAAACGGACTTAACGACACGTCTCTAGCGTCTTGTCCGACATAAGCAGCCATGAAAGCCGGTAAGAGTACTTGTTGGCTATTTTTTCCGTATCCGTTTGGATAACCTTCTGCATCCACATCCGTTGGGTCGAGTCCGCGTTGTGCTGCTAAACGTTGTGCGATTACTAAACGGTTTTCTCTAAATTCATCGAATGCTGCCGAGCTTGTTTCGTCGCTTTTCGAAAAAGCTGTGCGAATAAGGTTTGTAGAAATCGAGAAATTTCCGAAATCATAAGGAGCGCGCGGGTTGTAATTGCCGTCGGTGACGTCGAATTGTTCACTTTCGTTATTCACGTAGGTGCGGTTTGCTACTAAATCAATTTTAAAGTCTGGGAATAAATCGATGTTAGCGGTAGCATCTATTGTTTTTGACAGTACTTGCGAGTAATTTCCGTTAAAATCTGGGTAATTGGTTAACCATCCGTTTTTAGCCGCTTCGTAGCGAACATCGGCTTGACTTCCAAATACGAAACCTAAGCTTGGTTTGCTACTTCCGAAAAATCCTAAACCAGGCAAGTAGCCGGGTAATATCGTACCTGCTGTTTCGGTGTAGTTTACTTGCACATTTTTAACGCTTGTAAGTACCCCTATTAGTCCGGTCATGAAAACTCCACGCTCATTTTGAACGGTTGTTTTTTGTGCCACAACTTTCTCTCCGGGTTTTGGCGCTGCTGCAGGTTTAGTGGGCTGCTTGGCTTTTTTACCAGTAAGACCAATGTAACGGTAAAACAAGTCCATGTTTAGTGTCGTATTTAAACGATGCGCACTATTGTTCTGAATGGTGTTCCCTAAATTGTATGTAATGCCGTTTACGTCGGTGAAAGCTTGCAGCGCTTCAGATGCACGTTGCCATTGGTAATCTCCGGTATAGGTGTACGACGATTTCAAAAAGCTTAGGAATGGCAATTTGCTTAGCGGCAATTCGTAATTCACGGTCAACTGACGGTTGTGTGTATTGGCTTCACCCACGTTCAAGAAATCTTGCCAGATGGAGAAGTTTTCAATAGGTGTACCGTCGGCTTGAAGGAAGTTCTGAACCAAATTACTGTTCGAAGCCTGATAGTTAACTTTAAGATTTTTAGTGATGTTGTAGTTGAAGCCGTACTGGTAATTGAACAAGAAATTTCTTCGGAAAAGCGGATCTAAGCCAATTCCTTGCACATCTACTTGTCTAAACTGCTGTCGGTTGTATTGTCGAAGAACTGTTGAACTGAAGTTAATGTTTGTCGGCAAGTAGTTGAAGTTAAAGTCGCTCAATAACTTCCAATAACTGCTTTTCGACATGAATTTAGTTTTCTTGAAGGGTTCAACGGGTTTAGATTGGAAACTATACGCATAATCTGCGGTAGTTCGAACTTGTTGATCAAGGAAATCTTCAATCTCGTAATCGTGTCGTTTCGTTTCGTTAAATGAATAACCAAGCGTCAGGTTTTCAACATCGTAAATACGTTGTTTTTGTTCGGGTGCACGTTCTTTCTTAACTCCAATAAAGTTAATGCTCTTAGTTTTCGTGTACTCGATGGCACGTTGACGAATATTTTCGCGTTCTGCTTGATCGGCTGTTGCATCGATCAACTGGTCTAGTTTAATATCCTGATTAAACGGATCGTATTCTGGTGTAATTATTTCTTCACCAACGCCGTAGTTAAACGGAATGTTTACGCCCCAGTTTTTCGGAAGTAGTTTTCCTACATTGATATTGGTAACAATGTTGTATTGTTTAATGTCTTCTCGACTGCGTTCATTCGGGCCGTCTTCAAGCGAGCCAAACCCTATGGTCGACATACGTCCGGTTGCAGATATGGTAGCAAAATCGGCTAGATTTCCATCCAAACTGGCAACAGCAGCCATACCTCCTTGATTATCCATTTCGGCTAAACGCAATTCGTTAAACCAAACTTCACCAACAATTTCGTTACCGGCCACAGCAACTACTTCGGGGTTGTTTTTTACTCCAACCATCAAGGTACGTACCAAACCGAAATTAGGATTTCCTTTTACACTGATACGTAATTCATTAATTTTCCCTGCCAGAGAAGGGTCTAGCTCCGATTCTGTTCGCGTATATACGCCATCCACTGCACCACTCGGATCTTGTAACGCTAAAACTTTAAGTTTTGTCAATAAACTTAAATTTAAGTCCACTTCGTTTTCTTCCGGCCAAACTAATTCGGCAGCTAAGTTTCCGCTCGGATTTTCTGGTACCGAAACTTTTAGTGGCAATTCAACTTGATAGTAGTTTTGCGTAAAGTCGTTACCAAATCGAATAAAACCAATCATTTTTCGATCAGGAAGTGCCTTATAATCGGGCGATTCGATTGGCAAAGCTTCAGCATGCAAGAACATTTTCAGTTTTTTGAACTGTCGCATATCTACGCTAACGTTCTTGAATACTGCCCGAGAATCGTTTTCTTCCAATCCATTGCCATAAACACGCAACGCTAACGATTGCTCATTCTGACGCACTACAGTGTTGTTGTTAAACAGCTGTTCTCTGCTTACACCTGGAGGAGTTACGTAGTTGATTGGTTTTTTATCTCCATTTTCCTGAACGTTAACGGCTTGAACATCGAAATTTGTTTGGTCGTTGTCGGGGTTATCATCTAAAGGATCTAAAGTTGCGGTGTAGCGTCGCCATTCACCTCGTACAAGGTCCAGAGTTGCTAATCGTATAGTTACATCTTCGGTAAATCCTGTGAGGAACATTCGCATAAAACGAATGGCTCTGAAGTCTTCTATCGGTCCAACTTTAATGGTATTCGCACCTTGATCAATAGGAATTTTGAATTGAATCCATCGTACGGGAATTGTACCCGATTGTGTTCCTTGTGGGATGCGTCCTACAGTAATTCGTTCATCGGTTATATATCCTTCTCCGACAGGCATATTAGGACGAATATCGACTGCATATTGAAAATATGCATCGATGGTGTTCATAGTATTGTCGCGGTTTATGTCCTCAACATCAGGAATCGTCGTATTTCCTCGGTTGGTGTCCGACACAGATACAGGCGAGTTACCGTCTATTCCATTATAATTTTTATAGCGTTCAAGAACGTCTCCGTCGGCACTTAAGTAGAATTGGTAATTATCGGCAGCTGCGTCGCCGGTGTTTGCAAAACTGGGATAACGCACGTTTTCGTCTTTGTCTTCAAGTCCGTCATATCCTACATCTTGAACAGCGCGGTTCGCTTCATTGGTATCGAATGCGTAAATTAAAGATTGTGAAGCTGGTAAGCGTCCCCACGCCGACGGAATGGTGTTTTGAGTACTGCCGCTCTCTGGCAGTCCATTTTCGTACTGTTTTCTGCCATCGCGAAGAACGTCTTCAGAAATTTCACCTAAATTGAAAAACAACTTTCCAGTATTAAGTGGATTTTCACTGTCGAAATCGGGTGGTGCTCCGCTGCCGCGATAGTAAGGGTCCATCATCCAAAACTGAATGTACTCGACATTGCTTTGTTCAAAATTGGTTGAAGTAATGGCGCGGGTGATACCCCCGAAATTTTGCTCCGGATTAGGAAGTGTATTAGAGCCGTTTGCAGCTGGATTGTAGTTGTAGGGTCCGCGTTCAGTTGGATAATATGTTAAATCCAACGTATTAATTACCGTTTGCTGACCATCAGCTACATCAACTTCTGGAAAAACTTCGTCGATATAAACGCGGCGTGTTTTATTAAGAGATAAATCGGCATCTGTTAAGCCTCCGGGACGTTGGCTTGTGAAAAATATCGGGTCGATAGTATACCAAGAAAGCTTAGCGCGCTTATAACCATACTCTAAATTGTCACTTAATTCTCCGTTGAAATCGAACGGATTATTTGGATCCGTACTGTTTTGTGGAACGCTGGAAAGTGACCATGCGAGCGGTCCCTTCATGTCGATTGTGGTTTGCGAGCCTTCGAAATCGTCGACATATAAAGTTGCCTGTCCTTCAAATTGATCGGCTTTTGGCGTATCTGGTTTTAAATATGCAAATTCTCCACGGAACGATATATTCGAAGGCGCATCGGTATCCATGTTTGGCAATTTGTTTACCAAGCGCGTTAAGAAAGGTACTTCAGTGGCATAGTTTACGTTTGCTCCGTAGATGGAATTGTTAACCGATTCTTGTCCGTAATTGGATTTTTGTGTGAACGGACGTTCGGTCATTTTTAAGAAAGTAGCTCCAACAAGGAATTTATCGCTGAATTTGTGTTCAACGTTAATTCCCATAAATCGGCGCGTTTGCTGCCCAAATACGGAATTGTTTTCAACGGAGATTTGTATCGGCGTGTTCGCTGCCGCTAAAGACGGATCTAAAATCTGAACTCGCCCTAATTGATAATTCACCGAATAATCTATCCCTTCTTGCAAGACACGACCACCTGCTGTTACGACAACAGAGCCTCTCGGTACGTTGTAGGCGCCAATGGCAATACCGTCGCCAGCAGTCGATTTATATCGGCCACGTAGTTCGTACTTGTTTTTGTCACTATCCTGTAGCGCTCTTGCTTGAGTGCTTCGATACATGGTTCTGAAAACGTACTTTGCCTGATTGCTGTTATAGGTAGCAGGATCGTTATAATTTTCAGCTCCTGTGGCACTAGAAAGTTTATTGAATAAAAATTCTCCAAAAGGCTCTACCGTTGTAAAAATGATTCGTCCATTTTGTGTATCAACAGTCAATCCTGGTATAAAGTCGAAAAATCCGTCACCTCCAACCTGTGGGTCATTCGTTACGTTCAGTCGATCAACATTAAATACTTTAAGTAAAGGAGTGCGTTCTACATCTTCGGGTAGCGGTAAGGTTCCTGCGGCTGTGATATAGTTTAATGGTGAAGGATCCGAATACAAGATGTTGAAGCGGAAATCTTCTTGCTCTAATTGACCTCCTGGCGCAATTTGATAGATGTTTTTCATCATCAAATTCCATACAGGAGCGGTTAATCGTTGCCCATTTTGCAACTCGTTTTCCACATTAGTGAGGTTGCTTTTCAGCATCTTTAAAACCAAACTTTGAGTAGAAACTACTTGTGTTTCTGGATTCTGCCCGTCGACAACCGTTGATTCTACACCGCCGTTTGCGAATTCTCCAACCTGAAAAACTTCTCCACCGCTGGTAAATTCATACGCTACAGCTAAGACTTCGTCGTTGTTCAATCGCTGTTGTAAGGAAATATAACCCAACTGCGGATGAAAGGTGTATTCGTTTGAAGTCAATTTTCGTGCATTTTCCAGCTTTGCATAATCCTGACCTTCAGCAACTACAACGCCTGGAATGTTAAAAGCTTGATTCGGACTTGTGGTGCTTATTTCCCGAATGGCATCTGTAAGATAACCGCCAGATCCGATTAAAGCCGGATCGAAACGGTTGTTGTTGTTGTCTGGTGGGGTGTTTGGTGCAGCGGTGAAAAATCCAGCGGGAAGCGGATCGAGATAAACGACTTCATTATCTTGCAGACCGCTTAATTGCGCTTCACCTAAATCTTGAAGCGCAACGATGTTTCGCAAGTTGTTCTCGGTTGAACTTACTCGGTTTTGTCGATTGGTCACCCAAACTTCGATACGCGTAATTTGAATACGTGTATCTAAAACCGGATAATTTCGCATCGCAGCATCATAGCGATTTCTAAAATACTGAGACAAGAAGAAGTGTCGATCGTTATCGTAATCTAAAGCAAACAAATCGAAGTCTTGCAAGGTTCCTCCGCCTTGAGCGGTGACTTGCCTCGTTTGCGATTTTTGTTCAGAGAAAACTCCCGTAACTGTCGTTCTACCAAATTGCAATTGTGCTTTAACACCAAATAAGCTTTGAGCTCCTTTGATCAGCGAAGTATTTAGCGGCAGGTTTACGTTACCTACTTCGATTTTCTGTAAAATATCGTCTTCGGTTGGTGTGTACTCGAGCTTGATTAAGTTCTGAAACGCGAAAGTGGATTGCGTATCGTAATTTGCATTCACGTTAAGACGGGTACCTACTTTACCATTAAGGGCCATGCTTATGCGTTGCTGAAAATCAAAAGCAGTCGCTTGCCTATTTCTAGGTGAGAAAGCGGGATTATCTTGTCGTGTAAAACGCACACCTATATCCATTTCTACCGAACCCGTAGGCTTTACGTCGATGGTATTACTTCCAAAAATTGTTTCAAAAAAACTTGAATTGACGTAGTAAGTTGGCAGCAAATTTTTCTTTTCATCTTCGCTACCCGGACGATCTTCTAATGCTTTTCCTTTCTCTTGAAAGTACTTTTTCATAGACTCTTTCAAAACGCGATCTTCGTATTCTTTGGGAGTTAACACCAAAGGCAACGTAACATCAAAACCGCTTACAGTATTTGTGTACACATACCGATCAGTTTTTGGATCGTAAGTATACAATTCTACTACACTCGGTGGTCGTCCTAAATCTATTTTACCGGAATTGTATCCTACAGTGTCGCGCACTTGCTGATCTTCCTCCTCGTCAACCTGCGCTAGAGTAGTTTGAGTAGAGAAAAATATTGCCAGTAAAAGCAATAGTTTATATAGGTATTCTGATTTTTTCAGAAATTTCTTTTCCAACTAAGATAATATTTTTAAAGCCTGTTTGATATAAGTCTCCACATTTGCCTCGGGCTGTTCAAAAACAATCTTTTCGAGTGCCTTTTCTGCCAACTTTTTGTTAAAGCCCAAAACTTCCAAAGCTGATAACGCTTCATCTCGTTTTGTATTGTTTTGCGAAACGGAAACTTCGTCGATATCGTATAATTTTAACACCTTATCGCGCAAATCAATGATTACACGTTGAGCTGTTTTCACCCCAATTCCTTTTATGCGCTGAATCGTAGCCACATCGCCCGAGCCTATAGCTTCGATAATTCGTTTCGGCTCGATCGACGAAAGCATCGTTCGTGCAATTCCGGCACCAATTCCGTTGACCGATATCAACATTTTGAAAATCTCGCGTTCCGATTTTTCGAAAAAACCAAACAAAGTATGCGCATCTTCCTTTATCTGAAGATGTGTATAAAGCTTAATGTACTCGGAATCTTGAATCAAGGAATAGGTGTGAAGCGATATATTAACCTGATAACCAACACCATTACAGTCGATAACCACTTCGGTTGGCAGCTTTTCAATCAGTTTCCCTTGTATTTGAGCAATCATGGTGTCAGAGTCAGCGCCCAAATGTAGCAAAAATCTTAAAAAAGGCTTAAAATCGAAGGTCGAATTGCGTATTTAACCGACACACAATGCCATTTTATACAAGCAACAGCAAATAAGGAACTTTTCAGACTTGTTATCTGAGCGAAGAAATCCAGAAATTAGCGCTTTTTGCGTTTTTCTTTTTCCTGCGCATCCACTACAGCAACAGCAGCCATATTTACCATTTCCTCAACGCTGGCACCCAACTGAAAAATGTGTACCGGCTTGTCCATCCCTAAAATTATTGGACCCACCGAATCAACATCGTACAACTCTTTTAATAGCTTGTAAGTGATGTTAGCCGACTCCAAATTCGGGAAAATCAAGGTATTTACTTTCTTTCCAGCGAGCTTTGAAAACGGAAACTTCTTTTCTAACATTTCCGAATTCAAAGCAAAGTCTGTTTGAATTTCGCCATCAATAAGCAAATCCGGATAGTAATTATGCAGATACGCCACGGCCTCGCGAACTTTAGCAGCGCTTCCGTGAGCCGAAGAACCAAAATTCGAAAACGAAATCATCGCTATAACCGGCTCCATACCAAACATGCGAACAGTACGAGCCGTCATCAAAGCAATTTTCGCCAAATCGTCGGCACTTGGGTTCGGATTAATTGCCGTATCCGACAAAAACATCGGCCCGCGATTAGTCATCATCATATTCGCAGTAGCAATTAACGAAATACCAGGCGCCTTGTCAATCAGTTGCATCATCGGCTTGATAACCGACGGATAGCTGCGCGAATAACCAGTTACTAAAGCATCGGCATCGCCTTCATTCACCATCATCGCCGCAAAGTAATTGCGCTCCCGCATCCATTTTTGCGCATCGAGTAATTGTATGCCTCTACGTTGGCGCGACTTCCAATAAATATCTGCATAACGTAAACGGCGCACATCTTCTTCCTTTGTTTTCGGATCGTAAATCGGCACATCGGCATCAAATCCAATTTCCGATTTCAATTCCAAAATAACTTCTTTGTTACCAAGCAATATGGGATGTCCGATCTTCTCTTCGTAAACAATCTGTGCCGCTTTCAAAACGTCCAAATGATCGGCTTCCGCAAAAACAATACGTTTCGGATCCATTTTTGCGCGGTTCATCAACAAACGAACCATCTTATTGTCGCTACCCAAACGCTCTAAAAGCTCGTCTTCGTAGCGTTGCCAATCGGTAATCGGATGTGTTGCCACGCCCGATTCCATCGCCGCACGCGCTACTGCCGGAGCTACTTTTGCAATCAATCGCGGATCAAACGGCTTCGGAATGATGTAATCTCTTCCGAAATTTAGCTTCGTTTCGCCATAAGCAATGTTCACCTGTTCCGGAACGGGTTCTTTCGCTAAGGCTGCTAACGCACGTACTGCCGCCATTTTCATAGCCTCGTTTATCTTAGTCGCTCGAACGTCTAAAGCGCCACGAAATATGTATGGAAATCCTAAAACATTATTCACTTGATTCGGATTGTCGCTTCGCCCCGTTGCCATAATAATGTCTTCACGGGTTGCAATCGCCAAATCATAGTCGATTTCAGGAACCGGATTCGCCATCGCAAATACAATCGGATCCGCAGCCATGCTCAATAACATTTCTGGCGTAAGCAAATTCCCGGCTGATAAACCCAAGAATACGTCGGCATCAACCATCGCGTCTTTCAAAGTAGTTCCTGGAGTCGCCGAAGCGTATCTTTTTTGCAAATCCGATAAATCAGTACGTGCCGAACTTAAAACGCCGTCTTTGTCGAACATAATGATGTTTTCAGGATTCACGCCCAACAACACATATAAATTTGCACATGCCAAGGCAGCAGAACCAGCACCGGAAACCACCAATTTGATTTCCGAAATGTTTTTATCTGCAAATTCCAAAGCATTCAAAAGTGCTGCCGACGAGATGATGGCCGTTCCGTGCTGGTCGTCGTGCATCACCGGAATGTTGAGTTCTTCCACCAAGCGGCGTTCAATTTCAAACGACTCCGGTGCTTTGATGTCCTCCAAATTAATACCGCCAAATGTGGGTGCTATGTTTTTAACGGTATTGATAAACTCGTCGATATTTTTTGTGTCGATTTCAATATCAAATACGTCGATGTCCGCAAAAATTTTAAATAACAAGGCTTTGCCTTCCATAACGGGTTTAGAGGCTTGCGGACCGATATCGCCCAATCCCAAAACCGCAGTACCGTTTGTAATTACGGCAACTAAATTGCCTTTCGCAGTGTATTTATATACATTGTCTATATCTTTTGCAATCTCCAAACACGGCTCCGCAACGCCCGGCGAATAGGCTAAAGAAAGATCGCGTTGTGTAGCGTATTTTTTGGTGGGTACCACTGCAATTTTGCCCGGTTTTGGTTTTGCATGATATAATAGAGCGGCTCGACGTTTGCTGTAATCAGACATAAGAAAACGATATAGTTCAGCGCAAAGGTAAGGGCTCAAACGAAACATCAAAGTTAAAAGGATTGATTTTTAAAAAATGTTCGTATTTCCTTTCTTTTTATTTGGGCGCCCCGCTCCCCAGCCTTTCCCAAGCAGCGGCCCGGCTATTCGTTACAAGTCCTCAACACCCGTTTTGCTCCGCTACAATAGGTGTTTCCGGGCTTTCCACTGCTATCCGTGGCGCGGGCATCCGTTTCCACCAAAGTGCGCAAAAATAAAATGTCTTGTTCTCCAAAACAGCATCGCAAAACCTTTGTGAGTTCACGTGAAATTGTCGACTGTAGATTAACTACTTTTGCAAAATCAGATTTCCATTCATGTCAAAAATTAGAATTACCAAACAATTTAACTTCGAAACCGGTCATGCGCTATATGGTTACGACGGAAAATGCAAGAACGTGCACGGGCACAGCTACAAACTTTCGGTAACCGTGATCGGAGTTCCCATTGCCGATCCAAATAACGTGAAGTTTGGCATGGTCATCGATTTTTCGGATTTAAAACGCATCGTAAAAGAAGAAATCGTCGATCAGTTCGATCATGCAACCGTTTTCAATAAAAATACACCACACGTTGAACTTGCGGCGGAATTAATTCAACGGCAACACCACGTTTTGTTGGTCGATTATCAACCCACGAGTGAAAATATGGTGATCGATTTTGCGGCTCGTATTAAAGCGCGATTGCCCCAAAACATTGAACTGCATTCGTTAAAATTGCAAGAAACCGGCACTTCTTTCGCCGAATGGCACGCTGCCGATCAAGCATAAAAAAACCGACTAATCGTCGGTTTTTTTATTCGGTCAAATTCCCCTTACTTCTTCACGATCAGGAATTCGCTACGTCTGTTTATGGCGTATTGTTCTTCGGTGCAGTTTTCTTTGCAATCGATTTTGGGTTCGCTTTCTCCGAATCCTTTTCCGGCGA
>NZ_JAIXYH010000098.1 GCF_027490375.1 Flavobacterium sp.
ATGAAGAAACTCTGTTTAGCTGCTTTGATGCTTTTTGCTGTTGTCCCGGAATTTTGGGCGCAGCAAGACCCGCACTACACGCAGTACATGTATAACATGAACGTAATCAACCCGGCTTATGCGGGCTCCAAGGAGAATTTATCTTTTGGATTGCTCTACCGCAAGCAGTGGGTCAATATAGATGGTGCTCCCGAGACGTTTACCTTCTCGGGCAGTACCCCTGCTGGGAAGAATGTGGGTATTGGTTTGTCGTTGATCTCCGATCGTATTGGTCCGGTTAACGAACAAAACGCCTATGCCGACTTTTCCTACACCTTGAATTTGGGTGGCGAACACCGTTTGGCCTTGGGTTTGAAAGCAGGTGCCACCTTTCAACGCATTGGACTCTTTAGCGATATTTCTCCTTCGCTTCCGGTTCCTACCGACGATGCCTTTAGCGAAGACACCAACAACGTGTATTTGAACATCGGTTCGGGCTTTTTCTATTACACCAACAAATACTATGTAGCCTTCTCGGTGCCGAACATCCTTAAGGCAAATCACTTGGATTTCAACGGAGTGAAGTACGGTACCGAAACCCAGCACTTCTTCTTAACCGGTGGATATGTCTTTGATTTGAATCCGAATTTGAAGTTCAAACCCTTTACCATGATTAAAGGAGCATTCAATTCACCGACGACTTTTGATGCCAACGCCAACTTCTTGTTCAACGAGCGTTTTGAACTCGGTGCGTCTTACCGTTTGGATGAGAGTATCGGGGCTATGGTAAACTTTGCCATCAACCCGAACTTGCGCATCGGTTATGCCTACGACCATATTATCTCGGATTTGAATACCGCAACAACCTCCTCACACGAGATTATCTTGTTGTTTGATTTGAACTTCCCCAAGAAAATATCCCGATCTCCACGTTATTTCTAATTTCTATGCAAAATCTAAAGATGAAACAGTCAATAATCTTGTTAGCCTTGCTTTGCAGCCTGTGGTCTAATGCGCAAAACAAAACAACAGCAGCCGCTGATAAATTGTTTGCTCGCTTGGAGTATGTGGAAGCGGCTCAGGCGTACCAAAAATTGGTAGATAACGGAAAGGGCAACAATTACATTTACCGCCAACTAGCCGAGGCTTATTACAACGTGTTTAACAGCAACGAAGCCGTGAAATGGTTTGCACTAGCAGCCAAAGAGAATCAAGATGCCGAATTCTATTGGAAGTACGCGCAAATGCTTAAAGCCAACGGCAAGTACGAAGAGGCCAACAAACAAATGGCCGTCTTTGCTCAGAAAGCACCCAACGACCAGCGCGCAGCCAACTTTAAGTCGAATCCCAACTACTTGTCTAAACTGCTAGACAAACAAAAGGCTTTTAATGTAAAAACCATTAAAATCAACAGCGAGAAGACCGACTTTGCCGGCTTTCTCTCCAACGAAAGCCAACTCTACTTTGTGAGTTCACGAAACAAAACCAAAAGAACCGACGGTTGGAACGAAGAACCTTACTTAGACATCTACCGCGTTACCTACACCACCGACGGTAACTTCGGAAAAGTTGAGGAACAAGCCGATTTGAATACCAAATGGCACGACGGTCCGGTAACGATCTCAGCCGATGGAAAGACCCTATACTTCTCGCGCGATAGCCATGCCGAGAAAAAGTTCGAAAAAGACAAAAAACTCAACGCCAAGTTCGGACAAGTGAATTTGTTTCGAGCCACCAAAAACGGCGAGAAGTGGGAGAACATCACCGCGCTGCCTTTCAACAGCAACACCTACTCCACTAGCGCACCGGCCTTAAGTGCCGACGGCAAAACCCTGTACTTCTCCTCGGATATGCCCGGATCAATCGGGGGAACCGACATCTGGAAAGTATCGATCAACGGCGATAGCTACGGAAAACCCGAAAACCTCGGACCTAATGTAAATACCGAAGGCAACGAACAGTTCCCGTTCATCACCGCCGATAACCTACTCTACTTCGCCTCGAACGGCAGAATCGGATTGGGCGGACTCGATATCTTTGTGGCCAACTTAGCCAAAAACGAACCGGCTTCCAACCTAGGAAAACCCGTAAACTCCGAGAAAGACGACTTTGCCTTTAGCTTCAATGCCAGCAAAAATGTAGGTTTTATCTCCAGCAACCGCACCGGAAACGACGACATTTACCTGATCGAACCCCTGTGTGCGGTCGAGGCGCAGATTGCCGTAACCAATCTAAAAACCGGCGATCCACTCCCAGGAGCACAGGTAACCATACTCGATGAGAAACAAAACCCGATTCAAACCCAAACTGCCGATGCCAATGGTTTGGTAACCTACACGGTAGAGTGTAACAAAGCCTACGGCATTCAGGCCACACAAGACGGTTTTGAAAACGGCGTGTTTGCCATTGCTAAATCGCCAAACGGAAAAGTAACCGTAGCAGCGCCTCTAGCACCAATTGAAGTGAAAATCACCGAAACCGAAGTGATTCTCAATGAAATCACCTTCGAATACAACAAGGCAAACATTACCAAAGAAGGCGCCTTCGAACTCGATAAGTTAATCGGAGTGCTCAAAGCCAATCCGAATATGGAAATCTTGGTCAAAGCACACACCGACAGCCGCGGTACCGACAAATACAACTTAGAGCTCTCAGACAGACGTGCCAAAGCAACCGTACAATACGTCATCTCTAAAGGAATTGCCAGCAACCGAATCGCCGGAAAAGGATTCGGAGAAAGCGAACCCAAAATCGATTGCAAAGAAAACTGCACCGAAGAACAATACGCCAT
>NZ_JAIXYH010000096.1 GCF_027490375.1 Flavobacterium sp.
GCACCAGCGATATGATTTTAATTCGAGTTCAGGTTTGTTATCAAAGCTGCTTTTATTCTTTTATCTTTGGGTAATTATAACCTAGTTAACAGTCATGTACACTACTTTTCACTTGGCATCGGCAGAAGATTTAACCACTGACATTCTAGACGCAATAAAAGTTGCCTACAAATCAAAGGCAATTACTATCATAGTTGAGGAAAACACAATTGCTGTTGAACTTACCGCCGACATGAAAGCGGTTTTAGACACACGTTTAGAAGAAGATGAAAGTACCTATCTATCGGCCGAAGAGTCGGTAAATAAGCTGATGAAAAAGTATGGCTTATAGGATTCTTGTTTCGCCACGTGCTCAAAAAGAAATTGAAAATGCAATCGACTATTATGCTTTGAATAGTACCGTTGCTTCGAGAAAATTTATTGCTTCTGTTGCCACAGCCTATCAGATATTGAGTGAAGTCCCTTTTTTTACCGTGCGTTATAAAGACATTCGCTCCTTTAAAATCAAGTATTTTCCCTATAGTTTATATTTTGTAGTCTACGAAGAGCGAAAAGTGGTTCGCGTTCTATCTTGTTTTCACAACAAACGAAATCCCGACAAAAGACCCAAAAATGGATAAGGAAATGATAGGTTTTTATTCCGCGAATCCCCAGAAAAAGGACGCCGCCACTATCCAGGCTGCGGGTGTCGTTACCGAAGTAGCGTTGCCAACAATTGTTGAAGGCACGGATTTGAAATCCGCGCGATCGGATCAAAAACTATATTTACAAACTGTCGAAAAAGCCGACTACTTTCAAGGCTTCTATCTATTTCCGCTCTAAGAAATTCATATCCTATTAAAATGTTGAACTTAAGGCATTATAATCGTCCATACTAAATATGCTTGCTTTATTTAGGTTATTTCTAAAAAACAATAATGATACTCCACTTTTTAAAAGTGTTAATTCGAAATTATCGTCGTCTACCGTGGATTTTTTAAAATCAACATTTAAGATTTTTAATGATTTTTGCGCCTTTTCGTATGTTGTATTAAAGCCAATAAAAAATGTATGATTGTTTTTACGCAGACTATATACTTTTTCGGCATCATAACTAAAATCAAACTGAATACCAATCACAATTTTGCTAAAAGTGGTTATCTCAAAATATAAATTTTCAAGAGTACATGAGTATAAACCGGGAATGTCTCCTTCTTCATTTTGAATTAACTCTACTTGTGAGCTAGAACTGATAATTTTTCCGATTTTGATTCCAGCCACTTCTCCCTCGAGAATAAAATCTTCTAAAATCATGGATTGTATAAATTATAATTTTTTCAACTATTTTTTGGAGTTTTATCTCTCTGTCCTTTCCTTTAAATGCGCCAATATCAAAGATTTATTGTGCTTTCTCTTCCAACTCCTTCTTAAATTTAGGGTCGTTCATCTTATCTTCAAATGCTTTTTCACCTATTTTCACTTGTTCTTTTGAAACTTTTTTTCCAACAACGTAATAAATGATATCGCCAGCATCATTAATTTCAAAGCCAATTTCTGTCAATTTTTTACCCTTATAAAATATATCTCCATGAATTCCTTTTGTTAGAACATCAGAAATAACTGTTTTTGCCCTTTGCCAAACAAAACCTAAACTACACGGATTCCCATTATGCACCAACACGTTGTATTGCGAGACATAATAAGTAGCGTACTGGTCAACGATAAAGTTATAAACTTTAAAGTTCCCTACAACGAGTTCAATTTTAGAAATTACTTTGGTGTTGCCGTCATAGATGGTTAACAGGTCGCCTACTTTTAGCTCGTCTACTTTCTGCCACTTGCCACCAATAAAAAAAGGGGGCTCGTGTGTGGCTAAAATTTATAAGGCATCGCGAAATTAGCAAAATGTGTGGCGACAGACCGGGCTGCCAAAAATTAGGATAAAGGTTTGCAAATATATCGCCAAGGCCGGCTTATATCCTATATTATTGGAAACTGCTTATCCCCGTCCCAAAATTGGTAACCATACTGATACTTATTTCAATTTCATTTTTCAAATTTTCAATGCTTTTAATCTTGGCCTCGTAATATGGTAGGTCCCAGTTTTCGCTTACGATAACGCGGACACAGAAGTAATGATGGTCTGTGACCTCAAAATCAGTTGGGTAGTAACCAATATCGATAATTGCATTCTGTTGTTCAAATTCTATTCGGGCAATATCCTCAATAAAATTAAGTAACTGATGTTTAATGTCTACATCCAGCCATATAATAGAATTTGTATTGAACAATCTTCCTCCTTTAAGCTCTAATTCATCAAATAGATTAACCACTACTTTTTTGTTAATTTTTTATACTCTGCTGCTGTTATAGGCGAGCCGTGATACTCTCCGCTGGGAGTTATCTCTACCCGAGAATATTGTGTTTCGATACCAGCTTTCGCTCCTATAACTTCTCCATGGCCCATAACTTTCCAATTTCTTCCTCCTTCAACTTTTACATCAATACCCGACTCAAGTACTTTAGTTTCTAGTTTTCTTATATCGAGATCTGGTCGATCCATAGCAGCAGATTCTTTGTTTTTTTGGAACAATACTCTTCCAACTGAAGCCCTTCAGCTAATGAAAACGGTTACGTCAACGGTTTAAATCAGCGTGATTTTGGGAGGTTGTTGGATAGTTAACATACGAATCCAAGCTTATTAGGTCAAATATTCTTAAAAACAAAAAATCCAACTCATAATACTTCTCCATTTTATACTGTTTTTTTCGACGTCGCGAGACCTTTATTTCGAACGAATCATCAGGGTCTAAATCAAACACGTAGGCTAAATTAAAGACCCTGTACGCCTCTAGAATTGACGGGATATTAATAAGCGATACTTCATTTTTGTCAAGTGTGAGATTTTCCGTCAGAATACTCAGGTTATCAAGAATTTCGTCATATTTACCTATATCAAACATTCCTTGATAGAGCGAATTGAAAAAAGAGTCCGTGTCAGTATCATCGAAAACTGAGTTGATTTTTTTTATTGCAAGAAGGTTACTCATGATTTTATTATTTTCGAAATGGATCTGCCCTCTGCAGCCTTTGTTTTGCTGGGGATTAATTCCCCGGTGTTTGCGTCAATTACAGACTTAGATTTGCCACTTTGATCGAAGACTTCCAAGTGATCTTTTTTCTGAGAATCTAGGTAGTAAAAATCTCCTATTTTCAGTCCGAGTTCTTCTACATCTTTAGTTACTTCCATAATTTGAGCGCCTTTGTATTTCCTGTCCTTGAACCTACTTGAAACGGATTCCAGTACCGCTCCTACCTTACTTCTCTTAAATAAATCATAGATATTTCCGAATTCACACGGATTCCCATTATGCACCAACACGTTTTGTTGCGAGACATAGTAGGTATGGTATTGGTCAACGGTAAAGTTATAAACTTTAAAGTTCCCTACAACGAGTTCAATTTTAGAAATTACTTTGGTGTTGCCGTCATAGAGGGTTAACAAGTCGCCTAGTTTTAGCTCGTCTACTTTCAGCCAATTGCCGAGGCTCTAACACTATGGAAACTTAGCGCCTGTTTTTGATAAGTACTAGACTAATGACTCGCCCGCGTCGGCACGTACTGCCCCATGCTACTAAATTAGCAAATGCTAAACAAGTAACCTAAATATCTTTGCTATAAATTATCTCAAAATGAGGTGGTTGTATGGCTGTTTGCTTTTTA
>NZ_JAIXYH010000082.1 GCF_027490375.1 Flavobacterium sp.
CTTTAAGATCGAAATAATCTGTTCCTCTGAAAATTTTGATGTCTTCATACTGTTTTTCTTTTAAAAGGTTAATTTAACTCTATTTTTAACCTGTTCAAAAAAACCAGCCACTTACCAAACCTTTCACAAATCAAACTGATCCCGTTTATGTTTTAAAATGAGCCTAGATACAACGGCACATTGTTTTTCGTATCACTCACTCCCGCCAGCACGTACTCCGGATCGTAATAATTTCCGAAATAAAAAGCAAACCGCCTTACAACACACTCATTTTGAGAAGATTTGTAGCAACGTTTGTTGGGTTACTTGTTTGGTATTTGGTAATTTTGTAGCGTGGGGCAATACGTACCGGCGGGGGTGAGTTACATTCACTATTTCGTAAGGTTTCGCAGCGGAACAACGTAGACAATAATACCTTAGCACTACCCTACCCTTATTTCCTTTAACGATTAGGGATCCTTTGGTATTCTCATAGCGCAGTTATTCTTCGGTAACGTAGTAAATCTGAAAAGCGGCTTATCTACCTGAAAAATCTAAATCACCGCGTTTTGAAAACTGAATGGCTAGAACTACAATTTGCTTTTGATCTTCTAAAACCTGATAATGCATATGATAAGGAAATTGATGTAAGTTGTGCATTCTAACCTCCTTGTACATAATATCGTTACCATAAGGATTCATCGAAAGGTATTTTTCTGCTTCGCCAACACGTGCAATAAAATCATTTGCGAGTTTTGATGAGATTTCCTTGTAATACGAAACTGCTTTTTTAAAATCGTCTTTTGCAAGTGCTATGTAAACAACTTTATAGCTCATTGTTTAACTCTGCAACCATTTGGTCTAAATCAAAAACAGCAGAAGGATTGTTGCGATAGGATTCTAGCCGATCGTCTAGCATTTTCTTAGTCTGTTCCGAAATTTCCGGCATATTTTCCGACATGGGCAAAATAATTACTTCAACTCTGCTAGCTCTAAAACCATCTGGCAGCGTTACTTGAAATGAATTATCTTTAACATCTATAAACTGTCTGATCGCTTCCATATCGCTTTTAAGTTAAAAACACTTGGGTGAAAAAGTCAAGTTAATACAAAAATAGCACTATTTTCCACGCATTTTGTTTACCCATGTACGATTACTGTTTTTATTGTTTACTAGCTTCGAAATTGTGTGGCATTTTACACCCGATAGCGCGGATTTGAAATCTTTACCTTAAAAATCTTTCCCAACGCTTCTTCGATAACGTCTCCCCGCAGCCCCGATTACCTTCGGTCAGTTCGGCTTGCAGCCTCGGGTGTAGTGAAAAGCCCGCAAAGGACAAATGCCTGTTTGGGCTGACCTGTTTGGGCGACTGAAAGAAGCCACAAACAAGACATCGCCAAAACGGCATTTGTACTGCGGACTTGCAACGAATAGCGGGAAATGCTGCCCAAAAACACATTTACGTACTAACACTTCAAAAAACGTCAACGCAAGTGCTTATAACGTTTGAATATAAAATTCTCTTGATTTAAAAGTCCGAAAACGCCGTCTCAAACGCGGTTCCCACAACAACCATCGTAGCGCCCGCACGATACGCCGCTTCAAGTGCTGCTATACTGCGAATACCGCCACCAACCACTAAGGGTAAATCGACCGTTTTAAAAACCTGCTCGATAACCGACTCCCGTACCGGCACAGCAGCTCCACTACCGGCTTCTAAATACAGCAACTTAAAGCCCAAAAGCTGCGCCGCAAAAGCCGTATCGATAATTAACTCGGAATTTTCTTGCGATAACGGCAACGTTTCCGAAACCCGCTGCACCGCACTCTCGTTTCCACCGTCGAGCAATAAATAAGCCGTTGCCAATACCTCGTACGGCGCCTGTCGCAAAACGGCGGCCGCTCGAACCTGCTGCCCAATTAAATACTCCGGATTGCGGCCCGAAAGCAAACTCAAAAACAATAATCCGTCGGCGGCATCCGATAACTGATCGCTGTTGCCCGGAAATAAAATCACAGGTAAATGAGTACGTGCTTTCAAGGCACGAACAAGCGTATCGGTGGCTGGTCCGCTACCGGTGCTTCCGCCCACTAAAAAGTGTGTCACAGGCAGCGACTCGATGCGCCGAAAAAAATCAGCCAGTTCCGCCGCGTCTTGCTTCTCCGGATCTAATAAAACGGCAAGCAATCGCGCACCCGACCGCCTCGCGGCAAGCAATTGTTCTAAAATATTCATGAAATGTAGGTAGCAACTACCAGTTTGTAATCGGCAATCGATTCAAAATAAATCGTAAAGCCGGTTTGTTGTCCGTTAAAATCGAGCATAGCCGTGGTTTCCTGATCGTCTAACGAAAATTTCGAAACGGCAATATGATGATTAAAGCTAATTCCAGGCTCGTTCACTACCTTGAAAATCGCTTCTTTCACACCCCAAATTACCGTGAGTTTGTCTAAGTAATCGGCAGCCGTAGCGTCTAAAAACCAAGCTTCGTTTTTGGTGAACTTGTGCGCTATGCGTCCAACCACAGGTTTAACGAGTTCTATGTCGATTCCCACCGGAACCTCTGCCAAAGCAAGCGCCGAATATTTTGCCGAATGCGTAATTGACACCTGTACACCGTCGGTTAACAACGGTTTTCCTGTTTCGTGGTAATACAAATCGGAATCAGTATAGCCGCTTGCTTCCAATAACTTACGAATCGACAAAAATCCTTTTTGGTGCACCGTCGATTTCATGCCTTCAAGCCGTTGTTGGCTTTTCTGCGTAAGCGTGTGCACCGCCAAATCGGATACCGACTCGGTAATGTCCCAAACCGAAACGCGAATATTCGATTTATAATTAAACGTACTGTATAGAGGCATTTGAAATCAATTCGTTATTTATCAATTGCTTACCGTAGTAAACAAGTCTTAAATTTTCACCAAATTCGACAATTTCCAAAGGATTATCGTACTTTTGCGCCGAAAAATTATAGACAAAGATAAAAAATGAGTACTACCACTATGCCGTATGTTGCCTACAAAGTAAAGGATATTTCGCTTGCTGCCTGGGGCCGAAAGGAGATCGAGTTGGCGGAAGCTGAAATGCCGGGTTTAATGGCACTTCGCGAAGAATATAAAGATTCACAGCCGTTAAAAGGCGCACGTATCGCAGGATGCTTGCACATGACTATTCAAACTGCTGTATTAATCGAAACCTTAATTGCACTTGGTGCCGAGGTTACTTGGTCGAGCTGTAACATTTTCTCAACACAAGATCAGGCTGCTGCGGCTATTGCTGCTGCCGGAATTCAAGTGTATGCTTGGAAAGGAATGGATGAGGAGTCGTTCGATTGGTGTATCGAGCAAACGCTTTTCTTCGGCGAAGAGCGCAAACCACTTAACATGATTCTCGACGATGGCGGCGATTTAACCAACATGGTATTCGATCGTTACCCAGAACTTATCGCAGGAATCCGCGGTTTGAGCGAAGAAACTACAACGGGTGTTCACCGTTTGTACGAGCGCGTGAAGAATGGTACGTTACCAATGCCAGCAATTAACGTGAACGACTCGGTTACAAAATCGAAATTCGATAACAAATACGGCTGTAAAGAATCGGCTGTAGATGCGGTTCGTCGTGCAACCGACATCATGTTGGCTGGAAAACGCGTAATTGTTTGTGGTTACGGCGACGTTGGAAAAGGTACTGCGGCTTCATTCCGTGGCGCTGGTTCTATCGTTACTGTTACCGAAATCGACCCAATTTGTGCGCTTCAAGCAGCAATGGACGGTTTCGAAGTAAAGAAATTAGATACCGTAATTAAAACTGCCGATATCGTAATTACTACCACTGGAAACAAAGACATCGTTGTGGCGCGCCACTTCGAAGCCATGAAAGATAAAACCATCGTTTGTAACATCGGTCACTTCGACAACGAAATCGACATGGCTTGGTTAAACGAGAACTACGGGCATACGAAAGACGAAATCAAGCCTCAGGTTGATCGTTACAACATCAACGGTCGCGACATCATCATCTTGGCCGAAGGACGTTTAGTTAACTTAGGCTGCGCTACAGGCCACCCAAGTTTTGTAATGAGTAACTCGTTTACTAACCAAACTTTGGCACAAATCGAGTTGTGGAACCACGCTGATCGTTACGAAAACAACGTGTACATGCTTCCAAAGCACCTCGACGAAAAAGTAGCAGCTTTGCACTTAGAGAAGTTGGGCGTGGAGTTAGAAACACTTAACGAAGAGCAAGCGGCTTACATTGGGGTTACACCTCAAGGACCGTTTAAACCAGAATACTACCGTTACTAGTTCGCTAGATAACCGCATTTATAAAGCCGTTTCAAAAACTGAAGCGGCTTTTTTATTTGGGGAAAAATGAAAATGAGTGGAATTATTTGGGCGCGCCGGCAATCGATTCGTCGCTTCGCAAAAAAAGTGCAGCCGTCACGTGTTCCGTTCTATCTTTTTTGCATACAAATAGTGGAAATACCGTAGCGCAAAAAAGGATGCCACTCCACCCGTTCGCGCGGGAAAGTTCCATTATGGAAAAAAGTAAATTCCAATAGATATAGGAAAGGAAAAAGGTAAAAAAACCCTTTGCGAACTTTGCGTAAATCTTCGCGTCCTTTGCGGTTGCCTTCGATAGGCTCAGGCGCCGAGGGAGCACAATGTTTCTCAAAGTTTTTCACAATGTCCACAACGCCGCCTCCGACCCGATCACGTACTAGCTTTTTAAGCGCACAGAAAACACCGAAGCTCACAGAATTTTGCGCAATAGGGTACCGTTGATGAAAACACAGAACGTGTCAAACCACCAAAAAATCCTACCATCCTTCTACACGCTCAGGTTCCAACGATACGTGGGTTAAGTTGGGCAAAACGATACGTTAAATGGTGAACGTCACAATCCCGATAGCTATCGGGACTATTTTCTATCCCGATGGCTATCGGGACTAGCTTCTATCTTCTAAATAAGCCTTCGACACGCTCAGGCACCAACGAATTGCGGGTTAGGCTGGGCAAAACGACACGTAAAATGGTAAACGTCGCGAAGTCTTAATACTTAATACTCCCATCTTAATACTAAAACGATTCGTAAAATGGTGAACGTCACGAAGTCTATCCAGACAGCAATCGGGACTAGCTTCCCCTAAAATCAAAAATCAAACTTCAACTGAATCCCAACCGATTTCTTCTGATCAACATTCAAGTTGCTTACCGAAATGCCTAACAATCGAACCGAGTCGCGCAGTCGTTCCTGATACAACAACTCTTTGGCAACCTGAAACAAGGCGCTCGCCGTCGACAAAAAATGAACACCGGTTTTCGAGCGCGTTTGCAACGTAAAATCGCTGTATTTGATTTTCAACGTAACCGTCTTACCCGCTAAATCGTGCTTCTTTAAACGTGCCGATAATTCCTTAGCAATAACTTCCAACTTGTCGATCATAAACAACTCCGACGTTAAGTTGGTTTCGAATGTGTGCTCCGTGGCAACCGATTTCTGCGTACGTTCAGGCATTACGGGCGATTCGTGAATGCCGCGAACAATCTTGTAATAATCGAGTCCTGGCTTGCCAAAATGCGTTTCTAAAAACTCGGCCGACTTCCCCTTCAAATCCTTGCCCGTAAATATCTGATGACTGTACATTTTATCACGCGTCACTTTTCCAACACCGTAAAACTTCCCAATGGGCAACTCTTCCAAGAAAGTCTCAACCTGTTCGGGCGCAATCGTATATTGGCCGTTGGGTTTGTTGTAATCGGACGCTACTTTCGCCAAAAATTTATTGATTGAAATGCCCGCCGAAGCCGTAAGCTGCGTTTCCTCGAAAATACGTTGCCGAATTTCAGTGGCCAAAAGCGTAGCCGAACCTTGGTTGACTTTGTTTTGGGTAACGTCGAGATACGCCTCGTCGAGCGATAACGGTTCCACTAAATCGGTGTATTGAAAAAAAATCTCGCGAATCTTGGCCGAAATTTCCCGATACCGATCGAACCGCAAGGGAACAAAAATTAGCTGCGGACACAAGCGCTTGGCCAGAACGCCCGAAATAGCACTCCGCACACCAAATTTTCGCGCTTCGTAACTCGCCGCCGAAACAACGCCCCGAACCTCGTTTCCGCCTACAGCAATAGGCTTTCCGCGCAACTCCGGAAAATCGAGCTGCTCCACCGAGGCATAGAACGCATCCATATCAATGTGGATGATTTTTCGCATGTGGTAAAGTTAGCGAATAGACCTTTAAAGAAAGACGCTACTTTGGTCGAAATAGACAGGTTTTTGGAGTTAATTCGATAAAATCTCCAAATATAAATTAACGTCGAGTAGTTCATTTTTTGAAAAATGTTCCGAACAATCTCGAACAAATGAAGTGGTAGCGTTTTTTGTTTTCGACATTAAAAATGAAATGTTTTTTTTATAATTTTCGTGCTCGGGTATTTTTAAAAGCTCAATCGAAAAGGTGTAAATATCATTGGGATTAATCTCTAACATATCCGTTTTCACAACGAAATCTTGCTTTCCTTTTTTAACAACGATATGTTGAATATCACTCCATAAGACTTTCCTTGTTACTGCGTTAGTTATTGCAAATTTCAAATCGGCTTCTAACTCAGAAGAAATGTAAGCCTTCAGCACTATTCCCGACAACGATTTGATTTTTGTACGAAATGTTCTCGTTAATTTCTGATTTTCTAACAAAAGAAATGTGTACTGATCCGGTTTTAGCTTCTCAATTCGATTTCGCTTAAACCTTGGTGGAGATTTATCAATAAACACTTCTTCTAATTCGATTACTTTTGGAAGTAAAAAAACTACAGTATCGCTTCTTCCTGATACACGAACATCAGTACGCTGAAATAGGGTGCTTTCAACACTAAATTTTGTTTCGCTCTTGACGACTAAATAATCCGTATTCGTTTCTGAATCTGTTTCGTTTTTATCGAACGTTAGTTCTAAATCTTTTATTTGGATCAAATCCGAATTTAGTGCGTTTTCAAAATAGACTTTGACCTGCGCTGAAGCAGTAGCAGCAAGAAACAATACCGTAGTTAAAATTTGAATTTTAGTAACCGACATAGATTCAAGGAGCTCGTTGATAAAAATATTTAAAACTCTTCACTTACCATTTATCGCCTCTTGCAACGAAGCTCAGAGCCGACAATTCAAAAGTTCGTTCGTGCCTTCACTACAATCTAATCTCAAAAATCGAGCTGCTCCACCGAAGCATAGAACGCATCCATGTCAATGTGGATGATTTTTCGCATGTGGTAAAGTTAGCGAAAGCTTTTAACCTGAGTTCGATTAAAAATCTTTGTCAGAACGCCAGAAATTAACAAATTATGAAATCAAACAGCTATTAAAAGTAACAACTTACTAGCACAGGCATTTACCGCGAAACTTCTCCAACACCAAAATAAAGGAGCATTTCGAATGGCTTTACAAGAACGAAATCATTCATAAAAAAACCGCCTCAGATTATGAGACGGCTTATATTTGAAATAAACTGGAATCAGAATTTAGCTCTAATCGTCGGTGAAAGCACAAGCGATTCTATACCATCAATCGAAAAGTAGATTCTAGCCTTTACTCCCGCGTCTAAAAAGTTATTAAGTGGCCATAAATAATCACCTGAAGCAAACAAACCTAAATTATCGTCTCGATTTTCCGTTTGAGAAATAGTATAAACTATTTGATTATCAATCACTTCTGTTGTAACCGTGTTGTAGTTCTCGCGAAAGTAGAAGGCCCCGAAGGTGAATTGGAATTTGTTTGAGAAGACCTTTCTGAAGTGAATATCGTAAAAATCTTTTTGATACAAATTGTTGTAATCACTTAAAACCAAACCCGTCTGACCGGAACCTAAATCGCCATTGAAATTAATAGTATTTTGATGCTGTTGCCTAGCAAAACCTACACCAAAATAACGGTTTTTCGGCAACTTCATATCCACTTCAAAATTCACAAAAGTGCCTATCTGAGGAAATCCGAGATTAATTGGCGAATCTGGCTCGTCGTAGTTTAAATCGGTGTACGCCAAGCCATATGCAACACCAACATTTATCTTTTGCGCCTGACATAGCTGCGCAAGTAGCCCGAAAACGCTCAGAGTACAAAAGAAAATATACTTCTTCATAGGTCAAATCTTTTTCCGAATAACAAACTTAAATTGTAATTACCTGCATTAACTGGACTTTGTAAACTTTCGTAATCATCATAGATTTGAAGATATGAAGCATTCAAACCGACAAAAAATGCACGCGACAAGTTTAGGTGAAATTGAAAGCCCAAATTGTAATAGAACTTATCGATGGTTTGCGTTTCTATCCGACCATCAAAATCTGTAATTTGCTCGCTGTCTGGATCGTACTCAAAGAACTCCAAAACATATACACTTGATTCAGATACCAAATAACCGCTTCCTAAAAAACACGAAAACACAAACCTCTGATTGTTTACAAACTGATGGTGCATCGCAACTCCTAAGCGCTGATATTGAACCATTGACCACATCGATGCTTGTAAAATAGTACTACTTGTTTGCGAAAACATAAATTCTGATAAAGCTCCCGTATCGGTTAAAAACACCGGCATATTATTACTGTAGCCGTATTCATAAAGAGCTTCACATGCAAACGATTCGTTTAATTTGTGATAAAAACTAAGTCCAGTGGATATATTTTGTGTGTTTACATCCTTATCTGCAAACCATGGCCGGCCAACTGATATAGCTAAACTGCTAGATTGCGCGTAACCGCAAAGTGGTAATACAACAAGCAATATCAATTTTAGATGCTTCATCTAGTTATTTGTATCGATATAATATTGTTTAAAAGAAAAATCTACAATTTCCAATCGCTTTACGTTATAATGAATCCCGTTATCAACTACTTGACTTTGAGTAGTGCCTAAACCAATAATTTTGGCTAAAACTTGTCGCATTGAAAGCGCAGTATTAGCAAAAATTTGCTGGTGAAAAAGCTACTACTCATTTAAGATGCGTTTCTAAAATCGATTCTATTTCGATTTGCCGACAATGCTCTTAATTTTTTTGATGAACTTTTAAAAATTTTATTTTTCCTTCTAACAAAGGTATCAAAAGTGAGTTCACTTTTATTTACTACTATACTAAAACTTCATTTGCTTTCACCTTAACTCGCTGCTTCACCGTTTCGGCAATCTGCAGTAGGTCGCTTAAAACACCACGCGCCGTTACTTCTTTTCCGGCTCCGGCACCTTGCACCACCAGCGGATTTCTACCATACGATTCGGTGTAAATTTCAATCAAATTGTCGGTGCCACGCAATTGTCCTAATGCCGACTCGCGTTTCACAGCCGTAAGCTTTACTTGAAATCGGCGTTTTTCCAAATCTAAAAGACCCACAAAACGCAAAACTTCATCGGCTTCCAACTCTTGTTTGCGATCTTCTAAATACCGGTTTAAAGTTTGTTTGTTCGAACGATAGTCGGTTTCGTGCAGCAAACGCGTGAGTGTTTCTCCAAAAATGGGTTCAATCGAAATATCGTCTAATTCCAAAGGCTCTTGCAGTTCGCGCGCCAAAATAAGAAGCTTACGCGCAACGTCGGTGCCCGATAAATCGTCTCGCGAATCGGGTTCGGTGTAACCGTTTCGTTCTGCGTCGGCTAAAATCTGTGAAAACGGAAACGGCTCTACCGAAAATCGGTTAAACATATAACTCAACGATCCAGAAAAAACGCCCTGAATGCGCGTTATTCGTTCGCCGGCTTGATACAAATTCCGAATGGTTTGAATAATCGGTAAACCCGCGCCGACGTTGGTTTCATACAGAAATTTTCTGTTTTGTTTCGCCAATTCGCTGCGCAATAAATTGTAAAAATGTAGGTCGGCTGTGTTCGGTTTCTTGTTGGCTGCAACCAAATGACAGCCGTGTTGCACCAAAGGCAAATAGCGACTAAGCATTACATCGGATGCAGTAACGTCAACGGCAATCAAATTTTCAAGCGGCGTATTTTTCAGAAAATGGAGAATGTCATCAAATTCGTACGGAATCGATGAGCGTTTGAAATCGGTTTCCCAAGCCTGCTGCAGCGCTTCGTTTTGAAACAGCACTACTGTTGAGTTGGCTATGATCGGAAAGTTGAACACAACGCCGTTTTGCTGCTCCAAAAAATCGCGCGATTCTTGAATCTGCTTCAACAACGTACTTCCAACATTTCCGATTCCAAAAAGCAAAATATTAATGGTTGTAACTGACATACGTGTTGGTTTTCTGTGTGTGAAAAATGGGGTTTAAAATCTGCGAAAGCTGTTCGTTTTCAATCAAAAAGGCATCGTGACCGTGCACCGAATTTATCTGATGTAAAAAAATGTTTTCGCGCTTTGTTTTCAGAATCTCGAAGGTTTTGCGGTTTTCTGCAGCGGTAAAAAACAAATCGGTGTCAACCGCCACAATGTGAATGGCAGCAGTAACGTTGCGAATAACCTGAAGGAAATCGGCGCGCTCTTTGGTGATGTCGTTTGTCTTTAGCAAATGATTCATCAGTTTGTAAGCCGATAACGTAAACCGATTTTTCAGTTTGATTCCGTGGTTGAGCAACCAACGCTCGACTTGAAATACCGACGGTTCGTTGGTGCGCGTTCTACTAAACCGCTGATTTATCGATTCGGGCGTACGGTACAACAACATGGCGTGTAGGCGCGCATCGGCAATGGGGTCGTCGGAATTGTTTAGAATTTGGTCTTGAATAAGTACTTGCGCAATAACCCAATCGGTAGCTTTCCAATCGGTAGCAATCGGAATTAAATGTCCGATCGATCTCGGTTGCAACACGGCCATTTCCCAAGCAATTGCGCCGCCCAGACTTCCGCCAATCACAGCAAAAATGCGTTCAATGCCCAGCGCATGCAAACCATTCCAAAACAATTGTGCGATGTCGCGAACGGTAAATTGCTTGTATTCGGAAATTAAATTCGCGGGGTTTTTATCGTAGCCGTTTCCGGGAATGTTAAACGAAATCACGGTAAACGCTCCAGTGTCTATCGTCTTGCCCAAACCTACTAATTCACTCCACCAACCATCCGGACCGCTTACGTTCGAATTCCCCGTAAGGGCATGATTTACCACAACTACAGCTGCGGTTCCTAAAGTTTGCCCAAAAACCTGATACGTAAGCACGGGCTTGGCGAAGGTGTAGCCGTTTTGTAAACGCAGGTCGGCAAGCGGAATACTAAATAAATGTGCCATAACTCTAATTTTTTATCGAAACACAGGAATCTTTTCGCGGTTTTGACGTTCGAGTTTTGGTTTGTTTAACTGCCCTCCGCCACAGTGGGGAGGACAGTTGCACAAACAAACAAAACAAAACCTAATGAATGAATTAGCTAAATTTATACGTGGGCGGTTTGAGGCGCCGTAGCAGCAACCAGCGCTTGTTCGATATCGGCTTTTAAGTCGGCGAGATCTTCCAAACCAACCGAAACGCGTATCAAATCGGGTGTTACACCGGTTGTGCGTTGCTGCGCTTCGGAAAGTTGCTGGTGAGTGGTGCTGGCTGGGTGAATGATGAGCGATTTCGTATCGCCAATGTTCGCCAATAACGAGAACAGGCGTGTCGAATCCACAAAACGTTTTGCACCTTCAAAGCCCGACTTTAAACCGAAAGTTAAAATACCGCTTTTGCCTTTTGGCAAGTACTGTTCGGCCAGCGTTTTGTACTTCGAACTTTGCAAGCCAGGGTAATTTACCCAAGCTACGGCCTCTTGTTGTTCGAGCCATTGCGCCAAAGCCAAGGCATTTTCGCTGTGTTTTAAAATGCGTATCGACAAAGTTTCCAAACCTTGAAGCGTCTGGAACGCATTAAACGGACTCAGTGCTGCGCCAAAATCGCGTAAGCCTTCAATCCGCACTTTGGCAATAAACGATGCGGCACCTAAAGCTTCGTAGTATTTTAATCCGTGATAACCTGGCGACGGCTCGGTGAATTCAGGAAATTTGCCGTTGCTCCAATCGAAGTTTCCGGCATCGATAATCACGCCGCCTAACGAAGTTCCGTTGCCGGTGACGTATTTGGTAAGCGAATGAATCACGATGTTGGCGCCGTATGCAATCGGATTCAAGAGATACGGCGTTGCCACGGTATTATCCACGATAAACGGTACTTGAAATGCCGCGGCGCGATCGGCAATGGCGCGTAAATCGAGCACGTCGAGTTTTGGGTTTCCGAGGCTTTCGGCAAAAAAGGCGCGGGTATTTTCTTGGGCGGCGCGGGTAAAATTCTCTGGATCTTCTGGGTCTACAAAAGTGGTGGTAATGCCCAGGCGCGGCAAAGTAACGCTCAGCAAATTGTAGGTTCCGCCGTAGAGGCTGTTTGAGGCCACGATATGATCGCCGGCGCGCAGCAATACGAGTAAGGTGGTGGCAATAGCGGCCGTTCCCGATGCGGTAACTACGGCGCCAATTCCGCCTTCGAGTGCGGCTAAACGCTGTTCGAGCACGTCGTTGGTAGGGTTGTTAAGGCGGGTGTAAATAAAACCGGCTTCGGCCAATCCGAACAAGTTTGCGGCGTGATCGGAGTTGTTAAACACGTACGAAGTGGTTTGGTAAATAGGCACGGCGCGTGTTCCAGCGGTTTTGTCGGTGTCGTGTCCGGCGTGCAATGCCAAGGTTGAAAATTGGGTTGTACTCATGGATTTAGTATTTAAAAATTAGAATTACGAGCAAAAAAAAAGTCCTTTTGGAGTGGTTTACCAAAAGGACTTAACGTTTTAAAGCAATGCTTTATCAGCTGTCAAGACATAGGTAAACCCAGACGATTGTGCTACACATCATCCACATCATGCAACAACATGACATTGAGTTTAGCGCGGTATTTCTGGTTTGAGCTGACATTTTAAAAAATTGATTTTTGAACAACGAGAATAAAAAAACCTCTGCGGTTGGGCAGAGGTTAACTAAGTTTATGCGAGATCTTACAATCATGCCATAGTGCACCTCCGCGGATTGCTCCACATCATACAACAGCACATCATTGTTAGATTTTTCATGTCGGTTATTTCTGAGTGTAAAATTGCTGGGTGTAAATTGAAAAACCAAACATTTTTTGATTTTTAACAAATGATTGGGTTTCGCAAGAAATTTTTAAAGAACACAAACCGCTGTAATACAAATAATTGTACTCTAAAAATTTAACATTTAGCTTTCGTTATTATTTAATTGGGCGTTCCCGCCGCCGCTTTTAGTGAAATAGTAAGGTGCGGCGGGCGGTCCTTTCGCTGCTAGTCCGCAAGTATTTGTGCGCAAAACTACGGCACAAACGGGGCTTCTTAGGTCGCCCGTTTGTTTGTGTTTTGCAGCCCACCTACTTTTACGGGCTATCCGCTGCAGTACCTAACGCGGATAAGACTGGCGATATTTCGTTGAAAAACCGAGTTTGAACGGTTGATTTGGACTTTTAAACATCAAGCGCCTTTTCTCGCAAAAATCAATAGGTGCATATTTTTGGCAAAGATTTATATTTTTTGCCGAAATTATACATTTGTATTTTTCACGTATATTTGAACTTTCAAAGGAGTAAAATGGGTACAGCTATAGAAAATAAGGTAAAGTTATATTTCGGCAATATTAAAGTATTAACGAAGGATAAACTTGTTGCAGAATTGCGAAAGGACTTTCCTACGTGGACGAATAATACCATTAATACAAACTTGTATCGTTTAAAGAAAAACCAAGTACTCAATACGCTAACCAGAGGAGTTTACACATTGGAACACCGAAAAAATTTTCAACCAAGAGCAGATGCTAAATTGAAAAAAATAGCCTCGAGAATACGAAGAAATTACCCTTTTGTAGATTATTGTGTGTGGAACACTTTGTGGCTAAACGATTTCATGTTGCATCAACCGTTTAAAGGAATTACGGTTGTTGAAGTAGAAAAAAGTGCCGTTGAAGCGGTTTTTGCGCTGCTGAGTGTTGATTTCAAATACGTATATTTAAATCCAGATCGCGTGCTTTTTGAGCGATACATCAATTCAAAAGAGGAGGTTATTATCGTAAAGCATTTAAATTCGGAAGCGCCTACAATCACAGATCATCATATCGTTTTCCCCACGCTCGAAAAATTGTTGGTAGATATGCTAATCGATGAAAATTTATTCTCTGCACAACAAGGAGAATTAGATTATATTTTTAAAACAGCATACAAGAAATTTACAATTAATGAATCCAAAATGAAGCGTTATGCTGCACGGAGAAATAGAGAAGAAGAATTACAAAAAAGAATAAAAACAACTTTGGCAAAATAAATTATTTTTTGCCAATATTATACAAATGATTAATAACGAAACCCATACTATCGATTGGATTCTTAGCTTAAGAAATAAGTTAGGAAAACGCATTGATCCCAAATTAATTGAAAAAGTAATTTGGGCATTAACCTTATTGGAACAACTTCGATTGAAAGGTTTGAGTTTTACATTCAAAGGAGGTACGGAAGGCGGTTCTTTCGCTGCTAGTCCGCAAGTATTTGTGTGCAAAAATAATTTTACGGGCTATCCGCTGCAGCACCTAACGCGAGGGGGATATATTCTTCACATGTAAAAAACGTTTTCCAAAACTGTTTATCGTAAGGTTCAAAGCTGTATATTTATTAAAAATTTTTTTGAGTAATGAGCTTTAAAAGTGTGCTATTTCCAAAGACTTTAAAAATAAGTTCCTCTGGTGAAATGATACCGCTTGAATTTTTTGGCGAGGTGATACCATTAGCTAAAAAGATACAGTTTAAGTTAGGCTTTTTTAGCTCTAATTCTATAAGCACTCTGTCGTATGGTTTTGCACAATTTATCTACAATGGCGGAACCATAGATTTTCTCATTAATCACTTTTTATCGGACGGCGACTATAAACTGATGAATGATGGCATCTTTATCGATGAATCGTTTTATGACTCGATTGAAGAAAAAATTCTTCGCGACTTGGAGCGCCTCAATGAGGTTTTGACCAAAAAGCAAGTGAATCACTTTTACAATTGCTTGAGATACCTGATTGACAACAACCGTGTTACAATAACGCCAGTAACTACCAAATCTGGTGAAATTTCACATTATAAAGAAGCTTTATTTTGGGACTACGACGACAATGTTATCAACATAATAGGTAGCTGTAACTTTACTTACAAGGGAATTGCTTGTAATGGCGAGAGCTTTCTGATAAATCGTTCTTGGGGAGAAACTGCAGAGCGAGCAAATATTGAAAATGAGATATTAGATTATGAAAAGATGTTTCAAAAACAGTCGGATGCGTTCATCTACCTCAAACCTGATAAACTTATAAATATTGTTTACGACAATTCTGTTTCTCTAAGCGAAAAAGACCTGCTCCAAGAGGAACTCGACCTTATAGAGGCTGAGAGCAATGAAGCCACCGATGAAGTAACTAAACTAAAAACCGTTAACAAAAAGCTACAACAAAAGTTTGAAGAGAAAGTTACTGAAATGCTAAGTAAGCCAAGGTTTCCGCGACCAAATGAACCAAGGCCTTATCAAAATGAAGCCTACAAAAACTGGGTAAATAATAATTTCACGGGGATATTTGGTATGGCAACCGGTACTGGTAAAACCAAAACTTCTCTAAATTGTGTACTAAATGAGTATAAGAAAACCAACAGTTATTATGCTTTGATTTTAGTGCCATCCATTGCATTATTAAATCAATGGGAAGAAGAGGTTGTTGAATTTAACTTTCAGAATATTTTAAAAATTGGTGGCGGAAATTATTGGGAAAAAGAATTCTCTAATTATGTGAGTAATTTTAGCGCAGGTATAAAGACAAGTTTAGTGATCATTGCGACCTATGCCAGTTTTACTTCGTTAAAATTTCAAAAATATTTTAATAAAGTTGAAAATGAATTTATCCTAATAGCAGACGAGGCTCATAATATGGGTGCAAAAAATATAAAAGCTGCCGTAAAGAATTCGCAAATTCAAAGGAGAATTGGATTGTCTGCTACTCCAAAAAGAGTGTACGATGTTGAAGGCACAGAATTCATAGATAAATTCTTTAATGACAAAGAGCCCTACACTTATAACTTTTCAATGAAACAAGCCATGGAAATGGACTTCTTGACAAACTACAAGTACTACCCTGTATTAGTAGAATTAAATGAAGAAGAGCTTGACAATTATATCGAAATTTCGAAAAGACTCCTGAGATATTTTGATTTCGATAAGGGTGAATTTAAAAAAGATCCAATGGTTGAAAAATTATTGTTACTAAGAAAAAATATTATTCATAAAGCAAACAATAAAATTAAGTGCTTCAAAAATATACTTATTGAGCTGAGGCAAATGAATAAAGTAAAGTATATTTTCACATATATTCCAGAAGGATATGTTTATGATGAGAACGGTGGTTCTGAGCGAATGTTAAATAAATTTCTTTTAGCTGGTCATGATGTTCTTCCGAGCTTGAAAATGAATTCATACATTGCTGAAGGGCAAAATTTAAATGATTTACTGAGAGGGTTTTCAGAAGGTAAAATAGACATGTTATTTGCGATGAAGATGTTAGATGAGGGTGTTGATGTACCAAGAGCTGAAGTTGGAATTTTTGCTAGTAGTACAGGAAATCCGAGACAATTTATCCAACGTAGAGGTAGATTGCTGAGAAAGCATAAAGATAAACCGTACGCTACAATATTTGATATGGTTGTAGTGCCAAGATTAAATGATAATAATGCTGAACTTTTTAACATGGAAAGGAATTTAGTGCATAATGAATTGCGGAGAGTAGGCTATTTTGCAAGCTTAGCTCTTAATTTTTATGATTCCAAACAAGCTCTTGAACAAGTTTGTTTTAAATATAATTTAGACTTAGATACTATTATAAACGAACTATAAAATGGATAGAAATCAAATATTAAAGGAGATTTTAGCCGATAAAGAACTGTGCGAAAAGTACAAAATCAAAGAAGTAAGCAAAATTAATACAACACCTCCTTACAACAACAAACTAGTCGAGGTTCTCGCAGTTATCATAAATGAAAACGATAACAATCTCAGCGAGAATATGATATACAAAAAGATTAAGAATATTCACAACATAGGATAACATGGCATCAATTATTAATAAAATATCCTTTAGAAATTTCTTCAATTATTATGGGGAGTATGATGAAAATACAACTTATGAATTTGAAGAAGGAGTTAATATTATTGTAGCTGATAATGGTGCTGGAAAATCAAAATTTTTCAATGCCTTTTTGTGGCTTTTTTATGATCAAATCCTGGATTCTGATGACAAGATTAAAAAGAATGTAAAAGATGTCGCTGTAAAGATCATCTCAGACAAAGCAAAAAATGAAACTGCTATCGGTGATAGCGTTGAAACAGGAATTCTAATTGAATACTCCACTGGATTATGGAAATATCAAATTACTAAATCTTTTACTGCTACAAGAATTCGAGAAAATATAACCTCTTATGATAGTTGGCAAGTTATTATAAATGATGTTGAAGTTAGTCAAACTGATCATGTTTTACCAAAGTTTAAACCCGTTTACGATGCAGATGAAAAAAATAGCATTATTAAGAAATTGATTTTACCTAACCTCAGACAGTATTCATTTTTTCAAGGTGAGGAAGTAGATAGTATTATTGATTTCGGAAAAAAATCTAGTATTGAAGAAGCTGTTCGAACATTGACAGATATCAGTAAATATGAAGAATTGGTAGAATTGACAAAAGCATTTAAAGTTAAAGCGGAGAAGGATTTGAATAAGCAAATTCAAACTGGACAGGAGCATAATGAACGACTTGATAAGGCTATTAAACTGAAAGAGGAGTTTGAAAAGAGTTTAGAAAATGATGAAATTAAACTTAAAGAGTTTGAAAATTTATATGATTTCGCTGAACAAGAAAAAAATGAATTAGAGCAAAACTTTTCAAATGCCGAAAAGCGAAATGAACTCGACTTAAAAATTAAAGAGAAAAATAGACGGGTGAATGAAGCAGCAGATGAATATAGTTCATTTCTGGAGACATTAAATAATCGATTTTTCGATGGAAACTTTTCTTGGATATCTCTTGGTTTTGAAGATGTCGAAACTGAATTTCAAGAGAAAATTCAAGCTTTTAGAGAAATTCATTATGAAAAGAAAGCTCAAAAAAATAGAGGTGAAAATCCTAATCAGCATTTTCATTTTTTACCGTTGGATTCACCCGATAGTGTTTCTTTAAAGAATATGATAGATAGAGAACACTGTTTTATTTGTAATCGAGAGGCAAAAATTGGAACACCAGAACACGACCATTTTATTAAGTTAAAAAACCGTGCGGTTGATTCTAAAAAAGATGTTGAATTTGTAAAAAATAATCTGGAAGCATTCTTCGGTGGGCTGCAAATAAATGCTCAACCATTCTACAATAAAATAGAGAGTATTGAAGACAGTATTTTAAAAACGAGAGAAAAAGAAATACATCTAAATGAACGATTAACCAAGTTAAAGAATGAGCTAAAAACTTTAAAGTCACAACGCAAAGATTTGTTAATTTCTGGAAATGAAGACGACGACCCGCAAGTAATTATCAATAGATACAAAGGTGCTATTAAACGAATTGAACAATCATCATATCAAATAGAAAAACTTAAAGATAGTATTAGGCAACTAAAAACTAAAATTCAAAATACCGAAAAAGAAATACAGTCTTTAAGGCCAGCTGATTTACCCGAGGGCTATCTTCTGAATTACGAAATATGTAATGATTTGGCTACTGCTACAGAAAAAGCAAGAGAAAGAGTCTTTAATAACATGATTAACTTGTTAGAGAAAAATGCAAATCATCACTTCCAAAACTTAATTAAATATAATGAACTTGCCGGAGGTAAATTAAAATTTGATAAAACACCATCAGGCGCTATTGAATTCAATTACACAGATAACAAAGGAAATTTGGTTGCCGGCGCAGCGGAAGGATTTCAAAGAATGAAAAAATTCTCGGTTGTTATGGCTGTGATATCTGCAAATACAACAAAATACAATTATCCATTATTGGCAGATGCTCCATTATCAGCCTTTGGGTCAGCATTTACGGAGGGTTTTTTTGAAGCTACAGGGAATGTATTTCCACAATCAATTATTCTTGTAAATGACTTATATGACAAAGAAGATGATATGAAATTGAATGATCTAGGCAAAAAAATCATCAAAAACAGTCTTGTAAAAAGAGTTTATGTAAATCAAGTACCCCAAGGTGTAGACCAAGTAGAGCTAGTAACTACTAGAAAAAAGATAAAGTAATGACAAGTCAAGAATTTAAAGCGTCTATACTTATAAAAAGACCGCGCTACGCAAATAGTAGAATACCCTTGATTGAGGTGTTGGCAAACAAAGGAAGTAGATCTTCTGAATACAGCCAATTTGGGCCTATCTATGAGTTATACATTTATGCATTCATGTTAGGCATAAAGAAAAATTTAAAGTTACCCTTACCTCCAAGAGATTTAACAACAGATTTTATGGAGATTGGAAAGTGGAAGAGAGATAGCTCATTAGTAGATTTCCTTTTGATGATTATTTTCACTAAAAGCGACGAAATTAGATTTGATTGGAATGATTTGGAGGAAATGGATGAAGCTGAATTAAACCACGTTATAAGTAAAATAATCACCTTTATTGAAGAATATGCAAATGGAGGGCTTGAATACCTGCATGGATTATTGGATAGAGGGGAGTTGGAAAACTCACATTATATGTTTATTGATTTGTATAAATAGGCTAAAATAGATTATACATAATACTATAATTACTCTTTTACATTCTAACATCCAGAAAGTGAGGCATATATTTATAAATCGATCGGAACATATCTAGCTCATTCTTTGCTACAATATTCATATTTAACAATTCTCTTTCTTTATCATGGATATGTGCACTGACTAAATCAATTTCCTTACGACTTAAATTTGGTAATAATAACTCATAGATTTCGTCATTAGTTTTGATGAAATCAAACTCAGATAAATCTATTGTTTCAATATTGTTCTCGGGAGTTGAAATTACTCCTCCATAGGTATACATTTCAGCCCCACGATTTTCACAGTATAATATATTAAATAATTGATCAAACTGAAACTTTATACCCTCAGAAACGGAACGTTGCTTTAGGATATTATCAATATGTAATTTAAGTGCTTTCTTCAGTCCTTTGTAACTATTTTTTCTAGAGAGTTCTGCATTCTGTAAGTCAAATGGGGTATTCGAACCAAATTTCTCTTTAAAATCTTCAACTGAATATGGTACGTTACTTTTTTTATTATCTAATTGACGATTACATGTTACTATGTAAATACTACCAGCAGGCAATTTGCTAAATAAAACAGTGATATCATCAAAAAAGAAATTTTCTAAACAATCGTCATAATCTAACCAAACTAATGACTTTTTAGTTAGATCTATTTTTCCACTTGTTAATGCTATAGTAGATAACATTGGTATTATCTTTATAAATCCAAATGGTTTATTAAAATCTAACTTTTCAACAGTAATTTCACCACCTTCGATACTATACATTTCATTTAAATGCAATTCTTTGTGAAAAAGCTTAAAATCTGTAAAGGTAATCCCTCCTAAACCAATATACTGGTAAACACCTCCAAAATGATAAAGCAATTTAGAAATACTAGCGAGTAGCATTTTCCTTTCAGTAAATTTTACTGGCCGTGTTTCATAATTAAGAGTCAAGGTACTATTCATTTTCTATATCCTCCATTGTTAAAAAATATTCAAATAAATATAACCCTAATTCTTTGTTAGATTTGACAGCCGTATAGTCCTTAACATATTTAACCATTTTTTCTGGTGCTTCAAACGAAATGCGCACATTACTTCTTTTAACAGAAATTTTTTCGTAATCTAAAATGGGAGCCGTAAAACTTCTCTCCTGTTTAATCGGTATAGCTTTTAAGTCTTTTACGGAAACAATATCTTCTTGTTCTCCTAAAAGCATTCTGTAATCATTAGCTTCGTTACCTAAATTTCGAATTTCTTTCAGGAATGCCAACACAGCAATCATTGCTTCACGAATGTACATTTTGGCTTTAGAAAAAATTTCCGAAGTGGAGTCAACACCTTTTTTAGTAGTAGTAAGTGGCAATTTTAAAGTATCCTCAGAATCAAAAAATATTATGCCTTTAAACATTACATAGTCGGGATGCCATTTTGGAATGCCTGTTGTTCCCCAAAGTGTAATATGGGATTGATCAGCTTCTAAAACTAATCTATCATTGCAGTAAATATACCATCCAGAAGTTTTAGGTTCTCCCACATAACTTAAGCCGGCTGCGATTCTAATCCTTACTCCATCTATTTCTTTTTCAACTATATAAGGCTGCGATTCAGAGTTAAATAACACGATTCCCTTTTTTCTTAATGGCTTTCCATTTAAAGTTATTTGAATACCTTTCTCCAAACTAAAATTTAATAGTCTTTCGATATCATCTTCAAGCTCAATCAAAAAAGAGTTTTCTTCGAAAATAGCAGCTACTTCTTTATTTAAATTGAAGACCCTTATATATGTTCCATTCTGTTCTAAATTTTTACTTTCTTCGGTGATAATAGTATAAGAGAAATTCCAATCATCAACTTCTATAATTTCATCTTCCTGATTTTTAACTCTTGTTTTTTGTTCTTTCCATTTTTTTGAATCTACATCAATTTGAAAATGGTCACTTGTCGTTTTTGATTCAACCTCAAAATTTTGTCCAATTTTAAATAAAGCACGCTTCATTCCTACCCCAAATCTACCGATAGATCCTTCTGTTGTTGGAGCTTCATCGGGACGTCCAAAGCGAAAGGCATATTTTTGAGCAGTTTCTAAATCAAAACCTCCACAATTATCTTTAACAATAAATACATTTTTGTTAATTGTTATATCGATGATCAAACCCTCATAATTGTTTGGATTTATTTTGTTAGCTCCATCAATAGAATTATCTAACAAGTCAAGAATTGAGTCTTTAATTGAAATGTCACGAGTAATCATCTCGATAAAAAATGATTTTGTTGGATTGCCTTGTATAATATTTGGAGATGTCATTTTGTTATTTTTAATAAATTTGAAGTTATTTTCTCACTCAAAAAATCAAAACCATCAATATTTGAACGGCTATTTACTTCATCATTTAAAAGTTGCAAACCATCATCTACGTGCATTTTTATGTATCTACCAATATCTTTATCTGTTTTGTACAATCCATAATGAACGCATACTAAGCCTAAATAAATATCATGATATTCTCCAAAAAGGACAGATTTAGAATATTCTTTTCCACTCGAATCTTTAATTGAATTTAAATCAAGTTTTCTGTCTTTTGACAACGAATAAGTAAATGCCATTCTAGCAATTACATTTTCAGTACCTAAACCTAATTTTCGTGTAAGAAGCGTAACAACCTCCTTATTTTCTTTACTGGTTTTAATTTGCGTAAACATTCTGCTCTTCTTTTAAATGAGAAAATAGCTGCTCTACCGGCAATGGTTTAAAGCACGAACCGTAGCTTTGGTTTTCTATCACAAATACGCTACTTACATTCGGTTTAAGATAATCAAATTCTAATTCCGACAGCTCCTTTTCCAATAACGGAAACAACACTACCTGCTCGGAAATTGCTGGATAAAACTCTTTAATAATATTCTTAGAATGGTATTTATCAAACTTTTGCAGCGGGCTGTCTATAAATACGGGGAACTTTATGCCTGATTCGTCTACCAAAGCTTTCAGAAGAGCGGTTGCATATAATTGCTGTTCGCCTTTGGATAAAGAATCTTTGTCAATGACGGTTCCATTCCGATCTAATAAATCAATATCCATTACATCTTCAAGCACATTGACTCGAACATCATATATAAAGTCGTCTTTGTGCATGATTTTCTTCAAACCAAACATGATGGATTTTTGTAAGGAGTACTTTTTTTCCTCTTTTATTCTTTGTATCAACTGATTGATTTTAACCAAAAGATTTTCAGTTACTTCATATTTGTTTTTGTCAGTTTCAGCTAGTTTACATTCTTTTTCGATCTGAGACAATACTTTTCTAACAGAAGCTAAGCGAATAGATAAACTTTCAAACTCATGAATCAATTTGCCTTTTTCAATATTTAGGGTTTCAATTCTAGTTTCTTGCGCTTGTTTTTCGTTTCGCAGCTTTACGGCAAGAGGATTATCCTTTCTAGCCTCTGCTTGTTTGATTTGTTGATAGACCTTAGAAAGGTATATTCTGTTATTCTTTTCTTCTTGAACAACGGCATTAAACTGGCTAGCAAAAGTTCCTTGTATATTATCGAATATCGCTATACAACTTCTGAATTGCTCTTCGGTAAAGTCAAGCAGCACTTTCCCTGAGTAATCACTTTCGTTATCTGAAAGCTTTTCTACCGCTGCTTCTTGTAGCAATTTAGTAAACTGCATTTTACTTTTTTCATCTAACGAAAAATGCAATAATTTATCAGAAACTAATTTGATGTAGTTTTCCAATTCTTTTTTTAAAAGCTGTATATCGGTCGAAGCGTTTTTCGAACTTTGCTCGTATATCAACTGCGTTTTAAGCTGTTCAAGCTTTTTACCTGCCATTACAATTGGCGCCAAATCGAGTAATTTCTTTAACTTACCTTTTATCTCTTCCGATTCGTACTTTAGTCGCTCTCGTTCGCTTTTCATTTGCTGAAGCTCGTCTAAAGTAATGCCATTACCCTCGCGTATCAATTTTTCTTGAATGCTATCTATAGTTGACTTAACACTTGAAATTTCAGCTTCTATGTTTGTTTGTTGCTCTTTATTGTATGCAATTAACTTATCTAATTCTTCTTCCTCCGCAGTTAAATCAATCAACTTCGTCAGTTGTTTTTTATCTGCGCCTTCTCTTCTCAGTTTAGTCAAAAGAGTTTCCAGATTCTTCTTTAAGTCTTCATACTTTTTAATCCCCAAAACTTCCGAGTACGCTTTGCTTAGATTTCTTAATTCGGCTTTTGATTTTGCTTCCGCTAACGAAACAATTTTCTCGGCATCGAAAAAGAAAAACTTAGCTATTTCTCGAGGTAAGATAAAATCGTTTATAAAAACTTCAAAACCTACTTCTTTTGTAAGTTCGTTCTCTAAACCATCAATATGGATTGTTAAATCTTCTTTATCTTCATTTAAATCATAAGACCTTTTAATCACAACAGATTTACAGGGAATTGATGGAATCAAAATATCGGTCAATTCCAACTCAATCGATAAAATAGGTGATACTGCCTTGTTGAGTTCAAAATCTGCCTTAGTATCGCGGGTGAGTAGTGTTTTAATGTATTTGTCGTATCCACCAGCGGTTTTAATATCGCGTCTGTACTTATCTTCAACCTCTGACATCATTTTACCATAAAAAACCCAAATTAGTGATGTTAAGAATGTGGTTTTTCCAAAACCATTTCTACCCGCAATTATATTGATGTTCTTCACAGAATTGGGTGAAAACTTTATTTCATTTTCTCCTTTATAAATTCTAAAGTTTTGAAATTTGATTCTACTTATTTTCATAGCTTGTTTTCAGTTACAAAACTCTCTATTCTCTTTTCAACATCATTGTGTAAACCATATTTTGAAATCATCAATGTCTTTGTTTCCTGTAAGGATATCAAGTTGTCAATTAAATGATAAAATTCAGGCTCTTCTTTGCACACTTCTTTCAAAATTCGTCGTTCGGTGGCATCTAAAGATTTGATGTTGTTTGTAGTAATTTCTTTATTAAAAATCTCTTTAAAAAGATCTCCAACAGTATGATCAAAATAGCCATCTCTATTCCAAATAACCTGAATAGCGATCAATTCCTGGTTATTAATAAGAGTGATATAAGGTCGTTCTTTTTGAATTTCCTTTTGAACTTGCAATAAATCTTTTAAAATTTTGAATCTATATTCAAAAGTGTAATTACCATTAAAAGTTCCATCTTCTCGAATAGCTTCTTGACCGTTTCTTCTGGTGTCCGATCTGTTTTCTGAAACATTTCGGCCTTCTACCAATCGATTTCTGAAATCAAGCAATGGCTGCATCCATTGTTGCCCGTTACTAACCAAAGCGGTCATAGATTTATCGCTTTTCACTACCGTACATGTCCAACAACCAAAGCGACTTTGACCGCATGACGTGTGTTCTTTATTTACAACAACGGTAGGGCATTCGTAATCGTCAGCACTGGCGTCGGCATAAATTTTAAAAAGAATCGAATTATCAAAACCCCATGGTGATTTTACAGCATTTATAATATACCAAACCTCTTCTAAAAGGAGTTCTTTAATCGGCGCATAAACATAAGTATTCGCTGTTGTTTGGTGTTTAGAAAGTCTACTGCCAGTAACTTCGTGTTTTCGAATAGATCTATCACGAGTCGCGCTTTCATCATAGCGCGTTCCCAATAATACAATTGCTTCTCCTATCTCATCAATTTGTTCGATCAAAAAACTAGATGTTGGTCTGATTTTCAACTTGTCAGTACACCACCTAAAAGCATTGTTTGGAACTGGATAACCTTTTCCAACAACATTAACCCAAAAAGTTTCCTCAAGTTTTGGCGTAGTTTTTTGAACAAAAATCGGCAGATCTTGGTCTCTCGCTGCTTCGCTAATTTTAGTCAAAACTTCTTCGACATAGTTTGCAATAATTGGATTTTCCACCATAGTATCGTTGCAAACAACATACACTTTTCGTCTTAATTGAAAAGGAAAGGGCATTTGTTCTCTGATTCTCAAAAGTGCAATCCAGACAAGGGTTAGCAATACCGTTGAGTCTTTCCCACCACTAAAACCAATAATCCACGGTCTTTGAGAGTCGTCAGCGAAGGCGTATTGATCAATAATCTCGGAAATTATTGATTCCACTTTTTTATTTTTAACTACAATCATGTGGAAGGTAATTTTGGTTTTAAAATTATCTTTTTTATTCCTTCTTACACGTAAAGAATCAAATTTTTGTTAGATAAAAAATCAACAAAAGTTAAATGCCCACTTACTGTAAATACTTGCCTCGAATCCCTCACCCCAACTCCTCCAAAACCTCCCATAAAAACGCTCCAAAGTTCTCGAATTCCACTGTGGTTTCGAGTGTGGTCGGATCCCAGATGAGTACGGGGCAGGTATCGGTTTCGGAATGGGTGTGTTTTTGGGTGTCGATAACGTAGTATTGGCCTTCGCCAACGTCGGCAATGGGGAGCAAGTGTTGGGGCAATTCTTCGTTGCGGAGGTTTGGTGTAAGCCATGCGATACACGGAATGCCCGTTCCCATAACTTCGGTGTTGGAAACGATGCCAAAGATTTCGAGGCCGAGAATGTCGCCGCAACCGAATTCGGTTAGGAACTTTCGATACGTTGCTGGAAAAGTAATATTGAGAAACGCTTCGGTTTTTTGTATCTGTGCTTCGAAAATCGGACCCACAAAATCGGCCGAATCGTTGTTTTCGTGAATAAATGCCAGTGCTTTATCGATGCTCATGGTTTTTGGGTTTGGTTTTTAAAGGTATTAAAACTTCTCTTGCAACGACACGCTTAGCACTTGCCCCGCAATAACGACTGCAACGGAAACCAAAACGCTCGAAAAAGCCTAAAACCTGAACTCGATTAAAAATCTTCGTCAGATCGCTGTTCCTCAACGCATTTTGGCCTACAAAAAATCTCATTTTTTTAATAATGTACGCTAAACATTTAAACGGTCGCTTACTTCGTTGCATTTATTTGCGATACTACAGTATCTCAAATAAAGTGCGCCTTGTAATCAACCATTTATATATTTTCTGACTTTAATTTTTAAACCGAGTTCAGGTTTACAAAAACCCAAGCGAAAAAGCGACCTCAGAAGCTTTTTGGCGCGATGTTTTTGTGCTTTTTCGGGCGTTTTGTTGTAGTGAAAGGCGTGACGGTGCGGCGCGACAAATTTCCACCAAACGTTTGCCGCAGCGGATTGCCCGAGAGAAAGAAAAATGAAAAAAATGAAAAAAATCAAAAGATAACTATCGTGCTGAAGATTCGTGCGGCAGCGAAGGAACTTAAATGGGGTGATAACCAACTAGTCGTCTGTTTTAACACGCCATTGCATTTGTGCCATCCGTTTTGAAAGAAAAATTAAAGTTTCGAAAACTTCATTTTCAGCTGGTGGGTTTGTTTTACCTAGGAGAAGTTCGTTAAATTTTGCACCGACATAGACCTTTTTTAACTGTCCCCAAACCTTTTCGGTTTTATTGAAAATTAGTGCGTCTTTGGGGTGGTTGTACAGCCAGTTTTTATCGTTAGGTATTGCTTTGTCGTCGTCTTTGGCAACTTGCAGCAACATAAGGTCAAATGAATCGGAGTTAACAAAACTCTGTATTTTATCCAGTTTCATCAACAGAGTTATATCATAAGTGTGACGAACTTTATTACATAAATCTTCTATCGGATTTTCAGTGTAAGAAAATCGCACCAGACTAATGATTTTCTCACAAAAAGTACGTTCAATGGCCAATGCCCTAACGTCGAAATCTTGTAATCCAAATTGAGTAATTAATTCAGGCGCTGGAGTTGTTTTGATATATGCTGCAATCAAACTGCAAACTGATTTAGTTACATTGGGTTCAAAATTTCCCAGATGCGATACTTCCAAAGTGATATTTTCTTTTACTTCGCCATATTTACCTTTAACACCTACTTTAACGTGAGTTCGATATAAAAAAGACAGCTTTTTTGATTGAAATAGCGAACTATTTAGTATATTTATAGTGCTTATTTACAAATAGTTAACTAAACAATCCGCTATGTTTTCAA
>NZ_JAIXYH010000017.1 GCF_027490375.1 Flavobacterium sp.
TGAAAAAAATTGAAGTGTTCAATACGCTTGGCCAGTTAGTGATTAGCGTTGTACAACCCAGCAATGAAGAAGTGGTTGATGTATCTCGTTTAGCTGCGGGCAATTATTTTGTGAAAATGCACTCATCAAAAGGAATCGGAGTGGCGAAAGTGGTTAAGAAATAGCTGTTTTTTTGCAATAAGCAATCGATTCGTAGTTTTGTAAAGAAGGAGAGTTTCTTTTTTAAGGTTTGAAAAACTCAACTTCTCAAAGTCGATATTGCCCATGAAAAACGTACTCAGTTTAGATAAAAAGCTTGAGATTGCAGCGCTTTCGATGTTCGCTATCCTTCTTGGCTTTTCGATCTATCTTTATTTCAATTTGCCAGAAACAATTGCGACACATTTTAATGCTGTGGGTACAGCCGACGCGTACGGTCCTAAATCCACTGTATTTATCTTGCCTGGAATTTATTTATTCTTACAGGTGTTAATGAGTACAATCTCGCAATCGGCAGATTCATTTAATGTACCAGTACAGCTAACAGCAGAGAATAAAGAACGCCAGCTTCAATTAGGACAACGATTTATACTTGTTCTCCGAATTGTTGTCGGATTCATTTTCCTAAGTATCGAATTTGCTGCATACGGATTAGGCGATAAAACCGATGACGATTTAACTATCTGGTTATTACCAATTGTACTTCTACTGCTCACTTTCCCTATCATAGGATATATTTTTTTAGCTAGGCGAGTACGCTGATATGAATTTTGAGTTGAATGTTGAATATACATTGTTGGTAAAGGCTTAAAGAAGTTGATTTGGTGTCAAATTTAAAATTGAAAATCAGGTAAGATAAGCAGCACGATATTGTATGAACTGCAATTATCGTGGCTTGCCTTCTAATTTTTCGATTCTAAGATCATTGCCTAATTCTTTTAATGTCTCATCATAATCAGCATTTATCTGAGAGCACTTCAAATCTTCAGTTTTTTGTTTTTTACTTCTTTTAGAGTGTAAAACGATAACGAAGCGTAGCAGTCACAGAATTCTTAATCTCAAAAAAGTAGCTGTCAAAGCTTTTTGTGAAAAATGGGCTTGATTGATTTAAATTCATTCGTAAACTAATATTTTTATATTCAGCTCCAAATCCGAAACCGATCACCCCTGCCGAATCAATTGTTGATTTTTCGGGATCATAAATATAAGTCCCGCCGCTGTTTGTCATAGTTTCTGCGATAGTAATTTCGCCCTTCAACAAATTTGTGCTAATGTATAAGTCTGTGAAAAATTTAAGATTGTTTTTAGGGAAGAAATAGTAACGAACGCCAAGCTGAGCTCCTAAATAGGGTAAGTCTACAGTGTATTTTTCTGTATGATTATTTGTGATTGTAGAACTCTGAGTGGTATAGTTAACTTCGCTTTCCTGGCTGAAATCTGCATAATTCAAACCGAAGAATATTGCAAATGTTTTCTTTGAAAATAAAATCTCAAATTCAGCACCCGCTGTTGGCGCAAAAACACTTGACTCATGCGATACATTTTCATTGTTTTCTGCATCGTAACCCCAAGTACTACCACCTAATTGTCCGTAGAGTCTATAACTCTCTTTTCCCTTTATCTGAGTAATTGCCATTTTGGGCGTTTCATTTTTACAAGTCAGATATTCTTTGAAGTAAGTTATAAGATCAGCTGCTGTATACTTTATTTTGACTAATTCGCTAACGTCTTTATTTCCACAGTTGAACTTTTCGTACAGCGTTTTTTGAAAAGCTTTGTTTTCTTTTTTTATACCATCTTCAGACATAAACTTGTGGAAAACTAGCTGAACAGCTTCTTTTTCGTTTTGATTTTTATAGAAAAATTTGTCGCCATTGTCCGATGCTAATTTATAAAGACATACGCTACCCTCAATTAAGACTTGTAAAACAAGGGTTTTTGCAGTAAGTTTAACATCGGGGTTTGTTCCCAAATTGTCATAGATGGAAAAATCGTTGACTAGCGCGTTTAGTCGTACGTATTTTTGGTTGTCAGTTGTAAAAATCTCAGAAACCTCACTAAATAGAACTTTTGCTTTTCCATTTTCAGATTTAAAGAAAAAATAGGCATCTGTGTCATTTACGTCAATTAAATCAGAAGAATTAACTTCGCCTTCTCTTTTAATTCCATTATTATCAATGTAATATCCAGCATTGGTCGATTTTTGAGCATAGTTTTTTACCGATATCAAAAGCAGTAGGAAGAGAATTGTTTTTTTCATCGAAATTAAAAGTTTAAAAGTGTTGCGTACTCAAAAATAAATATTTTTTTCAAACAGCCTATTTTTTTATTGAAAGTGAGTTCGATGTAAAAATTGAAGTCAGAAATCATTTAAATAGTTGATTTCAAAGAAATGAGCGACTGTATTTATGATTAGTTTTAAAAATAGTGAACTTGGATTTTCTCAGAATACTTTAAAGTATCATCTTTTAATCGATCTATCAGAGATTTTTATGCCAGACTCACATTAATTTACTACTCGAAATCGTTTGCGTTTATAACTTTAGTTCTGTGAATTTTACCAGCTTAAGGGAAATGTATATTTTCGAATCATCAAAAAATTAAATCTTTTTTTATGAGTATCATCATTAAAGTGCATGCGCGACAAATCTTGGATTCTCGCGGAAATCCGACTATCGAAGTTGATGTAATTACTGAAAACGGTGTTCTAGGCAGAGCAGCTGTGCCTTCTGGAGCGTCGACCGGCGAACACGAAGCGGTGGAATTGCGCGACGGCGGTAAAACATACATGGGTAAAGGCGTTTCTAAAGCTGTTGAAAATGTGAATACAAAAATTGCCGAGGCGCTTGTTGGAATTTCTGTTTTTGAGCAAGAATTACTCGATCGAACCATGATTGCACTCGACGGTACTCCAAACAAATCAAATTTAGGTGCTAACGCTATTCTTGGCGTTTCGCTTGCAGCAAGTAAAGCTGCCGCAGCCGAATTAGGATTGCCTTTATATCGCTACATTGGGGGCGTAGCTGCAAAAACGCTACCAGTTCCGATGATGAACATCATTAACGGAGGTTCGCACTCCGATGCACCAATCGCTTTTCAGGAATTCATGATTATGCCTGTTAAAGCAACTTCGTTCACGCATGCCATGCAAATGGGTACCGAAATTTTCCACAATCTTAAAAAAGTACTTCACGACCGCGGCTTATCAACAGCAGTTGGCGATGAAGGTGGTTTCGCTCCAAATTTAGCCGGCGGCACAGAAGATGCACTCGACAGCATCAAAACAGCAGTTGAAAATGCCGGTTATAGCTTTGGTGACGATGTGAAAATTGCACTCGATTGCGCCGCTTCTGAGTTTTACGTAAACGGAAACTACGACTATAAAAAGTTCGAAGGTGAAGGTGGAAAAATTCGCTCATCTAAAGAACAAGCCGAGTATTTGGCTGAACTAGCTTCTAAATACCCAATTATTTCTATCGAAGACGGTATGTATGAAGATGATTGGGACGGATGGAAATACCTAACCGAATTAGTGGGCGATAAAGTACAGCTTGTTGGCGATGACTTGTTTGTTACCAACGTACAACGATTATCTACAGGTATTGAAAAAGGTATCGCGAATTCAATCTTGGTAAAAGTAAACCAGATCGGTACTTTGTCTGAAACAATAGCTGCGGTAAATATGGCACACAACGCGGGCTACACCTCAGTTATGAGTCACCGTTCCGGAGAAACCGAAGACAGTACAATTGCTGATTTGGCAGTAGCTTTGAATTGTGGACAAATCAAAACCGGTTCCGCATCACGTTCTGATCGTATGGCCAAATACAACCAGCTTTTGCGTATTGAAGAAGAGTTGGGAGAAACGGCGTATTTCCCCGGAGCGCGCGCGTTTAAAATAAAATAAGCATAAAGTTTTTATGTTAAAGCCCGGATTTTTCCGGGTTTTTTTGTGAATTTAAGTCAATGAACATCAGTTTTTAACCCCAAGATTTGATGGGAATCTAATCCATTAACGCAACCCGATTCATTTTTGTTTATCCTATGGTTGTAACCTTTAAACAAACCCAGGACATGAAACAGAAATTACTTCTATTGCTCTTTGTAGCATGGAGCGGATTTTCGCAGCAGGTAAATTTTACCGACCCCAATTTAAAGGCATTCCTACTTACTGCCGGAACAAGTTTTGCAAACGCTTTCGACGAAAATTATAATCCAATTGCTGTCGATGCAGACGGCGACGGTGAAATATCCGTTCAAGAAGCTCAAGCCGTTTACTATTTAGATATCGCCTTTTTTGATATCAGTAGTATTGGTGGTTTGGAGGCTTTTACTAATCTGCGAATGCTCGATTGCTCGTACACAAATTTGGTGGGTCAGTCGATAGATTTAACAACTCTAACCAATTTGGAAGTACTGCGAATAAGCAATTGCGGTATCGCCGATTTAAACATCGCCGGATTAAACGCGCTTAAAACTTTGTATGCCGACCAAAATAACCTTACTAGTTTCAGCCTCTCCAATCATAATGCGATAGAAGCTATTTCATTTTCCGCTAACCAATTGACAGCTATTGATTTGGCGAATCTTCCTAGCTTGAAACTTCTAAATGTCAATCAAAACCAACTAACAGCACTAGGATTAGACAATACGCCAGCTCTAGAAAATCTGATGTTTTTCAGTAACTCAATTAGTCAGGTAGATTTTTCAGGTTTCCAATTCCTGCGAAGCATTATTGGTTACGATAATAACTTGACAACAGTCGATGTGTCTTCTAACCCTAATCTATTCGAGCTTGGTTTAAGCGATAACGAAATTACCTCGATAAACTTTTCCTCTTCAAATGCACTACTTTATACAGTTAATTTGTCAAACAATCAACTGACAGCAATCGATGTATCGGGTCTAACATCTCTCTCCGATTTAGCACTTTCTAACAATCAATTAAGCACCTTAAACGTAACGTCAAATACTTCATTGCGAGGGTTGTTCGTTTCGCAAAATAGTTTGAGCGATCTCGACCTAACAGCAAATCAAGGTTTGAACATGCTCGAATGTGCAAATAATAACTTAAGTACACTAAATATCGAAGGTTTAAATGTTTTGTTGCAAGTAGATTGTAGCTACAATGCGCTTACAAGTCTTTCTCTGGAAACAAATCCTGCTATTTATTCATTGCGCTGCAATAATAATGCATTAACTGCTTTAGATGTTTCAGCACAGCCTACTCTTTATGTGTTGGATTTTTCATCGAATCCTATTTCAGAAATCGACTTAAGTACGCAAATGTACTTGTCGGAACTGTACGCAAATAACACCAATGTGGTTGATTTAGATTTATCGAATGCCTCATACTTGTTTGTAGTGCGATTCGCTCCAAACGAAAATCTTGAGTCCGTTAATTTAAAGAATAACGGTTTTCAGGATATCTCATTCTCTGGAAACGATTTTACGCAAGTTCCTAATTTGCAATTTATTTGTGTAGACGAATTTGAAACGACGTTCTTTCAATATTACGTCAATCAAGTAAATCCGAACATCATCATCAACGGATATTGTACGTTTGAACCTACAGGAACATTCAATACAATTTCAGGTGTTGCACGATTTGACTTCGACAACGATGGTTGCGAAGATGCCGATTTACCCGTGCTGAATCTTCAAATAAACATCACAAATGGTCAAGGAAGCGGAGCATATTTCACTAACGAAAGCGGAACGTTTGCCTTTGCAGTTCCCGCCGGAACCTATACGCTAAATGCTTCGATAGCCAATGCAGAAGCTTTTCAAATTTCTCCATCGCAGTCAACCGTTTCCTTTACAGAAGAAGACGGCGCCCAAACCGCAACCGTTGATTTTTGCTTGACACCAATAAATCCGACTGCCGACGGAGAAATTACCGTACTTCCGTTTTCTGTTCCGTATATTGGATACGAAACGTATTACCAAATTATCGTCACAAACAAAGGTAGCTTACCTATATCCGGAACGGTTTTCTTTAACTTCGATGGAGATGTTGCATATTTAAGTATTGCGTCGCCTTTCGCCGATTCGGTAACCGCGAATCAAGCAGCTTTTAACGTAGATCAGTTATTGCCTTTCGAACAACGTACTATTTTAGTAGCTTTAATGTTTCAGGCTGATCCTACTGTAGCACTTCCTATAGACTTATTTAATTTTTCAGCTCAGTTTGTGATTAATCAAACCGATGTTAACCCAGACGACAATACATTCGAGTTTATTCAATCAACACAAGAGGCTCAAATTGAAAATGCGGTTTTTTGTTTGGAAGGCGAAACAGTTGATGCGTCGGAAATTGGAGAATACCTGCACTATGCGGTAAGCTTTAGAAATACTGGCACAACAGCAGCTCCTTTTGTAGTGTTGCGTTCCGAGTTAGACGGAAATAGCTTCGATTTAAGTTCCATTCAAGTTGTTAGCGCCACTTCTCCAGTAACTACACAAATCACAGGAAATGTACTGGAATTGATTTTTGAAGATTTAAATCTGCAACCGGGTGCTGAAGGAGACGTGCTGCTTAGAATGAAGTCGAACCCTAATTTACAACCTGGCGATACAGTGGCGTACGGCACTTCAGTTTATCTGGATTACGACACCATGGTTAACACCAATTTAGCCCAAACAACGTTCCAGGCTGCTCCACTTTCTGTTGACGACAATCAAGTTACTGTGGGCGTTTATCCAAATCCAACGAGCAGTAAACTATTCATCGACGCCAAGAATAAAACAATTGGAAAAATTGCTGTTAGCGATCTTGCAGGAAAGCAAGTTTTAACATCAACATATAACAGTACTACTGGAATCGACGTGCAAAGTTTAGCTCCAGGGATGTACATTCTCAATGTGGAAACGTCTAGCGGTAAATCCGTTCAAAAATTTATGAAAAAGTAAATTACAGAAGTTCTATGTATTTTACGAGGGAAAGTCGGCCAATTGAGCCGACTTTTTCTTTTTTGTGCAAGCATTGTTAAAATTATAATCAAACCAAAAAATACCTATAAGTAGGTAGTTTTTAGTTTTTGCTTCTCTATAAGTTTGGACATGTAAAAAACAACTTTGTTATGTCTATCATTGTTAATTACCCGCACAAGCCATATTCGGTGAGAAATTCTCGAAATTTTAGTTCAGGAAGCATCGATGTGCAAATTATTTTGCCAGAGGAAGTAAACGGATTGCCCTTACAATTTGAAAAAGGACCGGTTTACAATATTTCAACTGGTATTCGAAACGCGATTATGATTTACCTCAAAGAAAAAAGTGGTAACAACATCAACGTTTCAAGGGAATCATCTTTCTTAATCAACAAGAGTTTCAACATCAATCTCGACAATTTAATCGCAGTAGAAGGTAGCAGAGACATTAATTTTTCACGTGATAGCATTCACGTTTACGTTTGTCATCAAGCTCCCGAATTACGAAATATCAATGATGTGGTTTATTGTCAGAATCATGTGCCAGGTCCCGCTACTTTAGCAAGCTTACTTCTCGAAGAGAGCCGGCATTTTGCTTTAGATGGAGGTGCTTATTTTGAAGACGATTCAGCCGAAGCTTCAAGTTTTCCAACAAAATACGGAATGGGAGTCATTAGAAATTAAACAGTTTTACACCAAAGCAGAACGAAACCTACAGTTTCTGATCTAATAATTGCTGTTGCACGATTTCCGTAAAGTAACAGCTAAAAAAATAAATACTATGCAAGCAATTATCGGCCACATAACGTCTACATTCGCCTTAACCTTAATTTTAGTGCTTTTTGCCGTTGTCGCGCTCTTAGTTTATTTAACTATTTTATGCCATCGTGTTTACGTACAGCAAAACCAAAAGATTCTGCTGCAGCGAAAGGTCTCAGAAATAAAAGAACGTGAGTTGGATCAAATAAGCTTGATTCTCGAGAGCCACGAAATCTATCGCAAACGCAATGCGGAAGATCTTATCGACTTTATAGGAAACACTATAACAGCAATTCGCCTCAACTTCGAAGAATATGCTTCTGATGTCCGAAAGCCAGAATATAAAGCACAACGTATATCAGAATTATTGTCGAAAGTGTATGAAAATGTTTGCAAAGCACCAGAAAACAAATATGTTGAAGCTCCGAAAGCATCGGGCCTTGTAGCAGCGGTTCAATCGCTAGCGAAGCAAATTGGTGTTGTCGGAAAATTGAAAGTACAGGTACTGCCATTTAACTTGCAAACACGTATGGAAGAACGTATCGAATTATTGCTTTTTAGCGTTATTCGCGAACTCGGTACGAATGTCGTTGAACACGCACAAGCTTCCGATTTGACTATTTATTTGAATGAAGATGATGCTCGAAATTTAACTATCATTGTAGAAGACAACGGAAAAGGTTTTACATTCGATGCTATAAACGCCAAAGCAGATTCGGGTTTGAAAAAAACAGAAAAGATAATTGAAGAATTAGGCGGAACGTTTAATGTTGATTCAAACGTTAACAACGGAACAACCATTATTGCAACCATAAAGATATGATTCGCATTGTATTAGCAGATGATCATCAATCACTTATCGATGGTTTGGTGTCGGGAATATCCGATAGCGGTAACATAAGTGTTATCGGAACGGCACAAAACGGCACCGATTTGGTGAAGCTCGTTCGTTTAAAAAATCCCGATGTTGTTGTAACCGATATTCGCATGCCCGGAATTGATGGTAAAGCAGCGGTTTACGAAATTCTTAAATATCAGCCCCATGCACGTGTAATTGCATTCAGTATGTTTGATTCGCCGCCGCTTGTAAAGCATTTTCAAGAAATTGGCGCTCGCGGCTACGTTTTTAAAAGTTCACCGCTTTCGGTATTGATAAACGCAATAGAAACAGTAGCGCATGGAGGAACGTATTTTGAAAGACCTGTAACTACTTTTAGTATTGATAATTTAGACGAAAAAGTGCAACTCAGTAAACGGGAACAAGAAATTTTAGAACTTATCGCTAAAGGACAAACCTCGATTGAGATTGCAACAGCCTTGAACATAAGTAAAACAACAGTAGACACGCACCGAAAAAATATACTTCAGAAATTAAATTTAGATGGTCGTGCCGATTTGGTGCGATTTGCCGTCGAAAACAAATTTAATCTGTAAATCCCGAGTTAAGGACTTTCACTTAAGAACTCGAGAAGCTTTATTTCTGCACTTTCTTTTGCGCTGTTGCAGAAATTTTAGAGGTTAGTTGTCTTGCGATAAAACATCAAGAATCTTAATTTTTCGCTTGAATTCTGCCTTACATCGTAGAAAAGTTGTGCGGTTATGAAATCTTCATCACAATAGATGGAAATGAAATTGATTTCTTATTCAGCACTCAGTTCTTTCAATTTCGACCGATTTATAAATAAATTAACGAAAACGTTAGCGCAAAGATTTTTTTAACGGTTTTGTATTATGTAAGTTTGTTAAATCTTTAAACAAGTTTACTTAAACACATTTATTATATGTCAAAATCGGCATTTCTAGAATTAGATGGCAATAGGTACGAGTTTCCCGTAATTGTTGGAAGCGAAAACGAAGTTGCAATTGATATCAATAAACTGCGAGATGTTACCGGTGCAATAACCATGGATCCGGGATACAAAAATTCAGGTTCGTGTACCAGCAACATTACATTCCTCGACGGAGAGGAAGGTATCTTGCGCTACCGTGGTTACGCCATCGAAGATCTGGCAGAAAAAGCAACTTTTCTTGAAGTTTCTTACCTAATTATTTTTGGCGAATTGCCAACGCATGCGCAATTAGCACAATTTGAAGCTGATATTCGAAAATATTCGCTTGTGAACGAAGAGATGAAAAACATCATCGATGGTTTTCCAAAAACAGCACATCCGATGGGTGTACTTTCTTCGCTAACAAGTGCCTTAACCGCTTTTAATCCAAAAGTTGTTAATGTTGAAAACGAAGCCGAAATGTATGAAGCTATCGTTAAAACTATGGGTAAATTCTTGGTTTTGGCTACTTGGACATTCCGCAAGTCGTCGGGATATCCATTGAATTACTACGATAATACAAAAGGGTATGTCGAAAACTTCATGCGACTCATGTTTGAATTGCCAACCGGTCCGTATGAAATAAATCCAGTTGTCGTAAAAGCACTCGACAAATTATTTATTCTGCACGCCGATCACGAACAAAACTGCTCTACATCTACAGTTCGTATGGTTGGATCTTCGCACGCAGGCTTGTTCGCATCAATTTCAGCGGGTGTTTCTGCTTTGTGGGGTCCGTTGCACGGCGGTGCTAACCAAGCGGTATTGGAAATGCTTGAAGCTATTCAAAAAGATGGTGGCGATGCAGGAAAATACCTTGCAAAAGCAAAAGATAAAAATGATCCGTTCCGTTTGATGGGATTCGGACACCGCGTTTATAAAAACTTCGATCCTAGAGCGAAAATCATTAAAAAAGCTGCCGATGAAGTATTGGCGAATTTAGGAGTTAATGATCCGATTCTAACGATAGCCAAGCAATTGGAAGAAGCTGCTCTTGTTGATGAATACTTCGTAAGTCGTAAGCTGTATCCAAACGTCGATTTCTACAGCGGTATCATTTACCGTGCGTTAGGAATTCCAACGGATATGTTTACCGTACTTTTTGCTATTGGTCGTTTACCCGGATGGATCGCGCAATGGAAAGAAATGCGCGAAAATAAAGAGCCAATCGGTCGTCCGCGACAAATTTATACCGGACATCCGCTGCGCCCGTTCAAAACGTTTGAACAGCGCTAGTTAGCGATAATTATAAAAGGTAAAATGGTTGTGCGCGTTCACA
>NZ_JAIXYH010000038.1 GCF_027490375.1 Flavobacterium sp.
AATACCGCCTTCGCGTTGGCGGTTTGGGCAGCTTTTGGCGGGGCTTCCGCTGGTCGCCGCGCCAAAAACGCCCGCACACGCCACCACTTTGGCTTTATTTCCACTGCAATCGGGGCCGGGGGAACGTTACCGGGGAAAATTGTAAAAACGATGAATAAGAATTGTAGCGTCATCACTATTGGTCTCTTCCAGAAAATCAAAAATGACTCGTACCTTTACGCACAACCACAAACCTAAGTAACCATGCCATTCACAACACTTCAACTCAAATCGAGCGATTTCCAAAATAAAGAAGACAAAAAAACGATTGCTGTTTTCGAGAAATTACTCAGCGAACTTAGCAATCGAACGGTACCAGCAAGCATCGAAGCTTTTGTAAACGAATGCATCGATCGAATTAACAGTTCGGTTTTGCCGGAGAAAAAACGAATCCGATTCGTAGCTAAACAACAGGCACTTATTTTACAACGCGTCGAAAAAGAGTTGAAATGGGTTCCTAAAAATCATTATCGTTTCTTGTTTATGCTTTTTGGCATGAGTGGTATCGGCATCCCTATTGGCGTTTCTATTGGTTTTGCGTTAAACAACATGGGCTTACTTGGCACAGGATTTCCAATTGGAATGGCCATCGGTTTTGCGATCGGAATTTCAAAAGACAAAAAAGCCGCCGCCGAAAACCGACAGCTGGATTTGGATGTTTTATAGAAAAGTATCGCAAGTTGCAATTTGTACATAATTTAGTAGAGCATTTGTTCGTTATTAAAAAAAGCATTCATGAGAACAAATAATTATCTAAGTCGACCATTAGTTATCAATTATGCGCACCTTTTTTTGCTTGTGCTTTTAACAACAGTTTGTTTAAGTGCCAGCGGTCAAAATGAAAAAGTAGAACGTGCTGCCCTTAAACTTGAGATTGCCGCAAACGAGACTGATCAGTATATAACTGATATTCCCGCCAGTCGGTATTTTGTTAAAGAAAAAATATTGCAAATCTACTGTGGAGAAACGTTGTTTGTGGAGTGTGAAATACAAGGTGATAGCATTCATAAAATGCAGGTGGTTGAAAAAAATTTAAATCCATCAAAAACGATCGAAATTAATTTTAGTCAAAGTGCTGAAGATCGAAAGAACATTAGAACGAATTTAAGTGTTCGAAATCCATTCGAAAAAAAACTCTCATATCAAGCATTTATGTTTAGTCCCAAGAGTGAACAGTGGGTAAACACTTCGATTATACCAGTACTTCCTAAATTAGTTAATTATGAACTGTGGCCGCACGCCATTATCTCTTTAGTTTTGGTTGAATGGAAATTGGAATAAAAGAACAAAAACACATAATTGGCTAGCCTTTCATTCTAATACATATCCCTAAAACTGTCCATTTCCAAATCCGCACTTAAACTTACTTTCAATTAATTACGTAAATCTGCAACGATACGTCCGTGCACTCATTTCCGCACAAGGGATGGCAACGGAAAGCCGTGCTAAGCGAAAGCGCTTAAAGCCCGTGGCGGTGCGGCGACCCCAGAAGCCGAAGCAAAACGCGGCTGAAACGCTGTTTGCTGGTGCGCCTTGCAGTGTACAGCCCGACCTGCCGTACACTAAGTTTTTGCGCGGATTGCAAATAACGTGAGCTCGATGTAAAAATCGAAATTAGAAATCATTTAAACAGTTGATTACAAGGCGTATTTTCTTTGGGATACCGAGGTATCTCAAAAAAATACAACGCCGTAAGCGACTGTTTAAATGGTTAGCTTTAAAAAATCCTGCGTGAAAATTATTTTCTTATAATTAAAGTCCTCATTACAAGCGATCTAATAAATATTTTTATGTCGAACCCACGTTAATTCCGCGCTACCAGATTTTTCACGGCAGGATGTGCCCTAAAAAACCTGAGTTAAAAAAGAAAAAACTATACTGCCGAGGAGAACAATTTGGTATCGGGCCATTTTCGTTGCAACCGCAAATCGAAGGCCAAACAAATGCTACGCAAAAAGGGTCGGCCGGCTTCTAAAACTTGTATGCCGGTTTCGGTAAGCTCGAGCAAACCATCTGCAATAAAAGTTCGCAAACTGCTTTTTAAGGTTTGAAAATCTATGTACCGAAACAGCTCGTCGGTCCAGGTCGTTTGTAACTGGCACATGAGGTTTAAAATGTGTTGCTGTATGCACAGATCTTCGCTGCTGAGTAAATGCCCTTTCACCACAGGTAACGTATTGCTTTCGAGTAACTTATAATAGGTTTTCAAATCTTTGGTGTTTTGCATAAAGGCCGCTGTCGAATTCCCAATCGCCGAAACGCCCAAGCCCAATTGCACGGCGGCTTTGGCGGTTGTATAACCCATAAAATTTCGGTGAAGCTGTCCAGTTACACTGTCGCGAAACAAATCGTCGGTGCGCAGCGCAAAATGGTCCATGCCAATTTCCACATAATCGTTTTCGAGCAAGAGTTCTCGGGCTATTTCGTACAGTTTGCGTTTTTGAGCGCCCTCGGGCAAATCGGATGTTTTAAAACCGCGTTGTCCGGTACCTTTTACCCACGGCACGTGTGCGTAACTATACAGCGAAATCCGATCCGGACGTAAAATGGTGGTTTTTTCGATGCTGTCGATAATATCGTTTTCACATTGAAAAGGAAGCCCGTAAACCAGATCGTGCGAAACGCTTTTGTAGCCCAATTCGCGCGCCATGAAACTCACTTTGGCCACTTCGTTAAAGGTTTGTTGTCGGTTTATAGCCTGTTGTATGTGCGGGTTGTAATCTTGCACGCCAAAACTAACTCGTGAAAATCCGAAGCCGCGCAAAATACGCAAATGCTGTGCAGAAGTGGAATGCGGATGTCCTTCGAAACCAAGTTCGGCCGCTGCATCGATCTGAACGGTGTTGGTAATTTCGGTGAGTAATTGCTCTAACGACGACGGACTGAAAAAGGTTGGTGTGCCTCCGCCCAAGTGCAGTTCTTTTAAAACAGGTTTTGCGGGCAGTAATTCGAGGTAAAGATGCCACTCTTTAAGCAGCGCTTCTATATAAGGTTGCTCGACTTCATGGCGTTTGGTAATGTATTTGTGACAACCGCAAAACGTGCACAAGCGCTCGCAAAAAGGCAAGTGAATGTACAAACTCAGCGTGTTTTCGGTTTCGAGTTGTTGTTGCAAGCGTTCAAGAGCTACTGCGGTCGAAAAAGTAGTTTCATCCCAATAAGGAACAGTGGGATAACTAGTGTAGCGCGGTGCAGCCGTGTTGTATTTATCAAAGAGATTCATGATCTTTTTTGAGCAAATGTAGCGGCGGCAATCGCATGAAAACATGACAATTATCAGCTTAGCAGAGGGATGACTTCATTTTTTTCAGACCTTACAGCGCTGGTAATAAACTACAGCGTAGGTAAATTCAAATTTAGTTTTAGAGCTGTTTGTTTTCCCACTACTCCATCGATATCTTTTGCGGGAAAGTGTAGTTTTTGGAACGCGAGAACGGCGAGCAAGGTGTTTCTTCCGAAATCGCCGTCGATATTGGTTTGAAACAATCCGAGTTCTTGCAATCGTTTTTGGAGTTGAATCACATGCGGACCTTTAGAACCGAAACGTAAACGGATTTGTATTGCCTCGGGATTTTGCGCGATAAACTGGGCGTCGGCGCCGCGAAACAAGGCGTAACAGAAACGATTTTGAGCTGGGGAATCTTTGTAAACGGCATCGTGAAAGAGTTTCCAGTAGCTGGTGTTGGGTGCAAAATTCCGACCTTTTGAATTCGGAAGCCCCAAGATGACTTGGCAACCTGCGCTGCTGTACCCTCCTGTAAGACTTTCGCCGTAGGCTGCGTGAATGTTGTCGTTTGGGTTACCGATTTCAATAGCATCGTCGTTGGCGAAAACAAGATCGTTCGTAGTTCGTCGCAACACAATATTAGTAGCTAAACGCAGGGCTTGATGTGCGCCGTTGATACTTGGATTGTGAAAACCTTTTTCGTAGTACGCGTAAAATCCGGATTGCATGGCATTGGCGCGCCCTGTTCCTGCCTGTTGCTTTTTCATGTATTTTAAGTGCGGAACGGTACTGCCCGGATAGAGAGCCATTTTTTCGGTAAGTGGATTAAAAATACCGATTAGGCAACGCGGATTTTCGTAATTGACTTCGGTGGTTTGGATTTTGTGCTCCGTCTTAAAAATAGCGGGATTAGCTGCTGTTGCGAGGCAGCCTCTCAATCCAAAAATGAGCTTTTCGGTTCTGGAATAAGGAAAGCTATTTAGCTCCAAAAGTTGCCGTAGCTGGCTTGCTGAAAATGTGAAATTTTGCATAAATATCTTCATTTAACGGAGTAATTTACTCATTTTTACATCGTTAAACAAAATTTATTTTGCTGCTCGACTCAGCAAATACGCTTCCTTACGAAAAAAAACTTAGTTTTCTTTACGGAAAAACCTTTTTTCGATGAAATACATGTTGTTTTTAACATTTGGAATCGTAACTTTGTTTTGAATTTATTTTTGAGTATTCGTGTGTTTATTTATTAAAGATTTAAATATTAACAATTATTCAATTTTTTTTCAAGTTTAAACCCTCTAACTAATTAAGAATAACCAAACAAAAAAAGAACCTTATGAGATACAGAAGATTATCTGGAGAAGAGTTTAGGGAGATTTTCCTAGGTCACAAGACACGTGTTCGTTATGCTGTCTCAAATTTTGGAAGAATTTTAAGTTTTTCCAGAGAGATGACAGACGGTAAAATTTTAAAAGGTGGTGAGCGCGACGGATATCGTGTGCTCCCTGTAAAAGTGAACGACGATGTTAGTCCAAAGTCGAAAGTATTTTTTGTAGGCAAACTAGTAGCTGAAGCTTTCTTAGAAAGACCTAGCGAAGATCACACCTACGTATTGCACTTGGATTACAAGCGTGCAAACGACCGACTTGAAAACTTGAAGTTTGCAACATACCAGGAAATGTTGGACCACGGAAACAAGAGTCCACATGTACAAGAAGCCAGACGCAAACTCATTCAGCACAACATTAAAAGCGACGGTCGTAAATTAACTGTTGCCAATGTAGTGAAGTTGAAAAAAATCTTAGCCGATCCAAATCGCAAGATTAAATTGCGTGCCCTTGCTAGACAATTCAACATCAGCGAAATGCAGTTGTTCCGAATCAAGAAAGGCGAAAATTGGGGTCATATTAAAATATAACTTCGAAAAGCAAAAAATCCCTACAAGTAGGGATTTTTTTTTGCCGATACTTTCCGTCCTTCGTAAGATAAAAAACTAATACGAACGTTTATGAATGCAAGAGACTTTTACAGAAAATACGATGTAGAACTAATTCCGGCAGCATTGGCCGACTTAACCCTCGGAAAATGCGTCTGGGACGGCGGTTGGTTTGATAAACCCTCGTTTGAGCGAAAAGGTATGCCGAATTATATCTTCAATGCGTTTGTAGCTGAGGATTTAATCAGTTTAGACGAATGCGACGAGTACTTAGAGCGATTCCGATCGTTGCCGCGTATTGAAGCTGCTTTTAGTCAGGAAAGTGTAGAACTTGAAACTGACGATGCCATACAATTGGGGATTCCGCAGTTAGCCAAACTCGATGCGAAGTTAGACATGGTTAAAAATGCGCGATTCTCGGTTTTGGAAGCCACTGGCAAAAGTATTCCGAACCGCGATCGCATCATCATCGACCGACTGCTCGATCAGCTCAAAGCAAAAAACTGGGACAAATATCGCACCGGATTACGACGTGCGTATATGGTTACTGAACTGTATTACGGTGCCGTGGAAATAACCATCGACCAAAAATGGGAGGCCGCACTCGACGCCACTATTGCTGCAACGCCGGGCGAACAAGCCGTAAAACTCAAAGTTGGCAAATCGGTTTCGTACACCTTTCCGAGCGGAAACGTACCTTTTGGAATGCGAATGGAACGTATTAAGTTTTTCAATAGCTGAAAAAAGTACCTTTGCGAACTTAATTTTTCGCATGGAACAAAAAAATGTATTGAAAGGAGTGCTGTTTGTAGGAGCAGGTGCGGCAGTTTACGGCATGCTGGCCACTTTTGTTAAACTTGCTTACGCAGATAAATCGGATAGCGGCATAGGTTTTACAACTGCTGAGGTTACCACTTCGCAATTCGCATTAGGAATTCTTTTCACGGCACTTCTTGTTTGGATAAATGGCAAATCGAAAATTCAAAAACCGAGTCCGACATCCAAAGAAATAAAATCACTAATCATTGCTGGTACTTCTACAGGACTTACCAGCATTTTTTATTATCTATCGGTTAAATTTATTCCGGTTTCCATTGCCATTGTTTTGTTGATGCAAACGGTATGGATTGGCGTAGCTTTAGAGGCTATTCTGCGCAAGCAAAAACCATCGACTGCTAAACTACTAGCTATCGCCGTGGTTTTATTCGGAACCTTGCTTGCCACGAAAGCTTTTGAAGCACAAGATATTCCGGATTGGCGCGGACTCGCACTCGGATTTCTAGCGGCCTGTTCGTTCACTACAACTATGTTTACTGCAAACAGTATTGCAACGGGTGCAGCTTCCGAAAAACGGAGCTTTTGGATGCTCATTGGCGGTGCTTGCATGGTTTTTCCGTTTGCCCTCGCCACACAATCTACGCCGTTTAATTTTGAAATATTTTACACTTGGGGAATTATACTCGCTTTATTCGGCACAGTTATTCCACCGATTTTATTGAATAAAGGATTTCCGCTCACAGGAATAGGTTTAGGAAGTATTGTAGCTTCGCTCGAATTGCCTGTTTCGGTTTTGATGGCTTTCTTTTTACTGAACGAAAGCGTAAGCGGTTTCCAGTGGTTAGGAATTGTTTTAATTTTGGTTGCGGTTGTGCTGATTAACCGAAAAGCAAAACTCGGCTAAAACGAGTTATCTAAAAGCAAGGGCTTTTGCGTTGAATAGTACAAGACGATAGAAACAATAATCTGTATTGAAGTTCCGATAAATATGTTATTTGCACCAGATCCGATACACTTCGATATTCCCGACGGCGAATTGGTTTACATTCCTGGATTTATTGACCAGGAAGAGTGCGCAACGTTGTTCGAGAAATTACTGCACGAAACCCTTTGGCAATCGGATCCGATTCGAATCTTCGGAAAAATGTACCAACAACCGCGATTAACGGCGCTTTATGGAAATGAAGGAAAACCATACGGCTACTCGGGTATCGTGATGCAACCACACCGTTGGACACCGCTGCTTACGCATTTAAAAGAGAAGGTCGAGCAACGTGCTGAAAACTCATTTTCGACGGTACTTTTAAACTTATACCGCAACGGAGCCGACAGTAACGGTTGGCATGCGGATAACGAAAGTGCGTTGGGGCGAAATCCGGTGATAGCTTCGCTGAGTTTCGGTGCTAGTCGGAAGTTTCAACTCAAGCACAATACACTAAGCGATCAAAGGATAAATTTGGAATTGGAAGACGGCAGTTTACTATTGATGAAAGGCAGTATGCAACACTTTTGGAAACATCAAATTCCAAAAACCACAAAAGAAGTTGGCCCACGAATTAACCTTACTTTCAGAGGACTAAAGTGATTTGTATAAATTGGTATATTTGAAAAAATGTATAAATTTCATGGAAGCTATCATTGAGTTCTTTAAACATATAGAATCGTACCACAGAGCCGGTATTTTAGCTGGCGGAATTGCCCTTTTTTGGCTAATCGAAAACGTAAAGCCCGCAGCGAATTTTGCTTACAAAAAATGGTCGCATGCTGTAATTAATTTCGTTTTTACAGGAACAACCATTCTAGTAAATTTTGTTTTGGCGTTTCTGTTGTTGGAAGCCGCAAACCTCACGCACAAATACGATTTTGGCTTGCTGCACGTGTTACCCGAAATGCCCCTTTGGTTGTACACGTTTGTCGGTATTTTTTTACTCGACTTTTTTGGAGCGTATTTAGCTCATTTCACACAGCACAAATGGGCGCTGTTGTGGCGTTTTCACATCATTCACCACACCGATGTTTATTTGGACACTACTTCCGCCAACAGGCATCATCCAGGAGAAAGTGTCATCCGTTTTTTATTTACCGTCTTTGGTGTGCTGTTACTCGGAACACCGATGTGGATGGTCTTTCTGTATCAGTCGCTTTCCGTGGTTTTTAGTCAGTTTAATCACGCAAATATTTCGCTTCCGCGGAAGCTTGAAAACGTGCTCAACAAATTGTTTGTAACGCCAGATTTTCACAAAGTACACCACCACATGTATTTGCCACATACCGATTCGAATTACGGAAACATCTTTTCAACCTGGGATTACGTATTTGGCACCTATATGCATTTAGCTCCGGGTCAGATTGATTTCGGTCTAGACACGCATCCTAACGAAAATGATCACAGCACTTTACGTAATTTACTTATCATTCCCTTCCAAAAAAAGCGTCAGACAAAATAATTTTCACTGAGCTGATACACTAAAATCAATTTTTTAGTAATATTGGGATACTATTGACAACATTTTGATTTTGATTTGAGTTTTCTGCAATGAAAAAGAGTAAACACAGCGATTTGACTCGCGAGCAAATTGAAAAAGTTATGAGTCTGGCACTCGAGGAAAAGAATCCGCTGGAAATCATAAAAAAAGACTTTGGTTGGTCGGCAAATGAAACTATTGATTTTATGAAATCGAAACTCACTGCAGACAAGTTTGAACTTTGGAAAAAGAAAGCCCAAGCGGCAAAACCAAAGCCAAAACCTATTCGTTACGACGATTTTGACGACGAGTTAGACGGTAAATATTATATCAAAAATAAATTTGATTAACGTGCGTTCGATAGAAAAATCGAAGGTAGAAATCATCTAAATAATTGATACTTAAGAGCGTTTTCTTTGGGATGCAGAGGTATCGAAAAAAACACAACGACGAAAACGGCTGTTTAACCGGTTAGCATCAAAAAATAGTAGTCGCGAATTTTCCATGAATAATGTAGTTATATCAGGTTCAGCAATCTAACAAAAATTTTTATGTCGCACTCACGTTGATTAGTTTGTATCTTTGCGGACATGAAAACCTATAAAGATTTATCGGAAATCCAAATAGATCGGATTATTGAAATGGCATGGGAAGACCGAACTCCTTTCGACGCCATTAAACTTCAATTTGGTATTTCAGAACAAGAAACTATCGAGATTATGCGTCGGGAAATGAAGCCATCGAGCTTCCGACTGTGGCGTGAACGCGTTCAAGGTCGTGCAACAAAACACGCAAAACTAAGAACCGACGATGTCGATCGATTCAAATGCACGCGCCAACGAAACATCTCTAACAACAAAATTAGCAAACGCTAAGTTCCTTTATCATGTCGAAATTCCTCAAAATTGCCTTGCTTTTGTGCAGTTCATTAAGTCTTGCGCAATCAGTTTCCCAAACTGAAATTAAAATCAACGACCTGATCACGGGAACGTTATTTTCAACCAACGCCAACTACAATGCCGTACTGATTGTTTCGGTGGGAAGCGGACCAACCGATCGCTTCGGAAACCAATACGGAGCAGAAAGCAACAGCATCAAGTTTCTTGCTGAAGAACTCGCCAAAAAAGGAATCGCCGTTTTTAGTTACGACAAACGCTTCTTTGTACTCGCTAAAAATCCAAATTTCGACGAAGCGTCATTGAATTTTGAAGACATGATTACCGATGCAAAAGCTGTGGCACTGCATTTCCAACAGCTTCCGCAAGTAAAGAAAATCTACCTACTCGGCCATAGCGAAGGTGCTTTAGTAATGTCGGTTACCGCACAGGATTCCAAATTAACCAAACTGCGCGGCTACGTATCGCTTTCCGGTCCGGCCCAAGCAGCTGGTGTTCTTTTGGTAGAGCAAATCGCAAAACAGGCTCCTTTTTTACGAGAAGATGTTCAAAAAGCCGTTGATAAACTAAACAAAGGAGAAACATTTAAGCTTGAAAATCAGATGTTGGCAAGCATTTTTCGCGAGTCGGTACAACCCTACCTTATCAGTTGGTTTAAGTACAACCCGTCGGCTGAAATAGCAAAAGTAACTGCACCTATTTTAATTGTGCAAGGAACGGCCGATTTACAAGTTCCAACTTCCGACGCTAACCTATTGGCCACAGCCGCTAAAGTCGACAAGCCCGTTTTGATCGAAAAAATGAATCACGTTTTAAAAATCGTGAATTCGCAAGAAGAAAATGTAGCTTCTTACAACGACCAAACTAAAGCCATATCGCCGGAATTGATTACCGCTGTTTTCACATTCTGCAACAAATAGTGTAACAATTAGCTCAAAATGTGTACTTACTTGAAAATCTAAAATCAAGAACGTACATGAAAAAGCTATTTCTAGCCGTTGTTCTCGTTTGTGGTATGGGGCAACAAGCTGTCCTGGCACAAAAAGCGGGGGTCACAAAAATTAATACTTCGATAAATTTAAACGAAGTTAAAAACGATGCATTGGCCGTTCAGGTTACTTTCGAAGGTAAACTTGGTTCGGAAATTGTTTATCGCTTACCTAAAACAATTCCCGGAACATATTCCACGGCAAACTACGGGAAATACGTCTTCGATTTCAAAGCTGTAGACAAGAAGAACAACGATCTTAAAGTAGAGAAAATCGATGAAAACTCGTATAAAATAAGCGATGCTAAAAACCTTAAGTCGATTACCTATTACGTAAACGACACTTTCGATCAAGAAAAAGGCGGACAATTTGGCGAAGAAATTTTCTCGCCTGCAGGAACCAATATCTTGGAAGGTGCTAACTTTTTATTGAACACACACGGATTCATAGGCTATGTGGATGGCTTAATGAGCGTTCCTTACACATTGAAAGTTACACATCCAGAAAATTTATACGGTGCAACATCCATGACCGATGCGGATGCTTCGAATACAGCCGATTTGTTCACTGCGGCACGCTACGCCGAACTGATCGAAAATCCGATCATGTACAGCAAACCCGATTACGTTACTTTTAAAGTAGGTGATATGGACATCATTGTCGCTGTGTATTCCCCGAAAGGGAACTTCAGCGCTAAGATGCTCGAGCCTGAAATGAAGCGCATGATGACCGCACAGAAACAATTCTTAGGCAAATTTAATGCAACAAAGAAATACGCGGTATTACTGTATTTATCCGACTTACAAGCCGACGACGCAAAAGGATTTGGCGCTTTAGAACATCCCACTTCTACAACAGTAGTGATGCCCGAATCACTTCCACTCGATCAAATGAACGAATCGATGCGCGATGTGGTTTCCCATGAATTTTTCCATATCGTTACACCATTAACCATTCATTCCAAAGAAATTGAAGACTTCGATTTCGCAAACCCAAAAATGTCGGAACACCTTTGGATGTACGAAGGCGTTACCGAGTACTTTGCCAACTTATTCCAAATTAATCAGGGCTTGATTTCTGAAGAAGACTTCTACAAAAGAATAAGTGGAAAAATCAAAAATGCTGCACAGATGGACGACTCCATGTCGTTTACCGTAATGAGTAAAAATGTGCTAGACGAACCGTACAAAACGCAGTATGTAAACGTGTACGAAAAAGGCGCGCTCATTGGTATGTGTATCGACATCATCATCCGTGAAAAAAGCAACGGGCAACGCGGCATCTTAGACATGATGCAAAAGTTATCTGAAATTTACGGAACCAAGAAAGCATTTAACGACAATGAGCTGTTCGATAAAATTGCCGAAATCACCTATCCTGAGGTAAAAGACTTTTTAATTAAGCACGTTCAAGGAACAACACCAATTGATTACAATGCGATATTAGCAAAAGTTGGTGTGACGCCACAAGAAACCGAAGTTAGCGGAAACCCTTTTATAAAAGGACAAAGCCCAATGATCTCTGTAAACCCGCAAACCAAAGAGATTTACCTTCTTGCTTTACCTGAAATTTCATCATTTTTTACCAGTTTAGGAATCCAGGGCAATGATATTTTACTATCGTTTAATGATGTAAATTATAATCTAGATAACATCTACGATTTGATAAATGTGAGTCAGACGTGGAAAGATAACGATTCCATTACCATCAAATACAAACGCGATGGTGTTGAAAAAACAGCAACAGGAAAAGTAATTCTTCCAAAAGAAAAAGCACAAGGATTCGCGGCAACCGACAAATCAAAAGACGGTCTTAAACAAGCATGGCTTAAGAAATAATTTAACGTGAAGATTTTAGAAGCGTCGCCCTTAAAAGCGACGCTTTTTTGTTTGGAAAAAGTAGGTGAATCAACACGTAAATAGTTATTTTGCGAACCGAAATTTAACAAGCATGCGACACATTTTTATAGCCGCTTTGATGGCGTTGGCACTAGTTTCTTGTAAGGACGACAAGAAGGCAACCGGGAATTTATTGATTACGGGAACTATTAAAGATTTGAAAACAGGAAAACTGTATTTGAAAGAACAAGCAGATACCTCCTTAGTAACGATCGATTCATTAATTATTGATGGCGATTCTAACTTTGAATTCGACGTGAATATCGATGCACCCAAGATGCTATTTCTCTACCTAGATCGCGGCGCAACCAACTCTATTGATGATATGCTTCCGTTTTTTGCCGAAAAAGGAAAAATAAACATTGAGACGAACTTAAAAGCCTTTTACGCCGACGCTAAAATTACAGGCAGCGAAAATCAAAAGTTGCTGGAAGAGTACAAAAAAATCCAGTCGCGCTATCGAAATATAAATCTCGATTTACAGCAACAACGGCTAAATGCCATACGATTTAACAAAACGTATCGCTTAGACAGCATCGACAAGGCTTCGAAAGATATTGTAAAAAAGATTTACCTCATGGGTATCAACTTCTCTTTAAACCACCGAGATAAAGAGGTAGTTCCCTTCATTGTAACGACCGAACTTTACGATATGTCGTTCAAATACTTAGACACTATTTACAAGAACTTAGATCCAAAAGTGCTTAAAACGCGCGACGGAAAAAAACTCCAAAAGTTGTACGAAATGCGCAAGCAAGTAGAGCAGCAATAGTGGTCTAAAACAACTACTGACGCTCTAGAAAATTAATGTAAGAGAACCGTTAGCGATATAAACATATCGAATTTCTCGAAATCGTATTTCGTTTACGCATAATTCATTGATTATTTGGGCGGCATTTCGCGCCTTTCATTGCAATACAACCTAACAGCGGTGGTTCAGGCACGCTTTTGTAACAGCTTCCGCTGGTCGCTGCTCCAAAACCGCCTTCACATACCGCGGTTACGGCTGTATTTACATTGCAGTCACGGCCGCGAAGATCGTTACCACTTAACGAATCATCTTAACTGTCGAACAATAAAATACGTGTTGTTTTCGAACTTCAGAAAAAATATGCGGAAAACCCGTAATGGTATGTCGATTTTTTTTCAAAACTTCGCCTCGATGGGGGCGGGTGGGATGGGGAGCGATTCCCACGTACGAAATTTCCAGAAATAAATTTTACGGAAAAACCGTAAATTTCAGAGATTTCAAAGATTTCGAGATTGAAAGATTGAAAGATTGAAAGATTGAAAGATTGAACCTTCGACAGGCTCAGGCTCCGACCATACGTTGGCTCAGGCGGGCAAAATGATACGTTAAGTGGTGAACGTCGCGAAGTCTTAATACTTAATACTACAAAAAACCGCTTTGCGAACTTTGCGTAAATCTTCGCGTCCTTTGCGGTTAAGCCTTCGACAAGCTCAGGCACCAACGAGACGTGGTTTGGGTTGGGCAAAACGATACGTTTAGTGGCAAACGTCGCAATCCCGATAACCATCGGGACTAGCTTCTAAAAAAGCCTTCGACAGGCTCAGGCTCCAACGATAAGTGGGTTCATTAGGGCAAAACGATACGTAAAATGGCAACCGTCGCGATCCCGATAGCTATCGGGACTAACTTCTAACTTCTAGCTTCTAAAAAAGCCTTCGACAAGCTCAGGCACCAACGAGACGTGGTTTGGGTTGGGAAAAACGATACGTTAAGTGGTGAACGTCGCAATCCCGATAGCTATCGGGACTAGTGTCTCAAAAAAATCTTCCGCCTTCGATACGCTGAGTTCGACAAGATCACGCACCAGCTTTTAATCGCACAGAAAACGGCGAAGCTCTCAGAATTTTTGGAATGTTTGGCCGATGAGGAAAACACAGAACGTATCAAGCCGCCTGAAAAATGGCACCGCCCTTCAAAACGATCAAGCACCAATTTCTCGGTAACGATTTTCGCAGCCCGGATAGAGGCGGCGTCCTTTTTATGGAGCAACGCGGAATAAAAAGATACAGCCGAAAGCCGGAAATGCTGCCCAAATAAAAAACCTCGAAAATGGAATAGCAGGAAAAAGAAAAAGTCGCCCTGAAGAAGGCGACTTTCTTATTGAGCCGATAGAGGGACTCGAACCCACGACCTGCTGATTACAAATCAGCTGCTCTAGCCAGCTGAGCTACACCGGCATCTCAATACGGGTGCAAATATAGGAGCGGATTTGATATTTGCAAAAAATTTTTGAGATTTTTTTTCAGAAAAAACTACGCCAAAGCGTTGATTTTAGTAATCAATTGATTTGCAGTTTGTTCTAATTCGGCATTAATTTGTTTGAAATGCGCTTTTTTATTTTCCACATTCTTTGCATTCACTTTTGCGATCAAATGGTCGAATGCAGCAAGTGCTTCTTCGATAATTGCATTTGATTCTACAGTTGGTTTTCCTGCAGTAGCGATCTCATTTAGATACACTGCCTCAATGATATCTCCCAATACAAAATTGATATCCTTCTTTAAATTTCTAACGTTTGCCATAATAATTTCAGCTAATTTGGCGGCAAAGGTACACTTTTATTGTTCAGAATCAGCTTCCAACAAAAACCTCTAAAAATGTGCCCGCTCCTTTAAAGATAATTTGGTCGTTGATTGCAGCAGGAATTAAGAACGTTTGACCCGCTGAAACACCAATAACACTGTCGTTAAAATAAATGTCGATTGCACCACTAACAAGCATAAACGCAGAAAAAACGCCGCGTTTTTCAACGATGTAGTTTGCACCTGCTTTTAATTGAACCTCGTACGTATTAAAATACGGACACTCCACGAGAATATTTGCTGCTTTTGCACTCTTGTCGACTTTCGGGTTGTTGGCATTAAAATTTATCGCATCGAGCGATTCTTCGATGTGTAACTGCCGCTTCTTACCGTCTTGATCGATGCGGTCGAAATCATAAATACGGTACGTAATATCTGATGTTTGCTGTATTTCGGCAATGACGATGCCTGCACCAATCGCGTGAACAGTTCCCGTTTCCAGAAAAAAGGTGTCGCCTTGTTGCACTTCGTGGTGACGCATCAGTTGTGTGACGGTACTGGAATCTAGCGCTGTTTTGAATTCGTCTATTGAAGTATTTTTTTCGAATCCGGCTATTAGCTCCGATCCGCTGTCGGCTTGCACTACATACCACATTTCGGTTTTCCCGAAGCTGTTATGGCGCTGCTGGGCTAATTCATCGTTCGGATGTACTTGAATGGAAAGCTGTTCGCGAGCATCTAGTAGCTTAAAAAGTAACGGAAGTTGGCTGCCGTATTTTTCTACGACGGATTCTCCGAGGATTTCAACCCCAAAATGTTCCAACAATTCGTTGATGTTTTTTCCCGAATAAACGCCGTTGGAAACAACACTGGGCGCTTCTTTTAAACCGCTGAGTTCCCAACTTTCGCCGGTTCTGTTGTCTGGAATTGCTTTATTGAAAAGCGTTTTTAATTTTTCTCCTCCCCAAATACGGTATTGAAATATCGGATGAAAAAAAAGTGGATAGGGTTGGAAATTACCTTCCGTCATAACTTACAAAATTTCTTGGTGTTTCATAAAGTGTGATATTCAAATCGAGGTGCTCGGGCAGCTTTGGTTTTACCTTATGATAAATCACGTAAGCAATATGCTCGGCCGTTGGATTCAAATCTGCGAACTCTTCGCAGTCCAAATTTAGGTTTTTATGATCAAACTTTTGTTCCACCTCTGCTTTGATGATATCTGCTAGAATCTTAACATCAATCACATAGCCTGTTTCGGGATCTACTTCACCGGTAACAGCTGCAATAAGCTCGTAATTATGACCGTGATAGTTCGGATTATTGCACTTTCCAAAAACTTCCTGATTTTTCTCGAACGTCCAATCTTTTCTGTATAAACGGTGCGCGGCGTTGAAATGTGCGTGTCGGCTTACGGTAACTCTCATGAATTTGTGATGTTATGTGTTTCGAAGTAGTGATAAAATTCGTTGAAAATTATTTTAAACCAAGCTGTATATAGCTCGGGTTGTGCTTGCATATCGGTTTTGATAGCTTCAATAGACATCCATTTCCAATCGGCTACTTCCTCGGGATTAATTTCTGGTGCCTCTTCGTAAAAGCCAATTAAAACATGATCGAGTTCGTGCTCGGTTAGTCCGTTATCGAAGGGCGCTTTGTATATAAAATGAAAGACATCGGTTAGTGGCGTTTCAAAGCCCATTTCTTCGCGCAGCCTGCGAGTTCCGGCCTGAATATTGGTTTCGCCTTCACGCTGATGACTACAGCAGGTATTTGTCCAAAGTAAAGGCGAATGATATTTATGTGCCGCTCGTTGTTGCAACATTACTTCCTTCTTAGCATTCAGTACAAACACAGAAAATGCCCTATGTAAAACCGCTTTTTCGTGGGCTTCAAGCTTTGGCATTAAGCCAATTTGTACGTCGTTTTCATCTACTAAAATAACTAACTCTTCTGGCATCGACTAGAATTCTAAGATTGATTTGTAAAATAATTTAACTTTTCACAAAGATACCAATACCGCATTGTTCAAAACTGTTTATTTAGGCTTTTCACAACATTTGTTTTTCGAAATTCACGTGTACCTAAATGAACAGCACAACCGATTACTAAAAAACAAACCTGAAAAAACTGTGCGAGACTTAAATCAATGATTTAACGCGATCGCTCGGGCACATTTTTCCCCATCGATAGCCGCAGAAATTATTCCACCTGCAAAACCCGCACCTTCTCCGCAAGGATACAAGCCTGCAATTTCGGGATGCTGTAGCGTTTGGGAGTCTCTTGGAATTCGCACCGGGCTTGAAGTTCGCGATTCTGGTGCATGCAAAATGGCTTCATTGGTCAGATAGCCGCGCATACTTTTTCCGAATTCAATAAATCCAGCACGTAGCGTTTCCGTAATAAATTTTGGAAAAACTTCGCCTAATTCGACTGAAGTTGTTCCGGGAACGTAGGATGTTTTTGGAATGTCGGCAGATACTTTACGCTGGGTAAAATCGGCCATACGCTGTGCTGGTACGCGCTGCGATTCGCCCGCCAATTTCCATGCTTGTTGTTCAATTTGTTTTTGAAACTCTAATCCGGCCAAGGCCCCAAATTTGGCAAAAGGTTTGAAATCTTCCAATCCCAACTCTACAACAATACCACTGTTCGACGTAGCTTGATCGCGTTTCGAAGGCGACCAACCGTTGGTAACCACTTCGCCGGGAGCCGTTGCACAAGGCGCAATAACGCCGCCCGGACACATACAAAACGAGTACATTCCGCGGCCGTTTATCTGTTTTACGATACTGTAAGGAGCGGGTGGTAACAGCGGTCCACGATCGTCGCAGGAATACTGAATCTGATCAATTAAACGTTGCTGATGCTCGATTCGAACACCTAAAGCAAAAGGTTTCGCCTCAATCAAAATCTTCTTTCGATGAAGAAGCTCGAAGATATCTCGGGCTGAATGTCCGGTTGCTAAAATAACAGCTTCAGTTTCAATACGCTGATTATCGTTTACTTCCACTCCCCTAACCCGCTTATCTTCTACAATCAAATCGGTAAGTTTCGTTTCAAAAAGCACTGCTCCGCCGTGAGCGATAATACATTCGCGAATATCCTTAATAATCTGTGGAAGCTTGTTGGTTCCGATATGCGGATGAGCCTCAACCAATATTTCGGGCGTAGCACCAAATGCAACAAGCAGGTTTAGAATACGATCGATGTCGCCACGTTTCTTGGAGCGGGTGTACAATTTCCCGTCGGAATACGTTCCTGCACCACCTTCGCCAAAACAGTAATTCGACTCTGCGTTTACCAAATGATCCCGGTTTATAGCTTTTAGATCTCGACGACGCGCCTGCACATCCTTACCTCTTTCAATAACAATAGGCTTTAAACCCAATTCTATTAATTGTAAAGCGGCGAACAATCCGGCTGGACCCGCACCCACAACTACAACCGGTTTCGAATTAGCTACATTTTTATAGTCTGGTAAAGTAATTAGGCGCTCGAAAGGTGCCTCACCAACGAATCGGATATCGAGTTTTAAATTGATTTTTATCTGCTTCTGTCGCGCATCAATAGAGCGTTTTAAAACAGCGCACGACTGGATTTGGCTTGCTGGTAGTTGCAACAATCGGGCAGCATGACTTTTTATCAATTCTGAATTTGCGGCAATTTCGGGTGGTACTTGTACGAGCAGTTCTTTCGGCATGGCGCAAAGGTAAAAAGATGTATAGAATTGCGCACTAGTTTTTAAACACGTCGCATTGTTTAAAAATCAAATGATAAGTGGGAAATTTACTCTTTTACGACTTTGGAAATTTTGCGGTTATTTAGGATAGAATCCCTAAAAGCGAATCGTTTATTGGTTTCAAGAGGTACTTTACGATTTCGTTTTCAAACTTCCCAGCTTTTTCTAGATCGCTGTGATCGTTAGATGAAGTAACTACATACACATCAATTGCGAAATCATGTTGGCTTTTTAAATTTCGAAACTCTTCTAAAAATTGCCAACCATCCATAATGGGCATGTTTAAATCTAAGAGTATTGTCTTGGGAATTTCACTTCCTGCTTTTAATTGTGTTTTAAGATATTGTATTGCTTCTAAGCCGTTCTCGAAGAACTCGGGTTCTACATTTAAGTTATTTTTCTTAAAAAACGTTTTTAGTATAAAGTGATAAATCTTGTCGTCGTCGACGACATAGATTTTTTTCGCATTACTCATTGAAATAAATTTTAAACTCCGTCCCTACATTAACTTCGCTGTTCACTTTAACTGTTCCTCCCATGGCTTCAATCTGATTTTTAGACATAAACAGTCCCAAACCACGCGAATTTGGATGCTTATGGAAGGTTTTATACATTCCAAAGATACTGTTCTGATGCAATTTCAAATCGATTCCTAAGCCATTATCTTTAATCGAAAGAACGCTTTTTCCATCTTCATAACTTAGTTCGTATCTAATCAAGGGCTTGCGATTTGGGTGTGAATATTTGACTGCATTAGTGGAAAAATTCAGCAAAATACTCTCTAGATAAGCCGGATTATAAAGCACTGTGAAGTCGCATGGAATATCTACAACATATTCAACTTCGTGTTTAGCAAACTCTTCACTGAGTAAAGCAATCATTTTATGTACATACTCTGCCAGAATTAGATGGCGTCTGATCGGCTTTAAGTCGGAATGTATGTCGACCAAAGCTTTCAGATTATCGATTGTTTGGGAAAGCTCGCGCGAATTTGACCGCAAAAACATCAAACTTTGGTTGCGAATTTCTTCATCGGTTTCTTCGTCATACAAATCGAGTAGCATTTCAAAATTACCGGCGTAACTGCGCAAATTGTGAGAAACGATGTGTGCAAAATTCAGCAATCGTTTATTTTGTTCGCTGAGTATTTCTAAAGTTTTCTTAAGCTCTTCTTCTTGCTTGATGCGAAAACTGAAATCGGTGTGCGTTCCAATTACGCGTTTTGGCTTTCCGGCGGAATCGCGAAATACGATTTTCCCGCGACTTAAAATCCATTTATAATGCTCGTTGAAGTCCATAATACGCTGTAAATTCTCATAATACGGCGTAGCTCCCTCGAAATGTTTGTCGATGTCGTTTTGATACGTTTCCCGATCGTCGGGATGTAGTCGGCTATCCCAAAACGTTCGTTGTAATACCACGTCTTTTTCTTCGAATCCGAGCATTTTCATGGATTGGGAAGAAAAGAAAACTGTGTCTGAAAGTACATCCCAATCCCAAATTCCTTCCGACGAAGCTTCCAAAGCAAATTGATAGCGTTCTTCTGAAATTTTCAATTTTAAAGCTTGAATGCGTTGCGTGGTGTTATCGTTTACGCGGCCGTAAAATTGATAGCAATCGTTCGCATCGCGTTCTACCGTAGCCCGAATGCGAAAATACCGAAGGCCTTTGATGGGTAAACGACTACGAAACTCGAAATTCCAGGGCTGTAAGGTTTTTTTGGACTCAGCTAGAGAGTCAAAAAAGCCGGGCAAATCTTCGTCTATAATTTTTAAACCAAGAAGTTCGTTTACATACAAATCTTCCTCATCTTTAGTGAGTTCAAAATGCTCGTAAACGGCGTCGCTGAGAAATGGAAAAGTAATACGACCGTCGGGATGAGCAGTCATCTGAAAAATCAAATCCGGAATTTGCGACAATAGCTTACTTAAAAAAGCTTCGCGCTGATCGCGGAACATTTCTTCGGATTGCCGAAATTCAGACATTTATTGTATATCGTTTACTTATTCGCACAAATAAACAAAAAAAGTTTTCGATGATACAGCTATATCCTTAATTTTCTATAAATATGTTGCTGATTTGATTTACACTTGAGTTTAGTTTTTTAAGAAAAATCATTTTTTTACGCGCTCCAGTAAACCCGCACGTTGAAGCGCTAATAAAGCTTCATTCTCGGTTAACTCACCTTCTTTTTTTAGAATATGAAGATCGAATTTTTCAAATTTACCTACTTTAATTCGGAGCTTTTTGTCGAGTGGCTCGTCTTGAAGAATCAATCCAACTGTACGGTCTATACTACAGTTCTTTACTTTAATTTCATTCCACGAAAAGTGGTACGAGCTATTTCTTAAATCAAAAAAATGGCATGGTGAAACAGTAATAGTTACTCCGCCTTCCAAAGCTATTATTTTCTGTGCCTTAGCAGAATCGTTCTTTCCTTCCAAAATAAAAACTACAGCCGAAAGAATTAAAACGAAGAAAACAACCGCTACTGCTATTCCAAAAAAGCTTTTAGAAGTTCGTGCCATATTTTTTTAACAAGAATAGCAAATTTGAAGAAAGTTATTGCAAAACAGAAGCTAAATTTACTTTCTTGGATGAAAAGCTTCAATTGTTTTTTTAAGATGACTTCGGTCGACGTGAACGTAAATTTCGGTAGTAGTAATAGATTCGTGTCCGAGCATTAATTGAATAGCGCGCAAATCGGCACCATTTTCGAGTAAATGAGTGGCAAAGGAGTGGCGAAGTGTGTGCGGACTTATCACTTTTTTTATACCAGCGCGTTCGGCGGCTTGTCTGATGATCGTGAAAATCATGGCGCGCGTTAGTCGTTTGCCTCGACGATTCAAGAACAGTATATCTTCATCTCCTTTCGTTGGATTCATCTGTTTGCGGATCGTTTCTATGTAAATGCGAATAAACTTGTAGGTAGCGTCGGCTAAAGGAATGTATCGCTGTTTATCGCCCTTGCCGACAACACGTATAAAACCTTCTTGCGGAAACAAATCGGACATTCGTAACGTAACCGCTTCGCTAACACGCAAGCCGCAACCGTACAGCGTTTCGAGTATGGCAACATTTCGTTGGCCTTCGGCAGTACTTCGATCGATAGCGTTCACCAGATTATTAACATCGGTTAGCGATAAAGTTTCGGGCAGTTTCCGTCCCAATTTCGGCGCTTCGATGAGTTGCATCGGCGAATCTTTTCGGTATTCTTCGAAAACAAGAAAATTAAAGAAATTTTTCAAAGCTGATATCAAACGCGCCTGACTGCGGGCATTAATTTGTGGCGCCATGTGGTAAAGAAAGGCCTCTAAATCGGCAGCTTCGATTGCTACTGGCGAAATATTCATGTTGTTTTGTTCCAGATAGCGCGTCAGTTTTTCGAGATCGAAACGGTAATTCACAAGCGTGTTGGCGCTAAGCCCGCGTTCGATTCGCAGATAATCGGTGTACGATTTTATGTAGGAAGCCCAATTAGTCATTCAGCGAAGCTAGTAAATCGTTCGGAAATTGTACAATTCTTTTCGTAAATGACATAAAGCGGTAGCTCAGTACTGCCGATACCTTTGTCGGGTAATCTTAAAATTGCAATTATGAAAAGTTTAAAAATCTTAGGAACCATGGTATTCGCAGTATTTGTGCAGTCGGCAGTTGCACAAGACAGTACTACTCCGAGCTCGTCGTTTAATTTTGGTGTAAAAGGCGGATTAAATTACGCAACTGTAACAGGTGATGAATTCGACTCACCGGATGCTCGAACTAGTTTTCACGTGGGTGCTCTCGCTGAATTTCCGATCACTAGCCGTTTTGCCTTACAAATTGAAGCCGTATATTCAAGTCAGGGTTTTGAATCTGAGTTTGATGGTTTTGGCGGTGGGGCAAACGACAAAATTGAGTATCAATTAGACTATATTAACGTACCGGTTTTGGCAAAGATTTATCTGTTAAAAGGTTTATCTATTGAAGCTGGACCGCAATTTGGCTTTAAAGCGAACGAAGAAATTGACACCGATCCGAACAACAACCCGGGTGATTTTGAAATTGATCAAGCAGCCGATTACGACTTTTCTGTTGTAGGTGGCTTAACCTTCAAATCGGATGCAGGTTTTTTCCTTTACGGAAGATATAATTACGGATTAACAGACATTATAGAAGATGTAGATGTTAAAAATTCGGTGTTGCAAGTGGGCGTAGGTTTTCAATTTTAGTAAAGAACGATTTTGGGGAAACGATTGCTGCGTTAAGGATTGCAGCGGAAATAAAGTGCCGTACTTTTTGGAAAATGCCGGAAGCTTTGCGGGCGACAGCGAAAGCCGGTAAAGCGACTGGCATTTGCAAAAAGTACAAACGATATTGCAGCGAAAAGCCTGCTCGAACGCCCAAAAAAGGAAAAAAAGAAGCCGTCTCATAACTTAAATTGAGACGGTTTTTTTATTTTTCTAGATTTTGTTTTGTTTTAAGTTTTTTTATTTTGGGTGCAAAATTGCCTTTATGCGGCAATTTTCTTTCTTAGA
>NZ_JAIXYH010000053.1 GCF_027490375.1 Flavobacterium sp.
TACGCACGTGACTTACGCGCTTGTGGCGAAGCATTTACATCGATTACTGTAATCGATTATCCGAAATTCTTCACACCAAACGGCGACGGTTACAACGATACGTGGAATATTTCGACTTTAGCTAATCAATTGCAAGCAAAAATCTTTATATTTGACCGCTTCGGTAAGCTCTTGAAACAAATCAGTACAACCAGTCAAGGTTGGGACGGTACGTTCAACGGTGATCCGATGAAAGCGGATGATTATTGGTTCACAATTCAGTATTCTGAAGGTGGAGTTTTAAAAGAATTTAAATCGCACTTTGCATTAAAACGTTAACAATGAATTTTAAAAAGAGGTACCTGGCGCTGTTATTTCTAATAACCCAAATCTCATTTTCACAGGAAGGTATTCCGATTTACTCTGATTATCTATCGGACAACTATTATTTGATACACCCTTCAATGGCTGGTGCAGCTAATTGTGCCAAAATACGCGTTACCGCCCGCCAACAGTGGTTTGGCGTTGAAGATGCTCCTGCACTTCAGACCGCAAGTTTTAATGGTCGATTGGGTGATCAATCAGGTGGAGGTATCATTGTATTTAACGATAAAAATGGTTATCACTCACAAAGAGGTGTAAAATTAACCTACGCGCACCACATCATGTTTTCACGTAGTGAGGTTGATTTGAATCAGTTATCTTTTGGTATGAACTTGGGTTTAATTCAGTCGCAACTTGACGAAACAGAGTTCGTTGATTTCGACCCAGTTGTAGGTGGTGTGATACAAAGAGACTCGTACTTTAATGTAGACGTAGGAGCTAGCTATAACTATTTAGATTTTTACACGCATTTAACAGTTAAAAATCTTCTTACTAGCTCAAGGGATTTATACAGTGATATCGAATCTCCAAACTTAAGAAAATTGCTTCTTAGCGCTGGTTATACGTTCGGCGATGCTGATCGTATTTTGTGGGAACCTTCGGTATTGTTTCAATTGGTTGATGAAACACAGGAAAAATCTATCGATCTAAACCTTAAAGCGTACAGAAATGTAAGCTTCGGTCAGCTTTGGGGAGCATTATCGTACAGACGATCTTTCGATTCAGCTCAATTTGAACAAAACGGAAGCGTTAACAGCCAACGTTTACAATATATTACGCCTATTGTTGGTATAAATTACAAACAATTTATGTTCGCGTATACTTATTCTCATTTATTGGGAGACATTCAGTTTACCAACGGAGGATTTCACCAAATTACATTAGGTATTAATCTGTTCTGCGAGCGCGAGAAGTTCGATTGTAATTGTCCTGCGATCAACTAGAAAAGTTTAGTTATTAATTCAATCCCGGTCTGTTCGATCGGGATTTTTTATTTCTTTATTATGATTATTGAAGTTAGAGGCTTTACTCCTGTCGTTCCCAATAGTTGTTTTCTTGCAGCGACAGCCTGTGTAATAGGCGATGTACAGCTTGGTGAAAATTGTAGTGTTTGGTTCAATGCCGTTGTACGTGGAGATGTGAACAGCATTCGTGTCGGTGATCGAGTTAACATCCAAGATGGTGCCGTCATTCATGCCACCTATGAAAAGCACGCAACTAGTATCGGAAATCGAGTTTCTATTGGCCACAATGCGATTGTACATGGTTGTACCATTCATGACGACGTGCTCGTGGGTATGGGAGCCATTATTATGGATGGTTGCGTAGTGGAGTCTAATTGTATCATTGCTGCAGGAGCAGTGGTTACTCAGCATTCCAAGTTGGAGTCGGGGTGGATTTATGCAGGGGTGCCGGCTAAAGCTGTTAAGCGAATTGATACCTCTGCTTTTTCAGGTGAAATTGAACGAATATCACGAAACTATGTGATGTACAGTTCATGGTTTTCTGATAAAGATCGGCAGTAATTTTGAACATCTCAACATTTTGATGATACGCGCTTTCAGGTAAGTTGCATTACTGACATTCGATTTCTAGTAGGCGCAATTGATAAAGATTTTAATGTGTTGATAGAGGATTTACTCTTTAGAATATCAAATTGTTTTATGGAGAGAGCGGATTTTATGTAATATACCCGCGATATCAGAAACTTTGTTCTATTATGATTGCTTCAGGCGTATTCAGCAAGCTTTTTAAAACGCCGCTTCCTTTATTTGTGTAAAATGTAAGCTGTGGTTTTTGCGCAGTTGCAAGTAGTTGATTTTGCTCTAATATGGTTTTTGTTTGCCTGGCAACGGCCTCCCCAGAATCGATAATTTTTATATGGCTTGGTAATATATCTTTGATTATGGGTATGAGATAAGGGTAATGACTACAACCTAAAACGAGATAATCTATATTTTGTTCAATCATAGGTTTTAAATAAACCCCAAGTAATTCTCTCATTTCTGGACTTTCAATCATACCATTTTCAATAAGAGGAACCAGATTGTGGCCTATTTGCTCAATAATTTTTACGCTCTTGTGGTTCTGGACTGCTTTGCTGAAAAGTTCGCTGTTAATTGTGCCCTTGGTGGCAAGTATGCCAATGGTTTGTGTTTGAGAATTTAAAGCTGCGGGTTTGATGGCCGGTTCGATTCCAATGAAAGGAATTTGATATTTTGTGCGAAGTTCCTTTATAGCATTTGTTGTCGCTGTATTACATGCAACTACAATTATCTTAACGTTTTTCTCTAAAAGGAATTCTGTGTTTTTTTCTGATAGATAAACTATTTCTTCTTTAGATTTTTGCCCATAAGGTGCATTGGCGCTGTCTGCCAGGTATATGGTGTTTTCGTAAGGAAGAAGTTTGTGAATTTCTTTCCAAATGGAAGTTCCACCAACACCAGAATCGAATAAACCAATGGCTCGTGTACTCATACAACAAAGTTAAAAAAAAACTGCCCGAGGTGTATCGGGCAGCTGTTTGATTGCAATCTCTTGTGTATTAGAAACCGAGTTCTTTCTTAACATCTGGAGTTAAGTCTGGACCGTCGGCCAATAGTAAACCTGCGCTATTAAAGACATATTGAAAACCTTTAGCTTTCCCTACTTTTTGAATAGCCGCTTTTACCTTTTCTTCGATCGGCTTCATTAAGTCGCCTTCTTTTGTGCTAAGTTCTTTCTGTGCAGTTTCGCGAAATTCGCGGATTCTCTTCTCTAAGTCTTGTACTTCCTTTGCACGCTCTTCGTTGATTTTTGCAGAAACTGTCTCAGCCTCTTGCTCGTACTTTTTCAAACGTGCTTGGTATTCATCGACCATTACTTTAAAGTCGTTATCGTACTGCTGACCTAATTTCTCGAGTTGTTTTTGTGCATCGATGTAAGCGGGCATTTTAGTCATCAATTCAGCTACATCAATATGTGCAGATTTGGCTTGTGCGTTCGCGTTTAAAGATACGCCTAAAACCAGTACGGCAGCGATTAGTAAAGTTTTCAATTGTTTCATCATCAAATTAAAATTAAAAAGGTGTTAATTATTATTTTTAGGTGTTGCTGTTCCCTGTTCTTCAGGTTTTGTAGCATCTTTATTTTCTTCCTTGGCTTTCTTTGCCGCTTCCTTAGCTGCAGCTGCTTTTGCTTTACGATCTTCAAGCTCTTGTCTTCGTTTTGCAACAGCCGCATCTCTTTCTGCTAATTTTGCTTTTCTCTGCGCCTCCCGAGCTGCAAGAATAGAGTCTTTATTGGCAGTTGGTTTTGGTTTTGCTACAGCAGTTGAATCGGAGCTAGTTGCCGATTGAGCAGCAGGTTTGGCACTGCTTTCTGTTGAGTTCGCTGGCTTTGCGTTTGCTGGCGCTTTTGGTGCGGTTTTACCCGCAGCCCTTGCATCAGCGGCAGCCTTTTTCTTTGCTTCAGCTTCATCTCTTTTGGCTTGCGCAGCAGCTTTGCGTTCTTCAACTAACTTATCTCTTTGTGCCTTTTTTTCTTCAATTCGCTTTCTGCGTTCAGCTAGAGCAGGATTCTCGTCCTCCAAATTTTCTTCATATTCCTTCTTTTCTTCTTCCTGAATTTCTTTTTTGCTCTTTTGAGTTCGTTTAGAAGCTCTTGAAATAGTACGAATTACTTGGTCGCTGATGTCGTATCTTTTTGCAGAGAAAATCATGGTTAAATCTGATGATTTATCGAAAATGAAATCATACTTTTTTTGTTCCGCAATATCTTGGATAGCTGTAAATACTTGATCTTGTACGGGCTTAACAAGCATTGCTTTTTGAACGATATAGTCGCCCTGTGGGCCAAAATGTTTCTGTTGTATGCTAGTTAATTCCGATTCTTGGTAAGCAATTTCCTCTTCTTTTTCTTCAATGAGTTGTTTGGTTAGAAGTACCCGTTCTTTTGCAAGCTCCTCTTTTAGTTTTGTAATTTCGTTCTTTTTTGTTTCGAGCTCTTGCTTCCACTTTTGAGCTTTTAACTCCAATTGGTTCTTAGCTTCGATATAGTCTGGTACATTCTCGAGAATGTAGTTCATGTCTATATAACCAATGCGAACACCTCGGCCGGATTGTGCTTGAGCGTTAAATACTCCTGTTACCGCTAATAAAAGAAAAACCAATTTTTTCATATACTCTTTACCCTTAAGAAAATATCGTGCCAAATCTAAAATTGCTGTCCAATGATGAAGTGGGTTTCCCAACCATTAGCTTGTGTTCTGCCTGGAGTTGGATCGAAACCATGTCCAAAATCTATTCCTAACAATCCAAAAGCAGGCATAAATACGCGTAGTCCGAAACCAGCTGATCTTTGCAAGACAAAAGGATTATACTCCTTAAAGCTACTATATCCCGCACCTGCTTCAAGAAAAGTTAATGCATAAATCGATGCCGCACCTTTCAATGTAATTGGATAACGCAATTCTAACGAAAATTTGTTATAAATTGTTGCACCGTCTTGACTTCCATTTACAATTGGAGTTAACGATTGGTTTGGATATCCGCGCAACTGTATTGTTTCGCGTCCGTCGAGCATAAAGTTCGCCAAACCGTCGCCACCAAGGAAAAAGCGTTCAAACGGAACGTCACCTCGGGCACTGTTGTAGTTGCCTAAGAATCCAAATTCAGCCAAAGAACGCAGTACTAATTTATCATAAATTTTCGTATACCAATCGGCTCGCATTTTTATTTTGTAGTATTCCAGCCAATTAAATTTCTTTTGGTCGACTTTTGCTTGGTCTACCGCCGCATCTTCGGGGCCGTCGGCACGTATTGTAGCATTTTGTATTACGTTTCCATTAACCAGAATATCTTCTTGCTTGATGTAGTCGCCAGGAGCTATGTAAACGCCGTCTGGTCCAAAAGTACCCGTTTCTTCGGTGTAGCGAAGTTTGTATTCGGGTTGACTAGAAAGTGCTGCATAATCAACTCCATTGAAAAGTGAATATGGTGGGGTGAATTTTGCAGAGATGGAGAATTCAGAACCGTAAGTGGGAAAGATTGGGTTTACACCTTTGTTGTTTCTTGTTAAACCTACTGAATAAGCAAAATTTCGAGATGAACCATCACCGAAAGTAAATAGACCGGTGTTGTAATTATTCAAATCATAATACTGGAAACTCAACGATTGTGATAATACAAAGGAATCATCGGGTACGGTAAGTTGTTTAGCTAATCCAACAGATAGCGTTATAATGTTGAAGCTTCGGCTTCTATCCACGCTGTTAGTTCTAAAGTTGTTCAAGAACTGCTGAGAATAGGATAGAGATGTGCTAAAACTTACAGGTTTTTTACCTCCAAACCACGGTTCAGAAAACGATAAGCTGTATGTTTGGAAGAAGCTACTTCCTTGTAAGCGAAGCGAAACTCGTTGTCCATCACCCATAGGTAGTGGGGTATAGGCCTCCTTTTTAAACATATTCCTTGCAGAGAAGTTGTTAAAAGATAAGCCGAGCGTACCGATAAAACCGCCACCGCCGTAACCTCCTTGGAGTTCAATTTGGCTCGAACCCTTTTCTACAAGATTGTATTCAATATCAACAGTTCCCGCTGCTGGATCAACGTTTTTAAATTTTGGATCAATAGCCTCCGGATCAAAGAACCCTAAAGCACCAATTTCTCTAATTGTTCTGATAATAGCATCTTTATTGTATTTCTGACCCGGCTTAGTACGCAATTCTCGGTAGATAACCTTATCATTGGTCTTGTCGTTTCCTACAACAGAAATTTTATTGAAATAAGCCATCGGACCTTCAACAATACGTATCTCGAAATCGATTGTATCGTTGTAAGTACGCGTTTCTACAGCGTTTATATTAGAAAACAAATAGCCATTATTTTGGTATAAGTTGGTAATGTCTTCATTATCCGGTTTCGTCGGATCACTAATTCGCTTCTCCAACAAAACACCGTTGTAAACTTCACCTTTTTTGATGCCCAACATCCGATTTAGTTGCTGGTCGGTATACACAGAATTACCCAAAAACTTAATGTTTCCAAAATAGTATTTTCTTCCTTCTTCAACTTTAATTTTTATAGAAAGGCGATCTCTTTTTTCACTGTAAGCTACCGTATCTGATACAATTCGAGCATCCCGGAATCCGCGTGAAGTATAGGCTTTAACAACGGCTTCTAAGTCTTCGCTGTATTTATCTTTAATGTATTTAGAACGCTTGAAAAGTCGAACCGGATTGATTTGCTTCGTGTTTTTCATCGCACTTCGAATCTTGGCATCGGAGAGCTTTTCGTTGCCTTCAATTTCGATTTTACTGATTTTTACTTTATCTCCTTTGTCGATGTTAATCAGCATATTAACTAAATTTCCGGCAGTAGTGTCTGGAATAGTTCGAACAACGGCCTTCGCTTTGAAAAAGCCTTCCTTTCGGTACTTATTTTCGATGTAATTACGAGTGGTGGTAATTAAGTTCTCGTTTACGATTTTACCTTTGGTTAGCGCATTATCTTTAATGAGTGTTTCGGCCTTTCCTTTTTTAACGCCGTTTATCTTAACATCATTTAATTTAGGTAGTTCTACTAAGTTTAGGTTTAGCCAAATAGAATCGTTACTTGTTTTTTCAATATAGAAATCGATCTCGCTAAACAAGCCCAACTTTCCTAACTTTTTGATGGCAGTACTCAATTCTTCTCCAGGAACGGTAATGGGTTTTCCTTTTTCAAGTCCGGCATAGGTCGTTACAACTTGTGCGTTGTAAGTAGTTTTACCAGTTACAGATACATCGGCGAGTATGTAAGTAGAGCCTTTGTCAAAATCAGGTCGAATTTGTGCCTGACCGGCTAAAATTCCAAAGAAAAAAAGGGCAAGGGAGACAAATAGTAAATTCTTGTTTAACACTAATGTTTATTTTAGTTGTTCGCTGGTTTTTCCAAATCGGCGTTCGCGTTTCTGGAAACTTTCCAAAGCTTCGTATAAATTCTCTTCATTAAAATCAGGCCACAAAACATCTGTAAAATACAGTTCTGCATAAGCGAGTTGCCACAACAGAAAATTACTGATGCGATGTTCGCCACTAGTTCTGATTAATAAATCAACATCCGGTAATGAACGCGTGTAAAGATGCTCATTTATAATTGTATCGTTAATATCACTTTCGCTGATTATATTATTTTTAACTTTCTCAGCAATTTTTTTAACAGCTTGCGTAATTTCTTCCCGAGACCCGTAACTCAATGCAATTGTGAGTGTTAGTCTTTTATTGTTGGCTGTTTTTTCGATCACCTGCAGCAATTCTTTCTTGGCAGCTTTTGGCAACATATCAATATTCCCTATCGCAGCGAGCTTTACATCATTTTCTACAAGTGTGTTTAGTTCTCGACGAAGCGATTTTATCATCAATTTCATGAGTAAATCGACTTCCAGCTTCGGGCGTTTCCAATTTTCGGTACTAAATGCGTACAACGTTAAATTTGGGATGCCAATTCGAGCACAAGCTTCAATCACAAGCTTTACTGTGTTGGTTCCGTTTTCATGTCCGACAGATCTCGAAAAGCCTTTCAATTTTGCCCAGCGCCCGTTGCCGTCCATGATGATGGCCAGATGCTGCGGTAGTTTTGCAAATGTTGGAATTCTTTTCTCGTTCATATTTATTCGGGACAAAAACAAGGATTATTTCCAAAAGTATAAGTCAGCGATAACAAAGAAAACATAAACCAGTCGTTACTGTTAATATTTCCAAATTTTATAGCATTTGGAATATCGGGATTTGACGCATCCAGATTATCACTGTACGTATATCTTGCTCCTATTTCAGCGGCAATCACCCAGCGAGGGGATATGTTTGTTTTTACGCCCACAACCATCGGAATGGCCATAGTGAACTCTTTTTTGTCGTATTCAGTGCCTCCGTTAAGAAAATACTGATTGTCGTAGCGTACAACACTTAAACCACTGTAAACGTAAGGCGTTATTTGCGGCCGCAGCGAGTGCAGATCAAATGGAAAAAAATTAAATTCCAAACCTAACGACAGCTCTTGCGTTGTAGTTCTGAAAGAATAACCACGATCTCTTCGCGATGGAACATCCGAGGCACGGTCGTTTGAAGCAAGCGTTGTTTGCGTGAACGAAGCACGCCAAGCATGACGCGGACTCTTATTCCACTTGTACAAAATTCCGCCAGCTAGTTTATTCGGTTTAAAATAATCTGTCGGACCAATATCGCCTACGTAGTTACTGCCGCCTAATGCCAACCCAATCTCATGGATTTGTGCAGTAGCGGAAGTTGAGAAAACAAGACATATAAGCCCAAAAATTATCTTTTTCATCCTTGAAAAAATGCGTGCAAATATAACAATAAAGAAATGTTAAAATGGCCCAATTCGTTTAAATATCAGACGTAATCAAAATGCCTGTCGTTAAACTGCGCCGACATCTAAAACGGCGTACTTCGCGCATTCGTATTTTAGGAGTAATTATTTTCGGAATGAAATTGCTTTATTCTGTTTCGGCGGGCGCATTGAAACTCGGTAGCAAAGCACCATCTTTCCACTGGTACGTGCGTGTTACAACAGTTTTGTTAATCCACTCGGTAGCTTCATCAACGAGTTCGTTGGTTTCGGAATAGAACAGTACAGTACCGTCTTTTCCACCTTCGTCTGTTGGGAAAATGAGTTTTTCTTCTTTAGCATAAACATCGGCGTCGAATAAAGCAACTAGATTGGCGATGAGCGCTAATTTCGAAGGCGACCAACTGTAATATGCTATGCCGCCATTCATGCCACAAGCTTCAGCATAAAAGTCAATGATCAATAATTTTTCTACGTCAGTTAATCCCTTGTTATCACTCAAGTATATGCTGAATGACTCAGCAGGTAAAGGCTCTTTTACCTCATTTAAAACGGTTTTGTTCGCATAAACTTCTTTAATGGTTATTCCATGAATTGTGTCTTTCGGACTATTCAACTGAAATAAAAACGAGGTTTCCTCTTTTTCGTAAACCAATTTTTCAAAAGCCAAGGAAGAAGAACGCACATAACCCGTTTTTCCGCGAAACCGCACTTTGATAAATGGAGGGTTTGTTATTCGTAAACTTTCTTTGATTAAATAATCGGTTTCTAAGGTCAACGCTTCTCCTAAAGGAATTTCCATCAAGGTTTTGGAAGACAAATTTGCCTGCGCTTTTAAGGCACATATCTCCTCGAAAACATAAACTTTTTCGCCTTTTTTAATGGGTTCGTAAACGCCAAAAACTTTTACGGATTCCTGGGCAAAGCTAAAGTCGTTCAAGAAAAAGAAAACAACAATAAAAATGTAGTTTTGAGCGCGCATGGTGCTGGTTGTTAAGCGGTTAATTGCGCTTATCTTCTCCCCAAAGCAGTTTTTCACGCAATGTTTTTAAGAAGGTTTCTTCGGGGAATTCAATCATCTTTAAAGTAAAAGCTGCCTTTTCGATGATGAGTTCCGTTTCGTTTTGCACAGAAAAACTCTGCGCATCAAGCGAAACTAAGTGCTGCGATTCTCGGCCACTTACGCGCAAACGTATTTGTGTCGAGTCGGGAATAACCATCGGACGCGCATTCAAATTGTGTGGTGCAATGGGTGTAATCACAAATCCAGCAACGGCAGGTGTTAATATGGGTCCGCCGCAACTTAACGAATAGCCCGTAGAGCCCGTTGGCGTTGCAATTATTAAACCATCTGCCCAATACGATGTGAGAAATTCGCCATTCAAGAACGTATCGACGGTAATCATTGATGCGCTGTCTTTGCGATTTACCGATATTTCATTCACCGCAAAATTGGTTTGTATGCCCGAATCTGCCGGTAAACTTCCGTGGAGCTGCAACAAACTCCGTTCCGAAATACTGTATTTTTTGTCGAGCACCAACTGTAAAAAAGCATCGATATCTTCTTTTGGAACTTTCGCTAAAAAGCCCAAACGACCCGCATTCACACCTAAAATCGGAATGCCTTTATCTTGCACTAACAAGGCAGCACGCAAAATTGTTCCGTCGCCACCAATACTCAACAATAAATCAGTATCCGGTTCCAAATCGTCTGATTTACTGAAGGTTCGATAACTTTTTTTAAGAATGCCTTTTTCGTACAACAACGCCAAAAACGTTTCTTCGATAACTAAATCAACCTGATTGGCATTTAAGAAAACAAAAATGTCGCGAATGATGGGTTCGGTGCTGTTTTGGTAGTATTGACCGTAGATCGCAATTTTCATAAGCAGTGTTTTACAGCTTAAATATTTAAATACCGGTCTAAATACTCAGAGCGTTCACGTAAGTTGTTAATATAGTCGTCTTCTTCGTGTTTGCTTACAATTTCGTATTCGTATCTTCTAAAAGTAGCAATCAGTTCATTGATGCTGCCTTGCGAAACTTTTACGGTAACTTCGGCAAATTGGTTGTCGAGGAAGGAAATAAAAGCACCTAATAATTTCACATTGTTGCTTTCCACAATCTGCACGATTTGTCCCATGCTGTAATCGCGGACGTCTTTTCGGACAACGAGAATTCCACCCGATTCTTTCAAAAAAGGCGTTTCGTGAAAAAGCGAAGTAACTTCGGTTAATTCGTAGTAACCCGTATACTTGTTTTCATCAGTAAGTACCGGCACCACATTGGTGTGGTTTTTCGCGAACACTTCTAAAACATCGAGCCAAAACATCGAGTCGCGAACAAAAAAGCCTTCTAAACTGTATTTGTAATCGGAAACCATTTTAGATGTGTCGAAAGTTTCGGCGTCTTCCGCAGCAATCGAGCCAATATAAACGCCGTCTTCCATCACCGGAAAGTGCGAAAACAACTGCTCAGCAAAAAAGTCTTGAACGTTTTCAATCGACTCATCCGCAGCAAATGGCTTCAAATCTTTCGACAATAAATTTCCTATTTCAGTCATATCCTGTCTTTACCTCTGCAAAATAATTAAAAATACGCGAATCACAGGACGAAAGGTTTTAATTTTGGCAGACTTTTAATAATGCCGATATGACAAAACTGAGCGTGAACGTAAATAAAATTGCCACCTTGCGTAATGCACGTGGCGGAAATGTGCCCGATTTGTTGAAAACAGCCGCTGATATTGAACGCTTTGGCGCCCAAGGAATAACCATTCATCCGCGTCCAGACGAACGACACATTAAGTATCAAGATGCGCGCGACTTAAAGAAAATAGTTACCACCGAACTCAATATCGAAGGAAATCCGGAAAAGTCATTTATCGATTTGGTTTTGGAAGTGAAACCACATCAGGTCACTTTAGTTCCCGACGCGCCCGACGCCATTACTTCAAATGCCGGTTGGGACACAATTACGCACAAAACCTTTCTTTCAGAAATGGTTCAACTTTTTAAATCACACGGTATTCGAACCTCGATTTTCGTTGATCCGGTTTTGGAACTAATCGATGGCGCAGCAGCTACAGGTGTCGATCGAATCGAATTGTATACCGAAGCTTACGCAAAACATTTTCCACAAGATCCCAATCAGGCCATCGCTAGTTATGCCGCCGCAGCCAAACGCGCGAACGAATTACAACTTGGCATCAACGCCGGACACGATTTAAGTTTAGAAAACATACAGTTTTTCAAACAACATATTCCGGGCTTGCTCGAAGTAAGTATCGGACATGCGCTCATCAGCGAAGCCTTGTATCTCGGTCTCGATAATGTCGTAAACATGTACTTACACCGACTAAAATGAATCCAATTTTAAATAGTATCATTACCGGAAACGGAACGCCCTTAGTTATTATTCACGGATTTTTAGGCATGTCCGACAATTGGAAAACCTTCGCCAATCAAATGGCTGAACGCCAATTTCAAGTACACGCCGTGGATTTGCGCAATCACGGTAAAAGCTTTCACAGTGCCGATTGGAATTACGATTTTATGGTAAACGATTTGCGCCAATACATGCAAGCACATCGAATCGAGAAGGCGCACATACTTGGGCACTCCATGGGCGGTAAACTTGCCATGATTTTTGCCGCTACGTATCCGGAATTGATAAACCGATTGGTAGTTGCCGATATCGCACCACGATATTATAAACCCCATCACGACGAGATCTTAAACGGACTCGCAGCAGTTGATTTTTCCAAAAAACCGAGTCGGCAAGAGGTCGACGAGCTGCTCCAAAGTTATATTCCCGATTTTGGAACACGACAATTTCTGCTAAAGAGCTTGTATTGGATAGAACCCGGACAACTTGCTTTCCGATTTAATCTACCCGTTTTTCTTGCCAATAAAGAAGCTGTTGGTACACAAGTGAATCCCGATGCGCGCTTCCAGATGCCAACGCTTTTTGTACGCGGCGGTGAGTCAAAGTATATCCAAGAACGCGACGAAGCCGACATTCAACGGCAGTTTTCCGACGTGCGTATCGAGACTATTGCAGGTGCCGGACACTGGCTACACGCCGAAAAACCAGCCGAGTTCTTTCAAATCGTTTCCTCTTTTTTACCTTCGTAATATGAAATTTATCATCAAACTGGTTATCTCGGCCATTTCGGTTTTATTGCTTAGTTATTTGCTGCCCGGTGTGCGCGTAACCGATTTACAAACGGCACTCATCGTTGCACTAGTACTAAGCCTACTCAACATGTTTGTAAAGCCCATTTTACTTCTGGTTACTTTACCGATTACCATTTTTACGCTCGGAATCTTTCTACTGTTCATCAACACCATCATTTTATTGATTTGCGATGTGCTTGTCGACGGTTTTACTCTAAACAATTTCCTAGCGGCCTTTGTATTTAGTCTGTGCTTGTCGTTTATACAATCGCTAACGTCGAAATTGTTGTAAACAGAACGAGTCTGAATTGCGATTTGTAGAAGAAATTCTACTGTTTTATCCGTAACTTTAAGTTTGTTTGGAAGCAGTTTTAGCTGAAACCGCTGTTCCAGTGATAACCAACTGTATGGAAAAAGCAACCACTTCTCAGATAACGATCGACAATTATTTGAAAAACCACTACATGCACCGCAGCAATTGGTTGCGTGCTGCTGTTTTAGGTGCCAACGACGGTATTATCTCTATTTCGAGTTTGGCCGTGGGCGTTGCTGCGGCTGGAACCGGTCGCGAGGCCATTACCTTAGCCACTTTTGCTGGTTTGGTGGCCGGAGCCTTATCGATGGCTGCAGGCGAGTACGTTTCGGTGAGTTCGCAAACCGATACCGAACGCGCCGATATTGCACGTGAAAAAGATGAATTGCGCGATCAACCCGAAGTAGAACTCGAAATCTTAGCGCAAATTTTTGAAAAACGCGGACTCAAACGCGAAACGGCACTTTTAGTTGCGAACGAATTAACCGAAACCGACGCGCTGGGTGCGCATATTCGTGAAGAATTAGGCATCAACGAAATATCTCAGGCAAATCCCATTCAGGCAGCTTTTGCCTCGGGAGCCGCCTTTACAGCTGGCGGTTTGTTGCCGCTGTTGGTGGTTTTACTTGCACCGCTGTCGGTCATGCAATACAGCTTATACGGCAGCACGCTGCTATCGCTTATGATTTTAGGGATCGTCTCGGCGCGTGCCGGAGGCGCCAATGCCAGCAAAGCCGTTTTGCGCATTACCATTTGGGGAGCCATTGCCTTAGGCTTGAGTGGTCTGGTGGGCTATTTATTTGGTGTTAGCGTGTAGTAACTATTTAGTCTGACTTAAAAATGCAGCGATTTTGCCTTTTTGTAAAGCAGTACACAACAAATAAATGTACTTTTAAGTCGGAAGTTTTTTGAATGTCATTTTCTGTAACGTGTTGTTTTTATTTGTGTTAGCATTTGTAAGTCAACGATTATTTTTGAATGAGCATCAGATTATTCTTTCTTGTTTTTAATTTTTAATATGTAGTTTTATGAATGCAGCACATTGGCATTTAGCCTTAAATCACTTGCCATTAATTTTGCCTATTGCCGGAGTTTTGGTTTTGGGTATTGGTTTTTTCACCAAATCAGAAGTTGTAAAACGCACCGCACTGTTTTTATTTGTTGTGGGTGCTTTAACCACTTTAGCGGCCATGCGAAGCGGAGAGGAAGCCGAAGAATTTGTAGAAGAGCTTGCGGGTTTTTCGCATGATTATATTCACGAACACGAAGAAGCGGCCGAGCGTTTTGCCTTGGTTTCCTACGCTTTAGGCGCAGTATCGCTGCTGGGCTTGTGGGCCAGTTACAAGCGCAAAGGTTTCGCGCGCGCTATTTTTATCGCCGCATTTCCGCTGGCCTTTGTAGCGTTGTGGATGGGTCGCGAAACAGGCACAAGCGGAGGTGAAATTCGCCATACCGAAATTCGAGAAACGGCTAATCAAACGCCAGCAACTCCCGAAACGCAAGAAGCCGAAGCCGAACACGAATAGTTTTTTGGGTGTGCCGCCGCAAACGCAACGACTCCAAAGAACGTGAGTAACTGCGGCGTCTCGCCCTTTGCTGCAATTTCGGTACGGGCGCAGCAGCGTTTTAAACTTGACTTCAATTTTTAAATCGAACTCAGGTTTTGAAGTCGCGCTACGGGCTTCCGCTGGTCGCCGTATCGCTCCCAAAACGCTAAGCTGCGCCCGTTCCTGCATTTCCACGACGGTCGCTCACACGGCAATCGTTACCGAAACGATACGTCTTTTAGCGCACGTTCTTCTGCGTGAAGGGCAGCAGCGGAAAACAATTGCAGCCGTTTTGCCAAAACCGACGCCGCTGCATTTGCGACCAGCGGAAGCACCATGCAGTGGCAGACGGTTGGCGAAAGGGCAAAATTTTTGTAGCGTATGACCTGACGGCGGTGGTTTTATTTCGTTGGTCGGTGCACAAACGTCCGCCGGCACGCCCAAAGACACCCGAAAAAGCAACTGCAATTAAATCGATTTGAATTACTATTTTTGCCGCACATAACACGCAAAATGACTTTAAAAAAGGCCTACATACTTATTTTTAGTATTTTAATTATCGATCAAGTTTCGAAGATTTACGTAAAAACGCATTTTCTGCTTCAGGAGAAAATTCATGTTACGGGTTGGTTTAAGTTGTTTTTTATCGAAAATAGCGGCATGGCGTGGGGTACCGAAATTCCGGGCGATTACGGGAAATTAGTGCTTACTTTGTTTCGAATTATTGCGGTTTTTGGTATTGGTTGGTGGCTGTACGATTCTGCGCGTAGAAAAGCTAGTAATTACCTCATTGTGGCTATTGCGCTCATTTGGGCCGGTGCATTTGGGAACATCATCGACTCGGTGTTTTACGGCGTGTTTTTCAGCGAAAGTACCACAACCGATTTAGCGGTTTTTATGCCGGATCAGCCCTACGGGAGCGTGTTTCACGGCAAAGTAGTCGATATGCTGTACTTTCCGTTTATCGAAGATTATGTACTTCCGGAATGGTTACCTATTTGGGGTGGAAAGGAGTTTACTTTTTTTAACGCTATTTTTAATTTCGCCGATATGGCCATTTCGACCGGTATTGGTATTTTGTTGGTTTTCAACAAGAAGTCGTTTGCACCTCCAGCAGGCGAGGGGAACTAGCCTTCGACAAGCTCAGGCAGCACTTCGACAAGCTCAGGCAGCACTTCGACAAGCTCAGGCAGCACTTCGACAAGCTCAGGCAGTGTTCATCGATGAGTATGGGCAAGTTTTTCGTATCATTCTTTGGAATTCGCTTACACGGCGGCTGAGCTTGTCGAAGCCAGAGTTTCACCAAACGTAACGCGCCTTCGACAAGCTCAGGCAGCACTTCGACAAGCTCAGGCAGCACTTCGACAAGCTCAGGCAGCACTTCGACAAGCTCAGGCAGCACTTCGACA
>NZ_JAIXYH010000046.1 GCF_027490375.1 Flavobacterium sp.
AGATAATCTGTGAAATTCGGTGTTTTCAATGCGCTATAAAAGCTGGTACGTGAGCTTGTCGAAGGAAAAACATTGTGTCCCATTGTGAAACACTTAGTGAAACATTGTGCTCCCTCAAATCTTTTCATCTCGAAATTTCGAAATCTCAAAATTCTTTCAAAAATGCGGTTTTTCCGTAAAATTTATTTCTGAGAATTTCGTACGTGGGAATCGCTCCCCATCCCGCCCGCCCCCATCGAGGCGAAGTTTTGAAAAAAAATCGACATACCATTACGGGTTTTCCGCATTTTTTTTTGAACTAAATCCGGAAATTGTTGTTCTTTTTATCATTATCCACATCATTCATCACCGCGACCGCGATAAGCACGAATGGCTACGATTTTTCCCTGATCATCGAAATCAAGTACATCGATAACATGCAGGATTTCGGAGTTATTGACGGTGATTATGAGCTCGGCGGCAACGCTCTTAGTATTTTCATACGTTTGGAGCACTTCGATATGAAGCGATTGTGCCGCTTCGAAGTTTTTTCGCGTTTCATCTAATGCGGCATCTTTACCAACGACGCGCAAATTCCAATCGCGTAGTACAATCTGATCTGCAAATAGCTCGGACACAGCAGTTAAGTTTTTGTCTTGGTAAGATTGCAAATACAGTAAGCAGATTTCGGTATGGTTTAATATCATCGTTTTAATTTGTTCGCAAGTTGAAAAAAATGTTGGTTTTACTGCTTATTGAATAACGATACGCCGATAACGATTGCCCTAGCCGCGATTGCAACGGAAAGCCCGTAAAGCAAAAAGGCCCCGTATTTGCAGTAGGGAAGGGCGACAACAGAAGCCCGTACCCGCTGCTAAAATACGGGCTTTTTTGCTGCGGACTTGCAGTGGAAAGCGCGAATAGCTTCAAAAAAATCGCGTACTTTAGCTCTGCAAAAAATTAAGCTATGAAAATTGCAATAGTGTGCTATCCGACCTTTGGTGGCAGCGGCGTGGTGGCTACAGAATTGGGACTAGAATTGGCGCGCAGAGGTCACGAAGTGCACTTTATTACCTACCGACAGCCGGTTCGTTTGGCCTTGCTCGAAACAAATGTGCACTATCATGAGGTGAATGTTCCGGAATACCCACTCTTTCATTACCAGCCGTATGAATTGGCTCTATCGAGTAAATTGGTCGATATGGTCAAGTTGTACAACATCGAAATTTTACACGTACATTACGCCATTCCGCACGCTTATGCCGGTTATATGGCCAAACAGATGCTTAAAAAAGAAGGTATTCGGATTCCGATGGTAACAACTTTGCACGGAACCGATATTACCTTAGTGGGCAATCATCCTTTTTATAAACCCGCAGTTAGTTTTAGCATCAACAAATCGGATTACGTTACTTCGGTTTCGGAAAGTTTGAAAAATGCAACGTACGAACTATTCAAGATAAAGAAGAAAATTCATGTGATTCCGAATTTTATAGAGTTGAAAAATGCGCGCGATTTGGTTTTGAACCCTTGTAAACGTTCGGCAATGGCGTTGAAGTCGGAACGGATTATCACGCACATCAGTAACTTTCGAAAAGTAAAACGAATTCCGGATGTGATTGCCATTTTTAACTTGATACAACACCGTATACCTGCAAAATTGATGATGGTTGGCGACGGTCCGGAAAAGGTGAAAGCCGAACAGTTATGCGAACAATTGGGCATTCAGGATCGGGTGATTTTCTTTGGAAACAGCAACGAAATAGACCGCATTTTAAGTTACACCGATTTGTTTTTGTTGCCTTCGGAAACCGAAAGTTTTGGTTTGGCGGCTTTAGAAGCGATGGCGTGGCGCGTTCCGGTAATTAGCAGTAATTCTGGCGGTTTGCCCGAAGTTAACTTTGACGGTATTTCGGGCTACTTAAGTGATGTAGGCGACGTGGAAGAGATGGCCGAAAACGGCGTCCGCATTTTGGAAGACGATGCCGTGTTGGAAGCGTTTAAAGAACGTGCTTTCGAAAATGCGAAAAAGTTTGACATCTCTGCAATAATGCCGCTTTATGAACGTATTTATGAAAAGGCACTTAAAAAACAAAAATGAAAAAAGTTATTGTTGTCATGCTGGCGTTTCTAGCGTTGGCTTGCGGATCGGGAAAAGACAAATCGGCTAAAGCGCCCTTATTCACTATTCTGAAGCAAGCCGGTACAGGTGGCGCACAGATTGAATTTTATGAGATCATTACCGACGGAAAAGAGTTCGAATTGCTGAAAAACGATCCCGAGTTAAAGCGAAAAATCAATAAAAGCAATATTGATCAAAGTACCTTTGTGGTGCTGAGCGCAGGTGAAAAGCCGAGTGGTGGCTACGGAATTACGGTAGTAGATGTAAAGGAATCCGAAAAGGAAGTAGAGGTTTATGTGAAAAAAACGGAGCCTTCGGCAAATGCTTATCTCACTATGGCAATTACGTACCCGATTTGTATCGTGCAGATAAACAGCAAAAAACCACTAGTGTTTAAGGATGTAGAGTAGGGAAGAATCAGTCATAAAAAAAGTCGGCCTAAGCCGACTTTTCTAGAATCTATATCTAACTGAAAGTGCTAAATCTGGTCCGAAATCGTCGTCTCTGAATTCGTCTCCGAAATAAATCTCAGGTCTGAAATCGAGAGCTAGTTGTAACGGAAAATCGAAATTGTATTCAATTCCTATGTCACCCGCGGCGAGTAAAAATGTACCATCTTCATCGTCAAATCCAGGTCCGCGATTTGCACTGTAGCTTCCAAGTCCGCCACCAACTCCTGCGTACCAGTTAAAACCACCTTCTATGTTCCACACCCACTGGTACAGACCTACTATTTTAAAAGCGTCGTAGTCGTCGTTATTTCTAAAGCCTAAATCTAATTCCAAGCGGTTATCATTCGTTAATCCGCGTTGGTACGATATTTCTCCACCAAATCCGTCGTTATCTCCTAAACGCAAACCAAGTGCATTTTTAGAGAAGTCTTGTGCCTGTGCGGCGAATGTAGTAGCTAAAAGTAAGGCAGTCGTTAAAAAAATGTTCTTCATAATATTCTGTTTTTGATCACTACAAATGACCGTCAATTACAGCGTACTATGATTACGACAATCTCAGAAAAGCTTACAAAACTTTACTCTACCTGATGCGCAATTAATTTCTCAGTTTGTGTTTGGCTGAAGGTTTGCGGAATAGGAAGAGTAATTCCAAGACTTGAAAAATCTTCTAGTTCGTATGCGATATTAGTTGAAGCGTAAACCATTCCGATGTCATTTGCAAAGTAAGTGGTGGATACTACAACATCCTGCTGCTGCAGCACCGGAATCGACAAGGAGTTTCCAGGGAATATTTCCACGGACGTTGTTACCTTCAAATTCAATTTTATTGAAACCGATTTTACATCTGTATATTCAGCTCCACCAGGAACGGTATGCGTAGGCAGGGTTTCGCCTTGCGTTGCTGTTAAGCTGTAGGTTACTGTTAACGGGAATCCAGAGATTGTTTGTGAAAACGAACCAGCTTTTGTTCCAATTACTGTCCCAGTACTAGCAGCACTATCGAATACGGGTAAATCAACGATTTCAATATTTACCGGTAGTTCAGCAGATAGATTTAATCCGGTTGTTCCTGTCAACAAAATTTTACTTCCGCTTTTTCTTACAGCGTTTCCATTCATTACGCCGCTAAAAAAGCCGTTTGGCAAACCATTTATAGCAAATTTTTTGTAAACATTGGCATTGATAGTGGTATCTTTTTCAATATAAAGTGAGTCGTTTCCAACAACGGCGTTATCAGCACTCACTTCGTATTTCCAATAATTGTCTACGGTAAGCGGCAAATAATTGTCGTTGTTTTGATTGTTGTTGTTGTCATCACTATTGTCTGATCCGCAGCTGCTAACTACCGCAGCGAGAGCAAACAAACTCAAAATTGTGTTTTTCATTTGTGTAAGATTAGATATGCTAATAACGCAAATCTAACTTATTTCTTATTGAAAATGAGCGATGCAACAAGTTTTGGCTCCAATGCTTCTTCCATTTCGAATAAATTTTCTTGAGGAAGTTCGAACTGTTCGGAGTATTTAAAGAGTTTCCAACGCTTTTTATGGTATTCGAGTGCCGTTAAATTTTCGATCCAATCACCTGAATTTAAATAGGTCGTAGCGCCTATCTTGTTCATTTTGGTTATGATCTTCGGTTCGTGAATGTGTCCGCAAATCACATAGTCGTACTTATTTTCAATAGCCAGTTCGGTCGCGGCATTTTCGAAATCGGATATAAAACTTACTGCTTTTTTTACGCTCGCTTTTATCTTTTTCGAGAACGAATACGGCTCCTTTCCGAGTTGTTTGAGTATCCAATTGATAAATCGATTCATCAAAATCAGGTAATCATAACCGTATCCGCCGAGTTTAGCAATCCATTTGGCATGATTAACCGACGCATCGAAAACATCACCGTGAAAAAACCAGGCTTTCTTTCCGTCGAGATCCAATACCAATTTATCGGCAATGGTGAAATATCCCACTTGTGCATCACTGAATTTCCGAAGCATCTCGTCGTGGTTTCCCGTCAAGTAATACACTTCCGTACCTTTCGACGCAAAATCAATGATCTTTTTTATAACTTTTAAATGATATTTTGGAAAATACGATTTTCGAAATTGCCAAATGTCGACAATATCGCCATTGAGAATCAGTTTTTTAGGTTTGATGGATTGCAGATACGTAAACAATTCTCTAGCGTGGCAACCGTAAGTTCCTAAGTGCACATCGGAAATTACCACCAAATCAATCTGACGCTTTTTCACAAAATTCGTTTTTGCAAATGAAGCATTCACATATTAGCACATCCGCCGTTTCATATTAAATCTCAGCGCTTTAATTTTACGATTGCGTAAGTTAAATGTTAAGAACTTTTCCAACAGTAGTTTTCACGATCAATTTCTTCTAAATCAACGTCGCACCTCGGTGCTGTAATCCAAATGTCTTCAATTCAGGTCCTGTACTGCGAGCCCCATGGTTTCCCGACATTTATTGCAACAAATCGTTCGTAAACAATTCTTGTTCTAGAATAATCGTATGCTCTAACTTACGTTCTACCAACCAATTCAAAAAAGCTTTTACCCGTTCGGGTTTCATAAATCCACAACTTTGCTCATCTCCAAAATAACCAACCGTTCGTGCGAGCGATTCCCGTAAATCGATGTGCTGTAAATCGTACGGCACTAAGTACTTTCCCAAAATTTCAATGGCTTGTTCCGGCTGCGCTTTCGCCAACAAAAATCCCTTTTTCGTGGCATTAACAAAGTTGCTAAAGCTCTCATAATCATTTGCAATACGTTCTTTTTTGGCCAGAACTACAGGCGAATAACCGTATGGAATTCCATAATCGGCCATTCGAAATTTGTTGATCGCTACTACTTTTAATTTTACATCAACTCCTTCCCAATTGTCGAAAATCCATGTCGCGTCGGCAGTGCCATTTAGGAGCGAATTCCAAATTTCTAGCTTGTCGGGATATGAAAAAACAACACTTCCCGTTCCGCCGTCGTTGAGCACCATTTGCTGTACAATCGCATCTTCGTAACGTGCATTATACGACGAGTACACCTTGCCATCGAGGTCTTTCGGCGCAGCAATATCCGACGATTGTAACGCAACAATGCAACTTAAATCTTCTTGCAAAATGGCATATACCGCACGCGCATTCACCTTGTTTCCCTTGTTATTCAAACTAATAACGGTTTCAAAAGGCGCAATTGCTAAATCAGCTCTATCCAATTCTAGCTTCTTGCCAGGAGTTAATTGGTAGTTGTCGTCACGCGGACTAACAATCTGAACTTCAATTCCTTTATCCGAATAAAATCCTAGTTCTTTGGCAATTAAAAATCCAATGTGGTTTACATTCGGTGTCCAATCTAAAGCAAGTTTAAGTGTGGTCATAGCCTCTAATTTATTGCAAGTACAGTTGCGGGAAGATAAAAAGTTTTTCCGATTTCCACCTCAAAAATGCTGCGCATGTTCACCTTTTTTTGGGGGTGCCGGCGGCGCATTCATTCCGCTTCGCTAACGTGTCGCGAGGCCGCCGTCGCGCTATCCGCTGTATTTTTTTGGCGCACGTTTGGTGGAAGCTCATTTAAGCCAAAAAAGATGTCGCTGCTATCGCTCACCCGGAAGTAGTGGAAAAATAAAAAGAATAAAAAGAATAGAAAGAAGGGAAAAATGAAAAAAAGCGAAAAAAGCGAAAAAAGCGAATTCCGATAGCTATCGGAAGTGAAAAAAGTTAAATCCGATAGTTATCTGAAGTGAAGAAAGTTAAATCCGATAGTTATCTGAAGTGAAGAAACAAGTAAGTTTTTTTCCACACCAACCTATGTAACCTCTGTGCCTATGTGGTCCACGGAATGAAATAGTAAGAATGTAAAATGCTAAAAAAGCGAATTCCGATAGCTATCGGAAGCGAAAAAAGTTAAATCCGATAGTTATCTGAAGTGAAGAAACAAGTAAGTTTTTTTCCACACCAACCTATGTAACCTCTGTGCCTATGTGGTCCACGGAATGAATTAGTAAGAATGTAAAAAGCGAATTCCGATAGCTATCGGAAGGG
>NZ_JAIXYH010000031.1 GCF_027490375.1 Flavobacterium sp.
CCTTTCGGGCTGAAACACGAAAACTATGCCAGTGAAATTTTCGAACGCATTAAAGAAGCTAACGGCGAGCTATTTGTGATACAACCTACGGAGCGCAGGGAGTGGCAGTATAAGTACAACGGAAAAGAGTGGCAGGATGAGTTGGGGTTGAACTTTTACGATTACGGCGCAAGGAATTACGATGCGGCGATTGGTAGGTGGATGAATGTGGATGCAAAAGCTGAAAAATACTATAATTTCACACCATATAGCTATGTTGGTAATATGCCTATTATTGCGATCGATCCAGACGGTAAAGATATAATTTTTACGCAAAGCGTAAAAGATGATGGAACAAAAGTCATTCAAATGACGATTACTGGAAAGTTAGTTAATCAATCAAGTAACAACTACACTAAAGAGCAGATGAGTGCTTATACTGAAAGATTAAGTAGCTATATGAAGAATGCCTATAGTATGTCTGGAACAGATGATTCCGGGGGTAAATATGAGGTAAACGTTTCTGTTAATTTAACTACAGCTTCCGAAGACAATCCGCTATCAGAGACGGATACTGCTTTTCGAGTTGTAGACCCTGGAAATATTCCAGATTTTGAAAATGGTGGTTTCCTACCTGCTGACACACCTGGAGCCGCGGATTTTAATCAAAACATCGTTTATTTGTCGAGTGCTATAATGGACAAAAAACCAAAAGAAGGAAGTACTACAGGAAGAGCTTCCGATGGAACAGGTGGAGCAACTTTAGAGAGGACTGGTAGTCATGAACTTGGGCACAGTGGAGGACGACATCACCCAAGAACAAATGAAAAAAATTTAATGCATCAAACAAGTAATAAGAATGCAGGAACAAAAATTAATTATCAGCAAGTTTTGCAAATGCTTAAAGATTACGAAAATGGACTACTCAATCAGGGTAAACAAAATTAAATTCTTGTTATTAGTGAATCTATTTTTAGTAGTCTCATGTAGTGTTCATGAAAAGACTATTTCCTCTGACGATTTGATTTACGAGGTTATACTTGGAGATTATTTTACAGAAGATACATTAACATTAAGACTTAATAACAAGATTATTTTTAACGAGGTTATTTTAAGAAGTCGTGGTTCTATGGGAGTTACTGGAAAATGGCTAAAAGTTAAAAAGGGCAGTAACAACTTTTTTTCTATAACTTCTGATAGTGCAGAGAAAGAGCAAGTAGAAATTAACTCATCCGATGATTTTATTGAAACTATCCTCAATAATAATCATCAAATTTTTAAGATTAAAAAAAGAAAAGGTAAGTATATTCTAATTTCAAAAGATGAATTGGGAAAAATTTCAATTGCGCAATCTGTAAAACGACCGATTTTTGACTAAATCGCAATGTTAAAGGTATTTTGATTCGCGCTCAGCTGCGCAAAGTGTTTCGCGCTCCGCAACAGTCTTCCCGATCGCGCGGATGTACCGTACTCCGCAACAGTCTCACGGCCTTGAGCCAACTTCGAAATTTAATCCAACTTCCGTCCAATCAAAGCACCTCTTCAAACGCACTCACGTCTAGCCCCGATTGAAGCGGCAGCCCGGAGAAAAAGCAGCTTGACGGAAGCGCGGCTGTGGTGGCGACCCTAGAAGCCCGCCGCAGCGCGACTGAAGGCAGCTGCTTTTTTGAGGACTACAGCGGAAAGCGGGAATGGCTGCAAAAAAATGTTACGATTGCAAGACAAGAAAAGTACTGGGGCAGTGATAGAAATCATATTCTCGCTGCGGCGAGCCCATACTTTGGATAGTACAAATTTCGCAAATCAAAAGCAAACAGCCATACAACTACTTCATTTTGAGACAATTTTTCGCAACCTAAGTTAGGTTACTTGCTTAGTATTTGCGAATTTCGTAGCATGGGGCAATACGGGCTGGCGCGGGATTTTTTTAGCAGGGATTGAAAATCCGCGCTATCGGGTCAATACGGACCGGCGTGAGATTGTTTTAGCACGGATTGCAAATCCGCGCTATCGGGATCGAAAACACGTTTTACCAGCACTCACGCCTAGCCCCGAGTGCAGCGGCAGCCCGGAGTACAAAAAAGCTGTGTGAATTGGGTTAAAAACGGCGACCCCAGAAGCCGGTTGTAGCCCCATGAACACGCCTTTTTTTACGAGGACTATAGCGGAAAGCGGGAATGGCTGCAAAAAAATGAGAAATAGCATCTGAAAGTCCTTTTCAACAACACCTACGACAAGCACGGCAACATCACTTCGCTGCAACGCAACGGTTTTGCCGATGCCGATTTTGGCACCTCGGTAGAAATTGATAACTTAGTGTATGCGTACGACGGCAACCAACTGCTGGCAGTGCAAGACATGAGTAATTCATTAAACGGTTTTCGAGACAACGTAAACAACGGTAACCCCGATTTTGGGTACGATGCGTATGGAAATATGACCAGCGACGCCAACAAACGTATCGAAGATATCGATTACAACCACTTGAACCTGCCCACGGTAATTAACTTTCAAGACAACGGCGGACGCATTCGTTATACTTACGATGCGTTAGGCGTTAAAGTGCGAAAAGAGGTGGATGATCTTGCAAACGGAACCACTACCACCGATTACTTGGATGGTTTTCAGTACAAAAGCGGTGCGTTGCAGTTTTTTCCTACATCAGAAGGTTATGTGGAGTTTAAAGAACCTAACCGCCTTTTCTACGTGTACAACTACACCGACCACCTCGGTAACGTGCGTATGAGCTACACCGATAACGGAGTGGCAGTTCCTAAGATTTTGGAGGAAAACCACTACTACCCGTTTGGTTTGAAACACGAAAACTACGCCAGCGAGCGTTTTGAGTTTATTAAAGAACCACATGGAACGTTGTACGTTATTCAACCCACGGAGCGCAGGGAGTGGCAGTATAAGTACAATGGAAAGGAGTGGCAGGATGAGTTGGGACTTAACTTTTACGATTACGGTGCGCGGAATTATGATGCGGCGATTGGTAGGTGGATGAATGTGGATCCGTTGGCGGAGAAATTTTGCCAGTTCAGTCCTTACAGCTACGTTTTAAATAATCCAATTTTGTTTATTGATCCCAATGGCAAAGATGTTTTTGTTTATTATATTGGCCCAAGAAGAAGATGGTATAATAAATTGTTTTATACTTTAAATGGACATACAGCGCTGGGAGCTAGACCGTACGGATATAAATACACAACATATGCTAATCTTAGCGGTTCGGCACTTAGGTCTTTTGCGCCAGAGGATTATGTTAAAGAATATGGAATGTCTCGATACATAGATGAGAGTGCTACCATAAATGACTATATCAATAATGGAGATGTCGTTATAAAAATGAGATTGCAGCTAGATAAAAAAGTTGAGGAAATTATTTCTACATACATAGCGGCTGAAGCTTCAAATGGTAGAGACCAAGGTGGCCTTTTTTGTACTGGTCGTGCTCAAAGAATTCTGTTAGTTTCGTTAATTGAAGCGGGATACTCGGAAGAAGACGCAGAGGCAATTGTAGACAAACTAATCTGGTATAATACTCCAGAATTTCCCACAGCTGAGGAAATGTTAGATGCTGATTTTTTAGGAGCAGATTACTACTTTTTAGGGGGAAGTGATGGTAAACAGCGGGTTCATTTAAATTTTGATTTTAATAATAGGCTAGGTAGTTGGAAAGAGGGAGTCGAAGACAGGAAAAGAGAAGGTTTACATAATTTACTGTCTAATTTTCAAAATTTAAGCAGCGGTACTTACAGATGGAATGGAGACTCATGGGTAAAAGATTAAATATGAAAAAAATCAAGAGCTTAGTTGCAATTTTGACTTTTTTAGTCATTTTCTCAGTATATAAGCAAGTCCAAGCAGAAAACTATATCAAAAAGCAAAATGAAAAATATGGTATTTTGATTGCCGCAGAGAGGATAAACTACATGCCTTATGTTATTTTTTTATTTAAAACAGCAATTTTAGGTGGCAGAAATAAATCTAAAGAGTACAATGCATGCTTTATGCTATATGAACAAAAAAAAATAAAAACTTTTACGAGTGATAAAGATCTTGACAGTTATTTGGTCTATTGTTACATCAGTGAAAAAAAGATTAACCAATTTATTAAAACATCTTGCGTTAAAAAAATGCACGTAAAAAAGAATTGAATGGATATTGTGCCGATTTGGAACCACATCTCCAGCTGCGCAAAGTGTTTCGTGCTCCGCAACAGTTTCCCGACTTTGCGGCAAGTGTGAAAATTCATTAAACCACCTCTCCAAACGCACTCACTCCTAGCCCCGATTGCAGCGGCAGCCCGGAGAAAAAGCAGTTTGACTGAAGCGCGGCTGTGGTGGCGACCCAAGAAGCCCACCGCAGTGCGACTGAAGGCAGCTGCTTTTTTGAGGACTACAGCGGAAAGCGGGAATAGCTACAGAAGATAATACACAACAGCGACATGAAAGTACTCACCGTAAACTACTACGACGATTATAATTTTCCGAGAGCGCTGTTGGATTTTTCTTCCAATTTGGTGACAAATATTACGTACAACAACACCTCTTTAAAACCAAAAGGCTTGGCTACAGGAACTTGGGTGCGGGTGCTAAACAATGCCACAAGACCTGAGGGCGAAAC
>NZ_JAIXYH010000016.1 GCF_027490375.1 Flavobacterium sp.
ATCTTTTAATCTTTTAATCTTTTAATCTTTTAATCTTTTAATCTTTTAATCTTTTAATCTTTTAATCTTTTAATCTTTTAATCTTTTAATCTTTCAATTTTCACTACATCACTTCGGTTGACCACAAAGGCACAGAGTTCACAAAGTTTTTACACGATGTCAAAAAAGCGTTATTTTTTCCTTTATACCTCTATTTCAATTTTTTCACTTTTTTAAATCTTTTCAATTTTTACTACATCAGTTTGGTTGACCAAATAGGCACAGAGTTCACATAGGATTGACAAGATATCCAATAAGTAAATTTTATTTCTTACTGTTATTTCTTTTTCGCTTTTTTAGCTTCTTTTACTTTTTTCGCTTTTTTAAATTGCGTTGCTTTCCCGCGCGAACGGGTGCAGCGATATCCTTTTTTGCGTTTCGGTATTTCCACTACTGTTTTGGCAAAAAAGATAAAGCGGAACACGTGACGGCGTGAACTTCTTTTGCGCAGCGACGACTCGTTTGCCGGCGCGCCCAAATAAAGTACAATAAAAAAGCGCCCGGAAGAGCGCTTTGTAAGATTTCGTTCCAAATTCTACGTTGACAGTACGTTATGGGTTACAAGTCTTTAACTAGGTCGAAATCTTTTTCTAAGGTACGCATTAATTCGTTCGGAAAAACATTTAATGTGCTTTTTTTCAATTATTTAACGATTTTATTTTTCGAACCTAACATTTCGCAGTATGGAGTTTCCACTTTGTAAACAGTTGTTAAAACAGCAAGTGATAATCGGCTTTTTTGAGGTGTTTACAGTTAATTACACCGAAAAAATAAAAACCCAAACTGCATTAGTGCACTCGTTTTGCGCCCATCGTTACATTGAAAATTGTTGAAAAATCGACTGAAAAAACATCTGCGAGTTTTGATTGGAGGTGGGTTTACAAAGCGGAAATCAGCTACTTTTGCAAGAAACTAACACCCATGAAAAACGTTGCTTTGCACGCGCTACACGAGCAATTAGGCGCTAAGATTTTGCCTTTTGCCGGATATAATATGCCCATAACTTACGAAGGCGTTAATGCCGAACACGAAACCGTTCGAAACGGCGTCGGCGTGTTTGATGTTTCGCATATGGGCGAATTTCTCGTATCCGGTCCAGCTGCCTTACCTTTAATACAATACGTTTGTAGCAACGATGCGGCAACTCTTGAAATTGGTCGTGCGCAATATTCTTGCTTCCCTAACGGTAACGGCGGTATTGTCGACGATTTGATTGTTTATCGCATCAAAGAAGAACAATATTTACTTGTTGTTAATGCCTCTAACATCGATAAAGATTGGGCGTGGATCAACCAACACAATACTTTTGGTGCCGAGCTTAAAAACTTATCCGATAACTATTCGCTACTGGCCATCCAAGGACCTAAAGCGGTTGAAGCGATGCAAGCATTAACATCGGTAAACCTGGCTGAAATTCCGTATTACCATTTTGTTGTAGGTCCGTTTGCGGGTATCGAACATGTTATTATTTCGGCTACTGGTTACACCGGATCGGGAGGTTTTGAGATTTACTGCAAGAACGAAGAAGTCGAACAACTGTGGAACCGGGTATTTGAAGCAGGTGCGTCTTACGGAATCAAACCAATAGGACTTGCTGCACGCGACACTCTGCGTTTGGAAATGGGGTATTGTTTATACGGAAACGAAATAGACGACAGCACTTCTCCCATTGAAGCCGGTTTGGGTTGGATCACGAAGTTTTCTAAAGATTTCATCGATAAAGAGCGCTTAGAAGCACAGAAATCGGCTGGCGTTTCTAGAAAATTGGTAGGTTTTGAATTAACCGAACGCGGCGTTCCAAGACAAGACTACGAAATTGTGAATGAAACCGGTGCCGTAATTGGTAAAGTAACTTCCGGAACAATGTCGCCTTCATTAAACAAAGGAATTGGTCTTGGTTATGTAGAAACTGCTTATGCAAAAGTGGGTACCGAAATTCGCATTCGCATTCGTAAAAACGACGTAGCAGCACAGGTAGTAAAATTGCCTTTCTACAGCAAATAAGATGAGGAGAAATTTCTGGGTTGTCGCGCTATGTGTGCTTGGAAACTTCGCGTGGTCGCAGAAATTGGTTTATTGCGAGCGCTTCGAAGCTATGGTTAACTTTTTAAAAGTCAATCATTTGCAACCAAAACCCATTGATGAAAACCTAAGTAAATACCTGTTCGACGGTTTACTAACCGACTTGGATCCCAATCGGAGTCTGCTGTCGAAAACCGATTACGAAGAGCTCTCTGGATACCGAACGCAATTACATACTTCGCTTTTAAAAAAAGACTGCTACTTTACCGAATTGGTTTGGAATATTTACGTCTCTGCTTTGAACAGAAAGTTGCTGTATTTTAAAAACATTGATGCATCATTATTGCGAACGGAAGGCAGCGAAACGCTTCGATTCTCAACCGAACCTTTTGAATTTGATGTCACGGTAGAAGATCTTCCAAAGCTGTGGAACAAACGTATTAAATACATTGCCCTAGATGAAGTTGCGCGTTTGAGCAAAAACAAAGATTCGCTTGCTCCTTTTGTAGAAGAATTAGCGGCAGCAAAGCGTTCAGAAATTGTAGCGCGCGAAGTTTGTCGTATAGAGAACATCCTCAATAAGCAAGGAGAATTAAACGAGGAAATTGCCGAAACGCTCCTCAATTTAATTGGTTCGTATTTTGATCCGCACACCAATTACTTCAATGCCAGCGAGGCCAAGAGTTTTATGTCGGGATTGGCCACTGCAAACAAGAGTTTCGGACTCATGCTTGAGCTCGATGAGAAAGAACAACTGATTGTTGTTGGTATCTTGCCGGGCAGTTCGGCAGCAAAAGTTCCGGGTATTCAGCCAGGAGATATTATTCGTAAAATTCGCTTGCCAAGAAATGGTTTCGAATACGATACTGCGTGTAGCAATATGGACCAACTTGCTAATATTATTTATGGCGAAGAAGAGGAGGAAGTAACGTTTGAAATTGAAAAGCAAGATCAGCGTCGTGAAAAAGTTACGTTGACTAAAAATTTGGTTCCATCGGTAGAAAACACACTTACTGTTTTTGTTTCTGAAACTTCACCGAAAGTAGCTTATATAAAAGTGTCGAGTTTTTACAGCGACTTTGACGGCAGTAATCGCGGACTCACAGCTGATTTTCTGGAAGCCCTTTTAAAATGTGAAAACGAAAAAGTAAAAGGACTTATCATCGATTTATCGGGCAACGGTGGCGGTAGTGTCGACGAAGCGCATCGGCTATCATCGCTATTTATTGAGGGTCCGGTGGCATACAGTTCCGATAGAAACGGCCAAATTAACTATTATCAAGACTTAATACCGTTCTATAAACCAGACTATCCCATTGCGATCATCACCGATGGAACTTCGGCATCTGCTAGTGAATTCTTTTCCTCTGCTATGCAAGATTACGGTAAAGCTATTGTTTGTGGAACCGCTTCTTGCGGAAAAGCAACAATGCAATTTATAACACCGATAGACAAACGAAGTAATAGCGATTTGTGCAAAGTTACAGCTAGAAGTTTTTTTAGACCAACAGGCGAGACCATCCAAAAACAGGGAGTTATTCCCGATATTGAGTTGCCTACCTTATACAATAATGTGATAACTAGAGAAGCGAACTTTGAAACAGCTTTGAATATTCCGAAAGTGAAAGTTCAGAAACCAAGTGGACTGCGTAAGTTTAGAAAACTAAAGTCGCTTAAAAAGAAAAGTTTAGCTCGTGTTATGGCTTCGCCTTATTTTGCAGAAATCCGACGCGTTAATCCGCTTATCGAAAAATTAGCCAGCGGCGAAAACAAGGAAATACCGCTAAAATTTCAAGCAATTTACGAGCAAGTTCACAGCATCGACGAATTGTACTCGGAAGTTTTGGCATTAGACAAACTAACGACAGGCATTAAATTCAAGAATTTAGGTGTCGATGCAGCAAAAGTTCAGGGAGATCCGTTTACTGCAGAACTCAACAAGATGGCATTAGATGAAATCAACGGTAACTTTAGATTGGCTGAGGTCTATCGAATTCTGAAAGATTATTTAGGAAAATAATGAAATGACGGCGATGGCATTTGCAGCATAATCTTGCAAATCTTATTTTTGACCGTTTTTTGAAAATACAACTATGGGAAGAGCATTTGAGTTTCGCAAGGGAAGAAAAATGAAAAGATGGTCGGCGATGGCCAAAGCATTTACACGTATCGGTAAAGATATCGTTATGGCTGTAAAGGAAGGCGGACCTAATCCCGACGCCAACTCGCGTTTACGTGCGGTAATTCAGAACGCGAAAGCGGCGAATATGCCGAAGGAAAACGTAGAGCGCGCGATTAAAAAAGCAACTGAAAAAGATACTGCGAATTACAAAGAAGTACTTTTTGAAGGCTACGCACCGCACGGAATTGCTATTTTAATTGAAACAGCAACCGACAACAACAATCGTACGGTGGCGAATATTCGCAGCTATTTCAATAAATGTAATGGAACATTAGGTACACAAGGTTCGGTAGAATTCATGTTCGATCATACCTGTAACTTCCGTATTCCTAAAAACAACATTGATCCAGAGGAACTTGAATTAGAACTGATCGATTTTGGTGCAGAAGAAGTTTTCGAAGACGAAGATGGAATTTTAATTTATGCGCCTTTTGGCAGTTTTGGTGCCATTCAGAAAGAACTTGAAAATCGCAATTTAGAAATTTTAAGTTCTGGTTTCGAACGCATTCCTCAGGTTACCAAAGCATTAACGCCGGAACAAGTTGCCGATGTAGAAAAACTTTTGGAAAAAATTGAAGAAGACGATGATGTACAAAACGTATATCACACAATGGAAGAAGCTGAATAGCTCGTTTTAAATTTCAAATATCCCCGAGGCTGCAAGAAATTGTAGCCTTTATTTATGAGGCAAATCTGTACTTAAAGATTGCTTTTTTTAGCTAGTTTCCGATTCGCTTGAATTGAAATGCAATCGTTGTCGAGTCGTCGGAAATATCGGCTTTGATGTCGTTACCCATTTTGAAATATCGGATTTGTTTTGGGAATTCGTTCTGATTATTTCGGGACGTAAATGAGGTGTCGGTTTGTTGCGTAAAGGAAAAACGCGTTTCTTTTTTCTCGCTGGGCATTCGAACAACGTACTCCCAGTTGTTTTTGCCTTTTTCCAGCTGCAGCAACTCTTTAAAAACCGTGTCGGTTCCTTGCAAAGTATACCCCATACCACGAAAAAGCGAATCGTTTATTTTGTGCCACTCTTCAAAAGTTCGCCGACCGGCTTGCTCGTTCGTGCGTTCCCAATTACCTATTAACCAGCCGAAAACCGGGCGATTCTCAGTTTTTGCTTCTTGTTTTCGATCCGAGCAAGAAATCAAAATTATTCCAAAAAATGCAATGCCTAAATAATACCAGTAGCACGTTTTATTCATAGCAACAGTGAGTTATAACTTACTCATTAGTAACAATTTCAATAGTATTTTCTTCAATCGTTTTTGACGATTCCATATCCATTGTTGTTGTGTGAATACCGTAAACCAACCAACCCGAATCGTGAATCAAGGCTGAGGTATAAATATCCCCTGATACTTTCGTGTCCTTAGAAAATTCAAAATCCTTTTTGGCACCCATCGATTTTGTTAGCGAGTCAATATAATCACCCATAACTTTTTTCAATGCTTCGCTATCAAAAATTTGCCTGCATCGAATAATATAATTGTCTTCCTCTTCAATAATTTCATCTAAAAATAGCGTCAAATCTGTCGGAATTTCTGAGCCTGTCAAAGGAAAAGGGATTGGAATTTTGTTGGTTATCTCTTCTCCCAATTTAACTTTTATCCCATGAAAAAAGTGAAATTGCTGTATATCCTTAATTGCAGCTGATTCGATATACTCGCGTGAACAAAACTTAGCTTCGAGATTTTTGAGTAGCTGCTCGATCTCTGGCTTGTCCGAAGGAATGTCATTAAAAATCTTTTTAAAAACTTTACGGTAAAATGCGCTTATTTCTTCCCAGTTTATCAATTCAACGAATTCGCCTAATTCTGAGATTTTGTATATGAACTTGATATCTTTAGATAAATCGTTAAGTTTTTGATACAGTTCATTGTTCTCACTTGATTTACAGTACAAATACTTCCATTCTATCGTATAACTATTTGCAGTAGAATCGAGTACTGTTACCGCTACACGACAGTTTATCACACTCGTTTTTGTAGTGTCGGTTCCCTTTACCTTGTACTTTGTCTTTTCGAGATCAAAAATTTGCTTTTCTCCTTTACTCCAGTAGGCAATCACTTGTACTGTAGAATCAGCTTTATTGATTTGCGCCGAAACCGCATTAGCAGCAAAAAAGAAAAGGAACATCAAAAGAAAACTTCGAAAGCGCTTTTTGAAAAAACAAACCATCATAGTACCGACGTTTACTATTTTACAACGACGAACTATGTCGCTACAAATAAGATTATACGTGCCTAAACTACAATTATTTTCGAAATACTAAACAAGTTTCTCGCACATTTTTATGAAGTAACTACCAACAAAAAAAGTCTCCCGAAACGAGAGACTTTCCTATAAACCTATTGTTTTTTACATGTGAATCGGTCGGTTTGCCGAACTTGCTAAAGCCGCTTCTTTTACCGCTTCTGCGTACGTTGGATGTGCATGACTCATACGTGCGAAAAAAGTGTATTCGGTTCACAACGAAAACTTTGGCAAAAACTCGAGGACTAGACAGCGAAATCCTACTTCCTGTAAAAAAAATGAGACGAAGTCAATTGGCAAAGTTGGTTTAGAACTCCCAAAAGGCGCGCCTCATTTTAAATGCAAATGTAAAAAGATTTTTCATGGAAACCTTAGAAGTTTAAAAACGACATTAAAGAGGCTTTCGAACAACTCGAGCGTTTTACCAATCAAACCTTTATTGCACAAGACTTAAAAGGCAATGATCTAAAAAATGGTTCAAGGACAAAAGAGGTCGCGGAACTACAATAATTGATACAGAACAAGCAAGCAGTTATATACATTGTTACGTCGCGAAGTTCGTAACTCTGCTCATTATGGTTTTAAGACGCTCTCTTCCTAAAAACCTGTTGTTTTTTACATGTGAATTGGTCGATTCGCCGAACTTGCTAAAGCCGCTTCTTTTACTGCTTCTGCGTACGTTGGATGTGCGTGACTCATACGTGCAATATCCTCGGCCGATGCGCGGAACTCCATTGCTGTAACGGCTTCGGCGATTAAATCGGCTACACGAGCACCAATCATGTGCACACCTAAAACTTCGTCGGTTTTTTCGTCGGAAAGTATTTTTACAAATCCGTCGGTGTCGCCGCTAGCACGCGAGCGACCTAAAGCTTTGAACGGAAACGAACCCGATTTATATGCAATTCCTTTTTCCTTCAATTGCTCTTCGGTGTAACCTACAGCAGCTACTTCAGGCCAAGTGTAAACAACTCCTGGAATCAAATTATAATTAATATGCGGATGCTGTCCGGCGATCGTTTCAGCAACAAAAACGCCTTCTTCTTCCGCCTTGTGCGCTAACATGGCTCCAGCCACAACATCGCCAATTGCATAAATGTGTGGTTGAGCTGTTTGCAATTTATCGTTAGTTTCTACTTGTCCTCTTGCGTTTACAGTAATTCCTGCTTTTTCAAGATTCAAACCGTCGGTGTAGGCACGGCGACCCACAGAAACCAGAGCGTAATCGCCCACAAGTTCTACTGTTTGTCCTTTGGCGTCGAGAGCCACTACTTTTACTTCGTTACCGTTGCGTGAAACTTCTTGCACTTTATGCGACGTGTAGAATTTCATGCCTTGCTTCTTGAAAACTTTGGTAAGCTCTTTTGAAAGCGCCGCATCCATAGTTGGAATAATTCGATCCATGAATTCGACAACCGAAACTTCAGCACCTAAACGACGATAAACCTGACCTAATTCTAAACCGATAACGCCACCTCCGATAATAACCAGATGTTTGGGAACTTCTTTCAGTTTCAAGGCTTCGGTAGATGTTATAATACGCTCTTTATCAATACTTATGAATGGTAAACTTGCAGGTTTACTTCCGGTAGCAATAATGATGTTTTTTGCGGATAAAACCTCCGAAGAACCGTCGGCTTTGGCAACCGAAACTTGATGCGCATCTACAAACGAACCTACGCCTTCAAAAACAGTGATTTTGTTTTTGTCCATCAAATACTTAATTCCACTTACGTTTTGGTCGACAACCGATGCTTTGCGCGAAATCATTTTTGCAAGATCGAAAGAAACTTGTCCGCCTACCGAAATACCGTGGTCTTCCAGATGGTGAATCGCATCGTAATAATGGTGCGACGAATCGAGCAGCGCTTTCGAAGGAATACATCCTACGTTTAAGCAAGTTCCGCCTAAAGTGCTGTATTTCTCAATGATAGCAGTTGAGTAACCCAATTGTGCGCATCTGATTGCAGAAACGTATCCGCCCGGACCCGATCCAATGACTACGACGTCGAAAGTATTCATAAGTGTTTTTTTAGATTAAGCGTTGCAAATTTAGGGTTTTGAACGATTTGTTTTTGAACACAAGTCGTTTTTAGGTGCTAAAAAAATGTGAATTTCACGCAGAGCAATAATTGCGAAATTCTGGCGCCTGTTTTGCTTTCACATTAAAACGCCAAAACATGCGAGCGCTTCACTTCGTTGATCTTAAAAATACTGTGCGTACTCGCGATATAATCAATGGTTGTAAGCTTTTCGACTAAGAATTTCCGATAGGCTTCCATATCCCGAACGGCAATTTTAAGAATGTAATCGTAGTCGCCACTTACGTGATAACATTCCAAAACCTCGGGGAGCAACGAAACGGCCTGCTCGAAACCTGTTAACAACGCTTGTTTATGCTGCTGTAATTTGATGTGGCAAAAAACCACAAAATTCTTATCGACACGCACTTGGTCGACTATAGCAACATAGCCCGCAATTACGCCCGACTTTTCTAGCTTTTTGATGCGTTCGTGAACGGCTGTTGTGCTTAGATTAAGTTTCAAGCTCAGCATTTTGGTAGTCTGCCGACAATCGGTTTGCAAAGCCGTAAGCAATTTTTGATCGAGGATGTCGAGTTTTACTGTTTCCATTCTATGTAAGTGTGATACTAAACGAATTTATAGAAAATTATTCTATAAAAATTATAAAAAACACTGTTGCATTCTAATTTATGATGTAAATGTAGTTTTTTATTTGGAAACGATTTTAATTTGACGTTCACGCGCAGCCCGGATTGCAGCAAAAAGCCTTGGCTAAAGCAGTTGCAGTGCGGCTTACTGCGGCAGAGCGACCCAAGAAGCTACTGCCACAGTGTAGCCAAACGCAGCTGATTTAGCGAAGCTTGACGCGAAAAGCCGGATAGCTGCCCAAAAACAACAAATTATGGAGAATTTTAAACCTGCCGATCGCATTCAAGACTTGCAATATTTCGGCGAATTTGGCGGCGTAAACCCGTCGATAAGCGACTCGTCGACCTACACTTTTTTGTCGGCAAAAACGATGTTCGACACGTTTGAAGGCAATGCCGAAGGATGTTATTTGTATTCGCGTCACTCCTCGCCTAGCAACTTGTATCTCGACCAAGCGCTAGCAGCCATGGAAGGCACTGAGGCTGCGAATGTTGCGGCTTCGGGCATGGGCGCTATCACGTGTACGCTTTTGCAAATTTGCGGACAAAACGACCACATTGTTTCGAGTCGAACCATTTACGGAGGCACTTACGCTTTTCTGAAAAATTTCGCACCAAAAATGGGTATAAATACAAGTTTTGTTGACATCACGAAACTCGATTTAGTAGAAGCTGCTATAACGCCTCAAACCAAGGTACTTTACTGCGAAACCGTAAGTAATCCGCTACTGGAAGTTGCCGACATTTCAGGCTTATCAAAAATAGCAAAAAAGCACGGACTTTTACTGGTTGTCGACAATACTTTTTCGCCGTTATCGGTTGCTCCTGCTGTTTTGGGAGCCGATATTGTTTGCCACAGCTTAACCAAATACATCAACGGAAGTTCGGATACCGTTGGCGGAGTTACCTGTGCATCTCGCGCATTTATCGACAGCATGAAAAGTGTAAATACAGGAGCTTCGATGTTACTTGGCCCAACTATGGACAGTTTGCGATCGGCTAGTGTAATGAAAAATTTAAGAACGTTACATATTCGAATGAAACAACACAGTCATAACGCTTTATATTTAGCCACAAAGTTTGAAGCCGACGGACTCAAAGTGGTGTACCCCGGTTTGGCGAGTCATCCGAGTCATAAATTGTACGCTTCGATGATCAATCCGGAGTACGGCTTTGGCGGTATGATGACTATTGATGCGGGTTCGCTCGATAAAGCCAATGAGTTGATGGAACTGATGCAGCTCCGCAATTTGGGGTATTTGGCTGTGAGTTTAGGCTTTTACAAAACCTTGTTTTCGGCTCCAGGAACCTCGACTTCGAGTGAAATTCCGTTAGAAGAACAGCAAGAAATGGGATTATCCGACGGCTTAATTCGCTTTTCGATTGGCTTAGACAACGACATTGTGCGCACCTACCACGAAATGAAAAAATGTATGGAAGAAGTGGGCGTTTTAGAAAAAAGTTTTGCTTAAAATTTGGGCAACCCGGCGGCTATATTCGTAATTCAAGAAAAGTCGCCGGTTTTTTTTTACTTTGAACTTATAAAATTTTTATCGTTGCATTACCGGTAAACGAAGTGTTCAAATAGTCTTTCATAAATCCATACAAACTTAAATCTTCGTCTAAAGTGGGCCAATGAATACCGGTTCCTTGTGCGATGAGTAAGAAATTATCGCGATCAACCGACTTCGCAGTTGACAAACGAGGATATTTAAGTAACGAATCAATTAGTAACTGATTGGTATTTAGCGTGATATTGATTAAATCGTTCTCAAAAGTTACAGCAGTGATTTTCAACTGCTTTGCGGCAATAAATTCTTGAATGGGATCGTATTTTTTATCTAAAGTATTCATACCATTTTCGTTTAAGCAAATCTGCGTTTCAGAGAATACTACTTTTCTGAATTTCAAAGTTACGTATTTGAACTTTGAAACTTCTGTTAGTCTTTATTTTTTCAGGGCAACCCGGCGGCGACCGTTCTTCAACTAAAAGTCGCGCCGCCGTCGGGCATTTCGCTGCAAGTTTGCGCACTGCGGGCTATAAAACTAACAGCGAACAAAACAGCTGCTTCTGTTAGTCGCACTGTTTTTTTCGTTTTATTAGCCCGCAGTTTTGCAAAGCTTTTCGCTGCATTCCCTGTTGCGGAAATACGTTTCCAAAAAATCGATTACTTTTTTGCAACTTTGCCCGTTGAACCTGCTTTTCCCAAAAAGAATTAGCAAAAACGGCTTTATATGGACGAGTTGATAAAATACTTACTCTTTACTTGTTTAGCAAATGGACTCATATTTGGATTCATATTTATTTTCAGCAGAAGCTATGAAAAAGCGCTGCCATTCTTAGGACTATTTTTAATCGCGTATTCAAGTATCAATTTTGAATGGTTGTTTAACGACTTGCCTTATTTGCCAATAAATTTTTACTACGCAGTAATGCCCTTATTTTACTTGTATTTTCAAAGTATTTTCGGGCAATTTAGAAAGAAGTTACTGTTGCATTTGATACCTGCGTTGCTTGAATTTTTATTTTTTTCCGCTTTTTTATTTGTTCCCGAGTGGGGAGATCAGTTTTATACCAAAGAAAACAAAAATTTTATCTTAGTAACAATGGTCTATCTTCCCCCATTATTCAACTCTTTTTATGCAATTCGAATTCTTTTTGAAATTAAAAATTTAAAAAATCTCATTCTCAATTCGTATGTAACTGCCAATCAAAACAACTTAAGATGGATCGAAGTTACGTGCGTGATTTTCTTAGTTGATTATAGTATCGAAGTTACTGGATCAATAATCGAGTTTAATTCAAGTTTAGATCAGTATGTATATACCTACGACGCCGTTGCTTCTAGTTTTGTTGTACTTTGGGTTGCGATATTTGGCATGAAGCAACGAATTTTGCGTATTCATGAACTTAATGCAACTTCGGCTAAAGATGAAGACGTTAGTTACATGACATCTAACACAACAAAAAGCACGACAAATTCTATCAGGCCCGAACTTCAAAATGACGATTTCTATAAAATAAAGAAACTCATTGAAGATACAAAACTGTATAAAAATGAAGACATCAATTTATTTTTGGTTGCCGATTTATTAAAAATGCCACCAAAAACAGTTTCAAGACTTATCAATCATTTTGCAGGAAAAAACTTTAGTCAGTTTATTATAGAATACCGCGTAAACGCAGCAAAGGAACTTTTAAAAAATAGCGATTACGATCGATACAATCTTGCAGGAATTGGTCAAGAAGTCGGGTTTAAAAACAAAACTTCTTTCTTTATCAACTTTAAAAAAGCTGTAGGTATAACACCTCTCGAGTATCGAAAAGACAACAAACTACTAGAAAAATAGTTCAGAAATCCGATTTCTTAACGAGAACAGAAGGCTAAAGATCATATTCTATGTCTTGCAAAAGTACTTTTGCTCGAAAATATTTAATGATGAAAACTACTTCTCTATTTTTCTTATTTATCTCCCTAAACGTTTTTGCACAATGGGAAAATGTTGGTCCTGCAAAGTTCACTTTAGAAGGTATTGGTCAAAGTGCTATTGAATCTAATAATTTTGGTACGATTGTAGGATATGTATCTAACGGAAAACCTGCTGCAAGCAAATTTAATGGTGAGCAATGGGACTTGCTTGGATCTGAGGACGTAACTGACTTTGTAATTAATGACTTTGATATGGCGGTTTACGAAGACGTTCCCTACATTGTTTACAACAAAGCAGCCACGCCACGTAATCTCTACATGAAAAAATTTGATGGCGAAAATTGGGTCGATGTAGGTGGAAGTCCTTTTTACAATGGAAATACGCAATATCTGTCGATCAAGCTTTTAGGTGAAATTCCCTACGTAGTTTTTCAAAATACAAGTACTGGAAAAGCTAATGTAATGCGCTTTAACGGAACAACGTGGGAATCTGTTGGAAACACAGAAATCGGAACGGGTACTTTATGGAACATCGATTTGCAATTAATCGATTCTATACCATACATTTCTTTTAGAGAATTTCAAGGCGTCGGTCAGAATAAGCTCAATGTTATGCGATTGGAAGGTAATACTTGGCAATATGTAGGAGGTTCAGTAGCCGATTTAGCATCGAATTCAGATAATACAAACCCATTGGTAATTAGCTCACTAACTTTTGAACCTGTTACAAAAGTACCTTATATTACGTACGCCATTAAAAGCCCAAATATCAACGAGCTATCCCATGTTCTCATAACTAAAAAGTTTGAAAGTAATTCTTGGATTGCTGTAGGCGAACCTATCATCAATGTACGCAACACTTTCGAAGGCCCACGCTCAACTTTTTTCGCAAATCAAATTACAGTAGCTTATACTGGCGTTGATCCAAATTCAGGAAATGTAAAAGTTTGCGTACGAACATTTAACGGAAGTTCTTGGGAAATACTCGGGTCTAGCTATTTTGCCTCTGGCGGATTAATTGACACAGTGAATTTTACCGAAGATGGAGATTATGATTTGGCAAGTACCCCAGATTTTCTATATCTGAGTTATTCCGAAGACGGTCCAGTAGACAAACGCTTATCGGTTCGCAAAATTGCTAATCCGCTAACTACCAATAATACTGTAAAACAACAAGATATTTCTGTTTATCCAAATCCTTCTAAAAACATCTTTTTCTTAGAAACAGCCGATTCAAATCCTGAATGGCTCATTTACAATAATTTAGGACAAAAAATACTTTCTGGATATGGTCAAGAAATAGATCTTTCCAATCAAGCTAGCGGCATGTACTTTCTGAAAATTAAATCGGATCAGTTAAATCCGCAAACTATTAAACTTATTAAAGTATAATTTTTGGGCAACCCGGCGGCAACCGTTCTTCAACTAAAAGTCGCGCCGCCGTCGGGCATTTCGCTGCAAGTTTGCGCACTGCGGGCTATAAAACTAACAACGAACAAAACAGCTGCTTCTGTTAGTCGCACTGTTTTTTTTGTTTTATAAGCCCACAGTTTTGCAATGCTTTTCGCTGCATTCCCTGTTGCGGAAATACGTTTCCAAAAAATCGATTACTTTTTTGCAACTTTGTTTCATGAACATACTTTTCCTATTACCGTCGGCATTTTTAGACCACAACATTCCACCTAAAAGTCAAATGTACTTTTGTCCAGATTGCGCGCTCCTTGAAGGCATGCTCAGCTATTTTCCCGACTTACGAAAGCTGTTAGATATTCGATACATAGCATACGAACGTCCACGAACCGAAATAGTTGCTCTTTTGGGCGAAGAACACCAAAACTGCCCGCTTTTAATTATTGATGAAAACATTGTCTTTGCGCATAACTATGCCGACTTAAAAACAGTAAACGGCATACGTTTTTTAAATTCAGGAACTGCTATCGCGCAGTTTTTGGCCAATCAATACGGTTTTTCGATGCCGCATCCGTAATCTTCAGCACCCAAAAACTTAGAATTTTGCGTTTACCGTCGATGCAAATTCTTCTTTAACAATACCGTATTTCCTCATTTTAGCCTCCAAAGTGGTTGGTTTCAGCGTCAATAAAGCGGCAGCGCCCGTTTCTCCGCGGACTTTCCCTTTCGACTTGCTTAGTGCCGACCGAATGGCTTGAATTTCCTGCTCAATTTTAGCCGTTCGCAATTCATGAATCGATACGTTGGGTTTCAAATTCGTTTCAGAACCTGCCGTAACCACCTTCTTAGTAGGAAGTTCTTCGTGTTGTAGAGCACTTCTAAGTACTAAAACCTCATCTTTCGAAACAATGACGGCTTGTTCGATAATATTTTCTAATTCTCGCACGTTTCCGGGCCACGAATATGCAAGCATATCACGAATAGATTCTTGATGAATACCAATAATTTGCTTGTTGAGTTTCTTTCCGTATTTGCTGGCAAAAAACGATGCTAACAAAGGAATATCTGCTTTACGATCGCGCAGCGCAGGCAAATGTATCGGAAATACGTGTAGACGGTAGTACAAATCGGCCCGAAAAGTTCCTTTTTTTACCTCGTCCAATAAATCTCTGTTGGTGGCTGCTATAATTCGAACGTCGCTTTTAATAGTTTCCTTCCCTCCTATTCGTTCAAACTCTTTTTCTTGTAAAACGCGCAACAATTTAGCTTGCAGTTCGAGCGGTAGTTCACCAATTTCGTCGAGAAAAATACTGCCTTCGTGTGCAAATTCAAACTTGCCCACTTTTCGTTCAAATGCACCAGTGAAACTGCCTTTTTCGTGACCAAACAACTCGCTTTCAATAAGTTGAGACGGTAACGCTGCACAATTAATCTTAATGAGTGGCTTATCTTTTCGTGTGGAAATAAAGTGGATAGCGTTGGCAATGAGTTCCTTACCAGTTCCGGTTTCACCAGTAATCAGTACTGTAGTGTCGGTAGGTCCCACTAATTCAATGTGCGAGAAAACTTCTTTAAGCGTTGTGGTTTGTCCGATTATGGTTTCAAATTGCGCCGAAACCTGCACTTCTTCTAACAAATACTTGTTTTCTTCCGCTAACTTTTGATTGAGTTTTTTAATTTCTTCAAGCGCTAATGAACGATCAAAAACGATTTGTAGCGTGTTCTCAAACGAATTCAACAGTTTAATGTGTTCGGCCGAAAAGGCTTGGTCTTTACGAGCATAAAACGAAAAGATAACCTTTCCGTAGGTATCAAGAATTAGAGGAAAAATCAGATTTGCCTCAAACTTGAAATGTTTACAAATACGATCTTTGATCGGGTTGTTTCTATTGTTCTCCCAAAGTGCAGTTCCACTCAAAAAAAAGGCCTTTTCGTAAGTACTCATAATTCGTCGTCGCGTGTCTAGAAATGCGTCCTGACTGAGTTGAGTAATCGCAAGGATATCTTCTTTATAAAGCTTTTCGTACGTAGCTTTTCCAGTGCGATAAAAGGCATAGGTCGGACATTTGTTTTCGCTCATTTCGATATTTACCACCAAAATATCGAAGGGCACAAAATCTTGAAGGAGAACCGTTACTTGTTCCAAACGTTGATCCCAAGAATTTTTCGATGATATCGCTTTCGCCAACAACAGTTCCGCTTTCTTTTTGTTTTCTGAAAAGACAATATCTTCGGTGTTCATTAAATTAGACAAAGCAAGGACAAACAAATCGGTAACCGACTTAAAAAAAGCTTCCTGACTATTGTTGAGCGTCGATTTTTTTGAGGATATGTAAAAAAATCCTTGAAAGTTCGGATTGATTTTGAAGTACGAAATCAGTGCAAACTTTAAATCTCGCTTGTGTATTTCTGGCAGTTCTTTTTGTAGAAAATCGCGATCTGGGAATTCGGCTTCCCATTCTATAATGCGAGTGGATTTGTCGCGTAACAACCGCTCGAAAAAAGGTGTTGCATTGGCTTTTTTGAATGCATGTGCAATGATTCGATCGTTTCTCCAAATAGCATCAGCCTCATCGGTACATACTTCAAGTAAATCGTAGTGGAAATCTTGCGAAAGCTCAAAAATAGGCATGCTTGCATACTCAAACGCAAAGTACTTTTTCAAGTTTCCGATGAAATACCGAACTAATTCCGCACGATTTTGAATGGCATTAAACGCCGAACTTATTTCGAGTAAGGTTTCCTTCTCCTTTTTAAGCTTACTAACGTTCAAAAATGCATTCTTATACAAGCACAGTTCAATCATTGCTTTTACATCTTTAACCTGAAACGGCTTTCCAATAAAACCCGAAGGATGTAACGGTTTTATACGTTCCAAATTCTCGTCGGAATGATTTGAAGTTATAAAGATAAAAGGCAGGTGATAGCGCTCGTTAATGACTTTTGCGACATCAATTCCGCTTTTTTTATTTCCTAATTGAATATCCAATAAAATCAAATCGATATTTCCTTGCTCTAAGGCAACTATTGCTTGATCGTAATCGGGAGCAATTCCAACCACTTGATAGCCTAAAGTTTCAATGTTCGAAGCTAAATCTTGCGCGATGATAAATTCGTCTTCTACAATCAAAATGCGCTTTTTATTGAGAATTTGTTGCGTGTGTGGCATTAAATTGGAATTTGAAAGTTAAAGGTGCTGCCTTGCTCTGTATCGATTTGCATCGTGGCACGTAATTGTTGCGACAAGCCTTTTACGAGCATGAGACCGCTGCCGATTCCGGTTTCAGGGACAAAGCCGCTACCGGTATCGTTTATTTGTAAACTGATTTCGTTTGTAAATAAAGCTGTACGGATGAAGATTTGACCCGTATTGCTTTTAAAAGCGTACTTTATAGCATTGGTAATTAATTCATTAACAATCAATCCAATAGGAATTGCTTTATCTGATTTAACACTGATTTCCGATTCGTGAAAACTAAAAATGGAATCGAATTGGAATGAAATTTTAAGATGTTCGGCGATGTCAGTTAAATAGTCGACCAGCTTAATTTGTCCGTGCTGGTTCGATTGGTTGAGATATTGCTGCAGCATCGAAATTGTTGCAATCCGATTTTGGCTTTCCTGTAAAATCAATTGAGCATTAGAATCCATTTGAGGCTGCTGTGCTTGCAACTTCATCAAGCTCTCAATCAGTTGAAGATTGTTTTTAAAGCGGTGTTGCATTTCGTCGTACAGCAACTCGATACGCTTGTTTTTGTCTTGAATTTCGTTGTTTTTCGCTTCGAGTAAATCGTTTTGTTCTTGCAAAGCAAAATACGATTTGCTTTTAAGTCGGTATCGATTAAACAGCAAGGCAACAATCACAGATAACAGCGCAAGTACGATGATAAAATACTGTTTTAGTGTACTTTGTTGTTCAATATTTGCTTGCTGTAACAAGTTATCTTTTTGAAGTAAGTTTATCTTGGTTTGTTTTAACTCATTTTGATACTTTGCTTCTAGTTCGGCTGTGGTTTTAAATTTCTGAATGGAATGAATGGAATCTCGAATGGTTCTAAAGGTATCGGTATAATAAAGTGCACGTTCAAAATTTCCTTTATCTTTTTCAATATTGGCGAGCAGTTCGTAAACACCTGATTGAGTGCGTAAATCGTTAGTTTGTTTTGCAATTTCAAGTGCTTTTCTGGCCGTTAGTTCAGCTTCTTTTAACTCTTTTTTCTTGAAATGAATGAGCGCTATGTCTAGCAAATTATCTTTTAAGGTTCCTATTTCATCGAGTTCTTTATTAATATTAGCGGCCTTACTTTGCAATTCGAGGGCTTTATCGGTATTCTGCAATTCAGTTTGAATACTGCTGATATTGGAAGTAGCATGTGCTACTAATTGTGGAAAATTGAGTTTCTCACCTATTTTCAAAGCCTTGTTTTGGTATTCCAAAGCTTTCAATAATTCGCCTTTATTTTGATAGATGATACCTATATTATTCAAAATCGTTCCCTGTAACGAAACCAAATCGTTTGCTCTGGCAGTCTTTAAAGCTTGTTGATAATACTCCAAAGCTTTTGTAGAATTTCCTTGCATGTCGTAAACCACAGCAATATGATTTTGAGCCAGAGCAATGCCTTCGAAATACTTATTTTTAGAAGCGATCTTCAAAGATTTGAAGTGATAAACTTGAGCACTATCGTATTTCGACTGTTGTAAATACAAACCTCCTATGCGCCGAACAACGTTTGCTTCTCCTTTGAAATAGCGAATTTTCTTAGATAATTGTTCTGCAAGCGTAAGATATCGTTTGCTAGATTCTAGTTTTCCCTTCTTCTCGTAATAATCGGCAAAAACAATATAAGTGGCTACCGTTCCCTGTGCATAATTTGCTTGCTGAAACTGTTGTGCCGCGGTTTCCAAATACGAAAGCGCCAAGTCCGAATTGCCTAAAAGCGAATACTGTTTACCGATTTGCCGATTTGCCTCCGCTTCGCCACGCAAGTAACGAAGAGATTTTGCTAGATCTCTAGCCTTAATCGCTAAGGGCAAAATACTGTCTTTATTGATTTTCGCATAAGCGTAACTCAAATTCAAGTAAATAGACACTCGAGTGGTGTCGGGGGCTGATTTCCGAAGGGCAGCATATAGACTATCTTTTTTCTGAATTAACTTGTCGGATTGCGCCAGCAGAGGAAAACAGCAGAATAAAAGAAGCAAGGATAAAAATTGCTTCATGGGAGAAAATTGCTTGGTAAGAACAAGACAAAGATAAGATAAATGCTAAAACATCTAATTACTCCAAAAAAACACAATACAAAAGCCAATTATTTGGAGTTTTTAGAGTTTATGGAATTTCGTGTAAAATCTATATGCTTCATAAACAGCAGATTACGAAATTACAGAACATGGCACAATGCTTGGCATAAGAGCGAAAAATAAAAGCTATGAAAAAAACCAGTATTTACTCGTCACATCAATATTCCTGTCGTTCCAGAGTTGTCAGTTAGCCAGAAAAATCTGCTATAGCAACAATCACTTCAGCAGCAATACTTGTAAAATCCTAAATCAAGAAGACTGCTAATGGATTGGCGCAGTGGATACAATCCAAAAAAAATATATGAAAAAAATAATTACAAGCTTAATTCTTATCCTCATTATTATGTCAACACAAGGACAAACAAAAGACCATGCTGCGATCGCCGAAAAAGCTTTTGCCGCTTGGCAGGAGGGCGAAAAAACTGGCAACTACACAAACTTTAAAGTGTTCTTGCAAAGCGATTTTAAAGAGTTTTCACATCCTCTTCTGGGAAGTTATACAGGCGAGGCTGCAAGAATTAAATTTTTAGAGCTCATTGCTCAAAGGGAAATAACAAAAAACCAGCTGGACTTCACAGACGTTAAAGTTATCAGCAATGAAAACCACTTTGTTTTTGCATTTAACTCGAGTGGAACTGTCGCAGGAGGTTACAAATATCAAGGATTTAACGCAATACTATTAACGGTTGAAAAGCACAAGCTTACTGGCTTTCGAGAGTACTTCGGACTTATTGATCCTTCTTGGTTTAAATAAAAATCTTAAAATCATAACAACTGAAAATGGAAAATGTTATAGAATACCACACCATAAAAATTGGCGCAATCAACCAGGCATTCATTCAAGCAGGATCTGGACAACCATTGATTTTACTGCATGGTTTTCCGCAGCACTCACACATGTGGCGAAAAATCATACCTGAATTAGCTAAGCACTATCTAGTAATAGCACCCGATTTGCGCGGCATGGGTGGTTCGTCGATAACTCCAGACGGCTATGAGAAAGAAAATTTAGCTAAAGATATTCAAGCATTAATTACGCAGTTAAAGCTGGAGAATATTTGTTTAGTGGGTTACGATCACGGTGGAGGAGTTGCCTACTCCTTAGCAGCGCAGTTTCCCGAATTATTCAAAAAAGTTTGCTTTATCGAATATACACCGCCCGGCTTTGGTTATGAATATGGATTAAAACCCGTTCCCGATTGGCAAGCGTGGCAGTTGGCTTTTTTCACTGTGCCCGACGTTGCAGTGCAATTCATAATTGGAAGAGAGCGCGAATTACTGTCTTGGTATTTCTGGCACTGGAGTTACAATCCCGATGCCATTAGTCAGGAAGAATTTGAAATTTATGTACGTCAGTTGCAAAAGCCGGGAGCCTTAAAAGCTGGCTTTGCGCACTTTGCAGCGGTATTTGCTGATAAAGAACACTTTGCTAAAACCTCGCAAACCAAGTTAAAAATGCCGGTTCTTGCGCTTGGTGGCGAAAATGGAGCTGGAGAATTTATGCTTAACGGTTGGCAACAGCTTGCAGAAAATGTTGCAGGAGGATCGATCAAAAAAGCGGGACACTGGATAGTTGATGAGCAACCCGCAGAACTAACCAAACAACTTCTTGCCTTTTTTGCATAACAATGAACGTAAACAAGAGAAAGCATTTTCTTATTAGTTGCCAATCGGATATGAAAAAACGCATAATACTTCTGCTCTTTTTATCTCAAGGAATAGATTGCTTCACGCAAATAAATCCGATTGCCAATCCGCGCTATAACGACAATTTTAGCTATCTGAAACAAGATACAGCGGCAAGAAAAGGACTCAATACTTTAAAAAATATTGCACTGTCTGAACGGGCGTTCATTTCCTTTGGAGGTGAAATTAGAGAGCAGTATCAGTACTTCAAAAACATAAATTTCGGTGATATTCCACCAACGAGCAAAGAAAAAACGGTAGGTCAATTGTGGCACCGCATGCTGGTACACGCAAATCTCGAACTCAGTGAAAAGTTCAGAGTATTCCTCCAGTTAAATTCAACGCTTCGATTCTTTAATCCAAACCCAATTACTCCCGAAATTGATGAAAATCAGCTGAGCTTACACCAAGCTTTCGCTGACTACTATTTTGATAAAAATTGGTCGGTTAGGCTAGGAAGACAAGAAATGGGCTATGGTAACAATCGAGTAATTACCTTTCGGGAAGGTCCGAATACCCGACTCACGTTTGATGCAGCGATTTTAAAATACCAAAACAAAGCACGTCACATCGACTTTTTGGCAATAACGCCAGTCATCTCCAAGCAGTATATTTTTGATGATCAATCGTTTAAAGAATTTGTTTTTGGGTTATACGCTACTGAATTCATTATCGAGAAAAAACTGTTGGTCGATTACTACCTTTTAAATTTCACTTCAGATAGACGGCAGTATAACTTTATTTCAGGTAGCGAAAACCGACAAAACTTTGGTATGCGCTTGTTTTCGCTAAACAATAAGTTCAATTACGAATTAGAAGGTAGCTATCAATTAGGAACATTTAACCATTCAAAAATTGCCGCCTATAGTGTTTCATCCGACGTTAGTTATAAGATTCACGGAAATTCACACTGCGTTTTAGGAGTTGTTTTTAACTATTTCTCGGGCGATGAAGATCAAAATGATAATCAGTTAAATACATTCAATCAATTTTTTGCCAAACCATCTTTCGGCCTAGCAGCGCCAATCGGTTCATCAAATATCATCAATCTGAATCCGTATTTGAGGATAGCGCCGGTCAAAAAACTGACTATCTACTCCGGAGTCTATTTCATGCAACGTCAGAGCGCACAAGACGGAACGTACACTCCTGGTTCGACTCAAGTTCGGCCAAATCCCACGCAACTCTTCAGTACAAGAAATCGGCACATTGGAACACAGTATGCCTTAGAAGCTGGATATCAGTTAAATAATCATTTCTTCTTTGCCGTTGATGGTGCTTACTTCGTTGCTGGAGATTATGTAACAGATACCGGCAATGGATTAGATATTACCTACTTAGCTCTTAAATCGACTTTTAAATTTTAAATAATGTTCTATGAGAATTAGTATACTCGGACCTGGTAATATGGGTGTCGCTTTAGCCAAAAATTGGGTATTAAAAGGACATCAGATTACTTTTTCCCATTCTAGAAAGAAAGAGAAAATCAGTGCCATTTTACAAGAAATCAAAGGATCACAATTCTTGGAACTCGCTGAAGCAATCCAATATTCGGACGTAATCATTATCGCTTCGGCATATGAAGGATTAAGCGAAATATTCCGATACAAAAATCTATTTAGCAACAAGATTGTAATCTCATGCACCAGCAATTTAAAACCAGATTTTCAAGGAAATACGATTGGTTTACAAACCAGCAGAAGCTTTTCAGTGGCAGAAGAAATTCAGGAAAATTTACCTGATGCCTTTGTAGGCGAGGCATTTAATTCGGCTTTTGCCGAGAATATTGGAAACCTACAACGATTTGATAGCACGACTGTTGCATCAATTTTCTATTGCTCTGATCATACTAAAAATAAAGAAGTTGCCCTACAACTCATCTCCGATTTAAACTACCAAGCCATTGATGCAGGAGATCTTAAAAGTGCTCGTGCCTTAGAAACTTTTGCCACCGCTTGGGTGCAATTGGCCGTGGTAAGTAATCACTATCCCGGTTTTGAAATCAAAATAGTAAATCATTAATCCAAATACTTCTAAAAATGAAATTCAAGAATTTTACTAGTGATAAGCTTTTTATCAACGGAAACCGAATTCACGTTAGAACTGCCGGTGAAGGAACACCTATTTTATTAATTCACGGCTGGTTGGGCACATCATACACCTGGCGAAAAGTTGCACCTCAGTTAGTTGAAAACGGCTATCGAGTGATTATCCCCGACATGCGCGGTTACGGCGACAGCGACAAACCTGTTTCCGGCTACGATGGTTTAACTTTAGTCTCCGACCTGAGAAGCATCATACAAACCTTAGAGATTACCGAAAAAGTACATGTAGTTGGTTGGGACATGGGTGCGTTACCAACATTTCTATTTGCAGCACATTATCCCAATGAGGTAGCATCGATAACCTATCTCGACGAACCCTTACCTGGCGTGAATCTGCACGAATTTACAACTTTCAAAAAAGAAACACACGGCGGCTATTGGCACTTTGGTTTTAATTCTAGTATGGATTTACCAGAATTACTCATTGCGGGAAAAGAGCGTGAATTCTGGAATTACCTATACAGTTTAATGCTTTACAATCCGGAATCTATTTCAGAAAAAGATAAAGATGAATACTTACGAACCTATGCCGCAGCTGGTGGAATTCGCGGAAGCGTAGGCTGGTATCGAGAGGCTTTAATAACAACCGATCAGTTTTTAGCAGCCATTGAAAAAGGAAAAATTACTGTCCCTGTTTTAGCCCTCGGAGGACAGTACGGATCGGCTTACACACATTCACAATTGGTTCCGTATTGTGAAAACATCCAAGGTGGCATAATTCCCAACTGCGGTCATATGGTTGCCGAAGAACAACCAGACTACCTATCAAATCAATTGCTAGAATTCTTTAAGAATATTTAATAATCATGACAAATAGTAATGAAATTCTAAATCCAATCTATTTGGCAGAGATGAGTTTTGATGACGGTGATTTTGAACTCCACAAATCGCAATTGTCAACTAATTTTTCGTTTAAAAGCCCTTTTGGAAATTTTGACAATGTTCCGGATTATATGAATTGGCTGAAATCATTTTATGAAGTAGTACTTGCACAAGGCGGCACTAGACATTTGATTACTAATGCTGTAGTTACGCCAATTTCAGTCGATAAAGTACACGTCAGATCGTACCTGTTAATACTCAACAGAAAAAGTATGCAAACTATAGGTACTTCTGTTATCGAAGACACTTTGGCTCTCGAAGACAAAAAATGGAAATGCAGTTTTAGAGAGATATTCACCGATCAGAATTTTTAATAACTAATTTAAAATCAACACTTAAAACCTCATAAAAATGAAATACAAACCTTTAATAATTGCTAAATGGCTACTCACCGGAATTGTTGCCTTTATCTTCATCGGTAGCGCATTTGGAAAAATTGTTCCTTCGACAGCCGACATAGAAGTAGCAACTAAATTTGGACTTACTGCCCAAAACTTCTTTTACATCGGAATCCTTGAACTTTTTTGTTTGCTGCTCTTTTTGATTCCTCGAACAGGAGTTATCGGAACTCTTTTTTTAGCAGCTTACATGGGAGGTGCAATTGCAACTCATCTGGAACACAATGAGGGTATTGTGCCTCAGTGTATCATCCAAGCTTTTATTTGGATTGTTGCCGCTTTGCGCTTTCCAGAAATAACGCAACGATTAATCAAAGGAAATATTCAACAGTAAACTTTCTAAAAATGAAAACTTGGGAAGAAAGGCTAGTTAAACTAGAAGATGAAAATGAGATAAGAGCATTATCCAACAAATTCGCAGATGCTGCTAACCGCATTGATGTCGAACTATTTAAATCGTTATGGATGGCGAATGCCGAATGGACAATTGGTCCACCGATAAACCAGCACTTTGTTGGAATTGATCAAATAAGTGCGGCATTTTCCGGCTTGTTGGCTAGCTGGGAGTTTTTTGTGCAATTGCCTGCCGGCGGCAACATCCAAATTAATGGAGATACAGCAACTGCCCATTTCTATGTAAATGAAATCGCACGCTCTAAAACCGGTGTAAGTAATTACAATTTAGCACAATACGAAGATCAATTACGGAGAGAAAATGGCGTATGGCGCTTTGTCAAGAGAAATTATAAAGTGATTTACCTCGATGAGACGCCTTTACTAGGAACTTCATTTAAGCTGTAATATGGAATCCGTAACACACTATCCCGCGAAACAAGAAAAGGCGCCTACAATACTCGTCTTTGGTGGAAATCCGCAACGGCGTGCAGAAGTAGTTAGTTTATTGAAAACGGCTTCCGATCTCAACATCTATGCCGCTCTAAGTGAATCGTCGGGATTGGAAACTCTAGATCAATTAGTCGATCTCGATCTCGTGCTAATCGGCGGACGCTACGATCAAGACCAGCGAAACCGCATTCGTGAAAAATTAGCACAGAGATTTCCCCTGGCTTACATCTCTGAACCCGGTTTCGATTACCCCTACTCTAACGAACGAATTCTAACCGACGTACAATCTAAAGTAAAACACAAAATCTATTAATAATGATAGGAATTAACGCAGAAAATCGACTGAAAGTCGCCGAGAATTTGAATCGGATTCTCGCCGATGAATACCTCTTATACACCCAAACACGCAAAGCACATTGGAATGTTGAAGGCGCAGACTTTTACCTAAAACATAAGCTGTTTGAAGACCAATACGAAATCATCGACGACATCATCGACGAAATAGCCGAACGCATTCGATCAATTGGTCATTACGTACCTGCATCGTTACGCGAATTTCTTGAACTCACACACCTTTCCGAACTGAATAGGAAACCAAACGACAGCGATGGATTCATCCAAAACTTACTGGAATATCACGAAAGTATCATCCTTAAACTTCGCGAACAAATAAAACCTTTCGCTGAACAATACCACGATTTAGGAAGCAGCGATTTTATTACCGGAGTTCTTGAAAAACACGAAAAAATGGCTTGGATGCTTCGTGCGTCACTCTCACATAAATAACTATTATTCAAAAACTTATAAATCAAAAACAAGTAACCTTAAATTTTTAATCATTATGAAAAAGCAATTTTTTACACTGCTGTTTACTGCAATTAGTTCACTGGCGTTGGCTCAAAAACCAAGTCCAGAATTGTTGAATCCTACGAACCACGCACTCGTATTAATTGATCACGAAGGACAAATGGCTTTTGCTACTAAAAGTGTCGATCCAATTCAATTGCGTAACAATACGGGGCTTATCGCCGGAGCTTCGAAAATTTTTAATGTAGCGACCGTTGTTACTACTGTGGCAGAAAAGTCGTTTAGCGGACCCGTTTTCCCAGAAATTCTTGAATTCTATCCCACAACATCGCAGTACATTGATCGAACTACTATGAATACTTGGGAAGATGTTAACGCCCACAAAGCGATTACCGGAAAAGGTAAAAAGAAGATTGTTCTTGCAGGTTTATGGACAAGCGTATGTATTGTTGGTCCGGCTTTATCGGCCATTAACGAAGGTTACGAAGTGTACGTAATTACGGATGCTTGTGGAGATATTTCTGCGGAAGCGCACAATCAGGCAATAACACGTATGGTACAAGCGGGCGCTAAACCTATGACTGCCTTACAATACCTTTTAGAACTTCAAAGAGATTGGGCGAGAAAAGAAACTTACGTTCCTGTAAACGATTTAGCCCAACGCTTCGGAGGCGGTTACGGCATCGGAATTCAGTACGCTCGTGAAATGTTGAAGCACTAAAAAAACAGAATCCGCTGCCTGTACAATGCAGTGCAGCGGATTTTAAATCCAATAAAAATGATACGGTATAAACTTCTCTTTCTTACGTTATTGGCTAGCTTCTATTGCTTTTCACAACAGGCGCCAGAACTGATTATCTATAATGCTAAAATATACACCTTAGACGATAAAAACAGTGTTGCAGAAGCAGTTTCAATTTCAGCTGGCAAAATCGTCAAAGTGGGCAGCAGCAAAGAATTGTTGAAATCTAAATCGAAAAAAACAAAGCTGATTGACGCGGCGGGAAAAACGATGATTCCCGGTTTATTTGATTCGCATTTACACGTAATTCGCGGCGGTCGGTTTTACAATACCGAATTGCGCTGGGACGGCGTAAAATCACTTAAACTTGCCTTACAAATGCTCAAAGAGCAGGCGGCACGGACCCCAAAAGGACAATGGGTGCGCGTAGTTGGCGGTTGGAGTGCTTATCAATTTGAAGAAAAAAGACTTCCAACTCTAGAAGAAATCAATCAAGCTACAGGTAATGTGCCAACTTTCGTTTTATATCTGTACGGACACGCATACCTAAATAAAGCAGGATTAGAAACTTTAAATATTACTGCCGATACTCCCGTGAATGCAGGCTCACTCATCGATAAAGACATTAACGGAAATCCGACGGGCTTACTTGTTGCCGAACCAAATGCATACCTATTATACGCCACTTTAGCTAAACTTCCTGAATTATCACATGCCGAAAAGATAAATTCTACCAAACAATTCATGACTGAACTCAACCGCTTTGGCATTACAGCTGTGATGGACGCCGGCGGAGGTTTCCAAAACTTTCCAGACGATTACGCCATTACCGATTTACTCTGCGAAAATCAAGAACTGAGCGTTAGAATTCCGCATTTCCTCTTTGCACAAAAAGCAGGAAAAGAATTCGACGACTATTCGAATTGGATTCGTACTGTTGAAATCGGACAAGGCTGCGGCGATCACGGAAATCACAGCGATTCAAAATCCGGCCAACATTCCGAACCTTTAGAATATTATGTGCAAGGCGGTGGCGAAAATGTAGTGGCTTCGGCTGCAGATTTTGAGAACTTTGACAAACCACGCCCCGAGTTAAGCCCGAAAATGGAAGAACAACTCAAAAGTGTGCTCGAATTATTGGTGAAAAACAAATGGCCTTTCCGAATTCATGCTACTTATAATGAAAGCATTACACGTTTTCTAAATGTAATTGAAAGCATAAATAAAGAAACACCTCTTAACGGTTTAACCTGGTTTTTTGATCACGCCGAAACCGTTTCGGAAGAAAATCTAAAGCGAATAAAAAGCCTTGGCGGCGGAATCGCTATTCAACATCGAATGGCTTTTCAAGGCGAAAGTTTCATTAAAAGATATGGTCTGAAAGCAGCAAACCAATCGCCACCCATTCGAAAAATGCTAGAGCTAGGAATTACTGTGGGAATGGGCTCCGATGGCACGCGTGTAAGTTCATACAATCCGTGGATTGGCTTGCACTGGTTGGTGACAGGTAAAACAGTTGGCGGAACAAAACACCTGTCGGATAACAATGTGCTCGATCGAAACACAGCTTTGCGTCTTTACACGCAAGGAAGTGCCAAATTAATTGGACTTGATGGCGATCGCGGACAGATAAAACCAGGATACTTGGCCGATTTATCGCTTTTATCTGACGATTATTTTCAAACTCCTGAGTCGAACATTCTAAAAATCGAAGCCGAACTTACCGTTGTTAACGGCGTTGTAGTTTATGGCAAAAATAAGTTCGAAAAAGTGGCTCCAAAAACCGAAAAAGCGATTCCAGCTTGGTCGCCAGTAAATTATTACGGAGGTTATCAAAACAACTAGTTATGAAAACGCAAAACCTAATCTTGGAATTCAACAATTTCAAGATGATTTCTGTCGACGCAGGTATTTTACTCTTTCGAACTGCGCTGTGTCTTGAACTAATCTTTGTTCACGGCTTAAAGAAAATTGGCATTGGAACCGCTGTCGCAGAAGTTGTACCAAATCCGCTCAACCTACCCGATCAATTCAATCAGCTATTTGCCATTTCGGCAAATTTCATTTTTCCCGTTTTCGTATTGTTTGGATATTTAACGCGACTTGCTATTCTGCCGATCCTTGCCGTTACACTCACGGGCTACTTTATTATTCACTGGAACGATAGTCCGCTTGTGCGCGATATTCCATTCATGTACAGCTTAGGATTTCTATTATTGTTCATGACTGGACCCGGAAAATACTCAATTGACTACCGATTATGCATCAAAAATATGCCTGTTATAAGTTAAAACTATGGAAGCAAATCAAGAAAGTCGCCGCCAATTCATAAAAAGTACAGCCTTAGCTTTAACCGGAGTTTCTTTAGGCGTTGGTACCACCGTGCTTTTTACAGGCTGTAAAGATGAAGGCATACAAAAAGCTTCGGGAACTCGATTGGCTTTGCGAAAAAACATTGCCTACCTACCCATCGACGATCCTGAAATAAAACTGCTAAAAGATGCATTTAAAATCTTGAAAAAGCGTTCGCAAATTTCACCGTTGGATCCAAGCGGTTGGGAAGCGCAAAGCATGCTACATGCAACATTTTGTGCAACGAGTATCTACGCCAATCAAGTGCATTACAACTGGTATGTTTGGCCTTGGCACCGTCTGTATTTATGGTCTATGGAACAAAAATTACAAAAAGCAGTTGGTGAACCTACTCTCGCATTACATTACTGGGATTGGACCAAAAAAAACACCATTCCAGAGCATTACTGGGGCGGAGCGGACAATCCGTTGTACAACCCAACACGACTGGTAAGTGCACAAGATGAAATTCCAACCGATTTTATAAATGTTGGTGCTACATTACGCGCTTCAAATTACCAGACTTTTGGAGGCTATCCTGCTGTTAAGTCCGAAAAAGAAAGCCAAATTGATGGAATGGCAGAACAAACATTTCACAACAATATTCACAATTGGGTGGGCGGACAAATGGCTACATTTATCGAAAGCGGATTTGACCCTCTGTTCTACGGACATCACGGAAATTGCGACCGGATTTGGACCGCCTGGCAACGCTACAGCGAAAAAAACAGGGTGCCAGCCGACGAGAATTGGCTAGAAAAGCGTCTGTATAGTACCGATGGGACAGGAAAACCCATTGCTTTTACGATTCGTGAACTGCTGGATAACAAAAGCCTTGGTTACGATTTTCAAGATCTTAACCTAAATCCGAACGTATGCAATCCGTACACCGAAGCACAAAAGCCCATTCGAATTCCCACAAAAGCCGATTGCAAAGCTGCTGTTAACGTTTCCGACAGCCACGATGCTATTTTTAAAGACTATACCGACAACAAACAGCAGCACATCATGCTTCATTTTGAGCGGGCCCAACTCCCCTATCATCCGTATTGTGCACGTGTTTTCTTTGAATTTTCACAAGACAATCAGCGCCAAAGTGTGTATTCGGGTACATTTACTATACTGCCCATTCTCGACTTGGATAGCTTTCTCCTACAGCGTGGCGTGTATTTACAGATCGAAGCCGATCCGAAAATAATGCAAGCGCTTAACGAAAAAGCCCAAATTGAAGTAGTTTTTCAACCCGTACGCTTGCCAAATCGTCCGATTCCCGAAGAACCCTTACGACTTCAAAACATAACTTTAAAGAAAGTTAGCTGATGCGCTACGTTTCGATAAAATTTAGTTTCACGGTATGTTCTTTATTGCTGCTGTTCGCTTGCGCGGAAAAGAACGAAAGTTATCGGAGTGATTTGCCTTATTTAGGCGAATATCACATCGGTTTTCTATCGCGAGATACCATTCACTACCGTGTACCAGGAGCCAAATTGCTCAATGAGAACGGAACTGTTGTAAATAACATTCTCGAGTCCGATTCGGAGGTGAAAATCGTGAATTTCTTCTTTTCCCGCTGTCCGTCTGTCTGCCCACTTATGAATACACAACTTCAGCGGCTAAGTCGGGAATTTAAAGATTATGATTTGGCGATTCACTCCATTTCAATCGATCCAGAATACGACACGTATTTAAAATTGAAAGAGTATCGGCAAAATCGAGAATTCTCCAGCGAAAACTGGCAGTTTTATACGGGTAACAAAAAAGAAATCTTCGCCTTTGCACAAAGTTGCAAGCTAAAAGCATTTGAAGCGGAAAATGCCGACGAAAATCCAATACATGAACCCATCATCGTATTGCTCGATGCGCGCAACCACATCCGAGGATATTACAACAGTTTACAAGCCACCGATATGAAAAAAATTGAAACCGACATCCGGAAGCTCATTAAGGAAATCAGCTAAGAAAAAACAAATACCGTTAATCACTTTTAAGCATTAATTTATGGAAAAATATCTATGGATTTTACTCGTAATCGTTGCAGGTGCCTGCTTACCTGTACAAACCGGACTTAACAATAAAATCGGAAAAGTACTCGAATCGCCTGTACATGCCTCCTTTGTATCTTTTACTGTTGGAGCGATAAGTATCCTATTATTTATTCTACTCTTCCGAATTCAATATAATGCTGGAAGCATCCAAAACGTACCAACTTTTGCTTGGACCTCAGGTTTATTCGGTGCCTTTTACGTGGTTATTGCTATCATGGGATATCAAAAACTCGGCGTTCCAGTTACGTTCGGTCTTATTGTTACCGGACAAATGATTGCATCGCTGATTCTTGAACACAACAACATTTTAGTTGCAGCTCCGCATCCAATTAATTGGGCACGTATCGCCGGCGTTGGACTAATAATTGGCGGCGTGGTATTAATTCGAAATTTTTAAAACCCAGTCATGAAATCGCTTTGGATTCTTGTGCTTACATCGGCTTTAACAGCAACTGTTTCGGCACAAACCTTTAATTTTCAGTCGTTGCGCTATAACGAAAACTACAGCTTTCTTCGCGACAGCGCATCAAATCCGTATCGGAAACTCAAGTTTGCAGCGCTGAACGATTCAAAAAGTTCGTGGATGAGCTTTGGCGGTGAGCTACGGTATCAATACCAAAAGTTTGAAAACGAAGATTGGGGCGACGCACCACACGATGAAAACGGATTTATCTTAACACGTCTGCTCTTCTACGCCGATACACACCTCGGAAACCGTTTTCGGATTTTTACCCAAATAAAAAGCAACGCATTGCAAAGTAGAGAAATGCCCGCGAAACGCATTGAAGTAAACGCATTGGATTTCCATCAATTCTTCTTCGACTATAACTTCAATCTAAATAACACAAACATCACATTTAGAGCAGGTCGGCAAGAAATTCGTTATGGAAGTCAACGCCTGATTTCTGTTCGCGAAGGTCCGAATAACCGCTTAAGTTTCGACGGTGCACGGATATTAAGTACGTTTAAAAACGGACAAATCGACGCCTTTTATCTGTATTCAGTTATCGATTTCCCAGACATATTCGACGATCGAATCAATCAAGATAATGCACTTTTCGGCATTTACACTACTTGGAAAAATGTGCCGCTTTTTAAAAATGCCGATTTGTACTTTCTAGGTGTTCGCAACAAAAATGCGAATTTCAATGAAGTGAGCGGCAACGAAAATCGCTATTCCGTGGGCGGTCGTCTTTGGCAAAACAAATCGCCTTTTCGGTACGACTTTGAAGCACTTTTTCAGTTTGGAAGCTTTAGCGGTACCAATATCGCAGCATACACTGCTTCGCTCGACGCCAGCTATCAATTTGAAAAGCTTTGGAAAAAGCCGCTCATTGGTTTAAAAACTGAAGTCATCAGTGGAGATCGTTCACCAGACGACAATACGTTAAACACATTCAATCCCATGTATCCGCGCGGCGCGTACTTTGGTTTGGCAGCGCTTGTTGGACCTTCAAACCTAATCGATTTTCATCCGTATATGCAAACAAATCTGACCGATAATTTGATTTGGGGCATCGATTACGACGTGTTCTGGCGGTATTCTACGCGTGACGGCATTTATGGACCAAACGGACGCTTAATCTATCCCGATGCAAATTCCGACGAGAAATTCATCGGTTCACAACTCGGAACTGATCTCGAATACCAATTTTCCGACTTTACTACGCTCGTTCTCGAAGGCACTTGGTTTCAAACCGGAAACTACCTGCAAGATGTTTCCACCGGAAAAGACATTTGGTTTACCGCATTTACGCTTCAATTCAAATTCTAAATCAGAAATTATGTTAGCTATTTTACCCGCAGCAAAAGCGCACAAAGTACGTCGCGGAAATTTTAATATCGATATCGTTTTTCCGGGCTTAGCTCGTCACAATCCAGAGGATGCTCGTGGATTAGCGCAGCTCGGACGCTTTGATTTTGCACAACTCCTACCTGGCGTTTTCGTTGGAATGCATATGCACCAAAACGATGAGATCTTGTCGTATCTCCGCTCCGGAACATTACAGCACGAAGACAGCAGCGGCGAAAAGGCTACACTTTCGAATCGGAAATTAATGATGATGAATGCGGGAAGCGGCTTTTACCACCAAGAGCAGATTCCAGAAAACGGCGAGCCCGTGCGAATGCTGCAAATATTCGTGCGTCCCGAACGCGAAAACGAGACGCCCAAAGTGCAATTTCACGAATTCGAAGAGGCCTTCTCCATAAATCAATGGCGCTTAATTGCCGGACACAAGCAAACAAATGCTCCCTTAGAAATTCGTTCGAAAGTGCGAATATTCGATGCTCGATTTACAAAAGATCAAACCTTTGAAAGCCCAACTGCCGAAACACTCCAACTACTTTTTGTTTTTTCTGGCTGCATAGAATTAACAGACGGAACGCTACTTGCTGAAGGCGACAGCCTCGTATTCACAACTGCTCGTACGCAATTTAAAAGTACACAGCTAACCGACCTCGTGCTTTTTGAATTGAACGAAAATGCCTACTATATCCGAAACGGCATGTTTAGCGGAACCTAAAAGCTCTTTTATGCCAATTCTAATCTTTAAATCAAACATCGACTGTCACGCGAAACTCGAACAATTAGAAGCCGTTTTATGTCGGGAACAAGACGTACACAGCTGGACTGTAGATCTTGAAGATTGCGATAAAGTCTTGCGAATAATCACAAAAAAGGCAATCAAAAATAAACTGCTAACACTACTAAAAAATTCCGGATTTGAAATATCCGATCTATAATTATGGAAAACTTTGATTCATTAATCGACGCAATTAACACGTATAAATCAGAAGGTTATACGGAAGATTTTAATCTAAAACAAAATTGCATCAGCTGCCGCAACGGTGCGTACTCCATTTTCCACAACGAATTCAACATCGATAAATTTTACCGATTTGAAGCCGATACCGATCCCGATGAACAATCGATAATCTACGCCATCTCCTCACCAAAATATCAGTTAAAAGGAATACTTATCAATGCATACGGCATTTATTCTGAACCACTTACCGACGAAATGCTCTCTAAATTGAAATAGTTTTTATGAAAACGCCCAATTCAGATATCGCACAACGCTATTTGAAAGCGATATACCAACAAGATTACGAAACAGCAAATAACTTACTTGCAAACAACGTTACTTTAACCATGAACGGAAACAACAAGCTAAGTGGCATCCGCATCGGAAAACCTGCATTTTTCGAAGCTTTTGAACGCATGATGCAACTCACGCAATTTTCCTACAAAATGATTGAAGAAATCGAATGGCTCGAAGGACACTCGCGGGCGGTGCTCCTAGCTGTAGAGACTGCAACAAAAAATAACGTCTCGTACCATTTTAATCGCGCAATCGATTACCAAATACAAGACGGAAAAATTCAAGCCATAAAAATCTATGAAGGCGAACCCGTAACTGTTGACCTTATCTTCAGTTAACAGAACCCTCGTTGTTAACTCAATAAAAAATTATTAATCATTAGATACTATTCTTATTTACAAAGCTTTTAACTCCAAAACACATTTCAAATTCAAAACAAGATTTTCGTCGAGCCCATGATAATAGCTTTTAATTTGGGCAACCCGGCGGCAACCGTTCTTCAACTAAAAGTCGCGCCGCCGTCGGGCATTTCGCTGCAAGTTTGCGCACTGCGGGCAATAAAACTAAAAAAGCACAGACGCTTCTGTTAGTCGCACTGTGCTTTTCGTTTTATAAGCCCTCAGTTTTGCAAAGCTTTTCGCTGCATTCCCTGTTGCGGAAATACGTTACCCTTTAAAATCGCGTTTTAAAACCGTTTTCAAATCTGTGGCTTTTCTTCCCAAAACGAGCTCCACACCATCGGCAATAATCTCCACTTCTTTCTTAGCTATAATGCCGTACACCGAAATCAGGTAATTCGCAACAAATTCAGGCGCACCACTATCCACTAAAACCTGTCTGAAAACCTCCGGCGTCGGATTCGGATATGTAATTTTCTTACCCAAAATTTCAGTTAAATAGGCAGCAATATCTTCATACGTTAGCAACTCAGGACCGGTGAGTTCGTATGTTTTATGTTCGTGCCCATCTTCAGTTAGTGCTTTTGCTGCAACTTCGGCAATGTCGTAAACATCCACAAAAGCTGCTTTTCCAAAACCTGCCGGCATAAAAACGATGTTGCGTTGGGTAATGTTCTCGAATTCGTAATTTTTAAAATTCTGCGCAAAAAACGAAGGACGTAAAATGGTATATGCAAATCCGTCGGCAGCTAACTTCTTTTCTAAATTCAAATGAAACTCGAAATTGTCGCCCATCTTTTCCGAGGCAAAAGCCGAAAAGTAAACTACACGATTAATTCCCTTTTCCTTTAAAAAATCAATGAAAGGCGTAAGCAAGGCTTCAATACCAAATTGCAAAGGCGGCCCCAATAAAAACACCCGATCAACATCGGCCACAGCAGCTTCAAAAGTCGACACGTCGGCAAAATCAAAAGGCACATACTCTGAATACTCGTTTGTAGGTAACGGATTTCTACTTGCTAACTTTACTGCAACACGGCGATTGGTGAGCACTTCTGCTAAGGCTTTTCCGTTGGTTCCACTTGCTCCTGTAATAAGAATTTTCGACATAATACTTGTTTGAATAATGATACAATAGTTACTTTTAATAACTCAAAAGTAAATAGTAACTTTGCGTCAAACAAGAAGGTACAGCGCTATAACTCACGCACACAGCAGTAACTAATATGGAAAATCAAGACCTTAAGTCCGAAAAAAAATTCCAAGAATATTTCAATTTAGCAAACAGCAGTCGGAACTTCTCTTGTCCGGTACGCGATGTTGTTGCGCACGTGAGCGATAAATGGTCGCTTTTGGTGGTATATGCATTAGCAGGCGACGGCACCCTTCGCTTTAACGAACTAAAATCAAAAATCGGCGATGTTTCTCAGCGCATGCTTACCGTTACGGTTCGTAAGCTAGAACAAGACGGACTTGTAAAACGTACGATTTATCCCGAAGTACCGCCACGAGTTGAATACCAATTAACAAGCTTGGGTATGGAATTGCTTAACAAACTCGTTCCGCTAATTGATTGGGCGCAAGAAAACAGCAATCTTATTATTTCCAGTCGAAAAAAAGCCGGGAAGTAGTAACCTTAACTTCAATAAAAAAGCCGTTCGAAAAATCAAACGGCTTTAAAAATGGAGTTCTTACGGTTAACCAAGAACTTCTTTAACTTTTTTACCTATTTCAGCAGGAGAATCTACTACGTGGATTCCGCAGGCGCGCATGATTGCTTTTTTAGCAGCAGCTGTATCGTCGGCACCGCCAACAATTGCTCCAGCATGCCCCATCGTTCTACCTTTTGGTGCTGTTTCACCAGCAATAAAACCAACAACTGGCTTGCGGTTACCATCGGCTTGAATCCATTTTGCAGCATCAGCTTCAAGCTGACCTCCAATTTCGCCAATCATAACAATACACTTTGTTTCCGGATCGTTCATCAACAACTCAACAGCTTCTTTAGTTGTAGTTCCAATGATTGGGTCGCCACCAATTCCGATAGCCGTTGTAATTCCTAAACCTTGCTTCACTACTTGATCGGCAGCTTCGTACGTTAATGTTCCCGACTTTGAAACAATTCCCACAGTTCCTTTTTTGAAAACGAAACCAGGCATGATTCCTACTTTTGCTTCTTCTGGCGTGATTACACCTGGACAGTTTGGACCGATTAAACGGCAATTCTTTCCTTTGATATAATCGTAAGCTTTAATCATATCAGCAACCGGAATACCTTCCGTAATGGCAATAATAACTTTGATTCCGGCATCGGCAGCTTCCATAATAGCATCTGCGGCAAATGCAGGTGGTACAAAAATGATACTGGTATCTGCACCAGCTTGTTCAACAGCGTCTTTTACGGTATTGAAAACCGGACGATCTAAATGCGTTGTTCCGCCTTTTCCTGGAGTTACACCGCCTACGACGTTTGTTCCGTATTCAATCATTTGCGAAGCGTGGAAAGTTCCCTCGCTTCCTGTAAAACCTTGTACAATAATTTTTGAATCTTTATTTACTAAGACGCTCATTATGGTTGAATTATTTAGTTTATAAAATTATAGCGCAAAAATAAGGTAAATGCTGTAACTATTGGTTAAATTATTACAGCTTGTTTTTAAAAATTAGTCAAAATAAATGATGTTCGCTGCTTTGTACGGATACTGATAAATGCAAAAACTCAGTTCGGCTTTTGGATAACGCATTTTGAGCGAATCGGCTATTTGTCTATAAACACGAATCTCTGGATACACCACCGTATTGGTTTCGCGGATGTGCCACACGTTAGTTTGAAGAACCGTTTTCGTATCGCAGTACGTGCGCTTTTTCGTTTCAAAAACCTTCAGGTCGGGTGCTTCATCAGGTTTCCCCACACAAATATCAAATTGCTTTAACCTTCCAGAGTAGAGATTAAACGCTAAAAAGTTATCGTAATAATCAACGAAACTTAAAAAAGGGAGTATTAGTAAAAATAGGCCTAACAACAGTGTTTTCGGGTGTTTTATATTGAAATGCAGTGCTGCTCGTTCTGTTTTATGATAAAATATGACAGGCAAAATAGCCATCATTAATATATTCCAAGGCCAAACAATACTGTTGTAATCTATTCCGGAAGGTGAAATAAACACCAAAATGAAAATATGCATACCTACTAAAATCCACGCATAAAAGAATTTGTTTCGAGCAAATAAAACTCCGATAGCGCCAATTACTTCAAACACACCTAGAGCCAAACCGCTGTAATGCACTATGGCTTGTTCGGCTATCGATAAATCGAAACCTAAAAACCGCTGCAAAATCATTCGTTCCCAGACGTGAAATAAAAAGCCTCCGTTCAATTTATGCAAACCCGAGTGCAGATACAAACAAGCCGAGTAAAAAGCCATGTTCGCGGTAAAAAGCGCTGGTTTCTTTCTGTACAAATCAAATAATATTCCTGTAAATATAAATTGTAAAATATACGGCTGCCAGCGGTTTTGATCAGGAATTAATTGAATTATTTCTATGATTATCAAAGAAATAAGCACAATTCGATTTGTAGGCTTTAGCATTAAAAAAAGCAAACCCAACAACGAACCACCAAATAACACGTAGTGCAAAAACGCTGGAAAGGCAGGTATAAAACTAAAGTACGGCGCCATTGGAAACACATGCGTTCCCAACCACAGCGGATAACTCATTACCTTGGTTACCAGCCAAAAAAATAGCGTTAACCGAAAGATTAACTCTACTACTTTATCTTGATTCCGAAAAAATGACATACTAAACGAGCTGGCTTATTTGAGTACCACTTACCAATTTCTCATCTTTCACTTCCCAAACCACAGCAAAATCAGCCAAAAGAATATCCTCACGCGGATTCTCAATAGTTTTCACATAATGAGCATAAAAAACAGCAACGTGGTTCTTTTCTTTCACCAAACTTTTAATGCGAACTTTTGATCGCACATACGCTCTACTCATCTCAGTCGCTAGAGCAACTAAGTCGCTTTTGGTATATGTCTTTTTACCTGTAGAACTTGTCCAAACAAACTCAATATCGTCGTGTAAATAGGTTGCTAATAACTGACCGTTAATCAACGCATCCGATTTATAGAAATCCTTTATGAATTTTTTGACCGACATAACTATTTTAATTTTTCGACAATTTCAGGAAGTCTCTTTAAATAAGCAAGTTGTTTGAGCTTTTCTCTACTCTCTTCGATCGGAGTTCCGAAGTAACTCTTTCCACCTTCGATGGATTTCGTAACACCAGTCTGACCCATAATTACTGCTTTCTTACCGATGGTGATGCCGCTTGTAGTTCCAACTTGGCCCCAAATCGTTACTTCATCTTCGATAACCACGCAACCTGCAATTCCAACTTGCGAAGCAAATAAGCACTTTTTACCCACAACGGTATCGTGACCAATCTGTATGTGATTATCTAACTTTGAGCCCGCACCAATAGTTGTATCGCCGGTAACGCCACGATCTATTGTGCAAAGCGCGCCAATATGCACATCGTCTTCAATAACTACGCGTCCGCCGCTTTTAAGCTGATCGAAACCTTCAGGTCGCTTTTTGTAATAAAAGGCATCAGCTCCGATAATCGTTCCAGCGTGAATGACTACGTTATCGCCAATCACACAATGATCGTAAATCACCACATTCGAGTAAATAATACAATTTTTACCGATTGTCACATGATTTCCAATTACTACCTGCGGTTGTATAACCGTACCCGAACCTATTTGAGCCGTTTCCGAAATCGATGCGTGCAATGCCTGAAACGGTCGGAAATAATTGGTTAGTTTATTGAAGTCGCGAAACGGATCATCACTGATTAAAAGTGCTTTACCTTCCGGACATTCAACTTCTTTATTAATGAGAACAATGGTTGCAGCCGATTGTAGCGCTTTGTCGTAATACTTCGGATGATCCACAAAAACGATGTCGCCCGGTTCAACAACATGAATTTCGTTCATACCCAAAACCGGAAAATCCGGCCGACCTACAAACGTAGTTCCGATGATCTGAGCAATCTCTTTCAGGGTATGTACTTTCGGAAATTTCATGTTATTCTTTTACGCGTTCGATGTAAGAACCTGATGCGGTATCTACTTTAATTTTATCTCCTTCATTGATAAACAACGGCACGTTTACCACGGCTCCAGTTTCTAAAGTTGCTGGTTTTGTGGCATTTGTAGACGTATTTCCTTTAACTCCAGGTTCAGAATAGGTAACTTCTAAAACAACCGAAGCAGGCATATCAACAGATAAAGGCAAATCGGTTTCTGTATTGATGGCTACCATAACATTCTCACCTTCTTTCAATAAATCAGGTGCATCGAGAATTTTCTTGTCGAGCGTTATTTGTTCGAAGCTTTCAGCATTCATGAAGTGAAACGAATCGCCTTCGGCATACAAAAACTGAAATTTATGCGTTTCCACGCGAATATCTTCAATTTTATGTCCTGCAGAAAAAGTGTTATCAATAACTTTTCCGGTGGTTAAGCTCTTTAATTTTGTTCTCACGAAAGCCGGACCTTTCCCAGGTTTTACGTGTAAGAACTCGATAATTTTGTAAATGTCGTGGTTGTATTTAATACACAATCCGTTTTTGATATCTGATGTAGATGCCATTAGTTGATTTATAAGAGTTTTTAATAATTTCCGCTGTAACCTTTCATGATTCCGCGAGATGAATTTTTAATGAAATCCAGAATCTCGTCGCGTTCCGGAGTTGCCTCCATTTCCGCTTCTATAATACTGACTGCCTGAGAGGTATTGTAATTTTTTTGATAAAGAATTCTGTAAATATTTTGAATTTCGCGAATTTTATCTGTTGAAAAACCGCGACGGCGCAAACCTACCGAATTTATTCCCACATACGACAAAGGTTCTTTTGCGGCTTTGGTGAACGGTGGAACATCTTTTCTAACCAACGAACCACCAGAAATCATCGCGTGATCGCCAATGTGTATGAACTGATGTACGGCTGCTAAACCACCAATAATCGCGAAATTACCAACCACTACGTGTCCGGCTAATGCAACGCCATTAACGATAATTGCATTGTCGCCAATATGACAATCGTGTGCAATATGCGCTGTGGCCATTACTAAACAATTATTTCCCAAGACAGTTTGTCCGGATGCTACCGTTCCGCGATTTATAGTTACACATTCGCGTATGGTACAGTTATCACCAATTATTGCCAACGAATCTTCGCCGCCAAATTTCAAATCTTGTGGAACTGCGGCAATAACGGCTCCGGGGAAAATATTACAATTCTTACCGATTCGAGCGCCTTCCATAATGGTTACGTTCGAACCAATCCAAGTACCGTCGCCAATAACTACATTATTATGAATGGTCGTAAAAGGCTCAATCACTACGTTTTTAGCGATTTTGGCTCCGGGATGTACGTATGCTAAAGGTTGATTCATGCTGTTTGTTTTGGATGTTACGCCTTGTCTTTACGTGCAATTTGTGCCATTAATTCAGCTTCGGCAACTAAACGTCCGTTGGCGTATGCATTGGCTTGCATGTGACAAATACCGCGACGAATCGGCGCTAATAAGTCGCATTTAAAGATTAATGTATCGCCAGGCAATACTTTTTGTTTGAACTTTACATTATCGATTTTCATGAAGAACGTCAGATAATTTTCTGGATCTGGAACGGTACTTAAAACCAAAATTCCACCGCACTGTGCCATCGCTTCTACAATCAGAACACCTGGCATGACGGGAGCATCCGGAAAATGACCTACGAAAAACGGCTCGTTCATCGTTACATTCTTCAATCCTAAAACGTGCTGTTCCGACAACTCGAAAATTTTATCGACCAATAAAAACGGCGGACGGTGCGGCAACATACTCATGATTTTATTCACATCCATGAGCGGTTCCTGATTAACATCGACCGTTGGCACTTGGTTACGTTGCTCGATCTTGATCATTTTTGCCAATTTCTTAGCAAATTGTGTATTGATGTAATGACCCGGTTTATTTGCAATTACCTTTCCTTTCAAACGAACGCCTACCAAAGCTAAATCTCCAATTACGTCTAAAAGCTTGTGTCTTGCGGCTTCGTTTGGATAATGAAGCGTAAGATTATCCAGTATTCCGTTTGGTTTAACCGAAATGCTATCTTTTCCAAAAGCTACTTTCAAACTTTCCATCGTGGCAGGCGAGATTTCCTTATCCACATAAACGATTGCATTGTTTAAGTCGCCTCCTTTTATCAATCCGTGTTCTAAAAGCGACTCCAATTCGTGAAGGAAGCTAAAAGTACGCGCATCAGCAATTTCTTTTTTGAAATCGCTCATCGATTTTAAGGTCGCATTCTGTGTACCTAAAACCTTGGTTCCGAAATCGACCATTGCGGTAACTTGATAATCATCGCCTGGCATCACCAAGATTTCACTACCTGTTGCTTCGTCGCTGAAAGAAATTACTTCTTTTACCACATAGTATTTGCGTTCAGCGTCTTGTTCAACGGTTCCTACTTTTTCAATGGCTTCAACAAAATATTTCGATGAACCGTCCATAATGGGTGGTTCTGAAGCATTTAATTCGATAATTACGTTATCCAAATCACAACCTACACAAGCGGCAAGTACGTGTTCGGAAGTTTGAATTTTTACACCTAATTTCTCCAAATTGGTTCCGCGCTGCGTATTCACTACGTAGTTAGCGTCGGCTTCAATAATCGGACTTCCCTCCAAATCAACGCGAACGAACGTGAAGCCGTTGTTGATTGGCGCAGGCTTAAATGTCATTTTGACTTCCTTACCGGTGTGTAATCCAACACCCGTAAGAGATATTTCTTCTTTAATTGTTTTCTGCTTGACCATCGCCGGACAATTGTGAGCTGTTTGCATGAAGTATTTGCTTTTTCAAGTCTTCTATTTCTTGAAGAATTTTTGGAAGATTTTTAAAATGAATATATGATTTACTGTAATCCGTGTACGGAAGTGCCGGACTTCCTTGAACGGTTTCGCCGTCTTTTAGATTTCTACCAATGCCCGATTGTGCTTGAACTCTTACGTTATTGCCTACTATCAAATGACCTGCAATGCCGACTTGTCCGCCAATCATACTGTTTTTTCCGATTTTTGTAGAACCTGCAATTCCAGATTGCGCAGCGATTACTGTATTTTCACCAATTTCAACGTTGTGAGCAATCTGAATTTGGTTATCGAGCTTCACTCCTTTTCGGATAATTGTACTTCCCATCGTGGCTCGATCAATAGTTGTTGCCGCTCCTACATCCACATAATCTTCTAAAACCACGTTGCCGATTTGCGGAATTTTCTTGTAGCTACCGTCTTCTTGTGGAGCAAATCCAAAACCATCGGCACCGATAACTACGTTGGCATGAATCGTACAAAAATTGCCGATTACCGTTTCAGAACAGATTCGGGAACCACTAAAAATCAGTGTATTATCGCCAATTTTAACGTTATCGCCAATAAAAACTCCTGGATAAATCTTTACATTTTCGCCAATTACTACATTTTCACCTACGTATGCAAAGGCACCAAGATAAAAATGAGCACCATACTTCGCTGAAGCGGCGATAAAACTCGGATTTTCAATTCCAGATTTGTTGTGTTTCACCTGATCGTAAAACGACAAAATTTTGGTAAACGCACCGTAGGCATCATCAACTTTTATTAAAGTAGTTGTGATCGGATTTTCGGGAACAAAGGTCGAATTTACAATGCAAATCGACGCTTGTGTGGAGTAAATGTAATTTACATATTTAGGATTCGACAAAAACGTAAGCGAACCTTCGGTACCTTCCTCGATCTTGGAAAGTCGCGAAACCTCGGCTAACGGGTTGCCAACGACCTCTCCTTCGAGTATTCCTGCTATTTGAGCTGCTGTAAATTTCATTGCGACAAAAATAGAAAATTTTGGTGTCTATTGTTAAATTTCTACAAGAGCTTCGGTTTACACAAGTAGTATTTTACTACTGGCTTCGACAAGGCCTTTAAATTGAGCTGATCGGATACAAAAACAACATCGGCTATTGTCTTGTCTTTCTTCAAGATACATATAGGCTCTTTATCCATCGAATACGCCTGATTCTTGATTTTCCCTTTGTACACAAAATACGAAGCCTCAGCTTTGCTGATTTGGTATTTCTCTGCTACTTCTGCGATGGCTTGCTCCTTATCTGCTGCTGTAAACTTCTCATCGCCCAAACTAATCTTAAGTAAATTCCTGTTCAAAATGCGCTCGCAAAGCTGTTCTAAGACAAAATCGCCACAACTTTGCCACTGTTTTAATGCCATCAATACATCAGTGTCGTCGAGTTTGGAAAACAATTCTAAATCGGCTTCGTCAAAAGCGGCTGCTGCGCCATTTTTTAGAAAATGCAATAAAGGATCCGAAGCCTGTAAGCTAAAACCTTCGCCGATTAGCAGCACAGCACGTTTAAATATGTGCTGCAACATCAACTCGGCCACATAACTTGTTTTGTGCAAATACGCTTGCCAGTACATCAAACGTCGGGCAACTAAAAACTTTTCAACAGAATAAATTCCCTTTTCTTCCACAACCAAACGATCGTCGACCACATCCATCATTTGAATCAAACGATCGGCATTGATACTTCCTTCGGCTACACCGGTATAAAAACTATCGCGTCGCAAATAATCCATTCGATCCATATCTAACTGACCCGAAATGAGTTGCAACATAAATTTGCGTTCGTAATTTCCCGTAAAAATGCGAATAGCTAAATCAAGTTTCCCATCAAAAACACCGTTTAGTGCATGCATGAATTTAAGCGACAAACTTTCGTGATGTACGCCTTTAACGATGCTTTGTTCCATGGCGTGAGAAAACGGCCCGTGACCAATGTCGTGCAATAAAATCGCTAAATACAAGGCTTGTTCTTCTTCCGGACTGATCTCAACACCTTTAAACCGCAATACTCGAACCGCTTTTTGCATTAAATGCATGGCACCCAAGGCGTGATGAAAGCGCGTATGATGAGCGCCTGGATACACCAAATACGAGAGTCCCATTTGTGAAATACGCCGTAAACGCTGAAAATACTTGTGCGCAATAACGTCGAAAATAAGTGGATTTGGTATGGAAATAAATCCGTAAATCGGATCGTTGAATATTTTGAGTTTATTTGAAGAATCGGACATTTGCGAAGAGATCATGTCGCTAAAATAGTTTTTTGCTGCCGATTTTTATTCATTTAAGAACGTATTTTTTCCTTCTGCGAAAGCGAAAATCACAACACCCGCCAAAAAAATAAGCGAGCGGGCTTCAGCAATTTCCAAAATGATATATTTGAATCCTAATTTGTTTGTATGCGTTCTACATTTACTCTTCTTCTAACTGTTTTATTTTTAGCTTCTTGCGGAAAAACCGAAACCCGAAATTACCTGAGTTCTGGCGATTACGATGCAGCAATTGATGTAGCAATCGACCGACTTTCAAACAATAAGACTCGGAAAGGAAAGCAAGATTACATTTATATGCTGGAGGAAGCCTTTGCCAAAGCGAAAGAACGCGATTTACGAGATGTTGATTTGTTAGTGAAAGACAACAGTCCTGCGAATTTAGAACGTATTTTTGCTACATATCAACGTCTTAACGCTCGACAAGAAAAAATTCGTCCGCTCCTACCCCTGCCACTCCTTAAAGAAAAGCGAGATGCTATTTTTCCGTTCGACGATTACAGCGAAGAAATTGTAAACAGCAAAAATGCTTTGGTTAAATATCTGTACACGAATGCCAAAGCGTTACTTGCCAGTAAATCAAAAGTTGGTGGCCGACGTGCAGCAGAAGATCTTCAATACCTTTTGCAACTTTCGCCAGCTTACAAAGACGCCGAAAAATTGCTGTCTGACGCCATTTTGCTCGGAACCGATTATGTAAGTATTTACACCAAAAATGAAACAGGGAAAATTATTCCGCAACGTTTAGAAACGGACATATTAGACTTCGGAACCGGCGGATTAAACGATAAGTTTACGGTTTACCATTCGAACAGACAGCCGAAAATTAAATACGATTACGGGATTGTACTCACGTTTAGAGAAATAAATATTTCGCCGGAACAAGTTCGTGAACGCCAATTTGTGAAAGAAAAAGATGTGAATTTTGGCAAGAAAAATGTTTACGACGAACGCGGAAGAGTGGTGAAAGACTCGCTCGGTAAAAACGTAACTGTCGACGATATTCGAAAAGTGAACTGCTCTGTTTACGAATTTGTACAATTCAAAAACGTGCAAGTTGTTGCGAAAGTGGATTTTATTAATTTCAGTACCAATCAATTGGTGAATTCATTTCCGCTTGGAAGCGAATGGATTTTCGAAAACGGTTACGCTACCTACAACGGCGACCGACGCGCAGTGGAAAACGATTATTGGCCGTTTTTCGACCGACGTGTACTGCCGTTCCCAACAAACGAACAGATGGTGTTGAATTGCTCGGCAGACATCAAACAAAAACTTCGGGCAATCATTATAAATAATCGATTTGCGATTGCTCCTTATTGATGAAGTATTCGGTTTATTACTTCAGCATCAATCGACGAATGTGAAGCCGAGTAAACCACTTTACCGTTTGTAACCACTAGTAATTGCGGACTCTCGTGCTGAATTCCGTATTTCTCGGCAATGTGGTTGCTGATGCTTCGGTACTGCAGCAAATCCAAATACAAAAAAGTAGCGTTTGCAAACTCCAACGAACGATTGAGCTCTTTTAAAACTGTTTTGCTCACAATACAGCGCGTACTGTGCTTTAAAATCACTAAAATGCCCGAATCTTCAAGTTGCGCGGCGTCGGTTAATGCTATCCAAGAAGTTGTATCTTCTGAAACCGAATTAGAAAAAAATCCCATTTTTGACTGATTTTAAGACGTTTTGTCGCTTTGCAAAGTTAATTTCGCGTCATTTTGGCAGCGATTTTAACTTGGCGCACTAGTTGCTCAAAGATCATTAAAAATTTGCAATTATCATGAACCTGAATAAATTAACCACAAAAGCAACCGAAGTGCTTCAAAACGCACAGCAATTGGTTTTCAATAAAGGACAACAACTCATTGAAAACGAGCACTTATTGAGGAGCTTGTTAGAAGTCGATCAAAACGTAATCGGATTTCTCTTAAAGAAAATGAGCGTAAATGTTGATTTGCTTACGCGTTTAGTAGAGAGTCAGTTAAATACCTATCCGAAAGTAAGCGGAACCGATATTTCGTTAGGACGAACAGCTGTTACTACTTTGAACGAAGCCGAAAAAGCAGCCACAGAAATGGGCGATGAATTTGTAGCAACCGATCATTTATTGTTAGCTATTGCCAAATCTAAATCGCAAGCCGGACAAATTCTGCGCGATCAAGGTGTAACTGAAAAAGAGTTGGTTGCAGCTATTTCCGAACTGCGTAAAGGCGAAAAAGTGACGTCGCAAAGTGCCGAGGAAACTTTTAACGCACTCTCCAAATTCGCTAAAAACTTAAACGACTTAGCCAAAAGTGGCAAACTCGATCCTGTTATTGGTCGCGATGAGGAAATCAGACGTGTCTTGCAAATTCTAACGCGCCGCACCAAAAACAATCCGATGTTAGTGGGCGAACCCGGCGTGGGTAAAACCGCAATTGCAGAAGGTTTAGCACACCGAATTGTAGCCGGCGACGTTCCGGAAAACCTCAAAAATAAAATCGTTTTTTCACTCGACATGGGTGCGCTGATCGCCGGTGCCAAATACAAAGGCGAATTCGAAGAACGCTTAAAAGCCGTAGTGAAAGAAGTTACTGCAACCGATGGCGATATTGTTTTATTTATCGACGAAATTCATACGCTCGTTGGTGCTGGTGCGGGCGAAGGTGCTATGGACGCTGCAAACATCTTGAAACCCGCCTTGGCTCGCGGCGAACTTCGCGCAATCGGAGCCACAACGCTCGACGAATACCAAAAATATTTCGAAAAAGACAAAGCACTCGAGCGCCGTTTTCAAAAAGTATTGGTCGAAGAACCCGATACCGAAAGCGCCATTTCGATTCTTCGCGGTATCAAAGACAAGTACGAAACACACCATCAAGTGCAAATAAAAGACGATGCGATTATAGCTGCCGTAGAACTCTCGCAACGCTACATTACCTCGCGTTTCTTGCCCGATAAAGCCATCGATTTAATGGACGAAGCAGCTTCGAAACTGCGTATGGAAATCAATTCCAAACCGGAAGAACTCGACGTTTTGGATCGAAAAATCATGCAGCTGGAAATTGAAATCGAAGCTATTAAACGTGAAAACGACGACGTAAAGCTAAAGGTACTCGGATTAGATTTATCGAATCTAAAAGAAGAGCGTCAGGAAATTTACTCGCGATGGAAATCGGAGCGCGACATTGTAGATAACATGCAGCAAATCAAGGCACAAATCGAGTCGTTAAAGCTCGAAGCCGAACGTGCCGAACGCGATGGCAACTACGGTTTGGTTGCTGAAATTCGATACGGGAAAATTAAAGATGCGCAAACAAAATTGGAAGAATACACCGCCGAATTGCAACAAAAACAAGGCAATCAAGCACTTATAAAAGAAGAAGTTACCCGAGAAGACATAGCCGAAGTGGTTGCGAAATGGACCGGCATTCCGGTGGCAAAAATGATGCAAAGCGATCGTGAAAAATTGCTGCATATTGAAACCGAATTACACAAAACAGTTGTGGGTCAGGAAGAAGCTGTAGCAGCGGTTGCCGATGCGATTCGCCGAAGCAGATCGGGTTTACAAGACGCACGCAAACCTGTCGGAACGTTTTTGTTTCTAGGAAGTACGGGCGTTGGAAAAACCGAATTGGCTAAATCGCTTGCCGAATATTTGTTCGACGACGAAAATGCGTTGACGCGCATTGATATGTCGGAATACCAAGAAAAGCACGCGGTGAGTCGCTTAGTTGGTGCACCTCCAGGTTACGTGGGTTATGAGGAAGGCGGCCAACTTACGGAAGCGGTGCGCAGAAAACCCTATTCGGTGATTTTGCTCGATGAAATTGAAAAAGCGCATCCAGACACCTTCAATATTTTGCTGCAAATGCTCGACGAAGGACGTTTAACCGACAGCAAAGGAAGGTTAGCGGATTTTAAAAATGCCATCATCATTATGACATCGAATTTAGGAAGTGAAGTAATACAGCGTACGTTTGAAGATCCGACACTTACAGCGGAAGCGGCCGCCGTTTTGGCTGAGGAAGAAGTAATGCAGTTATTAAAACGTACCGTGCGACCGGAGTTTTTGAATCGGATTGATGAAGTAGTACTTTTCAAACCGTTAACGCGCGACGAGATAGGCGAAATTGTAAGCATACAGTTGCGTCAGGTTTCAAAGATGTTGGCCAATCAGCATATGAGTTTAGACGCTACGGCGGAGGCAAAAGCGTATTTGGTAAAGCGTGGTTACGATCCGCAGTTTGGTGCGCGTCCGGTTAAGCGCGTCATACAAAAAGAGGTTTTAAACGCCTTGAGCAAGGAACTACTTTCGGGCAACATCAAACCCGACCAAGCCCTCCTACTCGACTGTTTCGACGACAAGTTGGTTTTTCGGCAATGAGTAGTAAGATTGGAGTATTAAGTATTAAGTATTGAGTATTAAGTATTAAGTATTAAGTATTAAGACTTCATGACGTTCACCACTTGACGTATCGTTTTTCCAGCCGAACCCGCGTATCGTCGATTCCTGAGCTTGTCGAAAGTAGCATTGTGTACTTCGTGAAAAACTTTGTGAAACTTTGTGCTCTTTTTCTAGAAGCTAGAAACTAGTCCCGATTGCTATCGGGATAGAAGCTAGTCCCGATTGCTATCGGGATCGATGAGTTCACCACTTGACGTATCGTTTTTCCACCCGAACCAATAATTCGTTGGTGCCTGAGCTTGTCGAAGGCCTGCTTTCACTTTTTCAATCTCAAAATCTTTCAATCTTTCAATCTCGAAATCTTTTAATCTTTTAATCTTGTAATCTTTTAATCTCGAAATCTTTTAATCTCGAAACCTTCCTCCCATGTCGCTGCCGCGCGAGTCCTCTCGCGTGGTAAACCACGAACGTGTCGAAGGCTTTTTTCCCTTCCGATAGCTATCGGAATTCACTTCTTTCAATTCTTTCATTTTTTCGCTTCTTTCGCTTTTTTCTATTCTTTCGCTTTTTTCCATTTGTAGCTTCATCCGGCTGTTCGCTTTAGTCCGCAAAAAATACGGCGCGTTCAATCGGTTTGCGCGTGGTTTCTCAGGTCACCACGCGCCCACCGTTTCACGCAGCCATATTTTTCTTACGGGCTACCGCTACCATCCGGGCTAGAAAATACGTTACTAACGTTTGGTGGGAAAAATACCTATAAGTAGGTAGTTTTGGGTAGTTTCAATTGTTTAATTTTGCAAACATGACCCAAATGCGAATGCTGCTTATTTTGAAATGGATTTTTTGAAGATTTTACGATTAAAACAGCTTTGTTGTTGCGAAATACAACAGTGACTGAGGTTACGTTCTAGATTGTTAATTTTCAATTGCCAAATACAAATTTAACATATTGAAAAAACGAACATTTATAAAATTCTAAAAAATGAAATAAAATGGCACCTCCCAATGTTTACGTGTGTTTAGGCGAATAACGCGCTGAAAAGTGGGATAAAAACTTTCGTATATTTGGGAGTTACCTGCAAGGCTAACAGACCGCAAATAACTAACAAATTGACACATTTTAAATTTGGACACTTTACGAAAATTCATTGAAAATTATACTTCACTTCCGACAGACGAGTGGAAGCAAATTTCTGTTTGCTTTGAGAAACAAGTAATTGAAAAAGACGAACTTATTTTACAAGAAGGCAAAGTTTGCCGACACCTTTATTTTGTGGAAAGCGGGCTACTTCATTTTTACATCAACAAAGACGGAAATAACATAACAAAGTTTTTTACCGAAGCACCTTATTTTTTCACTTCACAATCAAGTTTCAATTCCCAAAAGCCTGCAAACGAAAATATCCAAGCCATAGAAAAGTCAATTGTTTGGCAAATTTCATACAATCAAGTAAATGAATTGTACAACCTTAAAAGTTGGACAGACTTTGCAAGAAAAATAATTCAAGAAGTACAATTTTTCACAGAAGAGATTTTAGAAGAACTACAAACCGAAACAGCAGAGTTTCGCTACGAGAAGATGCTCAAAAATGAACCTGAACTTTTAAAACGAATACCATTAAACATTTTGGCTTCTTATTTAGGAATTGCCCCACAATCATTGAGCAGAATTAGAAAAAAATTGGCGACTTAACATAGGTGCAGTAGTTTCTCATTTTATAGATAGAACTTTGCACAAGTTTTTAAATTCTATCTAAAAAATGAAGCAGAGCAATCATCATTTTAGTTTTACAATATCTGTAAACACTACAAAAGCCAATGTTTGGCAGACACTTATTGATGTTCAAAATTGGCATCAATGGGACACAGAACTCCTTGAAGCAAACCTTGAAGGCATTTTTGAAAAAGGTGCAAAAGGGACAATGAAACCCAAAACGGGACCAAAATTGAAATTTTACATTTCAGAACTTATCCCTAATCACTCATACACCATCAATACAATTATGCCAGTTGGCGAACTTGTAATTAAGCGTAGTTTGACAGAAACAAACAACGAAGTTCATTTTACGGACGATATTGCATTTACAGGGTTTCTGAAATATATTTTTGGGTTAATGCTTGGCGGACAATTCAGAAAGGTTTTGCCTGAAGTAATGAATAACTTCAAACGAATAGCAGAAAATAAATGAAAACAGTAATTTTCGTATGCTTGTTTTCCTTTTTTTCAAAGTTGCAAGCACAAACAACTGAACCTAAATTGCCAATTGGAAATATCAGATTAAGTTTTTTGATTTTTCCACCGTTTACCCCACTGCTAACTTTGGAAATGCGGACTTTGGACAAATTAACCATTCAGTTGGAAACAAATTTTATAAATACTCACGGTATAAATTTGAAGTATTTTATAAACGAGAGAATGAACGGACATTTTGTATTTGTAGGCACAGCATTTTTAGAAAGTGATTTTTTGCGAAAAGATAAAAGCATAACCTTTCTGCCATATGCGGGTTATGGTTATGCCTACCGATTTGGGAAATCAAATGCTTGGACTTTTGACAGCCGTTTAGGCATTGGCAGAACAACAAATGCGGACAATAACTTAATTCTTCCTGTTTTAAAAACAGGCATTGGACGAACCTTTTAAAATAAAAAAAATGATAGCACTAAAAATAGTTTACATAGCAAACATAATAGTAGCAGGTTGGATAAGCATAACTTCTGTTTTCAACCCAAACAAATCTGCCTTGACAGTTTTCCAAAACGCCTACCAACCGACAGAAGTTATACGGCTTGTTGGTTGTTTGTGGTTAGCAATAGCAATTTTATCAATTTTAGGACTATGGCGACCAATTTCATTTTCACCAATACTTTTAGTGCAACTTATATACAAAGGAACTTGGCTTTTAGTAGTCGCTTTACCAGCAATCAGAAATAATCAACCTTATCCGACAGGTATGGCATTATTTTTTTTAATTTGGGTTTTGGTTTTACCATTTATTATTCCTTGGACAGAATGGACGAAGTAGCAAGACCGAAAAAGCCCAGCAGGTAACAGTGGTAACCGTTGCACAACTATCATCTTTCGCCAAAATATAAAAATTCCAAATCAAAACGAGCTCAAATAAGACGTTTTAAAGTACGCTCGTTCGCAAAATAGCGTGTGGTTTTAAAAAATAACTAAGCCTTAAAACGCCTTTTTTGGAGTCAAAAAACAGCCATTTTGTAAAACCGCAAAGCTTTTCTCGCTTTTGTGATATAACTTTGGCTCAAGTTAGTCGCTTTCGAAGCATTGGATTTCAATGAAAAGCTGCGGCTATTTGTATTGTTTCGAAAGCTAAATGACGAAAATGTGTTAGTGAAATACACGCAACCGTTGGTAAATGCAACTATTAACTGATGCATTAGCCTTTCGTGTAATTTAGCTTTTTTTTAATTCAAACCATTAAAAGGTATTATGACTACTAAAAAATCGATTCAAATATTTGAAGACAAACAGGTACGAACCGTGTGGGATGTCGATCATGAAAAATGGTTTTTTTCTGTAATTGATGTGATCGAAATATTGGCTGGCACCGACCGACCGAGAAAATATTGGAGCGACTTAAAGGCTAAACTTAAGAAGGAAGGAAGTGAACTGTCCGAAAAAATCGGACAGTTGAAAATGCAGGCAGATGACGGAAAAATGCGTCTGACTGATGTAGCAGATACGGAACAGCTTTTCAGATTAATTCAGTCTATTCCGTCTCACAAAGCCGAGCCTTTTAAGCTGTGGCTTGCGCAAGTAGGCAGCGAACGCTTAGATGAAATGCAAGATCCTGAATTGAGTATTGATCGTGCTTTGGAACAATATTTAAAGTTAGGCTATTCGGAAAACTGGATAAACCAGCGCCTAAAAAGCATTGAAATTCGCAAAGAACTAACTGATGAATGGAAAAACAAAGGACTAAAAGAAGGGCAACAATTTGCCACGCTTACCGATATAATCACTAAAGCTTGGGCGGGTAAAACCACCAAACAATACAAGGTTTTCAAAGGATTGAAAAAAGAAAACTTACGTGATAACATGACTAATACTGAATTGATTTTAAACATGCTTGCTGAGGCTTCTACCAAGGATATTTCGCAAGCCACAAATCCGAAAGATTTCGATGAAAGCAAAAAAGTTGCCCAACAAGGCGGCAATGTAGCTAAAGTGGCTCTCAAAGAATTGGAATCAAAAACAGGAAAAAAAGTAGTTAGTTCGCTAAATGCTAAGTCGGTTTTAGGTATTGAAAAATCTCCAAAGAAAATGGATGAATAAAGAACACGTCATAATCGCCTTTAACGCCGGTTTATGAACTGCCCTCCACAAAGTCTCCCGACTTTAAGTATTCATAAAACGTTAATTGAAACTCATGAATCAAACTATCCCCAAAATACTAAAATTCAAGTTACTAATTATGTTAATCATTATGACAACCTTTGCAGTTTTAATCGACGCACCATTCAGCTTTAGACATTATGAAAATCACCCATTTATAGTGTATTTCGCCTTTACTTTTATCACTAGTGTATAATATATAAGTACATGTCGTAAATTCATTTTTGCTGAAAAGATATTTTATTCGGTTTTCATCGGTATCCTAGCAATGTTTTGTAGCGCTGTGCTAGGTGAGATTATCTTGGGGAAACTTTATGGTTTCGATGATAATTTTGGTACATTAAAATCTCCAGTAATTCTACAAAATCTTGTTTTTTATTTGCTCACCAATATGTTTATAATCTCAATTTTTACAATTTGGGATAAGTATCGAAAGGATATTTATAATTGAATTTTTATATACTACAACAGGCACTACACAACCCTTGCTTTCACATTACTTTCACTCAAAAACTCCCAAATGCAACCTAAGCCAATGCCTTTTATTCCCAGCTTTACTTCTGAAAGAAATTCACGGTAAATTATTGTAAAGGCGTAAGAATTTATTCGTATTTTTATTTTTGTCTTTGTAGAAGTTTCAGTTCAAGTGTTTAAAAACGAAGTTGATCGAAATTCTGGAAAGCATTAGAAGTAAAAGAAACAATAAAAAGACGGTTACGAGGTATATAAACGTACTTCCAACTACAAAAACGAGCTGACGTATCAAACTTGATTAGAGAAGAACTACATACCAACCACTCCATTGCATTTATCGACACCGAAATTGACCCCCAAAGCAAGCGCATTCGTGATATTGGCGGTGTTAAAAATAATGGCAGCTTGTTTCACGACCCTTCGGTTACTGCATTTATAGCATTTGTGAGCGGTACGCATTTTGTTTGTGGTCATAATATTATTAATCACGACTTACAATATATCGGAAAAGCGCTGGCAGCGGCAGGAGTAAATTCAGCTAACATCATCGACACGTTGCATCTTTCACCTTTGCTATTTCCAAGCAAGCCATATCATGCATTGGTCAAAGACGATAAATTATACTATGAAGATGAAAACAATCCGTTAAACGATTCCATAAAAGCAAAAGATTTACTGAATGACGAGATTACGGCATTCAAACAGCTTAACGAGAGCTTAAAACAAATATTCTACTTATTACTAAACGACAACCGAGAATTTCACGCCTTTTTTCGATTCATCGATTACAAAAGTTCTGAGAACGACTTAACTCATATAGTTCGCACACATTTTAATAATGAAATTTGCGAAAAAGCCGATGTGTCGAAACTAAGCTTTGAAAATCCAATTGAACTCGCTTATGCCCTATCGCTTATTCATTCGTTCGTGGTCAGAAAAAAGGCGTACTCCATTACGCCGCGTTGGGTTTTAAAAAATTATCCCGAAGTAGAACGAATCATGTTTCTTTTACGAAACAAACCTTGCCTTAGTGGCTGCGCTTATTGCAACGACTTTTTAGATGCACACAAAGGATTGAAGCGCTTTTTTGGTTACAGCTCTTTTCGAAACTACGACGGAGAACCTTTACAAGAAAGGGCAGTTAACGCAGCTATCAACAACAAATCGATACTTGCCGTTTTTCCAACCGGCGGCGGAAAATCAATCACATTTCAGGTTCCTGCTTTGATTAGCGGCGAAACCTCGAAAGCATTGACTGTAGTTATCTCGCCGTTGCAGTCGCTTATGAAAGACCAAGTCGATAATTTGGAAAGAAACGGAATTACGGATGCCGTAACCATAAATGGCTTGCTCGACCCCATTGAAAGAGTAAAATCTTTTGAAAGAGTTGAAGACGGCTCAGCTTCTATTCTCTACATATCACCCGAATCGCTGCGATCCAAAACGATTGAAAGATTAATTCTAGGAAGAAAAATTGCTCGTTTCGTAATCGACGAAGCTCACTGTTTTTCGGCTTGGGGGCAAGATTTTCGAGTCGACTATTTGTACATTGGCGACTTCATAAAAGCAGTTCAAGAAAAGAAAAATCTAGATGAAGGAATTCCGGTTTCATGCTTTACGGCAACTGCAAAACAAAAAGTAATTGAAGATATTCGGTCGTATTTTAAAGAAAAGCTATCGCTCGAACTAGAATTATTCACTTCAAAAGCAGCTCGTACAAATCTGAAATACAAAGTTTTCAATAGAGTTGACGAAGAAGAAAAATATCAAACCGTTCGCGATTTACTTGACGAAAAGAATTGTCCGACAATTATTTACGTTTCTCGGACGCGAAAAGCCTACGCGCTAGCCGAGCAGTTAACTCAAGACGGATTTCGTGCAAAACCGTACCACGGAAAAATGGATAAGATTGAAAAATCTAAAAATCAGGATTCGTTTATCAATGGTACTACTCAGATAATCGTTGCTACTTCGGCTTTTGGAATGGGCGTTGATAAAAAAGACGTTGGCATGGTTATCCACTTTGAGATTTCTGATTCGCTTGAAAACTACATTCAGGAAGCCGGACGAGCCGGACGAGATGAAAATCTGGCCGCAGATTGTTTTGTTTTATTTAATGAAGAAGATCTCAGCAAACACTTCATATTACTGAATCAAACTAAGCTTTCAATAAAAGAAATTCAGCAAATTTGGAAAGCTATAAAAGATATAACCCGTTTTCGTTCAACAGTTTCAAATTCGGCTTTGGAAATAGCACGAAAAGCAGGTTGGGATGAAAATGTAGTTGAAATTGAAACACGCGTAACTACTGCCATTGCAGCGCTAGAAGACGCTGGATACCTAACGCGAGGCCAAAATATGCCTCGTATTTTTGCGAACAGTATTATTTCAAAGAATGCCGAAGAAGCCATTGCGAAAATTAATGCATCTGATAAATTTCAAGAACATCAAAAAGAAAAAGGAATTCGAATTATCAAAAAACTTTTTTCCAGTAAACGCAGAAAGGAAACAAACGATGAAGCTGCCGAATCGAGAGTTGACTACATCAGCGACCATCTGGGCATCGTAAAAGACGAGGTTATTACCATCATCAATCTTTTGCGTGAAGAAAATATTTTAGCGGATGCCAAAGATCTGACTGCATTTATCAAAAAAGGGGAAAATAGAAATCGTTCGTTGAAAATTGTCGATACATTTCGAAAAATAGAGAACTTTTTATTGCCCTATTTTGAAGAAGAAGAAAAAGTAATTCATATAAAAGAACTCAATGAACATGCCGCTGCAGCAGGAATTGATGAGGTAAACACGAACAGAATAAAGACAATCTTCAATTTCTGGGCTATTAAGAATTGGATTAAACGAAAATCGTTAGATTCTAAAAACCACATCGCTATTCGTTCTTTGCATACCCAGGAAGTCTTAAAAGAAAAGCTGGAGAAGCGCCATGATTTAGCAAATGCTATTATTCAGTTTTTATATGAAAAAAGCAATCAAAGTGAATTAAATACTGATTCAGAAAAAGAGGAAGTTTTGGTTGAGTTCTCTGTACACGAGCTAAAAGCCGACTATGAAAACAGGAGCAATCTTTTTAATTTGAATATTAGCATTGACGATATTGAAGATGCGCTCTTTTATTTGTCGCGTATTGAAGCTATTAAAATTGAAGGCGGTTTTCTTGTATTGTATAACCGATTAACCATTGAAAGAACAGAAACCGACAATAGGAAAAAATACACCAAAGACGATTATCAGAAATTGCAACAGTTTTATGAAAGTAAAGTACAGCAAATTCATATCGTGGGCGAATATGCTAAAATGATGATTTCCGACTATAAAAACGCTTTGCAATTCGTAGAAGACTATTTCCAATTGAATTACAATTCGTTTTTGAGTAAATACTTTAAGGGTAGCCGACAAAACGAAATCAAACGAAATATCACACCGCAAAAGTTTCAGCAATTGTTTGGTGAACTTTCGCCAACACAACTAAAAATCATCAACGACAAAGAAAGTCAACATCTTGTTGTTGCCGCCGGACCTGGAAGCGGAAAAACACGCGTTTTAGTGCACAAACTTGCGTCGTTACTACTTATGGAAGATGTAAAGACAGAGCAATTATTGATGCTTACATTTTCTAGAGCAGCAGCAACTGAATTTAAAAAGAGATTGCTGCAATTAATTGGAAATGTTGCCCATTATATTGAGATCAAGACCTTTCACTCTTATTGTTTTGATTTGCTGGGGAAGGTTGGAAGTTTGGAAAAATCAGATGAAATTCTGCAAAAGACCATCGAAAAAATTAGAAGTAAGGATGTCGAACAAAGCAGAATCACGAAAACTGTTTTGGTAATTGACGAGGCGCAAGATATGAACTACGACGAATTTGCGCTTGTTAAGTCATTGATAGAACAAAATGAAGATATGCGCGTCATTGCAGTTGGAGACGACGACCAAAATATTTATGAATTTCGAGGAGCGAGTTCAAAATATTTGGAGAATTTTATTCGTGAACATCATGCTATAAAATACGAATTACTTGAAAACTACAGAAGCAAAAATAATCTTGTAGCTTTTTCAAATCAATATGTAAATCGGATTCCAAATCGCCTGAAGCAACTGCCCATAGTTGCTATGCAAAAAGACAACGGAACATTAAAAATAGTTCGTTATCAAAATAAAAACCTCATCGACCCCCTCGTTCAAGACATCCTAACAACAGGACTTTCAGGCACTACGTGTGTTTTGACAAAAACAAACGACGAAGCACTACAAATTACAGGCTTGTTGTTAAAAAACAAAGTGCATGCGAAGTTAATTCAATCCAATGACGGATTTAATTTACAAAATCTGTTTGAAATGCGTTTCTTTATGAATCATATAAATGCGTCTGATGAAGTTCCAACCATTAGCGATGAAGTATGGAAAAATGCCCAACATGCACTAATTAACAGATTTCGAAACAGTTCTAACTTAGAAATTTGCTTAAACATCTTCAAAGATTTTGCAACCGTCAATCCCAAAAGGAAATATAAATCGGATTTAGATGCGTTTATCCGGGAATCAAAACTAGAAGACTTTTTCAGTGAAAAAAGTGAAACTATTTTTGTTTCAACCATTCACAAGGCAAAAGGTAAAGAATTTGATAACGTTTTTATACTGCTTGATGACTTTAACCTCACAATAAACGAAGAAAAACGACAATTATATGTTGCACTAACAAGAGCAAAAAACAATCTGACAATTCATGTGAACTCCAACATTTTAGATCAGTTGAAAGCAGATCACGTAAATTGGATTGACGACAGAGATTTTCATCCTCAGCCGAAAGGCCTAGTAATGCAATTAACTTTAAAAGACGTATGGCTAAACTATTTCATAGACAAACAAAGCGTTATATCCCAACTTACTAGCGGTGACACTTTAATTGTGAATGAAAACGGATGTTTTGATAGCAACGGCAAGCCCATTTTAAAGTTCTCTAAACATTTTGTCGAACAAATTGAAACCAGAAAAACGAATCATTACGAACTAAAATATGCAACAGTAAACTATATTCTCTTCTGGAAGAATGAAAACATGCATCACGAAGTAAAAATTGTGTTGCCAGGTCTGTACTTCGAAAGATCAAATAAGTAATTGATTTAAGATACTGCTTAACTAAAACTCAACGTAGCACAACAACAGCATTATTCTTACCACGACCAAAATTCTTCAAACACACCAACTAAAAACGCATCAATTCGTAAATAACGTGAGTTCGATATAAAAATCAAAGTTAGAAAGCTTTTAAATAGTTGATTACTAGGCGTATTTTCTTTGGGATACCGCGGTATCTCAAAAAAATACAATTACGTAAGCGACTGTTTAAATGATTAGCTATAAATAATGGTGAATCGAAATTAATAGTAGCCATCTAAAGTTTTCATTTCAAGCGATCTAACAAAGGTTTTTATGTCGAACTGAAGTTAAATAGTAAAAGAATTACTATAACCTCATTTTCAAAGGCACAAGGCGGTTCATACTACGGGGTGTGTACTCGCCGGCTTTTTTGTACTGAATCGAATCGCGTGAACGAACTTCAATGATCTGGTACCTTTCAATATCATCTTTCCATTGATCATCAGTAATGAAATGTTTGATATCTATGGTTCCGAGGTTGATGGCGTTGTCGTACGAAAGAGCATTAAGAGCATCAATTTGACTTTGCTTTTCCACGTCGTCGGGCAACAAAGCTGTTTTAGTTTGATCCAAATTTGAATACGGATGGTCTAGTCCGTTTAAAAACTCATGGAAAACAAAAGACTCCGACTTTTCAAAATAAATAGGCACGACGGCATAAAACGGATATTGTAAACGAGAACCCTCAAACTCTAGTCGCAAATAAATTTCTGGCGGAAAATCATTACTTGGATAACCGCAACTGATGCAATTGTATCGTATCAAAAGTTCGTATTCCTTTGTTTTTGCATTGTACTTTAAATCGTAATTCCTCAGATAGTTAAAAGTTTTGGAATCGTTGAGAAACACTTCAACATTTTTGTAGGTATATCTGAGCGTTTCCTTCGTATTTAATTTGAACTTAAACTTAAAATGCCACAACTCACCATCTTGCGCAACCATAAGATTTGAAATAAACAGAATTAATAGGAGCAGTACTTTTTTCATATCACCTAACTTTAATTGTGTTTTAAATCCGATTTTCTTGATAATCTGTTTTTATTGTTTAAGTCTTAAAATAACGAAATCGCAAAAAACGGCTGTCGGTCGCAACTTATATTTTTGCAACGATGGTTTTTAAATCGTTGTCCGTTAAGTTCTCTTTCATGCGGTTTCGCTTTGACAATTTCCGATAAATGGCGTTGTATTTTTTAAGCTCTGGACTCTCATATTTTTTAAGATATCTAATCAACAAAACTACATGGGAGTATCCCAATTGTTTCACTCCTTTGAGGTTCGTGTTTTTGTCTTGATGCTTCTCAAAGTAATACTCAAAATTTTCTTTGGAAAGCTGTTTAAGGTAAGTAATTAGCTCTTCTCGCTTGTCAAATTTATCAAACAGCTTAACTTTTGCATAGGAAGAATTTGCGTACGAATAATACCGTGATCCGAGTCTTTTTTGCTCTTCAACGAGCTTTATGTTTATGGTTTGTAGCGCCTGAGTGAAATCGTTCCCAATCACATAAATGTTGAAAAGCATATCTAGTGCTAAAAACGTAAAGTGCTGGCTTTCCCACGCGGCTTGGGAGATGTTACTAGCCAATAGTTGTTTATAATCGGCTATAGCTGCCGTAAACTGTCTGGTTTTCATAAAATAGAGTCCGCGCTGATGGTAGAAATTTCGTTCATTTACAATATTGAAATCGCCCGTTTGAATATAATTTCGGTAGATTCTCTCAAATTCTTTTTCATAGGTTTTAATACCCAGCTTTTCCGGATTGGTTTCGGCGTTGAGGTATTGGGAAAATGGCTGGTAAACCCAATCGCCGTCGAGCAGTGTAACTTGCATGGTGAGCCGTTCCCATCGCAGCGGATCGTTCAAAGAGTCTTTTTCCAAGATTCGTGTAATATCTGCAATTCTTTGCGGATAACCTGTCGTTGGATTAGGTTGTGCTGCAAGAATGCTGGATAACAATAACAATACGTATAAATACTTCACAAGTTCGGATTTTAAAGGACAGAAAGTGCATAGGTACTGAAAAGTGTAACGATTTCCGAAACTGTTTATTTTACGAAGACTTCATTTCGCGACTTTAGAAAAGTTTGAAATTGTGAAAAAACACAACTAGTACCTATTAACTGAACGTGAGCTTAGAATAGTTTTATGCAAAGAAGGCAAAGCGGTTGTTTATAATTTAAAGTATTAAGATTGGAGTATTAAGACTTTGCGGCGTTCACCACCTAAAGTTTCGTTTTTTGAGAAGCCAGTCCCGATGACTATCGGAATCGTAACGTTCACCACTTAACGTGTCATTTCCCCAACTTAACCCACGTTTCGTCGGAGCCTGAGCTTGTCGAAGGCTGGTGCCTGAGCTTGTCGAAGGCTAATCTTTTAATCTTGTAACTTTTTACTACATCAGTCAGGCTGACCACATAGGCACAGAGTTCACAAAGTTTTTACACGATGTCAAAAAAGCACTGTTTTTCTCTAATTACATGCATTTCAATTTTTTCGCTTTTTTAAATCTTTTCAATTTTTACTAAATTACTGCGGTTGACCACATAGGCACAGAGTTCACAAAGTTTTACACGATGTCAAAAAAACACTGTTTTTGTCTATTTACTTTAATTTCAATTTTTTCGCTTTTTTAGCTTTTTTAGCTTTTTTAGCTTTTTCAAATCTTTCAATCTCGAAATCTCGAAATCTTTAATTCTGGAAATCTTTAATTAGCTCTTCCCGTTTTCCGCTGTAGTCCTCGTAAAAAACGGCGCGTTCACACGTCTTGCAGCAGGCTTCTGAGGTCGCCCGCGCAACCCGGTTCACGTAGCCGTCTTTTACTGTGGGCTGCCGCTGCAACCGGGGCTAAGGCAAATCGTTAGTAACGATCGGTCACCACAAAATATCCCAATCTTTAGATTAATTTGAAACACGCACCAACTTTCCACTCCAATTAAAAAAAATTGAAAAAATACTTTGCCCGGATAAGTTGCGTAAATGTACGGCTTCACGTTAATACGTATTTCGGGTAAGCGATAGCAGCGTTATCCTTTTTGGCCTTACGAAATTTCCACTTTTGTGTTGCCAAAAAGATACAGCGGATAGCGCGACGGCGGCTACACGAAACGTTTGCGAAGCTGTACAATTGCGCCGCCGGTACCCCCAAAAAATAAAGAAAAAATATTTGTTGTCTGGCGATAAACTCATACTTCAAAAAATCGGTTTGCTTTGAATTGCCGGCATTAAAAAGATCTTTCCATGCCGTGCGCTATCGAGAATTATCCAAATTGATTACGGCAGAGTTTTTGCTTAGTTTTGGAACTAAAATACTGGTCGGAATAAACAATAAAGGAATTACAGCAGCACTAAATTCTAGCTTTAAGATTAGGGCACAGCAAATTTTATAGCTTAAAATCAGCTGATGTTGCTTTGAAATTTGGCTGATGCGAAAACCAAACCTACACGATAATTTGCAAAACTAGAGAAGGGGAACCATGAAAAATTACAGGTACGTTTTAATCTTATTTTTAAGCCTCTCCAATTTGGCTGTGTCGCAAATAAGTCTGGGACAAGACAGGAGATACGTTTACAATAACACGAAAGACACCATTTTCTTTACTAATTTCTTACCTAAATTTTCAACAATCGGATTTAATCCAAAGATTTCTTTATGCGGCGACATAAAAATTGTTGATTCTATTCAAGTCGATGGAATAGGAAGAAAGGAACTTGTTTTTTATTTTAACTGCACATTTTTTAACTCGCAACACGGAGGAACGTTCGACATTGATGAAAGTGTCGAAATCGGAAAATACGAGATTTGGAATCTGGACACAAAGTCGGTAATCTTTGAAGTGATCGATCATAAAAAAACTAATTTTAATAGATTTATCGCGGGACAGCCTAAAGCAAACGGAAATACCTGCTATAAATCGGATGTGACTTTCGATGATTCTGGAACGATTACGGTCAAGAATGTAAAAACCGATTGTTCTGTGGAAAATGAAAAAAAAGTAAAATCAAGAGGTAAGCGAAAAAAAGACACGTGTACAACAACCGATGCACGAGGTAAAAAGCAAGAAGTCGTCTATAAATTTATAGACGGAAAGTACGCAGAGCTTCGCAATTAACTGCAAAACAAATCATAACAAGTACCCAGATCCGAAATTCAAACTCCAACGATATGGCACAACACATTTGCTACCTGATCACTACAGAAGATTTCGACGCAGCAATACCCATCGATATTGTTCATTTTCACGAAAAAAATGCTACCATTATTCCGCTTTTAATGGAAGTTTACGAATTTGAGACTATGGTTTCTTGCGCTTCGGAAGCGAATAATGTAGCCGACTTTCACCAAAGCACCTCTGCATTTACTTTTGAGTATCCAACAAGAAAAGCACTTGAATTTGTTGCAAAAGCCGATTTGAAAACCTTCGGTATTGTTTATTTTTCGGACGATTTCATGGTTCCAGAAGATTCAAGCCCCATTTTTTTTATCGAAAACATTAGAAGAAACTTAGCTTGGAATGATTATATAAGTGCCATTCACGACCAATTAAACAGCGCTTTTAAATCTTATGAATTACTGAAAAACGAGGACAAATACTGGGATTTTTACAATGCCGAGGAGCAATATTTTAGACTTCTAGAAAAGAACCTCCGTTAGCGGCAATTGTAGGAAAGCATTACTTAAGGTTTCAATTTGCAGATTGTATCCATTCATGCGCTTTGTGATTGATCAACACTAAATCTCTTTTAAATCTGCAGCTCTTATCTGGCAGTTAATTAATAGCGCAATTGTATGGGAAACTGTGTGGTTGTGTGTGGCAAAGTTGGAAGATTTTTTTGTGGAGAAGCTAGAAGAGTTAACCAGTTTACGTATCTCTTTAGTATTAAGATTTAAGTATTGCGATACTGATGATTTCGCCACTAATCGTATCTTTTATCCTACCGATCCCACATTTTGTTAGAGCCTAAACTTATCGAAGGCAGCCTATCGAATGTTGGAACAACTTTTGGGCGGCTGCTCTGTGGTTTCCGCCACAGCGCTAAATTGCGAAAAAATCTGCGAAGTTCGATGGTCTCCGTGCACTTAAAAAATCGAATACCTGAGTTTATCTGGGCGTTCCCTGCCAACGTCTGTGCTGCATCTAAAAGTCGACTCGGCAGGTCAGGCTGTTCGCTAATATCTGCCACTCGGCAACGGCCGCTCGTGGCAGGATTTTCGCTGCCATCCTTAACGCAGAAAAACGTCTATGAAAAATCGTATCAAAAAGAAACCGCTGCCTTTCGAGCAACGGTTTCTTCCAATTCTTTCATTACTTAGCGAATGAGTTTTCGATATTTGATACGCTTCGGCGTCACGTCGGCACCTAAACGTTTGCGCTTGTTTTCTTCGTATTCCGTAAAGCCACCTTCGAAAAAGTACACTTCCGAGTTGCCTTCAAAAGCCAAAATATGCGTACAAATTCGGTCTAAAAACCAACGATCGTGACTGATAACCACAGCACAACCCGCAAAGTTTTCCAAACCTTCCTCTAACGCACGTAAGGTATTTACATCCAAATCGTTCGTAGGCTCATCTAAAAGCAAAACATTGCCTTCTTCCTTTAATGTCATGGCCAAGTGCAAACGGTTGCGTTCACCGCCCGAAAGCATCGATACCTTTTTGTTTTGTTCGCTGCCACCAAAGTTAAAACGACTCAAATACGCACGTGCATTTACTTGTCGGCCGCCCATCATAATCAATTCTTGACCACCGCTAAAGTTTTCGTAAATCGATTTATCGACATCAATATTTGAATGCGACTGATCCACGTAAGCAATCTTTACCGTTTCGCCAATCGAAAAGCTACCACCATCGGGTGTTTCTTCTCCCATAATCATGCGGAAAATTGTCGACTTACCGGCACCATTCGGACCAATAACACCAACAATTCCCGCTTGAGGCAAGGTAAAGTTCAAATTATCGTACAACAATTTGTCGCCAAAAGCTTTCGCAACGTTCTTAGCTTCAATTACGTTAGTTCCCAATCGCGGACCGTTCGGAATGTAAATTTCCAGCTTCTCGTCCAGTTGCTTCTGATCTTCATTCAACAACTTATCGTAATTCTGTAAACGTGCTTTCTGCTTGGTCTGACGTCCTTTCGCGCCCTGTCTCACCCACTCCAACTCGCGCTCTAGTGTTTTTCTGCGTTTACTCGCTGTTTTTTCTTCCTGTGCCAAACGAATCGTTTTTTGATCGAGCCAAGACGAGTAGTTTCCTTTCCACGGAATTCCTTCTCCACGGTCGAGTTCCAAAATCCAACCAGCAACGTTATCCAAAAAGTAACGGTCGTGCGTAACGGCAATAACTGTTCCGGCGTACTGTGCCAAATGCTGCTCTAACCACAACACCGATTCGGCATCGAGGTGGTTGGTAGGCTCATCCAGTAACAAAACGTCGGGTTGTTGCAACAGCAAACGGCAAAGTGCCACACGACGGCGTTCGCCACCCGAAAGATGCTTTATCGGCGTATCGGCATCAGGCGTGCGCAACGCATCCATGGCAATCTCTAGTTTGGTGTCAATTTCCCAAGCGTTTAAGGCATCAATTTTATCTTGTAGTGCCGCCTGTCTGTCCATTAATTGCTGCATTTTGGTTTCATTTTCATAAACCTCAGGCAGCATAAAACTGTCGTTAATTTCGTTGTATTCCGCAAGTACAGCCATGGTTTCGGCTACTCCTTCGCGAACAATATCAATAACGGTTTTATCCTCATCAAGTTGCGGCTCTTGTTCCAAATAACCCACAGTATATCCGGGTGCAAAAACTACATCGCCCTGATAATTTTTATCTACTCCTGCGATGATACGCAGCAAAGACGATTTACCAGAACCGTTTAAACCGAGAATACCAATTTTAGCTCCGTAGAAAAAGCTGAGATAGATGTTTTTTAAAACTTGTTTGTCGCTGCTGCTGTAGGTCTTCGAGACCTTTTGCATGGAAAAAATAACCTTCTTATCGTCTGACATGTATAGTGTAATTAATTAAACGCGTCCTTTTAAGGAACTAAAAACCCAAGCATTGGCCCAAAAGCCAAAACCAACGGCCGCAAAACCCCATCCGGCAACTTCGTCGTAACGAAAAGCTCCTAAACCAATAAGTAAAATTCCCATCAGAATCATAATAAAGGTAGCCCAACCCAAAACGGTGTTCTTATTCATTCCCATATTTTTAAATTTTAGGCAAATATCTTAATCAAAAGCAGTTTAAACAAATCGCTTTCTTTAGCATTAGCTGCACCCACGCCTTTGCTCTGTAAATCAATATCGCGTAAAGCGGCAATCATACTGCTCACTTTTTTCATCGGATATACGCGGATACCGTCAAAAAACTCGTCGACAAAATACGGCGAAACACCTAAAGCTTGCGCTGCCGCCGGTTTGCTCTTGTCTTTTAATCCGTGTAAAATCAGTAGCTGACTAAAAAATTTGTGCAATTGCGCTACGATGACCACCAAAGGCATATCGTTTTTACTTTTGGTAAAATAATCAACAATTTGGAAGGCTTTGGTCGTGTTTTTTTGTGCGATTGCTTTTCGCAATTCAAAAATATTGAAGTCCTTACTTATTCCAACGTACAATTCCACATCTGCAGCAGTAACGGTACTTCCACTCGGAATATTAACCACCAGTTTGTCAATTTCGGTAGCAATACGCGACAAATTATTCCCTAAATTGTCGTTAATCATCGCAACAGCTTTAGGTTCAATTTGCAAACCTTTCGACTTCAGTAATTTCGCAATCCAGGTTTGCACTTGCGCATCCTTGAGTTTCTTGCTTTCGAGCACCACGCCGTGTTTCTGAAAATTCTTGTAGAGCGCTTTTCGCTTATCTACATCTTTACCTTTGTAACACAAAACCAGCACTGTTGTTGGCGTGCAATTGGCAACGTACTCTTCCAATTTATCTAGTTTGCCAGTAATGGCTTGGGCTTCTTTAACAATTATTACTTGTCGTTCGGCCATCATCGGATAGCGCTTGGCGGCTCCTACTAAATCGGGAACATTTACATCACGTCCGTACAAAATAGTCTGATTAAAGCCGCGTTCGTCTTCAGATAATACGTGCTCTTCAATGTATTCGGACACCTTATCAACGTAATACGGTTCCTCACCCATGAGCAAATAAAGGGGCTTGATGTCGCCCGATTTGATCGCATCAACAATTTTTAGTGCTTCATCCATTAAAGTCGGAAATTGAATTCGGGCTAATCTTCTCTTTATATTTGCGCCATGCAGCGACTCAATCTTCCACCCGCTCAGTTCAGGTTCAAAAATAGCGAAAATAAGACGCTTATCTTCGACCCTATTCGCAAAAAATTTATCGTATTAACGCCCGAAGAATGGGTCAGACAGCATGTAATTGCTTTGTTGCAAACGCATTATCAAATCCCAACAACTTTAATCAGCGTTGAACGTCAACTGAAAATCAATCAGTTAATAAAACGATTCGATTTAGTTGTCTTCAATAAAAACGGCAGCATTTTTTTGTTAGTCGAATGTAAAGCACCTGAAATACCTATAAAGCAAGACACGTTCGACCAAATTGCACGCTATAATTTGCACGTACAAGCACAACATTTATTCGTGACAAATGGCTTGGAACACTATTTTTGCAAACTCGATTACGAACGCGAACGTTTTGAATTAATTCCCGATTTACCTGCCTTTGGAAACTAACGAACTTTTATCTAAAACGGCCGTTGTTGTACTCAATTACAACGGAGCAGAACTGTTGCGCCAATTTCTACCTACGCTAATTCATTGCAGTGATTCGGCGCGTATTTACGTAATCGATAATGCTTCGACCGACGACTCGGTGACCGTACTTGCCAATGAGTTCGCCGACGTAGTTTGTATCAGAAACGAAAGTAACTTAGGCTTTGCCGGTGGTTATAACGAAGGCTTAAAAAGTATTGATGCCTCGCTTTTGGTTTTAATTAATTCCGATGTCGAAGTAACTCCAAATTGGTTGCAGCCGTTGGTTCGCGCTTTCGCGGAAGAAGAAAAATTGGCCATAGCGCAACCCAAAATTCGCGATTTCAAAAATAAAGCCGCATTTGAATATGCCGGAGCTGCGGGCGGATTTATCGACAAGTTTGGATTTCCGTACTGCCGCGGTCGGTTGTTTGAAACCGTAGAAATCGACGAAAACCAATATTCGAACGAAACACCGATTTTCTGGGCAACCGGAGCTTGTTTTGCGATACGAAAGAAGGTATTCGACGAACTTGGCGGTTTTGATGCCGACTTCTTTGCACATCAGGAAGAAATAGACCTGTGTTGGCGGGCATTTAATCGCGGATTTGAAGCCCGATACCTACCCGATTCCGTTGTGTTTCACGTTGGTGGCGCAACTTTAGCGAGCGGTTCTGCTCGAAAAGTCTTTCTAAATTTTAGAAATTCGCTATTAATGCTGCTAAAAAACGTTCCGCAAGGCATGTTATTCGAAGTATTGCTCTTGCGTTTGGTTTTAGACGGAGTAGCCGCAATTCGGTTCCTAATTTCCGGCGAATTTTCGAAGTTCCGCGCAGTAATTGCTGCACATTTTGCCTTCTACGCTAAGTGTTACCACACGTATAAAAAGCGAGCCAAAAACCTGCGTTCGGACTACTTTTCTAAAAAATCGATTGTCTATGCATACTTCGTTCAAGGAAAGCGCCGTTATAGCGATGTATCTTAACAATAGTTTAGGTATCCTTTTCACGTTATTTTTTAACATTTGAGTATATCTTTGCGCAAAATCTAAATTGATGAAGAAGTATATTTTTGTTTTAGCATCGCTTGCCGTATTGAGCACATCATGCGGAACGAAAAAGAAAATCGCTGCATTAGAAGCGAAAAATAAGGAAATTCAGGACCTTTTGAACTCGACTACCGTTAAACTGAACATGTGTATGTCGGAAAAAGATGCCTTGGCTACGCAAGTTGATTTCTTGAAAAAGAACAATTCCGAATTAATTAGCAATATCGGAAACATGACTACGCTTACCGCGAAAGGTGCCGAAAACATTGAGAAAGCGTTAGAAACCATCAAAGAGAAAGATCTTAAAATTACGCGCATGCAAGACGCACTGACTAAAAAAGACAGTGTTACACTTGCCTTAGTTACGAGTTTGAAACGCGAGGTAGGCATTTCTGATCCAGATATCGAAGTGAATGTGGAGAAAGGCGTAGTTTTCATTTCAATTGCCGATAAGTTATTGTTCAAAAGTGGTAGCTACACCGTTACCGATCGAGCCAAAGAAGTACTTACCAAAGTGGCAAAAGTTATAAATAGTAAGCCCGATTTTGAATGCATGGTGGAAGGACATACCGACAGCGTGCCTTTCATTGGCAACGGCGTTTTGCTCGACAACTGGGATTTGAGCGTAAAACGTTCTACGTCTATCATTCGTGTGTTAACTAAAGAATTGGGTGTAAAACCTTCGCAACTCATTGCAGCTGGTCGCGGCGAATACATTCCGTTGGTTGACAACAGCAATGCAGAAAACAGATCTAAAAACAGAAGAACTCGAGTAGTGATTCTTCCAAAAATCGATCAGTTTTACGACATGATTGAAAAGGAGATGAAGAACCCGAAAAATTAAAAATTTGATTTTCAATACTTTAAAGCTGTCTTATACATAGGCAGCTTTTTTGTTTTGTCGAGGTAGTAGATCGCTTAAGTACTCTCTTTTTTGAGACTTTTCTTAAAATGCTTCATTTCTTATAAAAGCACTACACTACTGCGGATTTTATTAAAAAGGTAGTATTCATTTAAATGTTTTCTAACTTTGATTCCGATAAAGAACAACCGCTAACAATGATGAAAAATATACTTCTTGCGCTGCTAAGCATATGCTTTTTTGGATGCTCAAATTTTGGAAGTAAGGAAAGTTTCGAAGGCGTTTTAACATACAAAGTTATCGTAACGCCGAAAATTGATGATCCTAGAATTTCGAAAATACTGAGCGAGCGAAATGGGAATTTAGTACGGATACACCTTTTAGCCGATGGCAGTTTTAGAAAAGAACACGTAAACAGCGGAGCTTCGGGATTTGAGTATTTATATTTCGACTCGAAAGAAAGCAAATTGTATGCAAAATTCCGAAGCAAAGACACGCTACTCGTTTCCAAAACGGTCGAAAATACTATAATGTTCGAATCCCAAAAAGATCTTCCAAAGCAAAAAGTATTTGGTACTGATTGCCCTGGATACCGAATTGATGCGTTTGATCCGATCAACGCACAAAAAATAGCCTTAACATACTATTTCCCGGAAAACAAAGAGTACGTCGATCCGAAAAATTACGCCTATTACAAAGATTTCTTCTACGACCTCATTGTTGCCAAAGCTAAGGCACCTTACTACAAATCGATTTTAGATTCGAATCTGTTTACAATCACTTATGAGATTGTAAAAATTGAAGCTAAGAAACTAGACAAAAAAAGTATCGGCGTTCCGGCAAATGCTCCCACAAAGATTCAAATCAATTAAAAGCAGAAACGGCGAGCTATAACTCAAAATGAGTGCTATTTTAAGAAAACACATTGAAAAGATCACGGCTTTAACCGATAAAGAATTCGACTACGTATTGTCGCATTTTTCGGTTAAATCAGCGAAAAAGCAACAATATCTAATTCAAGAAGGCGAATTGGTGCAGAACGATTTTTTCGTACTAAGTGGATTAGTAAAATCGTATTACACCAATGCCGACGGCAAAGAACATTTAATGCAATTCGCTATGGAAGATTGGTGGATTACCGATTACCAAGCGTACTTTAATCAGCAGCATGCGCAATTAAATATCGATTGCATTGAAAACACACAAGTTCTTTGTTTATCGCTGCACAATCGTGAAAAACTTTGCACCGAAATGCACAAAATGGAGCACTTTTTCAGAAAAAAGTCGAACGCAGGATACGTAGCCTTGCAACGGCGTATTTTATCGCTGCTTAACAACAACGCGCAAGAGCGCTATGAGTCGTTGCTAAAGTTGTATCCCGAGCTTTTCCAGCGCGTCCCGAAAACTTTAATCGCCTCGTATCTGGGCGTATCACGCGAAACCTTAAGTCGTTTTTCCTCAAAAGCAGACTCAAAATAAACAGACGATAAGCCTACATGTGATTTAGATCACACAAAAGTTGTGATGTAGGTCATATCTGGCTTTGACGGATGTTCCGAAATTTGTCTTGTTGAATATTCAAACGAACATTAATTAATAATTACAATGAAACAGCGGAAATTTATTACGCAGGTTTTATGCTTGGTATTATTGGCGATGAGCGCCGCGGTGCCGGCACAAAAATTAAAATCAAAGAAAATGAATAAGAAAATCTTATTTGTGGTAACAAGCCACGACAAATTAGGGGAAACAGGTGAATCAACAGGATATTACCTTGGCGAAGTTTCGCATCCATGGGCGGTATTAACAGCTGCGGGTTACGAAATTGATTTTGTGAGTCCGCTCGGTGGAAATCCGAAGTATTACGGCAATAATCCGGAAGATGCCGTAAATCAGCAATTCTTGGCCAACGAAAAGTATCAAAAGAAAATTCAAAACACTTTGACGCCCGAGCAGGTTCGAGCTGAAGATTACGCAGCGATTTTGTACGCTGGTGGTCATGGTACGATGTGGGATTTTCCCGACAACGCGGCTTTGGCAAAAATTGCACAAGAGATCTATGAAAACAACGGCATTGTTAGCGCGGTTTGCCACGGACCCGCAGGATTGGTAAACATAAAACTGAGCAACGGCAAGTATTTGGTTGACGGCAAGAAAATCAATGCTTTTACCAATGAAGAAGAGGCTGCTGTGAAGCTAGAAAACGTAGTTCCGTTTAGTTTGGAGACAAAATTAATTGAACGCGGGGCGAAATTTGAAAAATCTGGACTTTGGCAAACGCATGTAACTGTTGATGCACGTGTAGTTACGGGACAAAATCCGCAATCGGCACATGCCGTTGGCGAGGCTGTTTTAACCGAGCTTAAAAAGCTGTAACGAATAAAAAGAGGTATAAAAATGGCAGCTATTTGGCTGCCTTTATTAATTAGATACACGTTTAAACGACATGATTCGCTGTGTTTTTATAAACAATTCGAGTTCGTTTTGCTCGTCGATGCGGTAGCTGGTAATTTGCCCTAAAAGTTGCATGAATACTCTCTCGCCGTCGGAGCCACAAGCCATTTTGGTACTTTTTACTTTTTTAATGAAAACCGTAAGCGAGAGACGGTTTGAAAAAATGGGTCCGTTAAAGGTATTGTAACCGTTAAAACCACTAACTGTTTCGTTTTCAATATCAAAGCTTACCGTTGGTCGTTTTGAAGGAAACAAGCCATCGATTGTATTTTTTTCGTACACTAAGCCCACCAATTCCCAGTTTCCGGCGAGCGACTGTTGCACTTTTTTCACTTGTTCTTGTGTTCCGTAGCAACCCGAAAATAAAAACGAGAATAGGAAAATGATGCTAAATCGATACAGGTATTTCATTTCTTTTTTTGTCAAAGATAAACCATAAAAAAAGTTGTTGCAGCACAGGTAAAATTTTAGCTAAAATACTACGACAGCCTCTTGTAAAATAACCCACGATGCGTGTATTTTCGCGAGGCAAAAAGAAAAACATGAAAATACTTGAAATAGGATCGCGCATTGAGCATCCGGAATACGGAAAAGGTGTAGTAACCAATGTAAGCAGCACCGAATATTGGGTAACTTTTATTGAGAACGGTTTAGAAACCATCCCCTTAACAGACACCTTTACCGTAATTGAAGCGGTAGAAAACGAGGTAGATACGATTAGTTTTTATGAAGTAGAGCGCACGGTTCGCGAGATATTGCGCAAATGGGCCGACGTGGGCGAGGTAGTTGCCATTGGCGATAAATGGAAAGGTGGCAAAATGATCATGCAACCCGGAACGGCTGGCTTGGCTTCTAAAGAAGTGCCGATTGACACATTCTTCCACAAAATTGTTATGTTGCGCGACCGTTTGCGTGTTATGGAACAGAAAATCAATTCGAGCAATTTGGAAGAAATTGAAAAAATTGAATTGCAGCAGTACATCACCCGAATTTACGGAACGTTAACTACTTTTAATGTATTGTTTAAATCGCCGAACCACAATTTTGTTGGCGAAAAGACGAAGTAGAAATATTTTTGGTAACGATTTTCGCGTTAGCAATTGCAGCGAAAACCCTTTGGATGTAAAGCGGTTACAAAAGTAGTGCGGTGCGGGCGACCCACAGAAGCCGGCGCCGCACGTACTTTTGACCGTTTTACGAACGAAGGTTGTAGCGAAAAGTGCGACCGGCAATAGCTTGGGCGAGGCATGGGAATTGCCGGGAACGCCCGAATTAGGATGTTGATTTAGAAAAAGAAAAATTTCGTAAAATCGCTTGAAGATGAATTTTTAGCTTGATATCAGAGCATTTAAAATTGGAATTATGCTAGAATGCAACTGGTTAAGCTAATAGCGATAGTAGTGTTTCGGTTTTCAACAAAAATGCTAAAAAGTCTTGTTTGTCTCAAGTTTATTCTTAATTTCGCCTCATCTCTAGACCAAGAGAGCTGTACGGCTCTGGACGGCCTGGAACAAGTCCTCGGTTTGTAACCGGGGTTTTTTTATATCCTAATGATACCAAGTTCATCAGACTTTTTTGATTTAAAAGATTTATCTTTCAGATAATTGAGAAAAATCTTGTTAGCATGGAATTTTTTTCTTGATCCTTTGGGAAACTCCATCTCCTTTAACGTGTATGCAACAATATCGGACGATTGTATAAACATCGAATCTGTTGATACTCTAAAAATCGGATCTTAAATTACCAGTCCAATCCTAATGTCTGGAACTTTTTCACCACTTGCGCCTGTTCCTAAAAGCTTTCTAATGTGTGTGTTTATGTGTTTTTCATTTGCTCGATCAAAAAAGACAATCCCATTCTGTTCTTTAATTTTAAGAAATTCATCAAAAGCTTGATAAAGTTCCGTAACTGCAGATGTAAGATATTCTGCAGGTTCTAATGCCGTTTTTGTTTTATCGATTACAACATTAATCAAAGTTAATGCTCCATTTTGACCAATAGTATTGGCATACTCAGAAATTAACTTCCATCTGTCGGCTACATTTATCTGCGTATATTCTTTAACTTTATGTGGATCTATTAACTCAGCGCAATGAAATTCAATGTGATATGGAAGATATGCTTCACGTGCTATTTTCTTTCTAAAGGCCTTAAAAGTTTCTAAAGATGCTTTCCATCTATTTGCGCCAACAATTATTCTTGAAATAATAAAATATTTTGAACCAGATTTAAGAGTGTTTTCTGGGTCGTGTTTTCCACAATCTCCACTTTCATCTATATAACAAAAATACATAAGTTAACATTTTTGCTAAACTATGAAATTAGGTTAAAATAAGAAATCAATCCGTTATAAAATTCACGTTTTGAAGGTTTACTACAAAATTGAAAGTAAGCTAAATTTTTTAGAACTCTAGGCAGTATATTTTCCCAATAAACTCCAGCAAATACGCGCTTTCTAAACGCATCTCAAGTGGTGTCAATTTAGAAAATACTTGATTTGATGCTTTACGCTTAAATGTGGCAGATGAACCTTGTGCATTTGCAGATTGGCTTTTATTCGTTCTTTAGGCTTTATTGGTTAGCTGAGTAAGTTCGTCGATACATTTCTTGAGGTCTTTTTTCCACTCGAGATGAATCGTTTTGTCGTTCTTGATAATCCTTAAATTCTGTTTAAGTAACGATAGAAACTCTTTGTTTTTGGTATAGATAACGGCTTCTAAAAGTAACTTACCATATTCCCCGCCAATAATTTCTCTTTTAATAATGTCAAGTATTCTTTTGTCGTTTCGTTTTGCCAAACCTACAATAGCTTCCAGTTTCGTTTCTTGATGTTTGTCATTAACTCTTTTCCACAGGGCTTCTCTGATCGCTTCATTGTTTCGTTCGATTTGCGTTCCAAGTCCAAAAGTTGCCCAATTTCTAATATGGCTTAATTTATCTGAAGAGAGTTTTATTAGCATTTCAATGGCAGCCGGGTTGTCAATTCCCAACAACGCAGCAACTACACCATCTTTAACCCTACTATCTTCGCTATTTTCGAATGAACATATCTGTTTAATTTGTTCGTTATCAATATTTTCATTGTTATGACCGATAGAATAGAGCAAAGACATTAGAACTTCAGGGTCGTTTTCGGTTTTAAGCAAATCAAAGTAAATTTTTAGCGTTTCATGCAAAAATGGTCTTGGTGGCAAACCTAATTGCGCTAAAATGTCGATACCAATTCTTCTTTCTTTCGGTTTATCGGATTTGGTTAATTCGATGCACTTAGCAAACAGGTCAAGACTCGGTCGTTTTCTTAATGCACTGATGTTTTCCCAACGAGATTTTACCGACTTGTTGTTTATGAGTCGGGATATTATTTTATCGTCAGTCCAATTTTTTCTGCTCATTTTTCTTTTGCCGTGTTTTGTTAGAATGCTGTAAAACCATTTGTAGAACGCGATGTCTATAGAATTCTACGTACCCTACTTTCAAGTCAGTACAAACTTTGTTAGTGCATTAATCATTGAACCGCCACTTTTGGACAGGTGCTCTTAAGCGCGATGGATTAATTTCTTTTAAAGATTATACTTCCAAAAATAGCCCAAAGAAAAGGAATGGCAGAAAGAGTTATTTGAAATAAATTGTCTAATATCTTCGATTCCTTTGCTTCGTCATTAGATGCGTATCGGTTTGTAAAATACAAATGGCGCTTATAAGTTCTCAAAATTAGGGTGTCGAAAAATTTATAAAGTATCATAAAGGTAACAGGAGCTAAAAGTGTAAATGACAAAACTTTATCTGTCGTGGAAAGTGGATAATTTATTGTGATCAGAAGGATGAGCGCTAAAAATACAGATAAACCTAATAACGTCATATAGAGTTTTGGTTGTCTTAAAATTTGATGCGTGTAAGGTAGACCGGAACTAAGGATCCACACGTAAGTAATACAAATTACATAAACTATGATCATTCTGCTTGGGTTCTTTTTTTGATAGTGGCGTAATCAATAACTTCCGAATATACTTTAGTTACGTAGCTTTTTGGGGGTATGTTCACAATGTAAAACGAGTAAAACATTAAAAGAGAATACAGAGCGATTATCCTGTTATGAAAAATCCGTTTGGGCGATTCGTTGCTATTTGCTAATCTATTTCCAGCTACCTTTTGTATTCTGTGTAATTCATAAATTTTTTTCCATCGAAAAAATATATTCCATTTTCTCTGGTCCCGACCCAAATCTTGCCGTTTTTATCTTCCATAATTTCCCAAATCCAAGGATTGATTAGGCCTTCATTAAAATAGGTGAACGTTTTGCCGTCGTAACTTCTAAGACCATCGCTCGATCCAAACCAGAGATTTCCCTTTTTATCTTCTATAATTCGGGTAACTTCGCTTGGTAACCCATCTTTTTTTGTGAAACTTGTAAATGTTTTTCCATCGTACCGATAGGCTCCACCCCAATTGCTGAACCAAATATTTCCATTTTTGTCTTGCAATTGCGGCCACCCCCAATTATGCGCTTTTGGTTTTGGTCCATTTTGAAACAAATCCATTGGTTTGAGGTTGGTTACAGATTTTCCATCGTAGTAAAAAACACCTTCATTAGTTCGTCCACCTAACCACACGTTACCCGTATTGTCTTCTAAAATGCGTTCCACTCGGTCATTACTACTTAAAAAACCATTTGGCGCTTCATTGATTGGGAAATGTGTAAACGATTTTCCATCGTAAATATAAACACCATCAATTGTTACAAACCATAGTTTTCCATCTTTTGCTTGTAACATATTGTATACCCAATGACCCTGATAGTAGCTGTTCTTATTAGGAGGCAAATTATTTGGTATTGGAATTTGAATTTTGGAAAATGTCGTTCCGTTGTAAATGCAAAGACCTACTTCAGTACCTACCCAAATTTTACCCTCTTTATCTTCCAAAATGCAATAAATTTTATTAGAATCCAGCCCATCTTTAGTTGTAAATTGGTTGAACGATTTTCCGTCATACTTATAAAGTCCGTTATCAGTGGTCCCGAACCAAAGATTACCTGATTTGTCCTGCATAAAACGTGAAACGCAGTAATTGCTAAAGTTTTTAAAAACTGGTGTAAGTTCGTTTTCTTGTGGTCGTTCTTTTTGGATTGGAGTGTTGCAGGCAGTTGCTAAAAGTACTATTAACAGTACAGTGAATAATGGTATTTGTAGGAAATGTATTTTCATTGTTCAAATAGTTTTTGGTATTCTGTTCTCCATTATAGGATTGGTAACCGCTCTTCGTTGAGCAATAACTTTCCAAATATTAAAGTTCACTATTTATAGAGCAACTCTCAACAAAATTGTAAGTTCTTACGCATTTCCAATTTTTTCTACTCATTTTTCTTTTGCCGTGTTATGTTCGCATGCAGTAAAACTATTTGTAGACCGCGATGTCTATAGAATTCTACGTACCCTACTTTCAAGTCAGTACAAACTTTGTTAGTGCATTAATTAATGAAACGCCACTTTTTGCAAGCTGACCTTATCCTTCGTTTTTCTCGATTTTATTTAATTTTTCGATTGCTTCGTGTTCGCCTTTTTGTGCTGCTAATTTCAGAAATTCTAATCCTTTTTCTTTGTCTCCGTTCATTATTAAAAATTCCGCGTAATGATACTCTAAAAGGTCAACCGATTGTGTTATTGATTCAAACGACTTTCGGAAATATTCTTCTGCTTTTTTCATTTCACCTTTTGCCTGATGATACAGAGCAAAATTTCTATATGTATAAGCAGGATCGTTGTTTTCTGTCTGCAATGCTTTTTCTAGAAACGATCTTCCTTCATCTAACTGGCCGAGCTGAATTAATGCATATCCTAAATTATCGTTTGCGTATCCGTAGTTTGGGATAATTCGCAAGGAACTTTTGAAATAACTCGACGCTTGTTCGTAATTTTTTAGTCTGATGGCAATGTATCCTAAATTGTTATAAACTTCTGCTTTCATAACATCATTTTTGGTCAAGAAAAGTACATTTTGCAACAGCGTAATAGCTTCTTCAAAGTCGTTTTCTAAATACCGCTCACTTGCCGCTTTAAAAAGCTCATTAGACTGAAGTTCCCTCTTGTCGTACAGATCGTTTGGATTATCTTTCAAGTATTTAATGGCTTTTCTAAATTGGCTTTTCAAGTCACTCGGCAATTGATCAATCCATTTTGGAGCGTCTTGTTCAATTAAATTGGAATAGGTGGCAAGGGCAAACGCCATTACCTCAGTTGGCATTTCAGAAATATAGTTCCATTTGGTTACCCAATATCCGTCATTAACGCTACCAATGTCTTTTAAACTATGAGAAAGTAAAACTCCAAAACCAAAATAAATGCCTGCCAAGTAAATAAACAAGTCGGTGTCATCAGCTGTGTCGTATTCAAGTTTATTGTCGGTAAGTTTGATTTTGATAAAATCGTACACCAAACTGTAAATTAATCTTTTGGGGTTGTTTTGTAGGCTGTTCGCTATATAGATTTTATAGTTACCTTCTTCTATTCGCACTGTTGTTTCAAACGGTTTTCCTTCGATTTCGTAGGGCGTGTGATAAGAATCTCTAATGTCTTTAACGACTTCAAACGACAGTTTATCTTCTTGAATTTGAAACAGAAAACATAAGTCTTTAATGATGTTTTCAATTAAAACTTTGCTAACACTAAAAGAATTTGGAAAGTAGTTTTCTGAAAGAAGAATTTGTTCATTTTCATAGTATGGGTAACCAAAAACTTTGATTAGCCATCTGAAGTTATCTTCAATCCAAAGTTTGTCGAGTTCAGATATCCGAAACGTGTCATTTTCTTTATTTTTTTTTAGGAACCCGAATAGCTTCATAATCTCGTTTTAAAATGGAACCTACTTTTTAATACAACTACGCTAGTAGGATTTTGGAACACTCTTTTTTCTTCCTGTTATACTTTAAGTTATGCCATAACTGTTTAAAACCAACCTTGGTAAAATTCCTGATTTTAATAGCGTTAGCTTTTTTCTCTGCGCAATTTTTGCATGTTGAATTTATTTGTGACTGTATAAAATAATCCGACGAAAACCAAAAACACAATGATTTTCAGAAATAAAGAGAGAAACAAATTCGATGGATAAATTCCAATTTCAGAATAAACTGCCCATGAACTTGGAAGGTAATCTCTTTGGAAGGAAGTAAATACTATGATCATCCTTTCGATTGATATCGCAAACAGCATGCTAAATAAGATTCTCAGAAAAACGTTCTTTCTAATGGTTTTGAATCGCAGCAATTGGGTCATTAGGACCCAAATTAAAGGTTGAATCCATATACCAAAACTGTATTTTCCGAACATTCTGCTCAGAAGTAACGTTCTGTCTGCTTCATTTAAATTGAACCCTTGTACGAATATTCCCATTAACCAAAGAATCATATAACTAATGCCAATAGAGGAAATAAATCTGTTTGATTCTTCGTCGACTTTCTCAATTATTTGGTTTTTGATAAAAATGCGAGATATAAAATAGAGGATGGTAACTAATCCAAAAGCGATAAAAAAATCCAAATGAATTAATTGTAGGACAAAAAGTACTTCTTCTAACATTTTGTTGTGTTATAGATTCTTACGTTGCGATTAATCATTAACGATATCAATTGTTTCTTACCGGTAGCTGCTGATTACTGGACTGTTTACGTATATCAGCGTCAGCCTAAAAGTAGTAAAAAAACTTAAATATAAATCAGATTACTTCAAGCGGTTCGTTATTACAATTACTTCTATTTTATCAAGCTTTCGACTTCGTTGATTAAATTGACTAACTTCTGTATTTCCTCATAACCAGCATTTTTTTGTTCCATTTGATATAGCGCATCGTACGTTGAAAAATATGTGCTTTTATTTCCTTGAATAATTTCAAAACTTTCCTCTACACCGTCGCTTCTGCTGCTGTATTTCAAAACTGTTCCATCTTCAAACTTTATTCTATCAATATTTAGTTTGTTTTTATCGATGTCAAGTTTGTTTTCCGCTGCAATTGATTGAAGAAATTCCCAGTACTCTGCAATCTGTTCTTTCCTAATGCTCTTTTTGCTAATTTTTATTCTTTTCAGGCTATCGTTCGGGAAAAACACATTGAATTTCTTTACGGTTCCATCATTTTGGAAAACTATTAAATGTGTATGAATTCCACCGGACCAATAACTTTTAAAACCAATTTTAATTATTAACGAATTTTCATCTTTTAAATTTAACAGATTGACATATGAGTTTTGTTTCTCAGCTAGCTCCTTAAAATCAATTTTGGGAATTGGAGATTTTTGTGAAAAGCAAACGAAGTTTACTAATAGTAATGCGATAAAGATTATATTCTTCATTTAATTTTCTTGTTTTCTGTTCAGTTTTTTGTAGCTCACTACAAGTGGAAAACCCAACAATCGGCATTGTGCTCCAGATTTTAATATTACTAAAAATAGGAGTAAATTCTTTAGTATCGTCTTTTAAAAATTACTTTTTATTTGGCATTGTTGCAAAAGTGGGATTAACAATTATTGCGTTTATTCTACTGATGACAGTTAATTTTCGGTCTAGCATTTTAGCTGATTGATTTCACTTCTCGCCTATTAAAACGCGCTGATTACTGCTATTTTTCCACTAAACGTTAGTAACGTATGCCCTAGCCCCGGTTGCAGCGGCAGCCCGGAGGAACAGACGCTTGTTTGAATTGGGCTAGAAACGGCGACCCAAGAAGCCGGGTATAGCGCAATGAAAACCGCGTATTTTACGAGGACTACAGCGGAAAACGGGAAGAGCTTCAAAAAAATGAGTGCCTAATTATGTTACCTGCGTTTACTGTTAATACGAATTTTGTTTTGCAAAAACAGCTTACAACTTTTTACATTTGATGAAACGATGAGAGTTTATGCGGTATCTTCTTCAAAAATTTGATAGTGGCATGCACTACTTTAGGGTAGAAGCAGCTGCGGTTGCTCCGCTTTTAGAACACGGAAATAATCGCGTTATCTGTACAATTAATGGAACGGAATCGTTTCACTGCGCTATTTTGCCTAAGAAAGACGGTAGTTTTTTTGTGAATGTAGGCTCGAGAATTTGCAAAAAGCTCCAGGTTGGTGTGGGAAGTAGTATTGAAGTTGTTTTTGAAATAGACCGCACTGAAAATCAGTTTGCTGTTCCAGAAGAATGGACGGCGGTATTAGCATCCGACCACGAGGCTGCTGTCATTTTTAACGGATTAAGCGCTGGAAATAAGCGTAGCTTGCTGTACTTGGTTGCTCAGGTGAAATCGTCCGAAAAACGCATCGAACGCGCGTTAAAAATCGCCGAAAAAATAAAAGCAGGAATTAGCTCGGCGCGAATCATCTTGAAATAGCAAGCGTTAACAATAAAGCGCCACATGTAGATAAGAAAAAAGGTGAAATCGAAAATTCGTTTCACCTTTCATTTTTTCAGATTTTCTGCTTAAAGAATTAATATTCAATCAAATATGTCGCTTGAATATTAACAATGATTTCCATTTCTCCCGCGGCCAACGACTGGGTAGCATCTGCCATTGAATTTTCTGCCATCGCATAAATTTGTTTGGTAAACTGAGTGGGTACGTAATCGCTCGACATGTCGGTGATGTTAAACACTTTGCCTAATTTCACTTCGGATGCAGCGGCAAGTTCGGCAGCTTTTTTCTTAGCACTTTCAACGGCCAATTTACGTGCTTCTGATTTTTTCTGTTCGGCTACAGACGATTTCAATTGCACATTATCGATAGCATTTACTCCCTTTTCTGTCAAACCCTCTACAATTTTGTCGTAGCTGTCAATTTTCTTTAACAGAACTGTAATTTGCTGACGTGCCACGTAATTCGATTTCTTGCGTTCAAATAGAAATTGGTCGTTCAAATAAACACGTTCGGTTTGAATATCGTTTGAAGAAATGCCTTGTGAGGTCAAGTATTTCAAAACTGCATCTACTTTTTGCATATTTGATTTTTGGACTTCGTTTGCTTTCGAACCGGAAGTTTCCACAGCGAAAGTAAGTTCGACCTGATCGGGAACCACGCGTACTTTCCCAAGACCTGTAACATAGATTATTGGTTTACTTTCGATCTGCGACCAGCCGAAACTACTAATTAACAACAATACCCATACGATTTTTGATTTCATGATTATTTAGTTTATTGATTATTCGTGAGCGTAGGCAAAGAGCGTGCCATCATTTTTTGAAACCGAAATGATAGATTCCTAAAACCAAAAATGCAGCGGCAGGTACCAAGGTGTAAGGTAGCGCAGCCAGGAAAGTGGTTTTGTATGAGATTGCGGTGAATAAATAGCCTGCTGCGGCTCCGCCTAAATGTGCGGTATGCCCAATATTATCGTTTGCTGCTTTTATGCCATACAAACTATACAAAAGAAAAATCAGTCCAAAAATATACGCGGGAATATCAAAAGGAATTGGGAAAATCTTAATTTCCTGTTGCGGATCGAAAATCACCGATCCAAAAACTATAGCTGAAACTGCTCCTGAAGCGCCTAAGGCACGATAGGATAAATTGTTTTGATACAGAACAAGCGTGAGCAAATTACCCGCAAAAAGTCCGACAAAATAAATGACGACAAAAAACAGCGCTGAACTGGCACTAATAAATTGACTCCCAAAAAGGAACAAGGCATACATGTTAAAAACCAAGTGAAATATATCGCCGTGAATAAAACCAGAGGTGAGCATCCGGAATTGTTCGCCGCTTCGTATTCTTTGAATATCAAACAAAAACTTGGATTTCAAATTATCATTAGAAAAAGCGGCAAAGCTTACTAAAACAGTAACTAAAATTAGGGCAAGAAGTACAATTGGCATTGCTGAAATTTATTGCCGAAAGTAATTAAAAACAACTGAAAACGATTGCTAAAACCTTGAACTTGCTAAACAGATCGAATTATTTCGAAGTCCGAAAAAGGAACGAACCTGTTTAGCGCAGCTAGTAATTAAGCTCCTACTACTATCCATGTAGTATAAATTGTATCGAGGAAAATTCATCCCTTAGTTAGAAATTTCAATGGATTGACGGAGGTGTAGCCGTTTCTGGTCGACATAGCTGAGTGGATCGTTGTTCGCTTAATTGGCAACTGTTAAACAACATTACGTAAATAACTGAATTTCATCTATATAACCATCTTACATGCACAGCTAATATGAACTCTATACTGAAAAACAAACTCATGTTTTGATAAAGCCGTATATTTGCTAAAAATTTTGTTCATGCAATTACTTGCGTATTGCTTGGCATATCCACTACTCTGGGTAGTATCCAAATTACCGTTTCGGGTGTTTTATGCCTTGTCTGATTTTATATACTTTTTGGTATACCGCATTTTAGGTTATCGAAAGGCAACCGTTCGCAAAAACCTAGCGCTAACGCTACCGCATAAATCGGAAGCAGAACGACGTATCATTGAAAAGGAATTTTTCAAGCATATGTGCGATATGTTTATGGAAATGGTAAAATCCATGAGTATCAGCGATGAAGAAATGAAACGTCGTTTTACTTTCACCAATCTAGAACTTGCAACAGAGTACGAAAAGCGCGGTAAGAGTATTATTTTGATGTGCGCACATTACGCAAGTTGGGAATGGTTGATGGTTATGTCGAACTACGTCACGTTTGAGAGCTACGCCATTTACAAAAAAATTGGCAACCGTTATTTTGATTCTTTGGTTCAGAAAATTCGAGGTCGACACAACGCTAAGTTAATCGAATCGAAAAGTTCGATTGAGACTATGGAGCAACACAAGAAAAGTGGCATGAAAGCTTTTTACGGTTTTGCTTCTGACCAGTCGCCGCAATTGACAAAAGCAAAATATTGGGATACTTTTATGGGAATTGAAGTACCTGTGTACACGGGTGCCGAAATGCTCGCTAAGCGACTCGATATGAATATGTTATTTGTAAAAGTCGAAAAGGTAAAAAGAGGCTATTATCAGGCCACGCTCGTTCCTTTGGTTGAAGAGCCTAAGGATGTGCCGGATTATGAAATCACAGGTTTGTATTTGCGCGAAGTTGAAAGGCAAATTTTACAGAAGCCTGAACATTATTTTTGGACGCACAAGCGTTGGAAACACATCGGGAAGAAAAAACTTCCTTCAAGGAAAAGCACAACAACACACGCATAAATAAGCAGTGTTTTCTTGTTAATTTCATCTAAAAATGAGGCTTTGAGCGCAGATATCTAGTAAATACAAGTATTTTTACGCTTGTTTCGCAAATGAAAATATATGGCTATGAAAGTGTACGTGAAATTTGATATTAACGCCTTGTGTCGGAAGATACTTCAGGAACAACTCGATGCTTCCGGAATTAAATATCGGATTATAGCGTTTGGCGAAGTTGAAATTTTAGATAAACTTCCTGCTGAAAAGCAGCGAAAACTCGAAGAGCAACTCGGCGAATACGGCATTCAAATTGTTGAAAATCAAAAAAACATTTTGGTGCAACGCATCAAAGATGCCATAGTTGAAATGGTTAATCAGGAAGAAAATCAACCAAATTTAAAAAGTTCGGTTTATTTAGCTGAAAAACTTAATCACAGTTATAACTATATCTCAAACCTGTTTTCGGAAGTCACCTACTCTTCTATCGAAAGCTTCATAATTCTGCAAAAAATTGAACGTGCCAAGCAACTGATTCTAACGAATGAGCTTACCTTTACAGAAATTTCATACAAATTAAATTACTGTAATGTTGCACATTTCAGTACGCAGTTTAAAAACACTACCGGAATAACACCTTCGGCATTTCAACGGATTATCAAGAAAAGGCGCGAGTTGCAAGTACAAGAACAAATTCAGAACAATTAAGAACTCTAAGATTTCCCCAAAATCATGAACAACGATCTCATTCACGTTTGCCTTGCCGATGATGACGCCGACGACCGGCTTTTTTTCACGGAAGCCTTCGAATCGATAAAAATCAAAACTGCAATCACCGTAGTTAATGACGGCGTGGAGTTAATGGACTTTTTAAACAACGACGAAAATTCAAAACCACACATATTGTTTCTGGATTTGAATATGCCGCGAAAATCGGGTATGGAATGTTTGTCGGAAATTAAACAAGACAGCCGATTCAACAACATAGCCGTAGCTATTTACTCTACTTCTGCCTCTGAGCGCGATATTGAAGATGCCTTTGTTAAAGGAGCTAACGTGTACATCCGTAAACCAAACGATTTCGAAGAATTAAAACGCATTCTAAATGAAGTCATCGCACTAAATTGGCAATATCACACCAGCGGATTAAACAGGGAAAACTTTGTACTAAGTATTTAAAATTCGTCGATTTTACCTCTTTTTGAAACCGGTATCCATATTCTAAACGAATTGGTTACGACTTTGCTTTCGGCGAACTAAATCTGCGCAACTCATTTAAAGCCTCAGCTGCTTCAAGCTCTTCGGCGGGAATGACTTTCAAAAACGACGGATGTTGCTCAATAGCGTATTCAATTTTCTCTACAATCGATTCAATCGACTCGTTTTCGTAATCAATTTCCAAAGGTTCTTTTATAATCATCGATTGCAAAATCCCTTTCTTTTTCATACGTAAACCTTTCTTATCGAACGAACGGCGAAATCCGTCGATGACAATCGGAACTACAATTGGTTTGTGCTCTTTGATGATGTGCGCTGTACCTTTTCGAACGGGTTTGAACGATTTTGTGGTGCCTTGCGGAAAGGTAATTACCCATCCGTCTTGCAAAGCAACTTTGATGTTTTCGGTATCATTCGGATTCACTTCACGCTGAATATCTTTTCCTTTTGCACGCCAGGTTCGTTCTACAGTAATTGCACCCACGTAGGCCATCATGCGCGGAAGAATCCCCGAATGCATCGTTTCTTTAGCTGCAACGTAGTAGATGTTGAGCTTAGGGTTCCACAAATAACCAATATTTCGGATGTGATCTACCCGACCGTGTAAAGCAGCGTTAAAAACGTGAAACATGGCCACGACATCGGCAAAGTAAGTTTGGTGATTGGAGATAAATAAAACGTTTTGTGCAGGTAAGGCACGAATAATCTCCGAACCGTCGATTTGCAATTCGTTAAATCCGCGATAACGGCGGTGTGTTGCGGCGCCAAAAATGCGAATCAGCCATTTTTTGATAAATAAAATATGTCCGAACGGATTTCTTTTAAATAGTCCCATGCGCCAAACATAAATTAAATTTGACTAATTGCCGAATTTCGTGCCAACAATAACATTTGTTTCACTTCTGCTAACATCATCGCAGTAGCGCCCCAAACCGTGTGTTGCCCGAAGGTAAAGACTTTAGTTTTGATCTTGAAATTGTAGGCGGTATCGATATCCATTGTGGAAACGGCTTTATCGTCTAGCAGTACGGATAGTGGTAATGGAACAATGGCGGCCACTTCACGCGGATTTGGGGTGAATTCGAGATAATCGCTGGTAACAAATAAATACGGATGTACTTCAAAATTACTTGGCGGAACGTAAAGCGGCGTTAGTCCTCGTACAAAATGCTGTTCCGTAAGTGTTATTCCTATTTCTTCTTGCGTTTCACGCACAGCGGTTTCATAGAAATTTGCATCGGATAATTCCTTTTTTCCTCCTGGAAAAGCAAGTTGTCCGGAATGCACACCTTCGTATTCTGATCGTTGAATCAAAGTTATTGTTTCCTGATTTTGGTGTGTAGAAACAATTACTGAAACGGCGGCGTAACGTTTTTGAATGGCTTTTTGCGCAGCTAATTCCAACGCTTGCTTTCGATCAGCTGGAGCCATATTAAGTTGCGCATCCAAGCCCGGAAGATCAAGAGATTTTATATGCGGAACTAGCTCACTAAATGCTATTTTTGCCATGAAAATTACCGTTTGTGTATAGTAAAAAAGAAAAAGCCCAGCTTATTACCGATTTTTGGACCGCTTTCGCAGAAGCATATCCACACAAGTGGCTGCTTTACGATACCAAAATTAAAGATTTACAACTCAAGTTCGATGTTCAAAATTCGGGGGTTCGCATTATTTTAGAAGTGGGTATGCGCCACGAGGAAACACGAATTAAGTATTTCGAACAGCTGCAGGCGATGCGCGTACTTTTCCTTGAGTTTTTTCCAGAGATTTTTTTCGAACGAAATTTTACTTTAGAATCTGGGAAAATAGTGAGCATCGTACATACTAAAACATTAGAACGCAATTTCTTCAACAAGAATTATTGGCCCGAAATCTTCGACTTTATGGCTTCGAAAATGCTGCTTATGGAACAATTTTTCCTGGAATACGCCGATATTATTCGCCAGGCTACAGCCGAATAAATTACTTAACCAATTGTTTTTAAATAATTTAAAACATTGGTTTCAATGCGCTCTGCCAAGTTAGTAACTGGTGCTTTAACGAATTTTTCACCTAAAATTTGTTCGTAAAGTAAGGCGTATCGTTCTGTAACCGTGTCGATGTATGCGTCGGTTAATTCTGGAATCGATTGCCCTTCTTTACCTTGAAATCCGTTTGCAATAAGCCATTGACGAACAAATTCTTTGCTTAACTGTTGTTGCGGTTCGCTTTTATCTTGACGTTCTTGGTAGCCATCGGCATAAAAATAGCGGGAAGAATCGGGCGTATGAATTTCATCAATCAGAACAATGGTTCCGTCGGCTTTTTTTCCAAACTCATATTTAGTATCAACCAGTAGCAAGCCGCGTTCGGCCGCCATTTCAGTTCCACGTGCGTAAAGTTTAAACGTGTAGTCTTTAAGAATTTCCCAATCTGCTTTCGATACTATGCCTTGAGCTAAGATTTCTTCTTCAGAGATATCTTCGTCGTGCGAACCGGAAGCAGCTTTTGTTGTTGGCGTAATGATGGGTTGCGGAAGTTTATCGTTTTCTTTCAAACCTTCGGGCAAAGCTACACCACAAAGTAAACGCTTTCCGGCAGCGTATTCGCGAGCGGCATGTCCAGCCAAATAGCCACGAATAACCATTTCCACTTTAAAAGGCTCGCATTTTACGCCAATACTTACGTTCGGATCTGGTGAAGCTAGCAACCAATTCGGCACTAAATCGGCTGTGCTTTCCATGAATTTCTTCGCAAATTGATTGAGCATTTGTCCTTTGTAAGGAATTCCTTTCGGAAGCACCACATCGAAAGCGGATAGTCGGTCGGTGGCGATCATGACCAGTAAATCGTTGCCAATGCTGTAAACATCTCGAACCTTTCCTTTGTAAAATGCGGTTTGGTTTGGAAACTGAAAAAAAGTTGCCGTAATTGTAGTTGACATGTGTGTGTAGTTAGATGCGCAAAAGTATTACGTTCGGTTTGAACCGTCAAATGAAAATAGAATTCATTCGTAATTTTTAAAGAAATAGCTTCTAAAAACAATTATTCATCAGGCATTCTAATCTCTGTTCCTTTAATTTCAAGCAAAGTCCAAAAAAAAGCTTGACTGCAAACTTTTTTTGACGACTTCTCTTGCATCAGTTAGTGGATTTTTTCGGCCTTACAAGACAACACTACAGCGATCGGCAGAAATGACAACCAAGGAAAACGAAAAGCGATCGGATTTACGCTAATGTTCTAAAGAGAGAAACTTCATTCTTTAAAAAAATAACTAAATGCCGATCGCTATAAAACGTGAACTGGATTTTACACGCAACAAAACGAATTCGTCTCAATTCCAAAGCTGTGAAACCGATTTTAGAAAACTTCCCCGAAAGGATCATTAAACTTCAGTTTTTTTCGTTCTCGAGAAAAAATTTACTTCAAAACCAGAGCGCGATATTACTCAGATTTACCCGCTTTATCTTTCTCTTGCTTTTTAACAGACTTTGCAGCCTTTTTTTCTTTTGCGGTACTTGCCGGAGCAGTTTTATCCGATTTTTTCTTTCCTTCCTTCTGCCTCGCCATGGTATTTATATTTACAAATCGGAAGTAAGTTTCCAATTCTTTGTAAGGTACGATCTTTTCAACGAAATAAGTAACAAAAAACACTAAATATCATTATTTCAATATTTTACGCCAGATGTAAAGGACTTTTTGACGACGCAATATACTGGTTTACCGGCCATATATAAAACTATGCTTACCAAAGTTTTTTATCGAGCTTCAATGCAAAATCCGACCTATGGCTAATCGGGCGAGTAAATAGCTAAGTGTCGATTCTGCACCTTGATTTAGATTCACATTGGTTTCCTCAATGCCGTCGCAGCAACCTCCCGTTTCTTCTTGGTAAACTGCTTGCTTTAGGTGATTAGCTCCTAAAAACCAATAAAATGCATTAATGGAAAGAACTTTAAAACGCTTGTCGCGAAAAGCGCTGTGGAATTTTTCCAATGCTAAAATGGTATATGCAACGTCGATGGGTTGTTCACCACCCGTTACGGCTTTTTCTGCATGACCTTTAAATTGCCAACCTTTATTGGAAACAACTTTTAATTTTCCATCAAAAAATATTCGCGAGAGTAAAAATTCGAAACTTTCGCAAGCTATTTCTTTAAAATTGGCATTATCTGTGAATAAAGCCGCTTGTAATAAAGCTTCGGGCAGCAAACTATTCGCATACGTTAAATAGCTTTCAAACCAATTCCAGTTGGTGGTTTTTTCATGTAAATACATTTGAACTAATCTGTGACTAAATAATTTTACCAATTCACTATTTTCTTGTCGCCCATCGGCTACTAAAGCTTTAATTATAAAAGCCATAGCTCGCGTCGAATGGATATGTTTAACGTTGTTAATTCCATTGTCGAACAGAGTGAGAGCTAAATTTATCAATCTCTCAGGTATAAATTGCTTTTTAGAAATAACCGCTCCAAGCGCCCACAGCGCACGACCGTTGCTATCTTCTAAATTTTCACGATAGTTTTGATCTGTGAATTTCCCTGTTACATCGACATAATTTAAGAAGCTGCCGTCGGGTTGCTGACAATAGGCAATGAAGTTCAAATAAATTTCGAGAAGATCAATCAGTTTTTTTTGTAGGCCATGAATATGAACTTCACTTAGGGCAATAAGTGCTCGTGCATTATCATCAAGTGTATATCCTGTTGAAAGATCAGGTGTCGATAGATTTGAAAATTGAATCATACCGAACTTATCTGTTAATTTAAAGATGTGTTTTAATTCGATAGGCGGAATTTTATATCGAAACTGAAGTGCATTCTTAGTTAACTTCTGAAATAAATCGACGTGCGAAATGGCTGAATTTCTCCAATTAGTTTTAGTAATCTTATGAATCACATTTAGCGAAATTCTCTGACGAAGATCATGGTCGTCTAAAAGTTTGATTATCTCGGAAGCTAGCGTTTTCGAATCATTAAAGGGAACAATTACTCCGTTTTCTTCGTCGAGCAGTTCTACAGCGTGCGGTATAGGGGTTGATATCACCGGGCAACCAGCAGCTAGAGCATACGAAAACGTACCACTTACTGCTTGACTAGCGTCTTTAGAGGTAAACAGGTAGATATATGTTAATTGCAGATAGGTCTGTAATAAATCCAGCGGTAAATACGAATCAACCATCCTTACATTTCGCGCTACTTGTAATTCGCTAATTCGTTGTTTAAGCGAATCTCTGTACTTCTCGCCTCCTTGTCGGTATACTTCAGGGTGTGTTTTTCCCAAAAGCAAGAATAGGACATTCGGAAACTTTTCAACAACTCTTGGCAAAGCTTCGATGGTTGTTTCAATACACTTACTCTCACTTATTAATCCAAAAGTGGTTAAAATTTCCCGATTAGTTAGATGTAGTTTCTTCTTAAGCAATTCATTATCAATCTCCAAAGGTAGGTGCGTCCCGTGCGGAATAACTTGAATTTTTTCTTTTTTTATTCCATATTCATCACTTAATATTTTTACTGCCGAACAAGTCATTACAATAATGTATTGTGCTGTGTCTGCTAAATCTCTTACTTTCTTGAAAAGCATAGCATCTGGATTTGGCAAAACTGTGTGAAAAACCAAGATTACAGGAGCTGCTAGATTTGCAATAAATTCGATAAGTTTGGATTCTGTGTTTTTGAACAAGCCAAATTCATGTTGAATTACAATCAACTTTACTGATTTATTCGCGTTAATCTCTTTTAGATTTAATGAGTAGCTCTCTGGCTTGTCGGTATTTAAAACGTATAGCGGTTCATCTTCGTAATCGAATTCCGCTTTATCGTTTTCGAGTGCGCAAATCTCAGCAGAAAAATTCTGTTCGAAATGTTTTCGTATAGCAGCAATTAGATCTGCGGTATACGTTGCAATTCCGCATTCACGCGGAGGAAAGGTACTGATAAAAAGAATTTGTGCCGTTTTAACTTCGGCGCTAGTGCTAAATCTTTTCTTTCTGCTAAATGCAATAATGCTCTTTAAGTGTAGGTTATTTGTTTTCATTAGAAAATGCTAATTTTTAAATTTCAATAGTTCAGATAATAGCGTGTCGTATTCAACGGCAGCAACAGCAATTCTTGTGTCGGCTGCTCCGTAGTAAATGAATAAGAATTCTTTTTCTAGCAAGAGTCCGGTTGGAAAACAAACGTTATCGACTTCGCCTTGCATTTCCCAAAGTTCTTCTGGAACAAACAACGGATATGGAAGGCGCGACAACTCAATTTGTGGTTTTTCAAGATCCAATAAAGCGGCGCAAACGGCATACACATTTCTACCGCTTAAGCTTTGTACACCGTGGTAAATAAGCAACCAACCAAACTGCGTTTCTAATGGCGGACAACCGCTGCCAATGTAATCCGATTCGTGATCGTACTTGGGTGCTAGAACAACACAATCAGCATACTTATCGAAATATAAGTTCCAAAATGCTGTTGTGAGTTCTTTAAAAGAGGAAATTCCCACTACGATTTGAATGTTAGGTTTAATGCGGTGGAGAAAGTAAAATTTACTATTGATTTTTCTAGGAAACAAAACCAAATTTTTGTCCCAAATAAATGAAGAAGTCGATCGGCCATCTTCATCAACAAACTGATTTTCAATACTTAATTTCGAATTCAGCTCATCACGTGAAATCTTAGGGACAATTATTCCTTGTTTTTCCCAATGCATTAAATCAATCGATGTAGCTAAAGCTCCAAGCGCATTAATACCGTCGTATGCCGTGTAAGTAATGTAATAAACATTTTCAATTTTAACGATCCTTGGGTCTTCCAAACCATGACTTTCGTATGGAAATTCATTAACAATCAAAGGTCGCTCACTTCTAAAAGAAAGCTTCGTCGGACTAGAAAATTTGCAATAGCCTATGGTTGAAAAGTTTCCCTTGGCAACAGCTCGATAAAACATAAAAATCTCAGAACCGACCTTAATAACGGCCGGATTCAATACTCCAACAGATTCAAAATAATGCTTCGTGGATTCTAATAGAACACCAAATCGTATCACGTTTATCATAATAAAAAGGAACGTTTAAGAAGTAGTAATAGCTGTTTTCAGCTACATAAATAACTGATCGTGAGCTCAATTTAAAAGCATTGCGATACTTTACTGATGAGCCAAACTGTTGAAATATTTATATGAAATCGAAAAAATAAAGGAATGAGGTGCTGGAAACTATTTCTAGTTGATTTTAAGCTGAATACCTGTATTCCTGAAGATGTAGTAGTAAAAGTAGTGGTAAAGCTGCTTTTTTGAGAATGAGTAGACTAAACCTAATTAGCACTCTTTCAAATCTTTATAAAGATACGTGTTTTAAGTTAACAGCTGTTCTTTGGGATGTTAATTAAATCACATAAAAAACTAGATTAATGCTGAAAATAAAAAAATCCCTAGTACCGCACGTAGTTCACGGTAATAGGGATTTAGAGAATAAAAATTAGAACTTAATCGTGATTTTCGATTTTCTTGTATGCATCAATTACTTTCTTCACCAAACGGTGACGTACAATATCTTTATCGTCAAGGTAAATGATACCAATACCGTCGATGTCTTTCAAAACCAGTAAGGCTTCTTTAAGACCGCTGATTGTACGTCGTGGTAAATCAACCTGCCCCGGATCTCCGGTAATCATAAATTTTGCATTGCGTCCCATTCGCGTCAAGAACATTTTCATCTGCGAATGCGTGGTATTTTGCGCTTCATCCAAGATTACAAAGGCGTTGTCGAGCGTTCGACCGCGCATAAAAGCCAAAGGAGCAATTTGTATGATGCCTTTTAAAATGTAGTCTTCCAGTTTTTCGTTCGGAAGCATATCGCGAAGCGCATCGTATAACGGTTGCATGTACGGATCGAGCTTCTCTTTCATATCGCCTGGAAGAAATCCTAAATTTTCTCCAGCTTCAACGGCAGGTCGAGTCAAAATAATGCGCTTTACCGTTTTTTCTTTTAGTGCTTTCACAGCCATCGCCACACCTGTATAGGTTTTTCCGGTACCGGCAGGACCAACAGCAAAAACCATGTCGTTTTTCTGAAGCGTATCAACCAATAACTGCTGATTTGGAGTCATGGCTTTGATGATTTTCCCACCTACACCATGCACTAAAATCTTATCGTGATCGCCCATCCGCTCTACATTCTGTGCACCGCCTTCAATAACGCGCTCAATTACATTATTGTCGATATTGTTGTATCTGCTAAAGTGCAACATCAGGCGGTTAAAACGATTTTCAAACTCATCTAAAACTTCTTTTTCGCCAAAAGCTTTGATGGTCGTACCGCGGGCAACAATTTTTAACTTCGGGTAATACTTCTTGATAGTCTCCAAATGGGCGTCTTGGGCACCCCAAAAATCCTTGGGAGCAATGTCAATTAACTCAATAATGCGCTCGTTCAAATGAATTGTATTTAGTTTTTAAAACAGTTTCAAGCTTCCTTTTCATGAAGAATAATGTAGCTTTGTCTCAAATTTAGGGATTTTAATAGCCCGCGACGATTTTAGTTATAAACAAATAAATGTCAATAATTACGCTTACCAGCGATTTTGGTTTAAAGGATTATTTTGTAGCTGCGGCCAAAGCACGATTGTTCTCGTTGGCTCCAGAAGCAAAAGTTATTGATATTTCGCACGATGTCGACGCCTTTAATATTGCTGAAGCTGCCTATCTCATTCACGGAGCTTTTTCTCATTTTCCTGAGAACACCGTTCATTTAATTTTAGTTGATTACGAACGAAATCGTGAGCAACAACATGTGCTGGTTCGATTTGCTAACCAGTATTTTATTGCTGCTGATAACGGAATTCTATCACTTCTTTTAGGAAATAACGCTGTCGCGGAAATTTACGAAATCAACATTCAGAAAGCTTTAGCGGAACATAGCGACTTGCAAATCCTTTTGCACGTGGCGGCTCACCTAGCAAAAAATGGTGCCGTGAGTGTGGTAGCCAAGCCTAAAGAAAAACTTGCTGATACCGTAGCTCCCGAAGCCACTTTGGCGGCAAACGGAACTGAAATTCACGGAAGTGCCATTTACTTCGATCGATTTGGCAATATTGTAACCAACATTCGGAAACGCTTTTTCGATTCGTTTGCGAAAGCACGTAGCTTCGAAATTTCCTTGCCCAGAGCAACGGTTTCGGGCATCGGAAGCATTAGCCGGATTGTCGAAAATTACAGCGATATTGCCAGCGACGAGCGCTTTAAAATCATCGAATACAGCAGCCAGCCATTGGCAAAGTTCAACGACGCCGGATTTTTAGAAATCGCTGTTTTTCGTGGAAATCCGCAGCGAAGCGGTGCAGCGCAGAGTTTACTCGGTGTAAAATATCTGGATCCGGTTGTAATTACTTTTAAATCATGATTATTCGCATCGTTAAATTACAGCTAAAACCAGATGCTGTGCCGAGCTTTTTAGCAAATTTCGAAGTTATAAAACAGCGTATTCGTAACTTTCCAGGAAATCAAAAATTAGTGCTTTATCAAGATGTAGCCGATGCCTGTATCTTTTTTACCTACAGTTTTTGGGATAGCGAAGCCGCTTTAAATGCCTATCGACAGTCGGATTTTTTCGATGCGGTTTGGAGCGAAACCAAACTCATGTTCGCCGGAAAACCCGAAGCTTGGTCGGTTAACCAAATTACCGAAGTATTCGTGTAGTATAATTCTGCGCAAGCCTTACATTTGCAGCTGCAAAATTTAAAGTCGCATGAAAGCAATTTTCCTTAAAGAAATCAGAAGTTTTTTTGGCAGCGCCATCGCCTATTTGGTCATCGCGGTGTTTCTGGTGCTTGCCGGACTGTTCACTTTTGTTTTTGAAGGCGATTACAACGTGCTCAATTCCGGTTACGCCGATTTCACGCCTTTCTTTAATTTGTGCCCGTGGATACTGATGTTTCTGGTGCCAGCGGTAACAATGAAAAGCTTTTCAGACGAGTTCCGTATGGGAACAATCGAGTTGTTGCTCACTAAACCAATTACACATTTTCAATTGGTAGGCGGAAAATTATTCGCCGCATTTTTCCTGGTTCTATTTGCTCTGCTTCCCACAATATTCTATTTGTTTTTGATAGGAAATTTAGCCTACGAAGGAAATTCGCTCGACAGCGGAAGTATCATTGGCTCGTATGCGGGTTTGTGCTTTTTGATTCTTGCTTTTAGCAGCATTGGAACGTTCGCCTCTACCCTATCCGACAACCAAATAGTTTCGTTTATTGTTGGGTTGCTGATTTGCTTTTTTATGTATTTCGGATTTGAATCGCTCGCAACCTACTTCGGAACATTCGCCAACACCATAGAGAAAATAGGTATGTCGGCGCACTTTAGCAGCATGAGTCGCGGTGTTATTGATAGTCGCGATCTGATTTACTTCATCAGTATTGCACTACTTTTCTCTGTTTTAACTCTATTTCGTTTACAAGCCAAAATCAAATAACGATGAAACAGTTTTCATACAAACAACTCGGATTCTTGATCGCAGGCCTTATACTGCTTAACATACTTAGTGCTTTTTTCTTTTTTCGTGTGGATTTAACCGCCGATTCGCGCTATACCTTATCGCAACAAACTTTAGAGATCGTAGATAAAATCGATAAGCCGCTGTATTTAGATGTTTTTTTGGAAGGAAAATTCCCGGGTGAATTCAAACGTTTGCAAACCGAAACCTTACAATTACTCGAAGAATTTGAAGCGCGAAATTCAAACATTAAATTCGAGTTTGTAAATCCTTTGGAGAACGAAACGAAACAAGATTCTGTTATTCAAGCCTTTGTTGAACGTGGTTTAATGCCCGTTCGCGTAAGCGTGCAAGAAAAAGGTGTAGAATCGCAAGAAACGGTTTTCCCTTGGGCTGTAGCAAATTTGGGGGATAAATCGACTAAAATACCGTTGTTGAAAAACGGATTAAATCCCGATACACAACAAAAAGTGATTAGTAGTGTGCAACATTTGGAGTATGCTTTTGCAAATGCCATCAAAATCGTAAGCACTGAAAAGACTAAGAAAGTTGCGGTAATGAAAGGAAACGGCGAAATAGACGATATAAAAATTGCCGATTTTATTACGTCTGTTCGCGATCAATACCGCATCGGTACTTTTACGCTCGACTCTGTAGAAACAAATCCGCAAAAAGCCGCCGCGTATTTAAAAAAGTACGATTTAATTGTCGTAGCGAAGCCAACGGAAGCTTTTAGCGATGCTGAAAAACAAGTACTCGATCAATTTGTCATTAATGGCGGAAAGTCGGTTTGGTTGATGGACCAAGTGGCGATTGAAACCGACAGTTTATTCAACGAACGCGGATCGGCAATTGCTTTTCCTAGAAATCAGACTTTGAACCTAGACGATCTCTTTTTTAAATACGGAATTCGAATTGCTCCTGTATTGGTAAAAGACATCGGACAAGCAACACCAATTGCATTAGCTACAGGACAGCAAGGAAGCAATACTACTTATTCGCAATTTCCTTGGTTTTACGCGCCGTTTTCGTATCCGCCGGTAACTACAGATAATCCGATAGTATCGAATATCGATGGTGTAAAATTTGAATATGCCAACGGAATAGAATTGTTGAACAACAACATAAAGAAAACAGTTTTGTTGGAATCTTCTAAGCTTTCAATTGCTGTGGGAACACCTGTAGAAGTGCAGTTGAGTATGGTGGAAGAGCGACCCGACCAGGCGATTTTTGCAAATACAGTTCCGATTCCTTTAGCTGTTTTATTGGAAGGAAAGTTTACATCGGTTTTTAACAATCGCGTACTGGCCTTTCCCGATAAAACGTTTTTGGGTGTGGCAAAGAAACCAACGGCTATGATAGTGATTGCCGATGGTGATGTGATTAAAAATCAGTTTGATTCAAACGGTGTTCCTTTGGAATTAGGTTTTGATAAGTGGACTAACAAGTTTTACGGCAATAAAGAATTTATCTTAAACAGTATCAATTACTTACTCGACGACAGCAAACTTATCTATTTAAGAAATAAAGAAATAATTTTACCGATACTCGACCGTAACTTAGTAGCCGAAAACTACGTGAATACACAAATTTACGCCATCGTTTTACCGCTAATTGCACTGGGTCTTCCTGGAGTTCTTATCTTTTATTTCCGAAAACGAAAATACGCGCGTTAATGTTGAAAAATAGTTTAGCGCGAATACTTGTAAAACTTCAAAATTAGTCTCATTTTTACCCCTTATAAAAGTTCACACTTATGAAATTTATAGTTTCCAGTTCATACTTACTAAAACAACTTCAAGTGTTGGGAAGTGTTATCAACAACAACCACACGATGCCGATTTTAGAGAATTTTCTATTCGAGCTCAATCAGTCGCAACTAACCGTTTCAGCTTCGGATTTAGAGACCAAAATGTCGGCAACACTGGAAATCGAATCGGAAAGTGAAGGAAAATTCGCCGTTCAAGCAAAATTATTGCTCGATATGTTGAAGACGTTTCCGGAACAGCCACTCACTTTTACGGTCGAAAACGCTGCTGTAGAAATTAGTTCAAATTCTGGAAAATATGCTTTATCAGCAGTTTCAGGTGAAGATTTCCCAGACTCAGAACAATTACAAGATCCTTCTTCGGTTACTATTCCTGCCGAAATCTTGGCAACAGCGATAACCAAAACGATTTTCGCAACTGGAAACGACGAGTTGCGTCTGGTTATGATGGGCGTTCTGTTCGAATTCTCGCCGGAAGGATTAACGTTTGTTGCTACCGATGCACATAAATTGGTGAAATACGAGAGAACCGACGTGAAATCGAGCGAAGAAGCTGCTTTCGTAATGCCGAAGAAGCCTTTAAATATTCTTAAGAACATCCTACAAACATCGGATTCTGAAGTTAAAATCGAGTACAACAAATCGAATGCAACATTTTCGTTCGACAATGTGGTGCTTACTTGTCGATTAATCGACGGAACGTACCCAAAATACAATCAGGTTATTCCAAAAGAAAATCCGAACAAACTAATCATTGATCGCAATTTATTCCTAACGTCGGTAAAACGTGTATCGATTTTCAGTAGTCGTTCTACGCACCAAATTCGCTTAAAGATTGCCGGTGCCGAACTCAACATTTCTGCCGAAGACGTTGAATACTCAAACAAGGCCGATGAGCGCATGACCTGCGATTATCAAGGCGACGATATCCTGATTGGCTTTAATTCCAAATTTCTATTGGAAATGCTAAACACTTTAACGTCCGACGAAATACAATTGGAAATGTCGTTGCCAAATCGTGCGGGAATTCTTACTCCTGTCGACGGTCTTGACGAAGGTGAAAAAGTCATGATGCTGGTGATGCCCGTAATGATCAACAGTTAATAAACGAAAGCCACTCCACGAGGGTGGTTTTTTTTTGGCGTTCCGGCGGCAAGCGTCTGGTGGAAATACATAACCGCCGTCGGGCTTTTCGCTACCCCCGATAGTTATCGGGGTGTTTTGCGGCATAAATGCCACCGCAAAACAGGATTTCCGCTGCACTCCCTAACGCGAAAATCGTTGCCAAGCATTCGTTTTCCAAAGAATTCGACCTTTCTTTTGGCGTACCTGCACATGGTACGTTTTGGAACCGCAGGCCTTTTTGTATGCGTTTCTTTGGTTTTCATGAAATTTAATCTGCGCACAGAAAACGCAGCATTGACAGAAACTTAGTGTGTTGTAATCTTATTTTTAGTGGTCATTCCAATAAAACTTACTTCTTGTATTTTGAAGGCAGTTTATGAAGAAAAATGAACACAACTGGCTTTGCAATAATTCTTTTGTAATATTGCAATATTACCTCGACTTAAATTACTGCAAATAAGTCAATTAACTAATTTAAATTTCGATACTAAATGAATGGATTGACATTCCCGAAAACCTAACGTTTAATCAAAGATGTAATCGGAAACGAACGTTAAGTGGGAAAGCTGTTCCGGCAGCAGCCAACGTGGAAACCCCGCAAGTGTGGCAGACGTAAAAACAGCCGCGGCGGTGCGGCGACCAAAGAAGCCCGTACCGCCGCGTTGCTGTTACCGACTGCTGCATGCGGAGTTGCAACAGCGGATGCGCCCGGCCGGCATAAAAAACAAGCAAATTATAACTTACTTTTGCACAAAAAAGATGTCGGCTAACCTAAAAGATACCATTGTTGCCCTTGCTACCGCGCCTGGAGTAGGCGCCATTGCTGTGGTTCGAATTTCTGGCGAACAAGCCCTAACGATTGCTGCACAGCTGTTTCGATCGATAAAAGGAAAAGACCTACGCAAACAAGCGTCACATACCATTCTACTCGGACATATTATTGAAGATGAACAAGTTATTGACGAGGTATTATTGTCGCTTTTTAAAGGTCCGCATTCGTACACCGGCGAAAATGTTGTCGAAATTTCCTGTCACGGCAGCAGTTACATTCAACAACGTATCTTGTCCTTAGCCGTAAAACACGGTTGCCGTATGGCCGAACCTGGCGAGTTTACACTGCGCGCCTTCTTAAACGGAAAACTCGACTTATCGCAAGCTGAAGCTGTTGCCGATTTAATTGCGTCCGACAGTGCGGCGGCGCACCAACTCGCCATGAACCAAATGCGCGGCGGATTTTCCTCGGAAATTGCGAAACTACGCGAAGAACTCCTCAATTTTGCCAGCTTAATCGAACTCGAACTCGATTTTGCCGAAGAAGACGTGGCGTTTGCCGACCGAAAAGCGTTTGAGGCTTTGGTGCAACGCATACTTTTTGTATTGAAACGTTTGATAGACTCGTTTGCCGTTGGAAATGTCTTGAAAAACGGTGTTCCTGTTGCAATTATCGGCGAACCAAACGTAGGGAAATCGACTTTACTCAACGCATTGCTCAACGAAGAGCGTGCCTTAGTTTCGGACATTGCAGGAACCACTCGCGACACAGTGGAAGACGAAATTAGCATTGGCGGAATCCGTTTTCGATTCATAGATACAGCGGGAATTCGCGTTACGACCGACGTTGTAGAACAAATGGGCATCCAAAAAACCTTCGAAAAAGCCGGCGCAGCAAAAGTGGTTTTGTATTTGCTTAGCTTGGAAGAAACGTCGGATGTGACGGCTGTTTTCACAGAAATTGCTCAACAAAAAAACAGATTTCCCGACAAATTTTTAGTGGTTGTTTTGAATAAAATCGACCGTTTATCGGAAAACTTCATCACGAATTTCAGTAATCGTTTTCAGGAAACTTTTTCAGAAATTTCAGGTTTGCAATTTGTGGGTATTTCAGCACGCGAACGTTCTGGCGTGGAAACTTTAAAGAACTTATTGCAGGCACAAGTTGCTTTAGGCACCATTCGCAGCGACGAAACTGTGGTGAGTAATGTTCGGCATTTCGACGCGTTGCAACAAGCACTCGATGCCATGTTACGCGTTGATTCGGGAATTAAATCAAACATTAGCAGCGATTTACTCGCAATAGACATTAAAGACGCCTTGTATTACTTTGGTTTAATCACGGGTCAGGTTACAAACGACGAATTGTTGGGAAATATCTTTGCGAATTTTTGTATTGGGAAGTAGCATAAACCCATGCTTTTGATACTATCAAATGATACTATCATAGATGAAGCAAGCTTGTAAAATTACCGGCGAAATTTTAACGTTAATGGCTTCTGTTTCAAAAAAGATTGTAGAAATTACTGCTCTACATTTTAAAAGATCCGTCACAAATTACTAAAGATCCATAGAATTAGTAAAATACGTAATCTCTTTTCTAATGTTTCTAGTATTTCTGCTTCATCCAATAACTCAAAATGAGATCGTAAAAACACTACAGCGCGATTCAGATTCATATCCACTTACCTATTCTTTAAAAATCCCTTCAAAAAACTCCTCCAAAACAACCGATTTTTACTAATTTCGCAACCATTCAACCTGAAAATTTCACTTATGAGCACAAAAGTCGTCATCGTAGCTGCTGCCCGAACCCCAATTGGTAGTTTTATGGGAGCTTTATCAACCGTTCCTGCCACACATTTAGGTGCAGCTGCCATCAAAGGAGCACTCGGAAAAATCAACTTAGACGCTGCTTTGGTCGACGAAGTTTTAATGGGACAAGTAGTACAAGCCGGTGCCGGACAAGCGCCTGCAACTCAAGCTAGCATCTTTGCTGGAATCCCAAATACGGTGCCCACAACCACTGTAAATAAAGTTTGTGCCAGTGGTATGAAAGCCATCATGCAAGGAGCGCAAGCTATTGCAAACGGCGATGCACATATAGTTGTAGCCGGCGGTATGGAAAACATGAGTCAGATTCCACACTATGCGCATTTGAGAAACGGAGCTAAATTCGGCCCTGTTACTTTCGTAGATGGTATGCAACGCGACGGTTTGCAAGATGCATACGACCAAAATGCCATGGGTGTTTGCGCCGATTTGTGTGCGAAAGAATATAATTTTTCACGTGAAGAACAAGATGCTTTCGCCATTCAGTCGTACCAACGTGCTGCAGCAGCTTGGGACAGCGGAAAATTTGATAACGAAGTTGTTCCTGTAGCGGTACCGCAACGCAAAGGCGATCCGATAATGGTTACGCGCGATGAAGAATACACCAATGTAAAATTGGATAAAATTCCAACCTTGAATCCGGCGTTTACCAAAGACGGAACCGTAACAGCAGCTAATGCCTCGACGATAAACGACGGTGCAGCTGCGGTGGTTTTAATGAGCGAAGCGAAAGCAAACGAACTCGGAATTAAACCTTTAGCATACATTAGAAGTTACGCAGATGCCGCGCAAGAACCAAAATGGTTTACCACTACTCCTGCAAAAGCGCTGCCTATTGCGTTAAAAAAAGCCGCACTTAGTGTCGCCGATGTTGATTTCTTTGAATTCAACGAAGCATTTTCGGTAGTTGGATTAGCGAATGCCAAAATTCTTGGTTTGCCAAACGATAAAGTAAACGTAAATGGTGGCGCAGTATCTCTCGGACATCCGCTAGGTTGCAGTGGTGCGCGTATTGTTGTTACCTTGTTAAACGTTTTAGCTCAAAACCATGGAAAAATTGGTGCAGCTGCTATTTGTAACGGTGGCGGTGGTGCCTCAGCGCTAGTAATTGAGTTGGCCTAATTAATTCCCTGATGAAGTACGGAATTTGTGATTTAGCGATTGTCCCCATTCGCGCTGAATCTTCTGATCGAAGCGAAATTGTTTCGCAACTGCTGTATGGCGATACTTTCGAAATACTCGAAGTACAAAAACAGTGGCGAAGAATTCGTTGTGCATTCGACAATTACGAAGGTTGGATCGACGAAAAGCAATTCTTAGAAATTTCAGAAACCGAATTTCAAAAAATCGAAGCGGAACCGACAGTGCTTAACGGCGATTTAATTGATTATCTCATCACTGCGGAAGACGAACTGCTCGCTATTCCGCTCGGATCGGTCGTTAGCGGTTTGTATCACAGCAAACTAAACCCAAAGGGCTATGTCTTTGAAGGTATGAAAGTTTGCGGACAACATCCAAAGGAAAACATCGTAAAAACGGCATTTCTGTATTTGAACGCGCCGTATTTGTGGGGCGGAAAGAGTCCGTTTGGAATTGATTGCAGCGGTTTCACGCAAATGGTTTACAAACTAAACGGCTACAAACTACTTCGCGATGCATCGCAACAAGCAACCCAAGGTGAAGGTTTGAGTTTTATTGAAGAAAGCGAACCGGGCGATCTGGCGTTTTTTGATAACGAGGAAGGAAAAATCATCCACGTAGGCATAATTATGAAAGATAATTACATCATTCATGCCTCGGGAAAAGTTCGTGTTGATCGCCTCGACCATCTCGGGATTTATAATGCCGAACTGCGCAAGCACACGCACAAACTTCGCGTGATAAAAAAGATTTTCTAGGCCGGAAGCAAATTCGGGCAATCGCTCAATTCGGGTTTACCGTGAACAAACTGGGTAAGCCATTCCCTCAGTTGTTCTATTTCATAAGGAAGTAACACTTTAACTGCTTTTTCCAATTCTTTACGAAAAAGCTTCGGATCAAAACTAACTCGTTCCAAGATCGTCTTGGTGTACGCAACCATTGTTCCTCTCATCGTGTCTGTTTTTTACTCTGGTTTGTCAAAGATACAAAATGAACTAAATCGATTTCGTACGTTTTGTGTTAAACAATCTGTAAAACAATTGTTAAAGTTTAGAACGCTTATAAACAACGAACATTTCACGTTTTCCGGGAGGTCCGGGCACTTTTTGTACTTGAAAACCGACGCTTTCTAGATTTCGTTTGATTACGGAGCGTGCTGCATAGGTTACCAAAATTCCTTCAGAATCAAGTGCTTGGTACATTCTAGAAAATATATCTGCCGACCATAGATCGGGTTGTACACGATAACCAAAAGCGTCGAAATAAATTAAGTCGAACGCGCCTTTAAATTCAATTTGCTCGAAAAGCAACTTTCGTTTTGTTAATTTAAAGTAAGTTGAGATCGTTTTTACCTGCTCCCACTCTGCTTCAAACAGTTTTTCAAAAATCGGCTTGGCTGCTGGTGTATCAAGTAATTCCGGATAATTCATGGCACGATGTTCGGCCGCTTCAATCGGATAGGCTTCAACTCCTGTATAATTAATTTCCAGTAGTTGTTCTTCTGCGTAAAGCGCCGTTAAAAGTGCGTTTAAACCGGTTCCGTAGCCAATTTCTAGGATTCGTACTTTTTTTTGTGAAAGGCGCTCTAATCCGTTTTTTATAAACACGTGTTGCGCTTCTTGTATCGCGCCGTGTTTGGAATGATAATGCTCATCGACTTCGGGTAAGCGTATAGTCGATGAGCCATCGCTGGTGGTTATGATTTCTCGAATCACTCTAATTTAAGTGTTTTGATCCGCGCGATTGGTCCGCCGCATTTTTTCTCATGACAGCTAATACATGCATTGATTGCAGCTTGGTAGTGCGTTCGTGCATTTTTTGTATCGCTGTAAATTAGTTTTTGATGCTTTAAAAACTCTTTGGCTTTCGCCTGAAAAAATGCGTCGTTATCTGTCGAATCGGTCGTTTTTGCAGAATAAATCTTGTCGAAAACCACTGGATAAGACCCGATTTCACCACCGCTGGTAAACGTTGCTTTTATACGCGTATTTTCAACGTACATCTGCTCCATTAAAGCAGCCATTTCCGACATTTCGTACATTTGAAACTTCGATTTTTTAGCTGTAGTCGTTTCGCAATTGGCCGAATCTTTAACTTTCGCCGTTTGCGTGTCGACTTTCTTTTCGGTACATCCAAAGACAATTAAACTCGCTACAAGAATTGAAAGTACGCGCATTATTCTTCGATTAGAACACCGTCGGCAGTAAACGCGTAGGTGATTTTAGGTTCCGTAATTTTATCAATTTCAGCTTGCGATTTACCCGCATCCTTCTCATAGTGCTTTAACTCATCTACTGAAACTACATCGATAAACGCTTTTCCACTCACAATTGCTGTTGAGCCATCTGCATTTAAAGGCACGAAAAATCCGTAATCTTTAAATCTAATAAACGATTCCTTACCTGAGGCCAAATCCATTTTCATCCAGCAACCTTTCTTTTTGCAAACGGAACCAATTTTACTGCGAAACTTCACTTGAATCGTGTCGCCTTTCTTAAGTTTCGCGTACTTCTGCAACATTTGTTCTTTGGTAAGTACGTTTGTAGCAGCAACCGGAGCGCCGAACTTCGCATAAGAAACTGTCGGTGTTTTTAAAGTATTTTCCTTCACTCCTACTTTTTCGGTTTCTTCAGCTTCAGCGGCTTCTGGTGTCTCTGTTGTCTCAGGTGCCTCAGGTGTTTCGGCCGACTGCGCGGCAGCTTCTGTTTGAACTACTTTTTCTTGATCAGCGGGAACGGCTTCACTTTCTTGTTCTTTTTTACAGCTAACAAGTGCTGCACTTAACGTAACGAAAAGGAGAATTTTTTTCATGGAATTATTTTAGAATCGTTTTCAAATTTAAGGGTTTTACTTAGATATATTTTGTTGTCGAAAAGTAGCAGGTTTTTTAGTGATTTTTCAAATAAGTGCGCGCCAGCTCTAAGTCGGCTGCCGTATCAATACCAATCGACTGCTGCTCGGTTTCCACCATTTTTATTCGGAAACCATTTTCAAGATAGCGCAATTGCTCTAACTTCTCGCTGTTTTCCAGAATGCCAGCAGGCAAGGTTGCGAACGATAACAAGGCATTCTTTCTGAATCCATAAACACCAATATGCTTGAAATATGTGGTTTTTTCGCCACCTTCGCGCAAGTACGGAATCGGTAAACGCGAGAAATATAAGGCATGCTGCTTTGAATCGACAACGACTTTTACGTGATTCGGATTTTCAATTGCTGACTGTTCAGTTAAACGAGTCATGACCGAGGCAACATCGACCGTTTTATCCGCATCGTTTTCAAAAACCGACACAAGTTGTTTCAGCAGCGTGGCATCTACAAAAGGTTCGTCGCCTTGAATATTGATGACCGCATCGGAGTCTAAATTCTGAACGGCTTCGGCAATGCGATCGCTACCCGATTCGTGCGCTTTCAGACTCATAAAAACAGTTCCGCCAGCGGCTTTAATGACATCGGCAATTTCTTCAGAATCGGTTGCAACCAAAACTCTATCGAACAAGCCCGTTGCTTTTACAGCGCGATACGTGCGAACGATAACAGCTTCGCCACCTAAATCTTGTAATAACTTCCGTGGTAGTCTTGTCGATTCTAAACGTGCTGGTATTACTGCTATACATTTCATAGTTAATTCCATTTTGGATTCGAAGATTCTATATTAAATAACCACTGATTTACGAACTTCGATAATTCTGATTTATATCCCAACTTAAAAGCAAAACTACCTCCTGCGGTTTCGATCGTTAAGCTAGCCAAATCTAAGTTTTTATGCCACGCGAGTTGCACCAAGTTAACCGATTGCATTTTGTGAATCGGCAGTACTGTTACCGTTTTGTCCCATAAACCTGCGTGCAAGTACAAATAACCATTGGCAATTTCCAAGCGATAATTTTTTAAGGCTGCGAAATTCCAAGCGAGAACGACAGACATCAAAACCGAAACTCCAATTACGCGATTTATCGTATCAATTTCAGGAATAAAAACCAGAGCCAAAATCGGCACAATCAAAATGAGAAAAGATGAAAAAACGGCTTTTCGCCAGTTGGATCGTAAAACCGTGTGTGCTTTTGGTAGATCGCCTAAGATAAACTTGCGAATAGATTGTACTTCTTCGCTACCAATTCCTGGAAAATCCAAAGCTGATTTTACGGCACCATTCTTTCCGAGCAATCCGCCTGCTTGTGTGAACTTAATGACGGCAATACCTAACTTTCTTTGTAGGAAATTTTGTTCGATGGTAAGCTGTTGTACTTTATTCGGACGAATGTTTGTGTTTCTCGTACTTAGCAAACCGTAGGTAAATTCCAATCCTGTTTCTTGCTGTTTTATCTGTAGTCCGAAGTAGCGAACAAATACTCGTATAAAATTGATAACCAGTAATAAAAATAATGCAACTAGAAGTAGTACTCCAAGTAGCATTCCGTAATTGAAAGTCTTTGAAAGTGCATCGACCTCCTTCTCGCTTATTGCTTCAATATTTGCTTGCTCTATCGTTTCGTAAATCGAAAAGAAGAACGCCATAATCAGCGCTAGAGTTTTAAAATAATTCGATGTTAGCGATGCTTTCACTAAAGAACTGACACTAACTTTTACGATTGCTAGCTGTTGTTCGGGTTCCGAAGTCGAAGTTTCAGCCACAGCCTTCGCGCTTGCGTATTTGGTAAGTGTCTCTTTAAGTTTTTCGGCAACTTCTTTAGAAACAGCTTTGATTTTCACCTCAGCGTCGGCACTTCCTGCTGTATCGATAATTACTTCATAAACAGCCGTTAACTTATGAATAAACGACTGATTTAAACTTACTTGTTGAATATTCTCGAACTGAATTACCGTGCGTGTTTTATTGATGATTCCGTCTTTCACCAATAAATTGCGCTCTTGCAAATTCAATTCGAAAGTAAAAAACCAATATTTCAGCGCCGCAAACACCAAAAACGCCACCGCAACTCCGAGAATAGCGAGCAAAATATACAGCGGTTGTTCGCGCATTCTTAAAAATACCACCAAAAGTAATGTGGCAAAATGCCTGATGTTATTGGTTAGCGAAAACACAAAAAGCACTAAAATGCCCGCAATAGATTGTCGTTGAGGTGTTTCGAAGTCTGCCATGTATTACTGACCTTGAATTTTACTCGCTAAAAGATCTTTGATTCGAAGGGCGATATCTTTAGGAAGTCCGTCGATGCTTAAATCGTTCGACTCGTCTCCAGCTGTATAAAATTGAATGCCCGCGAGTTTAAACATGCGCGGAAACAAGGCTTCGTGCAAGGCAATGTGCTGCACGCGATTAAAAGGAATTATCGTTGTTTTGATCGATAGAAATCCGGATCGATATACAATATCGTGTTCGCGAATGGCGTAACCTCGACGTTTAAATCCGATTATGACTCCCGCGAATACAAAGAGCATATATAACAACAAAATGGGTAATCCGATGGGTAGTAATAGCGGCGCATCTTCTACTAAAAAGATAGCTGCTACAAAAGCCGCAGCGGGAATAAATGTCGCAATGGCCGCGTAGATCAGCATTACTTTCAAATAATCGGGATGCAAAACTTGCAATTCTACCGCTTCAAAATCGGGCAGTTCGTTGGCAAGCAGTTGCTTGTTGGAAAAGTCGTCTATGGAATCCATTTGTTTTTTCCGAAATTAGGTTTACGCTTTTCTAGGAATGCATTTCTACCTTCCACGGCCTCTTCAGTCATGTACGCCAAGCGAGTTGCTTCGCCAGCAAAAACCTGTTGACCCACCATGCCATCGTCGGTTAAGTTCATTGCGAACTTGAGCATTTTTATGGATGTTGGCGATTTTTCGAGAATTTCTTGCGCCCATTCGTAAGCCGTTGCTTCCAACTCGTCGTGCGGAATAACCGCATTCACCATTCCCATTTCGTACGCTTCCTGCGCTGAGTAATTTCTACCTAAGAAGAAAATCTCTCTCGCTTTCTTTTGTCCAACCATTTTCGCTAAATACGCCGAGCCGTAGCCGCCATCGAAACTCGTTACATCGGCATCGGTTTGTTTAAAAATAGCGTGTTCTTTGCTTGCTAAGGTCAAATCGCAAACCACATGTAAACTGTGTCCGCCGCCTACCGCCCAACCCGGAACTACAGCAATTACTACTTTGGGCATGAAGCGAATTAAACGTTGAACTTCCAAGATATTGAGTCGGTGCATGCCGTCTTCGCCAACGTAGCCTTGATGTCCGCGGGCCTTCTGATCGCCTCCGCTGCAAAACGAATATACGCCGTCTTTTGGTGAAGGTCCTTCTGCGCTAAGCAAAACCACGCCAATTGATGTATCTTCTTGCGCATCGTAAAACGCCCGGTACAATTCAGCGGTAGTTTTCGGACGAAAGGCATTGCGCACTTCCGGACGATTAAAAGCAATACGCGCTACTCCATTGCTTTTGTGGTACGTTATATCGGTGTAGTCGCCTACTTTTATCCAATTAGGTTCTGATTTCATTTTTATTGATTGAGTTTTAATCCTTCTTCTGTAATGCTAATTAGTTGCTGTTTGTACAATTGACCCACAGCCTGCTTGAACGTTTTTTTACTCATGTTTAAAACCGATTTTACATCTTCCGGATGACTTTTATCGGTTAAACCTAAAAAACCTTTGTTTGCTTTAATTTCGCTGAGCAACTTACTAGCTTCGGTTGATATTTTCGCATATCCAATGGGTTTTAAGGCTAAATCTATTTTTCCGTCTTCTCGAATTTGACGTACGTAACCTGTTAATTTATCGCCCGGACGAACGCGCAAACTCGCTGCTTCGTCGGTGTACACCAATCCGCGAAAGCGTTTGTTGACAATCATATTCACACCTAAATCGGTACGGTGACTAATCACTAAATCGACTTGATCGCCCGATTGCAAACCTTCAGGAACCTCTTGTAAAAGCTTGTTGATTTTACTGGTGGCGACCAATCTATTGGTTTTTTCATCCTTAAAGCAATACACCAGGTAACGCTTGTCAACTTCCATTCTTTTAGCTTGTTCGGCAAAAGGAGCGAACAAATCTTTCTCCAATCCCCAATCGAGAAAGGCACCAAACTGATTGATGTAATTTACTTTCAAATACGCATAATCATTGAGCGTGATGTATGGATTTAAAGTTGTTGCTACCGGACGTTCTTCGTGATCTAAATAAATGAAAACCGAAATCTCATCGTCGATTTGCATCTGATCCGAAACGTACTTGTTGGGCAATAATACTTCGTTGTCTTCGGCGTCGCCCAAAAAAAGGCCAACTGCTGTTTTTCGAAGAATTCGCAAACGGGTAAAAACTCCGATTTCCATCATAATTGGTCTATTTTTAAAGCTGTAAAATATTGATCTAATATCAAATCGTTTGTTCTAGTTGGTGTAAAGATTTCCAAAATACGGCGATCGCTTGCTGCGAAAAACGCTTTTAAAGCTTCCGACAACTGCGCCGACGATGCAGCCGTTTGGTAAGTGAAATTATACATTTTTGCCAAATGTTCGGCGGTATAGCAATGTGCCGTTTCAAAAAAAGTATGAAACGTCTCGTTTTCCTGGTGTCCGGGCAAAATTCTAAAAATGCCTCCTCCTCCATTATTAATCAAAATAATTTTGAAATTTTGTGGTATGTACTGATTCCACAACCCGTTACTGTCGTAAAAAAAACTAATGTCGCCTGTGATTAAAATTGTAGCTTTTGCACTCGCTACTGAAAAGCCCACTGCCGTAGAAGTAGAACCATCGATACCCGACGTACCTCGATTGCAATAAACCGCCAGTTTTTCCGGTAGTGCAAACAACTGCATGTAGCGTATCGATGCGCTGTTCGAAACATGTAAAGCAATGTCAGCAGGCACAGCTTCGCAAATCAATTTGAAAACAGAAAAATCCGAAAACGCGGCAACTGCTTCGAATTCAGATTGTTTTTCCAACTTACGGCGGTACCGCTGCAACTGCTTTTGTTTGTATGTGGAAGTAACATGCTGAGTGCGAACCACAAATTGCTGCTGAAAACTAGCTAGGCTCATTTTCAGGTGTTGCACGTCTAAACCAAAAGTATTGTATGCCAAATGAGCATCGACATGAAAATGCGGTAAATCTGTGTACGAACGCAGTAGTGTTTTTATGCGTTTACTGACAACCATTCCGCCTAAGCTTAACAACACATCTGGGCGCAGCGATTCGGTAAACAACGTATTGCTTTCAGAAATAAACGAATCGATTTGATTGATGAATTCCGAATGACGCACATTGCTGTTTGCTTCTGTGAAAACAAGCACACTCGGATCGGACGCCAAAGCACGGATAAACGCAGTTGTGAATTGTTCCGGCAATCCGGAGCCAATCAAAACCAATTTGCGTTCGGCAGCATTCCACAGATTGAAAAATGCGTCGAGTTGTGGCTGCTTTTCTGCAGAAGGAGCGATACGCGTGCTTGAAATGCGATAATCGAAATCGGACAAGGTTCGGTATAGCGGCTCTTCGAATGGCGCATTTATGTGAATGGGCAATTGCTCGGAAATAGCTTTGTGTAAGGCTTTTCCCAATTTGCGATCCGATTTTTTCGTGGGAAATTCGGGTAAATCCAAACTTTTACTCACATGATTTTTAAGCACGTGCTTTTGACGAATCGTTTGGCCGTCGCCGATATCAATTTTATGCGGCGGCCTGTCGGCTGAAATAACAACCAAGGGAATGCGACTATAAAACGCTTCTGCCACAGCGGGATAAAAATTTAAAACAGCCGAACCCGACGTGCAAATAACGGCAACCGGTTTTTGTAGCTCCAAAGCCATACCCATGGCAAAGAAAGCGGCACTGCGCTCATCGGCAACGCTGTAACAGCTAAATTGTGGATGCGAAGCAAAACCAATAGTTAATGGAGCATTGCGCGAACCGGGCGAAATGACCACAGTAGTAATGTTGTACAGCAACAAATGTTGGATGATGGATTGCGCAAGTGTATTTTCTGGTACGATCATGTGTAGATTCCTGTTTCAAAGGTACGGCGTAGCGAATAAAAGTTCCTAATTTTGACGAGAATTCCCGATTCAACATGCAGATCAGACCTGTCCGTACTTCCGATGTTCCCGAAGTAGTTGCCATTGTTAACTACGAAATTGAAAACAGCACCTCGATTTACGAAGAGCAAACGCGTAGCGTGGAAGCACAGCAGGAACTTATTTCATCGATAACCGACGCAGGTTTTCCGTTTCTGGTTGCGGAAATCGACAATCGTGTTGCCGGCTTTGCTTGCTACGGAACGTTCCGCAAAAAATACGGGTACCGCAACACCGTAGAGCATTCTGTTTACGTTTCGAACGATTTTCGTGGGAAACAAGTAGGTTCTTCCCTATTGCAAGCACTAATCGATTACGCAAAAAAACAACAACTGCATGTACTGGTGGCTTGTATCGACACACAAAACCCAAAAAGCATTGCCTTTCACGAAAAGTTTGGTTTTAAACAAACCGCAATTTTGCCGAGAATAGCCGAAAAAAAAGGCAAAATCCTCGATCTTGCCATTTTACAATTGGATTTACGCCTTGATTAAATCGACGATTCGCGCATCAAGCGGACTAACAGACGAGGAGAAATCGGTTACTAAATTTCCTTTTTCGTCGATAAAGAATTTGTGGAAATTCCACATTACTGTAGAATCCTTAACGCCGTTTTTCTCTTTGGAAGTAAGCCACTGATATAAAGGCGATTGCCCAGTACCTTTCGTTACCATTTTTTCCATAATCGGAAAATCAATACCATACTTCACCGAACAAAACGATTTAATTTCGCTGGCAGAACCCGGCTCTTGTCCGCCGAAATCGTTGCTCGGAACCGCAATAACCACGAACGAATCGCCGCCGTATTGCTTGTACAATTTTTCAAGCTCGGCGTATTGCGGCGTAAATCCGCATTCCGAAGCTGTGTTTACTAAAAGTACTTTCTTTCCTTTGAGTTGGGAGAAATCGAACGAATTCCCGTTAATGTCTTTTACTTTAATATCGTAGAAATTCATAGAAGCTGTAGTTTTTTCTTTTGTTGGAGATATAGGCACATTACTCACTTTTTGTTGTGCCGAATTGTTGCAAGAAAACATGAGTGCCGCCGCGCAGCATATAAATAGATTTTTCATGTGTAGTTTTATTTCAAAAGTACTATTTGCATTCTAAACATATGATAATATTTTTATAAAGTCGACTTTCGCGTGCGTTCACGTCCAAAAAAAATAAATTATATTTACGGTATAACAAAAAATGCATGGAACAAGAAGTACTCATTCCCTTACTCCTTAAAAAGGATGAAAAAGCCTACACGATGTTGTATGATATGTACGCGAAAAATCTGTATGGCGTTATTTACAATTTAATGCGCGACAAGGAAGAAGCAGAAGATGTGCTTCAAGAAGTATTTGTGAAGATTTGGAAAAACATTGATTCGTACAATACTTCGAAGGGGCGTTTTTTCACGTGGATTGTGAATATTGCACGCAATGCGAGTATCGATCGTTTGCGTTCAAAAGGATTTAACAACGCGCAAAAAAACCTATCAGCAGATAATTTCGTACATCTACTTGATGACAGCAATAAAGCAAACTTCAAAATCGATTCAATTGGAATTCAAGAATTCATTAAAAAATTGAAACCCAAGTGTATCAAAATTATCGATTTGTTATTCTTTAAAGGTTACACGCAACAAGAAGCTTCTGAAGAATTGGAAATCCCGCTGGGGACGGTTAAAACCCAAAACAGAAATTGTATAGCAGACCTTAGAAATTTATTGCAAGTCTAATGGAAGTAAATGAATTTATCACCTCGGGAATCCTTGAACTGTACGTTTACGGAGTAGCTACTGAAGCCGAAGTTGCCGAAGTAGAGCGCATGGCGGCCGAGCACCAAATAGTTCGCGACGAAATTAAATCGATTGAAACAGCGGTTGTTAGTTTGTCGTACACCATGGCGCCTTACTTGTCGGGCGAAAATTACCAACGCATTGCCAAAGCTATTTTTGGCAATGAAATCGAAGCGCCTAAACCGGTAAAAGTTATCGGATTGGCAACCTACATTGGCTATGCTGCTTCGGTGTTGTTCTTGCTGGGTTGTGGTTATTTGTTCTTTGAGAATCAGAACAAAGATGCTGCGCTGAGCACAGTTAACGAAGAAAAAGTGGCACTCGCTAAGAAAATAGATACGTTAAATCAGGTTAACGAGAGTCGTTTAGCGCTGGTTAACGTCTTGAGAAGCAAGGAAAACACGGTAATCGATTTGGCGGGACAGGCTATTGCACCGGAATCGTCGGCACGTATTTACTGGAACAAGGCGTCGCAGGAAGTGTACGTAGATATTGCGTCGTTGCCGGAGCCGCCGGAAGGAAAAGTGTATCAAATCTGGTCGTTAAAGCTGGTTCCACAACTTACGCCAACATCTATTGGTACGATTGCAAACTACGACTCGTCGGCAGAGAAAATCTTCAAAGTTGAGCCTACGGGCGATGCTGAGGCGTTCGGAATTACGCTCGAACCCGAGGGAGGAAGCGCCACACCAACGATGGAGCAATTATATGCACTCGGAAAAGTTTAGAAATTTGTATTGTTAATTTGGGCGCAACCCCACCACCTAAACCCGGCCGGGGTCAGGCTTTCCATTTCAACCCACTCACAGGGCGGTTTTCGCTGTGGTAAACAATTGTGTTTCTTAGGTCACACAATTCTTTTGCGGCTCAATACCGCCCTGTTTCGTTTGGTTTCCATTGCAATCCTTTGCGCGGGGGATTGTGCATGGGGATATGTATTTCAGGTAAGATTATACAAAACTAAACCTCGTTAAAAAGGACTTAAACGAGCGCGAATTATTATGTTTTTGAAACAGTTATCTTAAGATGGGAGTTGAGCAAAGGCAAACGTTTATTACAGGATGTTCTTCTTTTTCACGAAGTCTGCAATTCGTTCGTTTGGTTTTAAGTCAATGCGCTCATAATAGTAAACGGTATCCGTATTGAACGAAATAGCTCTAGCTGCAATTATCACATCATTTTTATAATTTTCGGTCTTGAAAACAAAGAGTTGGTAATCTTGTTCTATTTCATATTTGATATTCATTTCATGGTCATTTTCAGGAATCGCGAATACGGTTTGAGTTGTGTCAGAATGCCAACCTTGAAAGAAACCAGAAACAAAGAATAGGTCCTCAAAAATTATTTCTAATATATGATAATGGGTTAAATCTTCACCACCTGCGACAATCAACTTATGTCCGTTAAAACTTAAGACATGAAAGTCAAACCACTTGTGCCGTCTGATTTCTTTGTCAATTTTCGCTGCCGTATCTCTATTTCCTTCCATAATTTAAAAATTATTGTAACGTTTCAAAAACAATGTATTTTGAAGCGCTTACTTTCCCTTTAACACTAATTTTCATTTGTAAACCAAACGTTCAAATAGCAGTTAACCCGGCGTTTTGCCAAACGGCTGTGCTTGTTACACAACGTAAAAATACACTTAAATCCTTTTAACCGATAGCTATCGGTTTTGCAGTAATCTTCGAGTTTGTAGTTATTTAAGGAAAAAAGAATTTTTAGCCGCAATTGTTTACTTCGGTGAACGTAAACGGCCTTTTTTAAACTGATGGCGAGTTTAAGCTATAATCTAAAGAAATACCTCACATTCATCACCCGCAAACCTGTATCGCAAGCCGAAGTTGTTGCTACGATAAAAGGAAAAGTACAAACAAGTCTAAAAACCACTTTTTATCGCTTACAAAGAGCTTCTCTATACCCTCTAAAATTTGCCAATTACAACTTGAACTAAAAAATAAGCCGCTCTAAAATCGCTTCTAAAGAGGTCTTTTTCTGTTCGGTTTTATGCTTTTTACTTTTTAAGAGAGGTTGTGCCGCAGCTATCGTTGTTAGCAGAAGTTTTTATTATAAATTGTATATATTGATTTTGTCATAAAGTCTTCCTTTATTTGGAATGAAATAAAACCCATCTATTTCTTTTTCTCTAAATTTTTCTTCTGACTGTTCCGTTGAGAGTATGTGCAGAGAATTATTTTTGTAAAGATAAATACCTTCTTTTTTTGGCAAATCTTGATTCCAGTTTTGAGGAATTGAATCTACGCTAAATTTCATTCCTTTTGATTTGAATGGGAAAGTTCCTTCTGTAAAAAACTTTGTGTAGACCCAAATTCCATTTTTTCTGAATCCGCCATTTTCGTCATATACAAATGCTGGGGAATAAGATCGAATTATTGAATCATTTTCCAATTCGCACTCGTATTCTTTAAATAAATACTTTCTATCAGATTCTTTGTCTTTAACTAATAAGTGCGGATAGTTGTCTGAAATGGAATCTCCAACTTTTAGGACAAGAACTTTTTTATTATCTATCAAAGTGTCTAGGATTGATAATTTATTAAAATATTGATTGTCAATTTCATCGTATTTTTCATGACATGAAATCAATATTGAAAACAAAAGGTATATTGGAAGGTTTCTCATGCTTTTTAAAATTTTTTCTAACGGTTTGCAGCCGCCCTAAGGGCGGGACTTTTACCACAAAAAATGATTTGAAAAACGAATGTTTGATTTACCACAAAACTGTCTTTGGAACACGAAACCCCGCCTTTTGGGTAGGTGCTGTTAATGTGTAGGCTTTCTTCTCATTTATCTGTTAGTCGTCTTAATATTTTAGAAAAAAAGCTTTCGTTTTCTTTTACTTCCTTTTCTGTCACCGTTACAAATTCAAAAGGTCCAAGTTGTCTAATTTTCACATTCTTGTCTATTGTCATTTCATTGGTCACAAGGTCAAACGAAAAACCAACATTTAAGTCTTGTTGATATTCGTATGAGTATAAATGTCCGATTGCTTTTTGGTCTTTCTCTTCTGTGAAATATATTCCGTCCACAGTAAAGTCTGGGTCGTAACGTTTGATTAGCTTTCGGTTGTCAAAAATGTAAATGCAATAACAAGCACCGACTAAAAAGTATTCAGGATTTGTCGTGTGAATTACGCTTTCAAGAACAGGAATGTCGTCCATTTCGTGTAACAACTCTCTTGTCGAAATGTCGATTAAATAACCTTGCCCGCCTGCCACAATAAAAGCTGTATCATTGGCATTGTCAGTTAATACTTTGTCGAAGGATTGGTAAGTTCGAGGAAAACAACCAACCCATTCTTGAAAATTGTTGTCCATAAACTTTACCCAAAGTCGAGAAATGAAAGTCTGTCCAAAATGTTTTTCTGGATAGTCTCCCGATGTCGGTGTATGGTTTAAAATTTCTGCACTCATTTCTTGTTGTGTTGTTGGTCTTTAAGCTTACACATAACTCAACAAATGGCGAAGTTTCTGCTACTTTTTCAATTTTCAAAAACAAGTATAAATTATTTAATACCAGCAGCTTAAATCAAAAAAATTATTCGCATTTTGAAACTATTAAATTGAACATTTGTTTCGCCTTTTGTCTTTTGCTAATTTACGCACTTCCCTCCTCCCAAAACTACCTACTTATAGGTATTTTTCTACCAAACGTTAGTAACGTATTCCCTAGCCCGGATGGGAGCGGCAGCCCGGAGAAAAAGCAGCTTGACGGAAGCGCGGCTGTGGTGGCAACCGAAGAAGCCCAGCGCAGCGCGACTGAAGGCAGCTAGTTTTTTGAGGACTACAGCGAAAGGCGGGATTAGCTGCTTAAAAATAGTTGAAATATCAAGACAAGAAAAACATTGGTACCGTTGTAGAAATAAGATCCTCGCTGCGACCAAGCCGGACTTAGGATGGTACCAAATTCGCAAATCAAAAGCAAACAGCCATACAACCACTTCATTTTGAGATAAATTATAGCAAAGTAAATTAGGTCACTTGCTAAGTATTTGCGAAATTCGTAGCATGGGGCAATACGGGCCTGCGCCGGTTTGTTTTAGCACGGATCGCACTCGAGGCTTTAGCCGAACAGACGAAGTAAATCCGCGCTATCGAGTTAGCACCACGAGCTTCACACAACAACTGCTTAAAACGGCTAATTTGATGTTGTTTTTGCTGCACAAATCAACGTTTCTGATCAGAAAGGGAGTTGTGCGACGGTTACGGCTGTTGGTGAGTCGTATTTTTCCACTTCCAAAAGGCAAAGCCACACAATAGAAATAAACAGATGATACTTATTAAAAAACAAAAAATTAGTCCATTTGGAATGTATATAGTATTCCATTTGTAAGCTATCGGGTTCATTAGATAATAAACAGGATCGATAAAATCACTCTTGTCAGAAAACATAAAATATACAAACGGAATATTAAACATTAAATATTGAAAAACTTTTAATTTGAGGCTTATCAATTTGTCAATTACTAGAAAGAAAACTGCTAAAACCAAGTAAATAAGAGAAACGAATATTGCGAAATCAGTTCCCGAAATCACATAATAGGTGTCCTCAATATTTAAAACTTGTTTGTTTTGACTAACAAATGAATACAAACAAAGAATTAATCCTGTAGCGAAATATAAATAAGATATTTTAAATACTTTTTTCATCATAAAATCATACGTCGGCATGCATATAGCGGTTTTAGAAATGGCGATCTGGCTGATTTTAGCACTGAAATTCAAAAGAATTACTACTGTTGAACTTCCCACAAGTGTTTCATAGAAGCATTTTAGCCGCAATCTTTCCAAACCGAAGTTAGCAGATGTTTTTTATTACCATTCTCTCCATAAGTCGGAAATACCATCACCGTCGGCATAATCTTCTGGATTTAAACCCGACGCAATTGTTATTTGGTCTATAAGTTCACACAAATCTTCTCTTTCATCTGTTTCAATAATACCTTCGTCTTTTTCATTTAACTTATTAAGTGATTTGATTGCAATTTCAAAACACTTCTCTTTTTTAGTTCTGTTTCCGTTTTCACCAAGTGATATAAGTTTTGAAATTAGATTGTCAAATATACTTTTCGCTTCATTGCAGTTTTCTTCGGTGTATTGTTCCATTTCATACTCGAAAAAATTTCCTCGCCATTTTGCGAACGGATAAAGTTCTTTGGTTTTAATTAATCTTTGTGAATACGTCAAACCGTCATTTTGAGCACTTTCAGAATTAATATCCGTTTTGATTTCTTCCACTAAGTTTTTTTCAGGTTGAGAAATTTTGTTTGTCTTTTTTGAATTGGCAAATAAGTAAATAATTCCACCGATGATAATAGCTCCAATAATTAAATTTGTCATATTTTTTTATGTTAGGTGTCATTTTTCTAAAACATTTTCTAACGGTTTGCCGCTAGTTGTCTGTTGCTGCTGCAAGTAATGACGAAAACTAAGCTACGAAATTTCTTTGAAAGACAAACTTTTCGTCAATTGATTATAAAAATAGCAAGCAAAAGCTCAGCAATAATGGTAAGCTGTTTTTTGCAATAGCCTTTATATAAAATCAGTATCAGATAGTATTTTCCAATCTCCGCCCGCGCCGATAATATCTATATGAAATCCGTCAGAAGTGTGAAATCCTTTTTCAGTTTCTGGATCACATGGTGAATAAATTATTTCGACGTGGTTTAGATTGTCCGTATTCCAATCTTCCCATGCAATAAATGAAAATCTATACTTTTTACTACAATTAGAATTTGATTCATACCTAAAGCTACGGAATCCTAAATCCTCCATTCTTTCCCTTAACTCATCAGACAAATCGTCTAAGTCCATTTCTTTATTAGATATATTTTTGTCTGTAATTTCTAGCGTTGCCAACTTAACAATTTTGTTCTTTGATTCAGTTCGGTATTCCTACTGAATGGTTGATTATGAAAATTCGAAATTATAATTCGCTTTTAATTTGCTCACTGATTTTCTTTAGTTCAGAATTCGCTTCAGTTCCTCAAAATTACTGTTATCGAACTCCAACTGTTGTCCGTAGCTATCAATCGTATATTGCTGCTCGCATTCAAAACAGATTTTTGATAAACCCACAATCGAGTCGTTTTTCTTAAAAACTAAAATATCTCTGTAAACTGGAACACAACGCGTTTTCGTAAAATTGTAACCGTCGTAGTATATCTCGCTCATCTTTGCTACATGGGAGCTATCCAGTTTCTTGTTAACTAAATAAAGCTTCTGAATATTTTGAATGACTGTCGCATTAATTTGCGCCGGTTCATCCTCTATTAGAAGCGTTTCTAGCATCGCTTCATCTTGAGTTTTTGAATCGCTGGCAAGAATTTTATCCAACGCTTTATCGGACAGCGCTACTTTGTAATGGTAAACCTCGTTAAAGCTAAAATGTTTGTATCGACAGCTCGACAATAGAATTAGTAATAAAACTAGAAAATACCTCATTATCATTTATTTACTAGATGCTTAAATAGAACTACACTTTAATTTGCGATGTACTTTCGAACAGCTGTAGAACTTCCATTTTAGAGATTTCAAAATAATGAAAACCAGAGATTTAAAAAATGCATACTGGATCAACAGTTGTGTTTCAATTCTATTTGTAAAAAGCTATTCTTACGCACGTTGTACAAAAAACTAGCAAAAAATTGGAAGGTTTCCCCTACACGAGTATGACCTTCAAAAACTACAAGAGCGAAAATTGTTAAATGCAATTCTGTTAAAAACTTGATTACACTTAGTTTAGTTCAATCTTTCCGTTTTTATACCGGTACATTTTTTTACTTACAATTTGCTCACCATCATTGTAAATTTCGGTAATCATATCTTGCAGTTTTGGGTGTTGCTTTGTTTCGTTTTTACTTGTGAAAAAAAACATGTCCTTGGAAGGTATGCCAAATACAACATCTTGACCAACTTTTTGTGTGATAACACTCCAAATTTCAGGCAGCAAAATAAGCGAGGCCTCCAAGTTATCACTACAAGTTAATCCAAATGCACCGAAAGTTGTTTCCGTGATGCGCAGTTCCTTAGCTGCTTTATCTAACAAGTTTTCTTTTGCAAGCGCATCTAAATCGTTTATCGAAAGCGTAGCTGGAATGTTTTGCTTTGAGACCAGAACAAATTTACTGCCGTAATCGATACCATAAAAGCAACGTAAATCAGCTCCGATTTCTGAAAATAACGGAGCGTTCTCGTCGGTGAATTTGATTGAATTTTCAGCCGAACCATCTTCATTAACTTTTACAATTGGAAAAATTTTCGACTTGATTTTTTTGAATTCTTTTTCGGTGGTTGCCGATTGGCTAAATGCTGTAAAAATTGTGAAAATAAATAGTACCGTACTGATGCCAAGCTTTTTCATTGTTGTAATTGTTTCTTAGTTACTTTGTTGAATTAAAGATTAAAATATTGTTTTTCTAAATATGCTATTTTAATGATACTTTTTGAATATTAATTAGGCTCTTGTGAGCACAAAAGTAAAGTGAGACTTAATCCACATTTTTAAATTTTAGAATTTGAACATGTGTCGTGTTTCGAGAGCGCAGCTTTGTAAACCGTACCAGCAAAGAAAATAAAAAAGGCGCATTTAAACGTTATAGTTTTTTTATTTTTGAGTATTGATTTACAGGGCAATGTCGGCTAACTCCGGTAACGCAGATTGCAAATCCGCGGTATCGTGGAGTATTTAAAAAAAATAATATGAAGATCATCGGTTGGCTATTGGAGTTTTTTCGAAAAAAAGAATACTATCAAATAGATTACAGAGAGTTAAACAACTTAGCTATTGAGTTTAAAGAGATTACCAATACAGACTTAGGAAAAATCGAAAAAGTAATCACTGAACGTAAGGAGGCGAATTCGATTTCAGACTTAAAAGCAAAATTATTTGAAAGAAAAGCGACGAAATTTATAAGTATGACAGATTTAATGGAAGCTGTTAACCAAACAGTTATAGATGATTATCGTAAGACATATTTTGAAGCTATAGAGAATAAATGGAATTTCAACTATTTTGTGACTACTTACAACCCGCTGCATAAAGAATCGATGTTAATATGTAATAGACTTTTTTCTGCAATAGATGACGATCTAGGCGGAGTAATCTATCCTTTGCTAGCAATTAGAAAGTACCAGGGATCATTCTACTTATGGAATTTTGTGGAGGAATACGATGGTTTTTTATAACTGCATTTTCGGATTACGAGAACTTTTTTTCTCATCCACCATCTTCCGCAATTGTCTCTCAACTTTGTGCCAAGCTAAAAACTTAATCCCACTCCCAACCAAACCACGTCTCCAAACGCACTCACGCCTAGCCCCGACTGCAGCGGCAGCCTGGAGCCAGAAACTAATGTCTGATAAACAAATTGATATGTGATTCTTGCGTTAGATTATATTGAAATTAATGGTTCGCGCCAGCCCAGACTTTGGATAGTACAAAACTCGCCAATCAAACGCAAACCGCCATACAACTACTTCATTTTGAGATAAATTATAGCAAAGTAAATTAGGTTACTTGCTTGGTATTTGCGA
>NZ_JAIXYH010000051.1 GCF_027490375.1 Flavobacterium sp.
CGGATCTTTTTTAGAAGTTAGTCCCGATAGCTATCGGGATAGAAGTTAGAATTTAGACTTCGTGACGTTCACCACTTAACGTATCGTTTTATCCTACTTAACCCACGTATCGTAGGTGCCTGAGCTTGTCGAAGGCAGCTTGTCGAAGGCCAATTTTTCAATCTTTCAATCTTTTAATCTTTTAATCTTTTAATCTTTCAATCTCGAAATTTTTTACAGCTCCTTCCGGCTGTTCGCTTTAGTCCGCAAAAAATACGTCTCGTTCAGTTGGCAGGTATTGGGCTTCTTGGGTCGCCCACACCTACCGCTTCACGTTACCGTATTTTTCTTACGGGCTGCCGCTGCCATCCGGGCTAAGGCAAACGTTACCAAAAATTCGTAAAATAATACCTATAAGTAGGTAGTTTTGGGAATAGTGAAGTGCATATTTTAGCACAAAACAAAAACGAATATTTTAACAGCTCACGCAAAAGGCGTAATAAGTGTCCGATTTTATATATCAAAAATGCGCGTAAATTATCGCTGCAATTAGCTGTGATTAAATTAATTAAGCTTGTTTTTGAAAATGGAGAAAAGGGAGGAACTCCGCCAATTGTCAAGTTATAGCCAATTTTAAAACCAGCCACTTAATTAAATAGAGAAATGATTTATAAGTACTATATTTGTATCGGAGGGGTAGCTCAGAAGGAAGAGCGTACAAGTCAACCTTGTAAGGTCCCTGGTTCGAGTCCAGGTCCGTTAATGCGATTTAGTAAATTTCATTAACGGACCTTTTTTATGGACTTTAAAACATCCCTGCTCATTTATAGAGCACAAACAATTAACGAAAGGAAAATTTGGAAATCAAAGATAAGATTAGTTAAAAGCCTCACTCCGATAATTAGGAAACTAACGAATGTTGATTTCCAGAATATAGATGATTTTAAAACCCAAGAAAATCTATTGATTACTTGGTATAACTCCTCTATTTCTCCATTGTTAGCTATCAAGACTACTTCTACAGATCCAATTGTTACTAGCAATATAGACAATCAAATAACTGACTTTAAAATTCAATATTTAGAAAAAAAGGAGTTATTGAATTCACAATACAAAAATGACAAAATCCAACAGTTAGAAACTTTTTCTAAATATTTACTTTTAACATATTGCACATGGTCTGAAGCGTCATTTATTAAGCTTAAACACACACCACACGGTCTTGCTCTAAATGACAGGTTCCAAAATTATGGAAGGAATATTGAAACCAAATGGAAGACATTAATAGATAAAATCATAGATAAAATCCCGAATATTTATTCTGGAGACATATCTCAAATGAAATCAGAACTAAAACAAATTTCAGAAGATTATATTGTGAACAATAGTTATATCAGAAATAAAATTGCTCATGGTCAGTGGGATGAAGCATTGAACTCTAATAATGATGATATCAATATTGTTTCAAGCCAAGATATGTCATTTGTTGATGTAGTGAAAATTGATTCTACTTTTGAAATCCACCATTTGTTCTTGGAGATATTAGAAAATATTAGTGAGTCAAACGTCCCAGAAGATTTAATCATAAAGAAAAACAACTCTTATTTAATCCTTAAACAAAAGTTAGACGACTTAATTAATTTTAGACAGAGCTGGGACATTAAGAGTCGAGCTACATTTTTGCAACAAAGAACTTTTGAAACTAGAAATTTAATTATAGCAGATAAAATGCATTCAAAAGGAATCAGTAAGGAAATAATTTTTGAGATAACTGGAGTAAATAAATAAAAACTGGCTATAACAGGCGTAGCTGTTGCACAACCTCTTTTAAAAAGTAAAAAACATAAATCTGAACAGCAAAAGACCTCTTTATAAGCGATTTTAGAGCGGTTGATTTTTTAGTTCAAGTTGTAATTGGCAAATTTTCGAGGGGTTAGAAAAGCTCTTTGTAAGCAATAAAAAGTGGTTTCTAGACTTGTTTGTACTTTTCCTTTTATCGTACCAACAACTTTGGCTTGCGATAAGGGTTTGCGGGTGATGAATTTGAGGTAATTCTTTAGGTTATAGGTTAAACTCGACATCAATTTAAAAAAAATCAATGAAGTTAACCGAGTTAAACAATTGTGGCTGAAAATTCTTTTTTCCTTGCATGACTAAAAATACAAAAATTACTGCAAAACCGATAGCTATCCGTTACGCGGATTTATGTGTATTTTTACGTTGTGCAACAGGCACAGCAGTTTGGCAAGAGTGTCGGTTCAGTTCTCCGTAAACTCATTTTTGGTTAATCAAAATTGGCTCTCCGCATGAACATGTGTAGTGAAAATCGCTACATTAATCCAGTCAAAAAATGTTATCGTTTCTAGCAAAAACCGGTTCCAAAGGAGAAACACGGCTGAAAAAAATTAAATTTGTAACATATAGAAACAAATAATGGACAATCGCTTTACGGATATAATTCAGTTAATTAAACAGTCTCGGACTGATGCTATTAAAGCCGTAAACGCCGAACTGATAAATCTATATTGGAGTATTGGAGGGTATATAAGCAAGAAAATTGAACAATCAGAATGGGGTGACTCTGTCGTAACAGAACTAGCCAGTTTCATTCAAACACACGAACCTGATATAAAAGGCTTCTCCGATAAAAACATTTGGAGAATGCGGCAGTTTTACGAGACTTACAAAGACTTCCCAAAACTCTCACCACTGGTGAGAGAAATTAGCTGGACAAACAATCTTCTGATATTTTCAAGGTGTAAAACTATTGAAGAAATGGAATTTTACCTAAAACTCGTAAAACGAGAAAACTATAGTAAACGAGAGCTTGACCGACAAATATCTGCAAGCTTTTTCGAGCGGTCAATGATAGGCAATTCAAAACTCTCACCAGCGGTGAGAGAAAGTAACAATGACCTATCTAACACATTCAAAGACAGCTATGTATTTGAATTTCTAAACTTACCTGACCGACACAGTGAAAGCGATTTACAGCGTGGACTTGTAAGACAAATGAAAAATTTTGTTCTTGAACTCGGGAAGGACTTTTTGTTCATTGGAGAAGAGTATAAGTTGCAAGTTAGGTAACAGCGACTTTTACATTGACCTGCTTTTCTATCACCGTGGACTACAATGTTTAGTAGCTTTTGAACTTAAAACTGACAAATTCAAACCCGACCACTTGGGACAGCTAAACTTTTACTTGGAAGCATTAGACAGAGACGTTAAAAAGGCAAATGAGAATCCTAGCATTGGAGTTTTGCTATGCAAGGACAAAGACAATGAAGTTGTAGAATATGCTTTGAGTAGAAGCCTCTCTCCTACTATGGTTTCAGAGTATAAAACGCAATTACCTGACAAGAAACTTTTACAACAAAAACTACACGAACTGTTTGACAATGAAACCGAAGAGAAATAGAGCCACTACCCCGCTCCGCAAACTCTCCCGACTTTGAGGCTAGCATAGTCTGAACGTATCGAAAGTAGCTTATCGAAATTTAAACCGCAAAGAGCGCAAAGGTTTCGCAAAGTTCGCAAAGCTTTGTTAGTATCAAGATGGGAGTATTAAGACTTCGATGAGTTCACCACTTAACGTATCCTTTTTGGGAAGCGAGAAGCTAGTCCCGATAGCTATCGGGATCGTGAAGTTCACCACTTAACGTACCGTTTTATCCTTATAAACCCACGTATCGTGAGAGCCTGAGCCTGTCGAAGGCAGCTTGTCGAAGGCTAATGGAGATTTGAGTATTAAGATTTGAGTATTAAGACTCAGCGACGTTCACCACTTAACGTATCGTTTTCCCACCCGAACCCACGTATCGTCGGTGCCTGAGCCTGTCGAAGGCGGATCTTTTTTAGAAGTTAGTCCCGATAGCTATCGGGATAGAAGTTAGAATTTAGACTTCGTGACGTTCACCACTTAACGTATCGTTTTATCCTACTTAACCCACGTATCGTAGGTGC
>NZ_JAIXYH010000086.1 GCF_027490375.1 Flavobacterium sp.
CCGCGTATCGTGGGTGCCTGAGCTTGTCGAAGGCTTTTTTAGAAGATAGAAGCGAGAAGCGAGAAGCTAGACTACGCGACGTTCACCACTAAACGTATCGTTTTGCCCGCCCGAGCCCACGTATCGTCGGAGCCTGAGCCTGTCGAAGGCTGGTACGATTTTTTGTGGATTGACACGTTCTGTGTTTTCCTCACCGGTACCCTATTGCGCAAAATTCTGTGAGGTTCAGTGTTTTCTGTGCGCTAAAAAAGCTGGTACGTGAGCGGGTCGAAGGCAAACATGGTGTACATTGTGAAAAAATTCGTAGAACATTGTGCTCCATCGGCTCCAAAGCTTGTTGAATGCTTAACCGCAAAGAACGCGAAGATTTACGCAAAGTTCGCAAAGAGAAAATTTTTCCCTTCCGCTAGCTTTGGGAATTCACTTTTTTAGCTTTCCGCGTTTCTTCGTTGCTATTCGGGTGGACCACATAGGCACAGAGTTCACAAAGGATTAATGATATCCAATAGGTAGATTTTACTTCTTACCGTTATTTCTTTTTCGCTTTTTTCACTTTTTTCACTTTTTTCTATTTTTTCTATTTTTCCCTTGCGCAACTTTTCCGCGCGAACGGGTGCAGCGGCATACTTTTTGGCGATTTTAATTTCCACCGAACGTTTGCCAAAAAGATACAGCGGAACACGTGACGGCGTGAACCTCTTTTGCGCAGCGACGACTCGTTTGCCGGCGCGCCCAAAAAAAGAAAAGGCTGCAAAAAAAAAGCTGCTCGAATAATCAAGCAGCTTTATAAAGATTAGTTCCCAGTATGACTAGCGAGTAAACAACAACTCTCGGTATTTGGTGAGTGTCCAACTTTCGTCGTCTACCAACAACTCGAGTTTGTCGCAGTGCTCGCGAATAACATCAAAATAAGGTTTTACCTCGTCGCAGTACGCCTCTGCCATAGCCTGCGCATCAGTTAGGGCATTTGCGCGCTTACGTGCTTCGGTCATTTGCTCTACATTGGCGTTAATGCCTGCTATGTGACCGCTTATTTCTTTAATCAACGCAATTTGCTCACGGGCAATGTTTTCGTAATCGGCTCCGAAAATTTCTTTCAAACCTTTTACGTTTTCGATCAGTGTATTTTGATAACGAATTGCCGTTGGAATCACGTGATTACGAGCAATATCGCCCAATACACGGCCTTCAATTTGAATCTTTTTCGTGTATTCTTCTAGCTCAATTTCGTAACGTGCCTCTACCTCAACATGATTCATGATGTTCAGTTCAGAAAACAAATCCAAAGCCGCTTTGCTTACTTTTGCTTTCAGAGCTTTTGGCGTAGTCTTGTGATTGCTCAACTTGCGTTTTGCCGCTTCTTGTTCCCAGGCATCGCTGTAGCCATCGCCTTCAAACAAAATGTTTTTCGAACCTTTGATGTATTCGCGCAAAACGTTGAAAATAGCTTCGTCTTTCTTTAAACCTTTGCCATCGATTAGTGCATCTACTTCTTTCTTGAAATCGCGCAATTGCTTGGCTACGATTGCGTTAAGCGTAGTCATGGCATTGGCACAGTTTGCCGACGAACCTACCGCTCTAAATTCGAATTTGTTTCCTGTGAAGGCAAACGGCGACGTACGGTTACGGTCGGTGTTGTCGAGCAATACATCTGGAATTTTTCCAACAACGTTCAGTTTCAAATCGGTTTTTTCTTCCGGCGAAAGTTTGCCATCCGAAACGCCTTCCAACTCGGCCAAAACCTTGGTAAGCTGCTGACCAATAAATACGGAAATAATTGCAGGCGGTGCTTCGTTAGCTCCTAAACGGTGGTCGTTACTTGCTGTTGCAATACTCGCACGCAATAACTCTTCGTATTTGTTTACTGCAACGATGGTATTGATGAAAAACGACAAGAACTGTAAGTTGCTCATAGGCGTTTTTCCGGGCGATAATAAGTTTACGCCGGTATCGGTTGCCATCGACCAGTTGTTGTGCTTCCCGGAACCGTTTACACCTTTAAAAGGCTTTTCGTGGAAAAGTACTTTAAAATCGTGACGCTCACCTACTTTTTGCATCACATCCATCAAAAGAGAGTTGTGATCAACAGCTAAGTTTGTTTCTTCAAAAATCGGTGCTACTTCAAACTGATTTGGCGCTACTTCGTTATGACGAGTTTTTACTGGAATTCCCAAAAGCATGCACTCTTGTTCTAATTCGCGCATAAAATTCAATGCTCGTGACGGAATTGATCCAAAGTAGTGATCTTCTAATTGTTGCCCTTTTGCTGAAGTATGTCCGAGCAACGTGCGACCCGTCATTAATATATCCGGACGCGAGTTAGCTAAAGCGGTATCTACCAAAAAGTACTCTTGTTCCCATCCTAAAGTGGCAGTTACTTTCTTTACATTTTTATCGAAGTACTTACATACATCGGTCGCTGCTTCGTCAACAGCATTTAATGCACGCAACAGTGGCGTTTTATAATCGAGTGCTTCGCCGGTGTAAGAAATAAACACCGTTGGAATACACAAAGTAGTTCCAAAAATGAATGCAGGAGAAGTTGGATCCCAAGCCGTATAGCCACGTGCTTCAAATGTATTTCGGATACCTCCGTTCGGGAAACTCGAGGCGTCTGGTTCTTGTTGTACTAATTGTCCGCCGCCAAATTTCTCTAACGGATCTGAACCATCGTACGAAGTTTCGAAAAACGCATCGTGCTTTTCAGCTGTCGCGCCCGTTAAAGGTTGAAACCAGTGTGTGTAGTGTGTTACACCTTTAGTTAAAGCCCATTCTTTCATGCCCATGGCAATGTAATCGGCCAGTTTACGGTCAATTTTAGTTCCGTGCTGAATGGCATCTTGTACACCTTTGTAAGCATCAGGCGTTAAAAACTGCTTCATAGCACGCTGATTGAAAACATTTAATCCGAATAAAACAGATTTTCTGTCGGTTTCTTCAAATTTTACCGGTTTGCGCGAAGACGCCTCTTGTAAGGCACGAAAACGTAGTGTTGACATAAATTTAATTGTTTTTTTGAGGATACCCCCTATTTTTATGTGGCAAATATAAGCGAATTTTATTTTTTCGCATTTACACCCCTAAAAAATTTACAATTTCTTATTGCAAAAAAAATCCGCTCGAAAGCGGATTCTTAAAAATGTATGTTGTTTTTAGCGTTGTTTCTGTGGAAGTATGGTTACGTTTTGATCGTTGATACCGTATCCTGCGATGGTTTCGTAGTAATTATTATGATCAGGTCTTGCTACACCTCTGCTGAAAAAGCCCGGAATAATTACGATTCGAAATACGCGATTATCAAACCATGTATTTGAGATTGTGGATAAGTTGAAATTAGCGTCTACGAAAATACTGAAATCTTCTCGGGTAAAATCGTAATTGAATTGCATGATTCCACCGTCGGAAAAAGTGTATACTTGCGGTAGGAGTTTCCATACATCTAGACCATTCTCAACACCCGAAAGCTCATATACCAACACATTATCGGAAGCAAAAATCGCTGGATTTAAATCGTAAAATACCCGATATTCGTTTGCTGGTGTAAAAGTTCCCGTTACTTCGAAAACTTCGCTTTCAATATTTGTTCCTGGAGGTCCTTGTGGACCTGGATCGCCCTCACAGCTAGAAAACAGTGCCGCGGTGAGTACACTCAGGGTAAAAAGTAATTTTTTCATAATTTTCGTTTTTTGATTTAAAAATACCTAACCAAAAATCAAACCATTTATTATACTTTGGCGTACTTTTTCAAAGTTTTACTATGAAATACCCCAATATATACCTCTTTTTGCTTGGCGGAACACCGAAAGGTCGGCTTATTGAACAACACGATCTATTTTTTGGAATCGCAGAAAAACCGCAAGATTTAAAAAACGCGATAAAAAATCATTGGCCAGAAGCGGGAAAATCACTCCATGTAGATGGCTATCTTAAAATGGGTGTTGTTTCTGGATTTTCCATTAAAGTAAGTACTCAACCAGCCACAACCGATTTAAAATTATTTGTTTTTAATTTAGGAGGATACAAACCCGGTGTCTTTACCGAATTTCACGATTTGAAAATAGTTGTAGCAAAATCGTTAGCGGAGGCAACGGCACTGGTTAAAAAAGACCTCTTCTTTACGGATTACAATGCAAAAGGTGCACCTGCTCATGTAGACGACAAATATGCACTCGACATCGACGAAGTTTTCCAGGTTAACGAACATCTAAAAGCGCTGTATCCAGATTTTACGATCGACATCACACCCACCGATTCGCCAGCAGATGAACTTATTTTAGGCTACTTCCCTATCGATAAGTTTTAGAGATTTGCAGCAGTAAAAACGAAAAAAGCTCCCGTTAAGGAAGCTTTAGCGATTGAAAAAAGTGGGCGATACTGGGTTCGAACCAGTGACCCCTACCTTGTCGAGGTAGTGCTCTGAACCAGCTGAGCTAATCGCCCTTTCTGTGGATTGCTTTTACAGCATCACAAAAATGAGAAGAAATACTGATGTAACAAAACTTCGCAGTCACTTTTACATCGGGAAAAAGCAACTGCGAATTCTTGTTTCTGATTACCAAAGACTTTCCTTAAAACCTGAGATTAATTAAAAATCATCGTCAGACCATTACTTGTAATAAAGTTAACAATCAGATTTTTTTAAACCTGCTAATCCTACAAACGACTGCTTGCAACGCTAGATTTTTTGAGATACAACAATCCGATTCATAATCAGTCATTTCAATGCTCTCTGACTTCAATTTTAGAATAGAACTTAGGTTTAAAGAATAAAATTCAAATGTACACTCAAACGTTCGTGTGCCCGCACCTTCCCATTATTTAAGTCCTGCGCGACAGGTAACATGGCCGAAAAGCCTGCATTAATCCATTTTCGGGAAACGTCGAATCCGGCTCGCGCAAAAACAACCCGGCCGGAGGTATCATCTACACGCGAACGGCGACTGTAATTCGACTCAAAAAATTCAGCAGCCACGCCCACTTGCGGTAACATTTGCCAATGCGAAATAGTTATTTTGCGATAAGCTATAGCCGCCAAATTGGTTTGATTTCCAAATCGATATCGGCGTTCGTTTTCCGTTTTAATTAAATACGAGGTCATTACATTGATACCGTTCTTTTGATACTCGAATACATATTCTCCGAGAATAGTGAAATCAAAACTACCCGTTCCCAACTGAAAAGCCGGATTAACCGTGTTGCTGTTCGCTTGATCAAATTCGCCTGTAGGCAACTTGATTCCCAAGCCGCCGTGAAAACGATGCGATTTAGTTTTGGCTTCGTTCTCCGAAGAAAAAAGTTTATATAAAGCATTAAAGCTTACATCTCCCAAACCTGTGCGGGTTTGTACTCCTGCGGCGGTTTCTCGGTTGTGGTGCTGCCACGGAATTTGTGCAGTTAGTTCTAGTTTAGAAGTCACGCGAAAACGCGTCCAAATCTGGTACGTTCTAAACTGCTCTAATCGCCAGGGCGAATTGGTGTACAATCGATCGTTACTTTCATACCGCTGATACATGCTGCGAACGCCTAAAAACGAGTTTTCTCCCACAGTAGAAAAACCCATACTGCCGCCACTTGCCGAACAACCACAGGCGTCGCACAGCAAGCGATTAAAACGAATTGACTCTGAAAACGTACTAACACTGTCGATCGGGCCTAGTGCAAAACCCCAGGCGCTACAGAACAAAAATAGCAAGTAACCAGCTCGTTTAAAACGGCGCAAACCTGCTGTCATTAAGAAATTCTTCATCCGTTAAAGTGTTTAAGAAAGCTTTTATTTGTACTTTCTCTGTTTCTGAAAGTTGTATTCCGTTGATTAAACTTGGATCGATATTCTGCGTTTGTTGAATTCCGGAAGTGTAATGATCAAGCACAGCGTCAAGTGTTCGAAACCTGCCATCGTGCATATACGGGGCGCTTTTCAACACATTTCGCAAGCTCGGAACCTTAAACTTGTACTTATCGGTTTCTATTTGGGTTGTTCGATACTTTCCTAAATCGTTCACAAACGGATTAATCGCTAGTCCGTTGTTGCGAAACGATTGGTCGGTAAACAAGTTCCCGGCATGACACGAGGCACATTTCTGCTGAAATACTTCGTAACCGGATTCCTCCTCTGCAGTTAGTGTAACACCGTCTTCGGCACGTTGCCACTTATCGAATTTGCTGTTTGAAGAAACCATAAGCGACATAAACTGGCCCAATGCCAAGAGCATGTTTTCAGTTGAAATCTGCTCGTTAGGAAACGCCTGTTCAAATAAACGTTTGTACTCCGGATCGGTTCCAAAAAGTGACAACATTTGCTGAAAATTGCCGTTCATCTCAATTTCGGATGTTAAAGCAACAACTGCTATTAGGTCGAGGTGATCAACGGCACCGTCCCACATAAAACTATCATAAAATCCCAAGTTTTGAATGGGCATGCTGTTCCGCGTTCCTAATTGCTCGTTAACACCATGGCTAACACTATGTCCGTGATGAGTAAAAGCAAATGCTTGTTCATGGCAAAATCCGCAAGAAACAACACCATCCGAAGATAAACGACCGTCGTAAAACAATTTCTTGCCTAACTCAAATCCGGCACGTGTTACTTTATTTGCCTCATAATTGTACCTAGGATTCGGAAAATTTTCAGGCTTCCTGAAGCTTAGATCAATATCGGAATATTGTTCCTCGTCTGCATTACAACTGCTGCTCGTTACGGCAACAAGTAACAGAAAAAATCTCGCCGCTTGCGCAAACAAACGGCGAGATAATTTGGGATTAGTCGTTGTGAACATGATCTACTTCAAAAGCTTGCGAAACATTAGAAGTAATATCACCTAGAATCGCGCCTCCCATAATCATAGCGCCCATTCCCATCATACTGTTTGCTTCCAAACTAACTTTGTTTTGGCCATCTAAGATATCTTTAGCGTCGGCAAAAATGTGAATTTGTGGAGTCACAGATTTACGAACAGTAGCCGCTTGGGGCAATGCTAACGTAACTTCAGTATAATTATAAGCAATACCAGTTCGACCGGTATGAACCATAAAGGTCTGCGCATCAGTTTGCGTTGGCGTGGTAAAAGTACCTTCAAACAAAACAAACTTATAGCCCGCCGACCAGCTCCACATCATGCTTTCCGCTTCGGCAAGTGCTAAAAAATTGCCCTGACCCGCAGCTCCAAGGTTAAACTGCTCTTGATCAACTCCAATACCAAAAGTTACCGAAACGTAATCGCCTGCAGGAACACCGTCAAGAGTCAGTAGCTGCGTTTGTACATCACTTTCGTCAACAATAAAATAAGAAGCAGATTTTGGATAAGTAAAAACCGTTCCATCCGATTTTGTAAGACGGATATTACTTACAATGTACTTTAGTTCGTCTACTTTTAAAATTTCCCCATTCGATAATGCATTTGCCTGCGTGCGCAGAATTAAATCCGCACCACCAAAGACCTGATCGAATTCTAAATTTAGTTTGCCTTGGCCAGTAATCGCCTCATCATCAGAAGAACATGATAATAATAATGCTAGTATTGCGAAGCCCGTGGCTACGCGAAATTTATGTAAAGATTTCATTTTAAATATTTTATGATTTTTAAAAAAAAGTTTAGTTGTAGCAACGCGCATACAACAGCGGGCTGAACCTTACAGAATAAAGTTCAACTTCAAATAAACCGAAATGAAATCTTAAACGTTGGGAGGAGGCTGAATAATATTATAGTAACCCGGAAGTGGCTTTAGTTCGAAATTTAAGTAAATCTTTTGGGGTAATTTGTTACAAAAAGTGTTGTATTCGGCCGAGGTAATTGCTGGCAAATAATACAAGGTTTCGAAAAATCCTTTACTTTCTTTTTTTGAAGAATCGTTGCTTGACTGCTCGCTGTCAACTTCTTTAGCGATTTCTTTGGCAAGATGACATTTACCATTACAAGACAACTGCGGTTTCTCTCGGTTGACACATAGATTTTCGACGATATACTGGTAATTTAAAATATACGTAAAAAGTGGAAAAACCGGCTTGAGCAGGAACAAAATACCGAGAATACACGCACACTTTTTCACGGCGCAAAAATACTTCAAGATGTTGTAATTCGACTAGTATTTTTCTTCTTTTTTGGGCAAATCCCGCCACAAAGTGCTTAAAAACGTGCGTTCGACATAAAAATCTACTTTAGAACGCTTAAAATGTGGTTTTTAGATAGACTACGAAAAATTTGCCACAGCATTTTTTAAAGCTAACCATTTAAACAGTCGCTTACCGCGTTGTATTTTTTTGAGATACCTCGGTATCCCAAAGAAAATACGCCTTGTAATCAACTATTTAAATGATTTCTAACTTTAATTTTTATATCGAACTCACGTTTAAACAAAAAGTCTGTGGCGGGTCGGGCTATTGCTAATAGTCCTCGCTTGTCGCCCGTTGGGACGCCAAGCTGCGGGCTATCACGCGCTATCCCTTTTGCGGAGATTGTGCTAAAAAAATACGACTCCAAATCCGACCAATACAAAAAAAGCACACATGGCGATCTGACACAGATTTGTAATCGAGCGCAGCTTACAATCCGTACTCGCCGCCCGTTGGGACGCCAAGCTGCGGGCTATCACGCGCTATCCCTTTTGCGAAGATTTACATATTTCTTCGGTACTGTCCGCCTACTTCAAAAAGTGCCGAAGTAATTTGTCCCAACGAGCAATACTTCGTAGCTTCCATCAATTCCTCAAAAATATTTCGGTTGTTAATTGCTGCTTGTTGTACACGTTCTAAGACTTCTGAAACCTGAACCTGATAACGCTTGTGCAGTTCTCCTAACATGTGAATCTGGTACGCTTTTTCTTCTTCGGTAGCTCGTATTACTTCCGCTGGAATAACCGTAGGCGAACCTTTCGAACTCAAAAACGTATTCACGCCAATAATCGGGAATTCTCCTGTGTGCTTCAAGGTCTCGTAATACAAACTTTCTTCCTGTATTTTTCCGCGTTGATACATGGTTTCCATAGCACCTAAAACTCCGCCACGCTCGGTAATACGGTCGAATTCTTGCAAAACAGCTTCTTCGACTAAATCCGTTAATTCTTCGATAATAAACGAACCTTGAATCGGATTCTCATTTTTCGCTAAACCTAATTCCTTATTGATAATCAATTGTATCGCCATAGCTCGACGAACCGATTCTTCAGTCGGCGTTGTAATCGCTTCATCATACGCATTCGTATGCAATGAGTTACAATTGTCGTAAATCGCGTACAGCGCTTGTAAAGTGGTTCGGATGTCGTTAAAATCAATTTCCTGCGCATGTAACGAACGACCCGAGGTTTGGATATGATACTTCAGCATTTGCGAACGTTCGTTAGCACCGTACTTGTCGCGTAGTGCTTTTGCCCACAAACGGCGCGCAACACGTCCAATTACCGCATATTCCGGATCGATACCGTTGCTGAAAAAGAACGATAAGTTTGGCCCAAAATCGTTTATGTCCATTCCACGACTCAAATAGTATTCCACGTAAGTGAAACCATTTGCGAGCGTAAACGCCAACTGCGTGATGGGGTTGGCACCTGCTTCGGCAATATGATAACCAGAAATCGAAACCGAATAAAAGTTACGAACCGATTTCTGTATGAAATACGACTGCACATCGCCCATTAATCGGAGCGCGAACTCCGTTGAAAAAATACAAGTGTTTTGTGCCTGATCTTCTTTCAGAATATCTGCCTGAACCGTTCCGCGAACTTGCATCAAGGTTTTGGCTTTAATTTCTTCGTACACGTTGGCAGGCAATACCTGATCGCCTGTTACACCGAGCAGCATCAAACCTAAACCATCGTTACCTTCCGGCAGAGTTCCTTGGTAACGCGGACGTACACAACCCGATTCTCTGTAAATCGCTGCAATTTTTGCTTCAACCTCAGCTTCTAATCCGTGTTCTTTGATATACAACTCGCATTGCTGATCGATCGCGGCATTCATAAAATAACCCAACAACATCGGAGCCGGACCATTGATGGTCATACTCACCGACGTTAACGGATGCACCAAATTGAATCCGCTGTATAATTTTTTAGCGTCGTCTAGACAGCAAATAGAAACTCCGGCGTTGCCAATTTTTCCGTAAATATCCGGACGCAAATCCGGGTCGTTTCCGTATAAAGTAACACTGTCGAAAGCTGTTGATAAACGTTTGGCTGGCATACCTGCAGATACGTAATGAAAACGCTTGTTGGTACGTTCAGGACCGCCTTCGCCAGCAAACATCCGCGACGGATCTTCGCCTTCGCGCTTAAACGGATATAAACCCGAGGTAAACGGAAACTTTCCAGGAACGTTTTCTTGCAATTGCCAACGCAACACATCGCCCCAAGCTTCGTACTTCGGCAAAGCCACTTTAGGTATTTGCGTATGGCTTAACGACTCAGTATGCGTAGCAATGTTTATTTGTTTGTCGCGCACCTTAAACGAATACACCGGATTTTTGTACTGCGCCTGTACGTGTTCCCAATCGCGAATGAGCTCCCAGTTTTTACCTTCCAAAAGCATTTTCACTCGATCGAATTCTTTGTACAATAAATCTAATAATTCGGCATTTTCGGAACTGGACGTTATAACTTCCAGACCGTTTTTCTCTAGTTTAGGTTGCTTGTGCGCAACGGTTTCTATGGTTTTGAAGATGCCGTATAGTTTTTGCGCCAACTCCGATTGTAGTAAGCTACGCTCGTCGTATTTGCGGTTATTCTCGGCAATTTCACTTAAATAACGTGTTCTGTGTGGCGGAATAACGTAAATTTTCTCGCTCATTTCTCTCGTAATCTCAAAGCTTGATTCCAGCGAAGCGGCAGTTTTTTCATGCAGCTTATCCATAATCGCTTTGTACAAGGCGTTCATTCCTGGGTCGTTAAATTGCGAGGCAATCGTGCCAAAAACAGGCATGTCGTCCGGATTTTTATCCCATAAATTGTGATTGCGTTGGTACTGCTTTTTCACATCGCGCAAGGCATCGAGTGCTCCGCGTTTATCGAATTTATTGAGCGCAACCAAGTCTGCGAAATCGAGCATATCGATTTTCTCGAGCTGTGTCGCAGCACCAAATTCAGGTGTCATAACATATAGCGACACATCGGAATGATCCATAATTTCGGTATCCGATTGGCCGATGCCGCTGGTTTCGAGGATAATCAAATCGTAGTTTGCCGCTTTTAATACTTCGATGGCTTCGGCTACGTACTTGGATAACGCTAGATTCGATTGACGTGTGGCAAGAGAACGCATGTAAACGCGCGGCGAATTGATGGCATTCATTCGAATACGATCGCCGAGCAGCGCACCGCCGGTTTTTCTTTTACTTGGATCAACCGAAATGATTCCCAGCGCTTTATCTTTAAAATCGACCAGAAAACGGCGTACCAGTTCATCGACCAAAGACGACTTTCCGGCTCCGCCCGTTCCGGTGATTCCCAAGACGGGAACTTTCGATGTTTTATTTTGTTCGCGAATTTCTGACAAGGCTGTTGCAGCTGTTTCTGGAAAATTCTCCGCTGCTGAGATCAGACGGGCAACAGCAGTTGTTTTTTTAGCTGGTAAATCTTTCAATTCACCATTGAGTTTATCGCCGATAGGAAAGTCGGAACGTTGCACCAAATCGTTAATCATACCTTGAAGTCCCATAGCGCGACCGTCGTCTGGCGAGTAAATTCGCGTAATACCGTAGTCGTGGAGTTCGGCAATTTCCGACGGCAGAATAACACCACCACCACCACCAAATATTTTGATATGACCCGCACCTTTCTCTTGAAGCAAGTCGTACATGTATTTAAAATACTCATTATGACCGCCTTGATACGAGGTCATTGCGATTGCGTTAGCATCCTCTTGAATGGCGGTGTTCACTACTTCTTCCACCGAACGGTCGTGACCAAGGTGAATTACCTCAACACCCGTTGCCTGAATGATACGGCGCATGATGTTTATGGCAGCATCGTGTCCGTCAAACAGCGATGCAGCGGTTACAATTCTTACTTTGTGTTTTGGTTGATACGGTACTTGTTGTTCCATGCTTGAAGAGCCCTTTTTTTGGTGGCGCAATTTACCACTTTTTGCAAAGAAATCGTTTGCGTAAACGCCAAAGAGTTCTCAAAGATAGATTAACTCCATAAATCAAAATATTCATAGCTTTGCGAAAAAAAGCAATGACTAGATTTACTTGGACATTTTTCGCGTTACTGTCTTTGAATTTTATCCACGGACAAATTAGAGAAGCAGGTACTTTTGAGGTAGTTCCCGTCCTCGGGTACTCATGGGCTAACTATTACGGTAATGATGGCGACCCCTTCGGCAACATAAATAGCATTAATGTAGGTGCCCATGCCGATTACTATTTTGACGATCGCTGGAGTTTAAGAAGTGGTATTTTTTACCAAACCATGGGTGCAACGGTTGATGCCTTTAAAGATAAACATAGCTTTTTGACTATTCCATTAAATATGAACTGGCATTTTGGCGGAAACCGTGGCTGGAACCTAAACTTTGGACCAAATTTTGGATATTTAGTTAATACCGAATCGACTTTTAATGGACAGGAATTATTGGATTCGGAACCCGTTAGAAAGGTTCAAGCAGGTATTAGCTTAGGAATTGGGTACAAATTCGCCGTAAGTGACAACATTTCCGTTTTAATCGATTACCAAGAACAACTTGCAATTACAAAAGTCTTCAAAACTAGCGAAATAGATTTATTCAACAGTTTTAGTTCGATTAACGTCGGCGCCGTTTTTTCGTTGTAATATTGCTTTTCAATTAGCATTGTTTTGATATGATCGTAAAATTTACAGCTGTAAAAGCGCGAACTCATTTACCTTTTAGAGCGCCATCAAAGTAGTTCGAGCTCAAACAAACAATGTAAATTGCTGCAAAATTGAATCTATGAAAAAACTAAGTCTAATTTTACTCGTTCTTGTTCTAAGTTCCTGCGCCGAAATGCAAAAAATCGCATCGGAATACGGTGGAATGGCCAACCCTGATATTGCGGCCGGACTGCGACAAGCACTGCAATTTGGCATTGATAAACAAGTTCAAAAGCTTACGGCAACCGATGGCTTTTTTAAAAACCAGGCCGTAAAAATTATGTTGCCCGACGAGCTTAAAAAAGTAGATGCCACGCTACGTAAAATCGGCTTAAATTCATTAGCCGACGACGGGTTGCGTGTACTGAATCGCGCTGCTGAATCGGCTGTAAAAGAAGCGACGCCCGTTTTTGTTGACGCAGTTCAAAAACTTAGCTTCAATGATGCCAAAAACATACTTTTAGGTAGCAAAACCGCGGCAACACAATACTTGCAACAAACAACCACAACACCGCTGTACGGAAAATTCAATCCAGTGGTAAAGCAATCGCTCAGTAAAGTTGGAGCTGATAAAGTGTGGAAAGAAATTATCTCAAAATACAATGCGGTTCCGCTTGTCAGCAAAGTAAACCCAGACCTTACCGATTACGTGACAAACAAAGCACTAGAAGGCGTTTTTAAAATGATTGCCGTAGAAGAACAAGAAATTCGAAGCAACCTGCAAGCACGAACAACGCCATTACTTAAACAAGTGTTTGCTATGCAAGATTAATTTAACGGAAAATCAGGCTAAAGTTTTGTGACAGCAATAACAAATTAATAACACAGCATTAACACATTGAATGTGAATTACTAAGCATCTTTGTACTGTAGAAATACATACATTGGTTTGGTTAGTTAGCAAAGGAGAGGTGGTATTCGTATCACCTCTTTTTTTTGTGCATACTCAAGTGAAAACGACAAACAAAAACACCTCATTTTCAATACTTAAGACAGTAATTTCTTCTATTCTTCTTTTAGAAACGACTCGACAAGTTGGTTAAAAATGTCGGATTGTTCGACATTCACCACATGTCCGCACTTGGGAATTACAGCCAGTTTAGCGCTCTTTTGTTGCTGAACCGTGGCTCGAACGCTGGGTAAAAACATAAAATCTTCGCTGCCGCTGATGAAAAGTGCCTGCGCTTGCAGCTGTGTTTCGCGCAAAAGACGCAATTCGGCATTCACATTCAAAGTAAGTTTGTACCAGCGAATAAACTCGCCTTCGCGTAAACGTTTGGCTTCTCGGATGAACAAACGCCGGGAAGGAGCATGATTCTTCTTCGGCATGATAATCCACGCGAAAAAAATATACAGCCATAAATACGGAACAGCATTCTTCAAAACTTTTCCCAAATTCATCAGAACTTGTGCACGAAAGTTAAGTTGTAAAATAGCGCCGCCAGGCACCAATTTATCGCATAAATTTGGACGCAGTTGCGCCAATTTGAAAATAAGAATCGACCCCAATGAAATTCCTACAAAATGTGATTTCTGAATCTTCAGATGATCTAACACTTCGATAATTTCAACAGTAATATCTACAAAAGTGTAGGGTTTCTCGGAAACGGCTTGTTTGGCCGACGCGCCGTGTCCGCGTAAATCGATCAATAAAATCCGATACTTCGGCGCAAAATAACGCAGCTGTTTGTACCAAATTGCCGAGCTTCCGCCAGCGCCGTGAATGAATGTAATCCAGGGAGCGCTGGTATCCGACCCGTAAGTAGTGTACGCCAACATTAGCCGTTGATTTTCTCTTGTAACAATTCAAAATACGCCAATGCCGTGTGCAAACCCGTTCCGAACCACGAAAAAGCTTCGCCGTCAACAAAAACGGTTTTGGCGTGATGTGTAAACCGACCTACTTCAAACGCATCGGCATCAGAAAACGGATACGGCTCCGACGACAAAAAAACAAAATCGGGATCATAATCTTGACGTACCATAGGCATCAATATTTCCGGATAACGTGTTAACTGCGCACAAACATTGGTAAATCCAGCAAGGTCTAACATTTCATGTATGTACGTATCGCCGCCCACACTCATCCAAGGAGTTTTCCAAATTAAATACAAAACTTTAGGTTTTTCAGTGAAATCGCGTTGCTTAAAAAGTTCGAGCCGCTGCTTAATTTCACCCAGCCATTTTGTGGCTTCCACGCGCTTTCCGAGCAAAATGCCAAACTGTTCAATCATTCGAAAACTATCGGCTATATTTTTTATGTCAGTCACAAAAACCGGTGCGATTTTTTGGAGCTCCAGCACGTCGTCACGCGTATTTTCTTCCTTATTGGCAATAATCAAATCCGGATTCAATGCCGCAATTTTACTGATTTTTACATTTTTGGTTCCGCCGATTTTCTGTGCTTTATGCCGAATATGCGCCGGATGCACGCAAAATTTCGTGACACCTACCAGCTGATCTTCACCACCTAAATCGCAGATCGTCTTTGTGATCGAAGGAACGAGCGAAATAACGCTCTGAGGTACTTGAGCTAAGCTAATTTCTGTTCCTAAATCGTCGGTTATGCGAATCATCGGTTACTTTTGCAACGAAAGTAAGCAATAAGCTCAAGTTTTATGACGCTAAAATTAATGGCCGTTGGAAAAACCGACGATAAGCAACTGGAAGCGCTGACCGACAGGTTTGTAAATCGACTTAAACATTACATAAAGTTTGAGATCGATTTTCTAGCAGATATTAAAAACGTAAAGAATTTATCGGAAGCGCAGCAAAAAGAAAAGGAAGGACAGCTCCTTTTAGCTAAGGTGGCCAACACCGATTTTCTGGTTTTACTCGACGAGCGAGGCAAATCGTTTAGCAGCGAGGCGTTTGCCGATTACTTGCAACAGCGCATGAACTCGGGCGTTAAGAATCTGATTTTCGTTATTGGCGGTCCGTACGGCTTTTCAGAAGCAGTTTATGAGCGCTCAAATGCAAAAATTTCGCTCTCTGCGATGACGTTTTCCCATCAGATGATTCGCTTATTTGTGGTTGAACAACTGTATCGTGGCTTTACTATTTTGCGCAACGAACCCTATCACCACGGGTAATATTTAAAAGATATTTCGATTTAAAATTGCTATCAGAAAACATGTAAATGGCTGATTAAAGGCAGATTTGTGCGGAAAAATCAAGTGTTTTTAAAACGTCATTGAATTTTGAGTAATTTGGGTACGGTTCTTCAAAGTGTTTAGGGATAGCGGAAAGGAGGTTCCTAGCTGGTGTTGTGCAACGGTTACGCCTGACACCAGCTGCCCTTCTCCTCTACAAACGCATCCTATTGTTTTGTAAATATGTCAATGCGTCAATTACTGCTTGTTTCGTGTTTTTGGGATTAAATCCTAATTCTGTTTTTGCTTTTGAAATGTCAAAGTCTTGTTGCAAGCCTGAAAACATGGCAATGTCTTTGGTAGAAAGTAATGGTGCTTCTCCTGTAATTCTACTACCCAATTCCATAAACCAAGCAACTGCAAATAATATTGTTTTAGGAACTGGACTAGGTAATTTAATTTTCAATTCGGGGAAAAGTTCCTGTGCAATTTTAGTCGTTTCTTTTAATGAGAGACATTTTTCATTTGCCAAAATGTATCTTTCTCCGTTCCTTCCCTTTGTGGCCGCTAAATAACAACCTTTTGCAACATCAGTAACATCTATCCAGTTTAGGGTAATTTTTGTTTCAACAGGTACTTGCTTATCCAAAATAAGTTTCAAAATATTGTAGGAAGTACTTAAAGGGGGAAATGCCACACTTCCAATCATTGCAGAAGGCAGCACCGCAACTAATTCAATGTTATGCTTTTTGGCCAATTCAAAAGCCAATTTTTCTCCATCATTTTTTGAGTTATAATACCAATTTCTTCTGTCAGGGTTGCTTCCATTGCTTTCTTTTGCAGGAAGTTTCGAATAATCTAAGGCTGCAATAGAACTTACATAAACAATTCGTTTTACGCCTGCTGCTGCTGCTGCTTCAATAGCATGCTTTGTCCCCAAAATATTTGTATCGTAGATTTCTCTCTTCGGGTCTTTTGCCCAAAGTTTGAAAACTGCTCCAACAGCATAAAAGGTATCAACTCCTTGCAAAGCATTGATTAACGAGTATTTATTTGTTATGTCCGCCTGCACCACTTCACAATTCAAGCCTGCAAAAGGCTCTTTATTTTTGATGTTACGAACAGAAGCCCTTACTGGAATGCCCTTTTCAATAAGCAACCTTACTAAGTTATTACCAAGATGACCATTTGCACCAGTAACTAATGCCAAATTTTTTTGTTCCATTTCTTTATTTTTTAAATCACGGTACAAAGTTTGACATTGACCTTCTCAAAACACTTCGCAAATGTTACCTAATTGTTTGGTTACGTATTCTACTCAAACTTTTTGGGTTCATTCCCAAAAATGAGGCTATGTATTGTAATGGAACATTATGTAGTATTTCGGGATAGTTTTTTATTAATTTCAAATAACGTTCCTCTGCTGTGAGTGTGGCTAACTCTATTGAACGGTTTTCATTGTATGCAAGAGATTGTTGAAAAACCCAAATACTAAAATCCTTAAAGGCTTCACTTTGTTGCAAAAGCAAATCCAAATTACCTTTAGAAATTCGCAACAATTCGCACTCAGTAATACATTCTAAATTGTTAATTGATTTCTCTTGATTGTTAAAACTGTGATATGATGTTATAAACCCTGGTGGACAATTTAAATGTGTCGTGACTTCTTCACCAATTTCATTGTAATAAAATAACCGAAGGAAACCGTTGTTAATAAAATAGAGATATCTAGGTATTTTACCTTCTTGTTCTATAACTCTGTTTTTAGGAAAGATAACTGGTTCAAAAAATTGTTCACACAATTCCTTGTCTTTATTAGAGAGTTTTATGCTCTTTTCAATTATTTGAAATATACTATCAAACATAATTAGTTTATCGATTTGACGGTTGTCATAGGGTAGCTGCTAACTCAACAATTTGCAAAGTCCCACTCTCTTTCTTAATCCTCAAAAAAAAACCGTAAATTGTTTATTAACAATAGATTATATAAAAAATTACGAGCATCTTCAATTGTTACATTAGACACTCGTTTCGCTTTTTGTCTCTTACGAATATACGTTTTTTCCACTAAACGTTAGTAACGTATTTCCTAGCCCCGAGTGCAGCGGCAGCCCAGAGAAAAAGACAGCTACGTGAACCGCGGAGCAAACGGTTTGGCTTTAACGGACTTTTTTGAAATTGAATCTTTGGTTTTTGTGAGAAACTTGGTAGAGAAAGGAGTTTATGCAACAGTTACTCCTTTAGGTAGTAGGCATTATTAGCCGATCAATAAGTTTACTCGTTTTCCAAGTCCAAATTCAAAAATTCTGTATAGTGTGGAAAGTTGAATGTCGCACTTTCCATTTTCTAATCTAGAAATATAACTCTTTTTGGTTCCTACCTTTTCGGCAAGTTGTTCCTGGGTCATATTTGCTTCTTTTCGTGCTTCTTTCAGCATTTCGCTAATTACAAAATACTGGGCCTTCTTTTCGAAGTTATCCCGTTTCTCTGAACCTATTTTTCCGTATTTAATGTCTAATAACTCGTCAAAGTTTTTAGCATTTTTGATGTTTTCTTTGCTCATTCCTTTTTCATTTTTGAATTAAAATATTGCTCTTTTAATTTCAAAGCCAAGTCAATTTCCCTTTTAGGTGTCTTTTGAGTTTTTTTCTGAAATCCGTTAAACAAAACCACTAAATGTCCTTTGTCGAAACAACAAAATATTCGATAAATGTTGAAAGTGGTCGGCTTTTTCGACAGTTTGTAAATATAGTTTTTTGATTTGAAATTTGTTTTGAACTGAAACGGAATCGAGCTCTGCTGAGGAGCAACTCGCCAGGGTTAAGTTCACC
>NZ_JAIXYH010000089.1 GCF_027490375.1 Flavobacterium sp.
GGTGAACTTAACCCTGGCGAGTTGCTCCTCAGCAGAGCTCGATTCCGTTTCAGTTCAAAACAAATTTCAAATCAAAAAACTATATTTACAAACTGTCGAAAAAGCCGACCACTTTCAACGAGAATTAATCCATCCTCATCAACCTTAAAACATTCGCTGTTGATATTTTCAAATTTGTGAATCAAAAAACCATGCTCAATCCTACTCTGTGCGTGGCTAGAGATTTGAAAAGCAGCCATTAGAAAGCCAATCATTACGTATCTCATATTTTAATTAAATTTCAAATTAACAAAAACACCATTTTTGGACTCTGACTCTTGTGCCTTGGTTGCTTAATAATCAACATTTATTTGAGCTCCTTTACTTAAACCAAGCGCTATAAAATTTGTGGAAGTTTCATCAATCCATTATAAAGAGCACTTTTAGTTTTAGATGATGTTATAACTGATTCCTGAAAAACAGACCCTGAAATTGTGATTGACATTACTCCGTGGCTATTATTTACTTTGTTAACACTTTTTTTAATTGATCGCGACCTGGAAAGTAACCACTGTTGCTGTCTTTAAATTCGAATCTCTGATTGTCTGTGTAAAGCATCACTAAGCCTGTGAAATTTGCTTTAATTTCTTGACCGGGTAAAAGGGATGGTTTATTTATATTGGCTTTCGCTGTATTGGTTTAACTTTCTTATCTGCAATATTATTGACTTTATTGGTTTGTTTTTGCACTTCAGCATAGTTCACAATTTCTAAAAGTGGTTTCTCATCAATATCGACGGGCGGTTTTCTTTTTTTTCGGAAATTAGTACAAACCGGAGTAAGGCCCGGAGGGAACGGTTAGACATTCTAAATGATACCGTCGGGCGGCTCATCTTTAGTCTATTCTTTTGCTAAAAATAGAGGTGTTTGCTCCCCCGCGCCGGCACGTACTGCCCCATGCTACAAATTTAGCAAATGCCAAACAAGTGACCCAACAAACATTGCTAAAAAACATCTCAAAATGAGGGTGTTGTAAGGCGGTTTGCTTTTTATTTCGGAAATTAGTACTATCCTAAGTGCGGGCTGCTGGGAGCGAGCCGAGTGTATGTAATTTCAATGTTGTTTGATCCAAATAGAAGTTCTTTTCAACAGCTAAACTTTTTCTGGGCAGCATTTCCGGCTATTCGCTTCAAAGCCGCAGCTTCAGGCGCATTGGGCAGTGCTTTTACTTTGGCTTCTTTGGTCGCCAGTAAAAGCACGCCAAATTTGCACCTGCCGCTTTGCGGGTTTTTCGCTGCTATCCGGGCTGCGGGGAGACGTTTCCAAACATGAGTGAAGACAATGCTTGCAAACTAAAAAGCCGATCACTTGCATGTGTAGGTAAGTTTCGTTTTATAGCGCAAAGGCGGGAGACATTTGCGCAGCGAGGCAAACTATGCGTAGCGGGGATAATTCGCCCTGTATTGAAATGACTGTAAAAATTGCGCAAGTATTTGATGTCTCTATTGATTATCTTATTGGAATAGGAAAAATTCCTCTTTTGATAAAATAATGCTTAAACGTTTTGAAGATATTGAAAATCTTGATAAAAACACTAAAGAAATGCTCTATACAATAATCGATACTTTTCTTCGTGATGCCAAAGCTAGAAAAGCGTATTCTTAAATATTGATAGAACTACTTATTATAAATTTTATTTTGAACTCTGGTTAAAAGTTTTAATATAAAATGCTATAAAAAAAATAAAAATATATTTTATATCGTCGTTATTATTAACATTAACAATGTTCTGGGTAAACAAATACTTAAAAGTATTACATTGCCCATTACAGCATGAAACTAATATTTTAAAGAAAATATTTTTAGCTATAACAATTACAATTATAGTTATTTTTATGTCGAAAAAATATACTGAAAAAAGAAAAAACTAAAAATCTAACTTCAATCAAAGTGTCATTTCAATGACTTCTTTTATTGTTAAATCCCATACACCTCCGTTGTCAATTTCCCATTCTTTTATTATTAAAAGTTGTTTATTAGTGATTTTTCCAATCCCTAAAATACCTTCAATTGAGATAATAAATTTTTTATAAGAGATTGGAATATGATAAATCAATATTTTATTAGATTTCAAATAAGAAAAATGAACAACTTGCTCTTTAATATCAACTTTTAGAATGACAATTTTCCCTTCTAATCCAATTATACTAAAAATTTGGCCTGAATTTAAATCTTTAATCTCCAATGACATATATATTTATATTTGTTGATTTTGAAAATTCAAGAAAACTTAAAAATTCAGATTGTTTTTTGTTTAATAGTTTATTTTTTGTTATCTCCTGAATTAAAAACTCTATATGATTTTTATACAAATAAAAGTCTCCATAAAAATCAAATAAATCATTATACTTGGAGTTAAATAAATCAAAAAGTGCTATATAATCAGATATATCATCATCAGATATACAAAAAATGGGATTATTTTTGTCATTTATATTATAAAAATGAATTGACATTTTATTATTCTTTTGGTTTTTTTTGAGGATATGATGTTACTACTTTTCCTTTTTTATCTTTAACAACTTTGTGTGAAGTTTCTCCTCTTGTACCTATTTTTCTTTTAAAATCTCTTTCATAAACTGTTCGACCATTCTTTTGTTTTGTAACTCGGTCTGGTTTATTTACGGTTTTCTTTTGAAGCTTTTTTAATTGAGAAGGTTTAGAATATTTACTTTTTTCAGGATATTTCTTTTTATCTACATGCCGATTAACAGTATGTTTAGTGTTTTTTAATGCACTAGTTGCGCTTGTGGAACTACCATTTGTAGTTGGTGGAGCTTTTCTTGATAATACATCTGTTAAATCTTTTAAATCTTGGACATCAATAGCATTATCAGGCGCATTCAAATCCCTTTCTAGTATTTCTTCCCACCGCCCATAAGCAGTATTACTTAATTTACTCTCGCCATCTTTTACATATTCCCAATCTTCTGATAACTTATCCTCAATAACTTCTTCAGAATAATCATAACCAGCTGAAGGTTTAAGAACATTTTCGGTTATAAGTTCATATAAACTTTCTCCATCAAATTCTTCATCGTTGAATTTATATTTTACATTAGTAACGGCATATTCTTGGCTTCCTCTTTTAAAAGTAACATTTTGATTTATAGAAACATCTGTTTTAACTATAAAAAATGAACCGTCTGGATGAATATCTAAATGATGAGTAACTGTTTTCCATTCTGCACCTTCAAGCTCAGTCCCGTCAATTACTATATTCTCTGAAAAAGCATAAGGAGAGTTATGAGGGTATTTACTTGCCAACGGATCCACCGCAAAAAACCTACCCACTCTAGGATCGTGCATTCTAAAGGTGTAGTTTAGGGAGTTTCCTTCGCCTTTTACCTCATCGTCTTGTTCTTGGCCTTGGAAACCGTACCGGTAATTCCCCGTTTCATCGTGCCTGTTGGGTATGAGCATTCCAAAGGGGTCGTAATCAGTATATGCAACAACTTCACGGTTTAGCTAAGTTATGTTTTTTACGAAACGTTTTGCAAGGATTTTTTAAATCTAGCTATTGCATCCCCCGCGCTGGCACGCATTGCCCCATGCTACAAAATTACCAAATGCCAAACAAGTGACCCAACAAACATTGCTAAAAAACATCTCAAAATGAGGGTGTTGTATGGCTGTTTGCTTTTTATTTCGGGAACCTGTCCGCCTAGGAGGATAGTACTATCCTAAGTGCGGGCTGCTGGGAGCGAGCCGATGGCAAATAACTTTGGTAACAATTTGGCTATGCTTTTCGTTTCTTGGGCAGCATTTCCGGCTTTCGGCTATATCTTTTTATTCCGCGAAGCTTCACAAAAAGGATGCCGCCTCTATCCGGGCTGCGGGGAGACGTTACCGAAGAAGATTTACTGGCAATTTCTGTCAAGGTAGGGCTTTGGTATTCGCGCGATTGTTTTTATGGCTCAAAGTGAGGACGGTTTGGGCAGCAGGTGGACAATTTGCATGTGATTCAGAAGTAGCTCCTTTTGAATACACCTTAGGATCAAGCATTAAAGGAAGGACAAAAGTGAACCCCATGGCTGATAAAAAAATGAAGGCATTGCTCCAAATGAGTGCCATGACTTCACTTAGAGGTGATCCTCAAATCAAAGAATATTATAACCGAAAAAATGCAGAAGGTAAGAACCCGATGCATGTCTTAAACAAAGTAAGATGCAAAATTATCATTCGAGTTTTTGCAGTGATTAATCGTGAAATTGCCAATGTTGATATGTATAAATTTACATCCTAAAATTTATTCAATTTTTGTTGCTTTTTAGCTTAGAATGCGCAGCGCGGTAACAGTAAGTATTTCCAACCTGACGCAAGAGACAATTATAAAAACGGCCTTTAATCATAATGCACTGGTTTTCCTAAAAGTTTTGCAATTTCATTTGCAATTAAGACAGCATCTCTCTTAGTTAGCCGTTTTTTAATTACGATATCGTCTGGTTTTAACACAAAATTCAAATACACTGTGTATCCACTTTCAAATTCGTCGATGTTGTAAGATAAATTTATCGACTTTATCGCGTAAACGGGAGAAATTAATGTATCATTTATGAATAAATTATTATCCCTAATTACCAGCTTTTTAAATCTATTTTTTTTCCACTCCAACCAACCACTAATTGAAACATTCCCTAAAACTATTGAAAGAGAAATTATAGCAAAAAATTGTGCAACAGTTTCTAATTCAATAAAGTAGATTGTAGTAAGGATAAAAATTAATGAAAGGGTAGAACTAACAATAGTAAACGTTGTATCAAAGTCAAATGAAACTTCAAGTTCAGACTTTTCGAGATTTATTTTAAGCTCGTAAGCCATTAGAATTCTGAATTAATCAATCTAATTGCCTTGGAAGCAGCTTGCTTAAAATCTACTGGAGCTGTTAGATTTATTGACGTTTCTTTTTGGAATTGCTCTAATAGTTCTTGACCTTTAAGACCTTTAGAATAAAGGGCGTTTAATGTTTCGAACATTTTCTTTTTATCAACATCTATAAGTTTTACAGTTTGGTAGGCAAACATGGCAACATTATTTAAAAGTTCTCCTTTCGGAAAGTTCTCTTCTTTAAAAAGTAATTCTAGAGATTCCTCAAATACAAAGTCTCTTCCCCATGCCTTTATCAATTCTGCGTTACCATTAGCCCTTCCCATAGTTACCAAACTTATTATTCCATCTGCAAGCTTTTTACTCTTACCTAAGCCATCTAAATTCTCACCAGATAAGAATATCTTCACCGGTCATTGCTTCTATAAAAGCACCCGTTCCTAGAGGGTTTTTTTGCATAAATTTTGACAACATGTAAACACCATAATTATCTTCTTGCAACTGTTCTTCATTATTTAGCCCAGTTCCCTTTCGAATTTTATAACTTGTAATTCCTTTAAATGTTGTTTTGTTTTCTGAGGGTTCTAGTCCTTGATCATAGCTTGTATATGCATTAATGTGCATAACATCTCTGGTTATACCTTTAATATCTTCATCCGTTTTTATATTCATTCTGTATGTACCTGCTTCGTAATATTTCCCTTTAATTTTTTTATAAAGATGAACAACTTTTTCAATATCACCATTACTATCAACTTTGAATATTGGAGAATTTCCAGATATAGAATAACCGCTTGTTGATGGTGTTGCTGAATCCAATTTATCAATACTAAAAAATCTACCTAACCTTGAATCAGATATTCTATTTCCAAAATCAATACTATTCCCCTCTCCCTTCACCTCATCATCATTCTCTTTTCCATTAAACCCATACCTGTAATTCCCTGTTTCATCGTGCCTATTCGGTATGAGCATACCAAAGGGGTCGTAATCAGTATAGGCTAGAACGTCGGGGTTAAACAAAGTTACGTTATCTTCCGGATTTGGCGCTACGGTATAGGCATAAAAATCATCGATAAGTATTGAGGTAGGCGTGCTGGGCGTAGCTACAATGGCAAACGACAGCTGGTCTTCAATTGGTGAGGTAAACGAACCCGAAACGATACCTGCAGCAGTAATGGGTAATCGAAGCTGCGGGCAGACGTTATCGAGGAAGCGTTGCTGACAATTTCTGACAAGGCAGGGCTGAATGCTTTTTAGGGCTCAAAGTGGTGACGCTTTGCGCATCACGGGTTGGATTTAAATTTGCACGAACGGAGCACTATTTTCAAGCGGAGATTCTCTTATGCGCGTTCGAGAAATTGACTCTTATGTAGTTGATTTACCAATATGGCTTCGGTGAATTTGTAAAATTTAATTTGTATTGGCGTCTTTTTCTAGGGTCTTTTGAAACAACTAAATATTGGTATCTAATCACTTTATTAGCCTCAATCAAATACCTTTTACCATTTATATATAATTCAATTTCACTTATGTTTGGAACAGTTATCCACTCGGCTACTCCGCTTTGTGCATATTCACGAATAATACCGTTATAGTGAACTTTATAGCTTTTGATAAATATTTTTTCACCTTTCATTGAATTTTCAAAATAAATAAACATACTAAAAGAATCACCATTTATTGCTAATTCATTTTCTTGTTCAGCAGTCAATCTGCTTTTGTCCTCAAATACTTTGAAAGTACTGCAGTTAATAAGAGTGATACTAATAAAGTAAACAATAATAACTTTTAAAGTTTTCATCTTCTATTTTTTCTATTTTCGAGGGATTCTGTTCTTAAAACACAACCACTCAAAGGTTTGTCGTTTGTTTTATTCCGATTTGGATCGATTTTATCACGTTTAAGTGCTTTATCAATGTTATCAACTATCTGTGAAATTTGTTCCGTAGAAAGAATAGATGTTGGCGCCACTGCTCCTTGACTATTAAATAGATTATTATCCCTTTGTTCTTTTGTCAAGGGGGCGCCTGTATTTTGCGATTTTTTACCCTTTAATTCGTTAGAGTCTGAATGCTCGTCTTTCTTTTCTGCAGAAAATGATATTAAATGTACTAAGAGTTCATGTAAGGCAGTGTAGGCGCCTGAATAATTTTTAACAGCGTCAGGATTAAGAGACGATGAAGCTGGTTCTATTTTTACATAAACTGAACCACTAATAACGTCACCTTTTTCAGATTGTGGAACACAACCTAATGCTTGGGCTGGAGTTTTTTGGTTTAAATTTAGATCAGGTAATACATCCACAAATCGAATATTCATAGTTGCCTTTGCGTCATAAGTTGCACTAAAGCTGATAAAGTTTCCATCTTTATCGTAGCCAGTTAAATTATTGAAAGCTGTAATAAATTGATGCGTGATTGTTTCGAAATTAGCATATAATTCTCCTTCTTTAACTACTCTAAAGGTCAGTTTTATATTTATGTCTTTTTTTCCTGTTTGCGGATTAAAGTTTTCGGATTTTGAAAATTCTCTTCCTTCTAATTCAATTCCATCTAGGACTCTATTTTCGCTAAATGCAAAAGGCGAATTATGTGGGAATGATCTCTCCAACGGATCCACCGCAAAAAACCTACCCACTCTCGGGTCGTGCATTCTAAAGGTGTAGTTTAGGGAGTTGCCTTCGCCTTTTACCTCATCGTTTTGTTCTTGTCCTTGGAAACCATACCGGTAATTCCCCGTTTCATCGTGTCTATTCGGTATGAGCATACCAAAGGGGTCGTAATCAGTATCTGCAACAACTTCACGGTTTAGCTAAGTTATGTTTTTTACGAAACGTTTTGCAAGGATTTTTTAAATCTAGCTATTGCCTCCCCCGCGCCGGCACGCATTGCCCTATGCTACAATCCTCCAAGGCGGACAGGATTTACCAAATGCCAAACAAGTGACCCAACAAACATTGCTAAAAAACATCTCAAAATGAGGGTGTTGTACGGCGATTTGCTTTTTACTTCGGAAAATAATAAAAGCCTAATACGGGCTGGCGGCAATGTAGCTCTTTCGGGCAATGCAACTCTAAAGTTAAAGAGCACTGCTGCGTTAACCTGCGTTTCGATTTTTTGAATGGCTGTTGCGCCTTGCACTTGGGTCAAATCTTCGAAAGCAATAGCCATTTCGCGGTTTTGGGGTAAGCGTTAAAGATCGCGGCAGAAAACCTTTTTGTGATGGTATTTATGCCGAAAAAGCGATTGCTTCAGCGAACGAACAACCTGAGGGCGGCCACACGGATTTTACATTCGCGAAGAACTGTAGTTTTTAACCTCCGAAATGCCCAGAAAAGGGAAACAAACTATAGTTCTATCAATATTTTACCTACGCTTCGTAATTCTCGTAGTACACATCAGCAGGTAAATTGGGTTTCATTGCTGCGGCTACTGCCAGAGCATCGCAGCGCTCGTTTTGTGGGTGCGCATTATGGCCTTTTATCCATTGAAAAGTAACACGATGTCGGCGGTACACTTGTAAAAATCGTTTCCACAAATCGGGATTCTTTTTGTCTTTAAACCCTTTTTGCACCCAACCGAACACCCAACCTTTCATAACGGCATCGACAACATATTTAGAATCTGAGACCACCAAAACCTCTGCATTCTCAATCCGAATATGCTCTAAACCTACGATTACAGCCAGCAATTCCATACGGTTGTTGGTTGTGAGTCTGAAACCGCCCGATAGTTCTTTATAATGTGTAGTTCCTTCCTGAGCAAGTATAACTCCAAAACCACCCGGGCCTGGATTGCCTTTTGCGGCGCCGTCTGTAAAAATCAGTATTCTACTCATCTGCGGTTAATAAATTATCGATGACGGCTGCAAAATGTTGGTGCTCGAGCGCTTGCACCGCAGCGGCGATTTCTTCGGGCGATTGACAATGAGCGATTGCTGTTTTCGCTTGGAAAATTAGGGCGCCTTCATCGTAATGCTCGTTGACAAAGTGAACCGAAATTCCGGTTTCAGGCTCTTTAGCTTCAAAAACGGCACGGTGCACATGCATGCCATACATTCCTTTTCCGCCGTATTTAGGCAGTAAAGCCGGATGAATATTAATAATTTGATTCGGAAATGCGTGTACTAAGTACTCGGGCACTTGAAGTAAAAACCCAGCTAAAACAAGCAAATCGGGTTGATACGAACGCACTCTTTCGACAAACGAAGGTTCAGAAAATTCGGCTTTAGAAAAAACTTCCGTTGGAATTCCCAGATCGTGCGCTCTCGAAAGTACGCCTGCTTGCAGATTGTTACAAAAAATTGCAACGACCCGAACACGTCCGGACGACTGGAAATACTGGTGAATAGAACTGGCATTGCTGCCGTTACCGGAGGCGAAAATTACAATGTTTTTCATGGCAGTTATCAAAATACAAAGGAACAGTTTTTACCTAAAATGAGTGGCCTTTTAAAACTAAAGTGAACAACAATTTGTAGTTTTTCGGCTACTTCAACCTTTTTAATTTAAAGTTTTTTATTTTTGCCAACAAATTAAATTTAAAAACAAGAAATTATGTCGGACATTGCATCAAGAGTAAAAGCGATCATCGTAGACAAATTAGGTGTAGACGAAAACGAAGTGGTAACCGAAGCTAGCTTCACGAATGATTTAGGAGCTGACTCACTCGACACAGTTGAATTGATTATGGAATTTGAAAAAGAATTTGATATTCAGATTCCGGACGATCAAGCAGAAAACATCGCTACTGTTGGTCAAGCAATTTCTTATATCGAAGAGGCTAAAAAATAATACTAACAATCCCGCTGCTGTTTGCTTGCGGGATTTTTATTTTTTAAAAAATCAGACTGTATTGCAGTCAACAACATTATATACCTATGTTTCATTATTGACTATTCAATAAAACATAGGTATTATTTTTTTACTTTTATCGCATAAAATTGTAGTATATGAGCTTGAAACGAGTAGTAGTAACCGGCTTAGGAGCCTTAACTCCAATCGGAAACTCTGTTGCCGAATACTGGGACGCCTTAATTCAAGGCAAAAGCGGCGCAGCTCCCATTACCTATTACGACACCGAAAAACACAAAACCAAGTTTGCTTGCGAGGTCAAAAACTTCAACATCGAACAATACATGGATCGCAAAGAAGCGCGGCGTTTGGACAAATTTGCCCAATATGCTATTGCTGCTAGCGACGAAGCCATAAAAGACGCTGGAATCACACACGATAATGTAGATAAATACCGCGTAGGTGTTATTTGGGGTGCTGGAATTGGCGGTTTAGAAACCTTCCAAGATGAAGTGATGTACTACGCGAAAGGCGACGGTACGCCGAAATTCAATCCGTTTTTTATTCCTAAAATGATCGCCGACATTGCTCCTGCGCACATTTCGATGCGGAACGGCTACATGGGACCAAACTATACAACCGTTTCTGCCTGCGCCTCTTCGGCAAATGCCTTAATCGACGCATTTAACTACATTCGTTTAGGTATGTGCGATGTGATTATCTCTGGCGGATCGGAAGCTGCTGTAACCATTGCTGGTATGGGTGGATTTAACTCCATGCATGCGCTTTCAACCCGAAACGACAGCCCACAAACAGCCTCGCGCCCGTTCGATGCAAACCGCGACGGTTTTGTACTTGGCGAAGGTGCTGGAGCAATCGTGCTCGAAGAATACGAACATGCCAAAGCTCGCGGCGCAAAAATATATTGTGAAATCGGCGGCGGCGGAATGTCGTCGGATGCGTATCACCTTACAGCTCCACACCCGGAAGGAATTGGTGTAATTGCCGTAATGAAAAATACGTTGCGCGATGCCAACATGAATCCGGAAGATGTAGACCACATCAACACACACGGAACCTCAACGCCGCTGGGCGATGTGGCCGAATTAAAAGCAATTAGTGCCGTTTTTGGTGCACATGCTAAAAACATAAACATAAACTCTACCAAATCGATGACGGGCCATTTGCTCGGAGCAGCCGGAGCTATTGAAGCCATTGCATCAATTCTCGCCATCAAATACGGTATCGTTCCTCCGACAATTAACCACGAAACGGTCGATGAAAACATCGATCCATCGTTAAACCTGACGCTCAATAAAGCACAAAAGCGCGAAGTAAATGTAGCGATGAGCAATACGTTTGGTTTTGGAGGTCATAACGCCTGTGTTTTATTTCGTAAACTCGTAGACTAATCCATGCGTTTCCTAAAAAAGATATTTACCAAATCCCGCGCTGAAACAGGCGGGATTTTTTTTACCGAAGTGTCAAATATCTTAGGATTTGCACCCAAAAATATAGCCTTTTACGAAGCAGCATTCACACATCGCTCCAGCAATAAAACCGATGCCAACGGAAACGTGGTGAGCTACGAGCGTTTGGAATTCTTAGGCGACGCTATGCTCGGATCGGTTGTGGCTGCACATTTGTTTAGAGAAGTGCCCAGTGGCGATGAAGGCTATCTCACCAAAATGCGTTCAAAAGTCGTGAGTCGCGAGCATTTAAACGAATTGGGAAAAGACCTCAATTTGGTGCAGTTGGTAGAAAGCAAAGTTTCGCCCAAACACTTCGGCGACAACATTCACGGAAATATTTTTGAAGCCTTAGTTGGCGCGCTATTTCTCGACCAAGGCTACGCGGGTTGCGAGCGTTTCATTCACTCGAAAGTTATAAAGCCCTATGTAGATATTTCCAAACTCGAAGGAAAGGTAATTAGTTACAAAAGTTTACTCATTGAATGGTGTCAGAAAGAAAAGAAAACCTTTCGATTTGAAACCTTTGAAGAAGAATCGCTTGGAACCGAACGTTTTTTTGGCGTTCGATTGTATTTGAATGAGGCGGTGGTTGCGAAAGCCCGAGCAACTTCTAAGAAAAAAGCCGAAGAAAAAGCCGCGCAACGGGCCTATTTCGCACTCCAAAAACAAATCGTTCGAAAAGCGTAACTACAACGATTTCGCTGATTATTCCGCGTTTCCTGTATTAAAAACGCTGTGTATTTGCACTTTAGTTGCTATCTTTACAACTTATTTGCAAAAGGATGATGTTGCACAAATTGCAATTTGATGACTTTGATGAGCCGGTTTTTCATGCGTTTGCTATTCATACAACCATAGAACCCTATCGCCTATCTTTTTTCTTAAATGAGAAACTGCAAATCCATTTAAAACCTAACGACAAAGGCTTCGAAGCCGTATTCAAAAAGGAAATTCGCACCTTTACCGGATACAGCTATCACAACGAAGATACCGACGAGATTTTTGACTTGGTGAAAAACAGCCAGACTTTTATCGAAACACTAAAACCTGCCGCAAACTCACTTTTTAACGACAGCATTGAGTGGCGCAGTGCAAAAATGTATCTCGTTCCGGAATTTAAAAAAGCCGACTACATCCTGCGAATCGAAAATGCCGCGCAAGCCCCAGAAGAGCTCGCCGAAAAAATAAAAACTATTCCTACGACGACCTTCGTTCAACTGCTGAATGTTGACGAACTGAAGTCAAAAAACAATTTAATCTTTTATTAGAATGCCAACAAACAAAAAAACGAAAATTGTAGCAACGCTCGGTCCGGCCTGCTCATCCAGAGAAGTCTTGAAGCAAATGATTGACGCCGGTGTGAACGTTTTTCGTGTCAATTTCTCACATGCCGATTACGACGATATCCGAGAGAAAATTGAAACCATTAGAAGCCTAAACGACGAATTTGGTTACACAACCGCAATCCTGGGCGATTTACAAGGTCCAAAGCTCCGCGTAGGCGTTATGAAAGAAGACGTAGTGGTGTCGCCCGGCGATATCATCACCTTCCAAACAGCCGAAGACGTACCTGGAACTGCCGAACGCGTGTACATGAACTACAAAGAGTTCCCTGCCGATGTAAACCCCGGGGAACGCATCCTGCTCGACGACGGTAAACTCATCTTCGAAGCCATCGAAACCGATCGCGTAGCCGAAGTAAAGTGTGTAGTCATTCAAGGTGGACCGTTAAAGTCTAAAAAAGGGGTAAACTTGCCCAACACCAAAGTTTCGCTTCCAGCTTTAACAAAAAAAGACGTAAAAGACGCCATTTTTGCAATAGAACAAAAAGTAGATTGGATTGCTCTTTCGTTTGTGCGAACAGCCGACGACTTAATTGAACTACAAGAACTTATTGCCGAACATTCCGACCACAAAATTCCGATTGTAGCAAAAATCGAAAAACCAGAAGGTGTTGAAAACATCGATAAAATTGTAGCGTATTGCGACGGTTTGATGGTGGCTCGCGGCGATCTAGGTGTTGAAGTTCCGGCACACGAAGTTCCGCTTATTCAAAAGAAATTGGTCAACCGTGCCAAAACGGCTCGTATTCCAGTGATCATCGCTACACAAATGATGGAAACCATGATTACAAGCCTTACACCGACTCGCGCCGAAGTTAACGACGTGGCAAACTCGGTTATGGACGGTGCCGATGCGGTAATGCTTTCCGGAGAAACATCGGTTGGTAACTACCCGGTTCAGGTCATTGAAAAAATGACGCAAATTATCGAGGCGGTCGAAGATTCTCCGCTTATTCAAGTACCGCAAAATACACCGCAGGTGCGCACCAAGCGTTTCATCACGAAATCTATTTGCCACCACGCAGCTAGCATGGCAAACGTTATTAAGGCAAAAGCCATTTGTACGTTAACTAACAGCGGCTACACGGCGTTCCAAATCTCGGCTTGGCGCCCGCAATCGCATATTTTGGTATTCACGTCTAACAAACGCATTTTAACGCAACTCAACTTGCTTTGGGGCGTAAAATCAATTTATTACGACAAATTTGTGAGCACCGACGATACGGTAACCGACATTAACCAAATTGCCAGAGACCGCGGTTTTGTTGATAAAGGCGACTTCCTAATCAACCTTGCGGCGATGCCCGTTACCGAAAAAGGAATGGTAAATACCTTGCGTGTATCCGAAATCGTGTAAACAATAAATGTCAATAAAAATAAAATCGGCTTTCTCGGCCGATTTTTTTGTGCCAATTTTTTATTTGTAGCTAATCGCGCTATTCGTTGCAAGTGTGCTTGCGGCGCCCGTTTCGCTGAAGGTGCAAACCTGAGTTCGATTTAAAAATTGCAGTCAGAAAACGTATAAATGGTGGATTATTAGGCGGGTTTTCTTTGGGATACCGAGGTATCGCAAAAAAAGCCAACGAAATAAGCGGCCGTTTATACGTTTAGCGGATTAAATTAAAACTGTGCATCCCAAAACGATCTCATCGAGTGCGGTCTGACAATGATTTTTAATCGAAATTAGGTGCATAAGTAGCTTCCGTTGGTCGCTCTTTTACACCGCAGCTCAAACGGCTGCCGCTGCGCACCCTTTACACTGCTATCGCGGCTAGGGCAATCGTTTCCAAAAAACGTTACCAAGAAAATGGTCAAAAATTATAACGATTTTAAAACTTTATCCGCATATCCGGTTTTTTAAGTGCGTTTTATACGTTAGATGTTTGCTTTTGAAAGTATATGCAAGCCACGAAATTTGAACAACAATAGCAACAATTTGAAGTCATTTGTTTCGCAAAAGCAGCATTAGTAAGCTAGTACAAAGGCATAACGGAACAAATACATCCTAGAGAATTCTACCACTAAATGAAGTGCTAAATAGCTCCCAGATCGACTGTAAAAGTAAAAAGCGGCAGCAATAATGCAAGAGGTATACTTACATGAGGGCCTGGTATAAGAATTACCAAAAAACTAATTAAGACTATTGGTTTTAACTGTTTTGTTTCCCGTTTAATCGGAGCTTTTTATGGCTGCTGCTTCTTCGGTTTTTGAATCGCGCTTTTTTTAAACGCTTTATATGCTGCTTTTGCTAACGAGTCGAGTTCTCGACTAGCATAATAGTTTAAGCAATTGTACGAAATGAAGTTTTTTGACCTCATATTCTCCTCGTCTCCATCTATTTTTATAAACGGTTTGGGCATTTGAACTGCAATTTTTCTGCCAAGACTTCTAGCATAATCAATATTCTCTGTGTCGATTCCTTCAAAAAGATTAAATAAATCACTCTTTCCCATTTCAAAAAAGATACTGTCTTTGTTTGGATACCGCTCCTTTAGACATGAATAAAACGCTTCGGCTTTAAACGTGTTTATCCACGTTAATTCATCTTCATTCCAGTAATGAAATTTCTCGCGCAAATACCTGTTCTGACAACTCGTAGAAAAAACAATAAGTGCTAAGGTTATGACAATTTTTTTCATTTCTTAATCTAGTTTCCAAATATCAACCTCCTATGTTAGATCTTTTTTGAAATTCAAGTTTTCCTGTATTAATGTTGAAATAAGCATATCTAAGAAATATATTGTCAATTGAATTAATATATTTCCGTCTCCATTTTGGATAGCGTTTTAAAGTGGTGGAAGGAATTAAAGTAACTTTTATTCGCTTTTCATTTATGCTTAGTTCGCCCGCAAACTGCTTTTTATGCAATTTGAATTCAGGATATTCTTGTTGTATTAGGAACTCAATTTGTCGAACGTGCTCAAGTTTAGGAGTGAAATTCCCTAATATTAGATCTGTGTTAGCGGGAAAACTATCAAAGTATTCGTCGGTAAAAATTACCGCGTCTTTATTAAAAGCAATAATTTTTTGTGCCGATGCAGCATTAAATCCAATAATTACTAGAACGAAAATTAAAAGTAAGTTTTTCATGACTTGGGTTGTTATGATTTTAGTTGCACCCACCTGCTGTTAACTCTTGAGAAAAAATATTCGAGTAGATAACTCGCTGGTCTTCTGTCAAAACAGTGTCCCATCCAGTAGTATCGTGTAAGCCACTCCAACAAATAGCTCTTATAACATGTTCTGAAACATTTAATTGATTCATACTAGAATATTGGGTTAAGGCTTCGATCATTAATTCGACATAAAAAGTAGCCATATATTCGTGCTGACCATTTTTATTATTAACCACATACGAATTCCATAACGAAGGAAAATTATTTTGAGAAATATTCGCTGAACTCCCCTGCATTATTATAAGTCTTAAAATATATGCGTGGATTAATTCGTGCAACATTGTTTTTGCTACCCATATTTTGGAAGCATTTGCTAGGATTTGTGAGTTTAGAGTTATATTCACATATGTTGGAAATAAATCCGTTTGACCATTTAAACAACCGTCAGCATTACAAGCTCCCAAATCTGCGATATCCCAATCTAGATTCAAAATAGGCTTTGTCCCTGAAAAGTGCCGCAATAACTTTGCCATTAATTGTGTTTGCTTCATTTCTTGATATACCGCATTTGTGCAGGGATTACTCTCCAAATCGGATACATCGATAAATTCTTCTTGCCAATAGATGTTTTCAAGTTTTTCAATGACATTATCATCAGGCAATGCATTCGGATGCTCCATCAAATAATCAATTGCCCAATTAGCAAACGCCGTATCCTCTTCACAATCGTTGGTTTTAAAAAGCAAACCGTCTAAAGCAACTTCTATTTCGGGATGCTCGTTCAGATAGTCGCGTTCGGGAGTGCCTTGCGGAAAAGTGGCGGCAAAATTCGTTTGGCAATCGTTTATAGGTGTTACTACACCTGTAGGTGGTTCTTCTTCCTCGCAAGGGTTTTCTTCGGGATTAGGATTGCTAACGGAGCGATATTGTTGTGTTATTGTCCCCACGCAACCGTCCACTAAATAAGAAGCACCAATATTGCCGTCTGTGCACGCACAACTTTCACTTCGAAGGCCAAAGTGTAAATTATGACAACAAAGAAATTGGATCAAGATTTTCCCACAATTATAATCTAATGGAGCAGTGTCCCCGCCGCCGCCGCCGCCACTACCACTATCTGGTGCAAAAGGACCGGTATTTCCCCCTACGAACCCGCCGCCGCCTATCATTTCCGGTGGGCACGGATCGCTAGGTACATCGGGGATAATGGGTGCCGTAATTACCAAGCCTGTAAAATCTTTTACAGAACCTACCTGCGTTTGACTGTCGAAAGCCGTAACATACGCCTTTTCAAACCGCTTTAAAGAAACTTGTAAATCGGTTGTCCCTACCAATCGCGCAACCACGTTATAAAAAGCCTTATTGGTTTCTAGAGGATGGTTTTTAACGTACATACTGTAGGTTGTGTTGCCTAAACTATCAACTACTTGCATAATTCGGCTGTAATCAACACTAACTGGAACTTCAGAACGCGACTGCAAATTTCCGATTTGAAACGGATCGGGCGCTCTACGAATAATGTGCTGTACCTTTTCTTGTACTTTTTGCGCCTCAGCTCCCTGTAAAAGCGAACTTTTAACCTGCGTGGTGGCTTGATGGTTTTGAATTGTCTCGTGTTCAACGCTGCATGATGAGAGCCATGCTAAAACAAAAAATAGTAGTGTTGTTTTTTTAAGCAAAAAAAGTCTATACTGTCGGTTTAATCTTTCCCATAATATTTTATGGGGGCGGGTAAATAAATATTTCATAATAAATGGTTTAAGTTGGAAATAAAAGTAATTAAATAAATATTACCGTTATAAAAAAGTAACACTTTAGAAGCTTTTATCTTTCAACCTTAATTTGTTAAGAAAAAAGAACCCCTTTACGGAAAAACCGTAATGGTTATTTCAGGAGAATGGTATGTTTGTAGGTTGTTTACAGCAATAAACATTTACGGTTTAAAACCCCACATCTTTCGGCAATCCCGCTTTTGCAACAAGTGGCTTTTTAAATGGTATAGTTAACCGCGCAAACCGTCGAGCATAGCTTGCGTTATTTGCTCCAAATCGTATTCGTGCTGCCAACCCCAATCCTTGCGAGCATACGTATCATCTATGCTTGCTGGCCAACTGTCGGCTATTGCTTGTCGAAAATCGGGCTTATACGACATTTTAAAGTCGGAAATGTGCTTGGTAATGGCATTTGCAATTTCCTGTGGCGTAAAACTAACCGCCGCGAGATTGTAGGATGATCGAATTTTAATCGTTTCAGGCTCGGCTTCCATGATTTGAATCGTTGCGCGAATAGCATCCGACATATACATCATTGGCAGCGCGGTATCGGCTTTAAGAAAACACTCGTACGATTTGTTAGCTAATGCCTCGTGGAATATTTCTACAGCATAATCTGTTGTTCCGCCGCCGGGTGGCGAAGTGTAGCTAATTAATCCGGGATAACGCACGCTGCGCACATCGACCTGATACAATTTATGATAGTACTCACACCAACGTTCGCCCGATTGCTTACTGATTCCGTAAACCGTACTCGGCTCCATAATGGTGTACTGCGGCGTGTTATCTTTTGGCGTCGACGGACCAAAAACCGCGATACTCGAAGGCCAAAACAAACGTTTAAACTTTTTAGCTTTTGCCAAATTCAAAACATGAAACAGCGAATTCATATTCAAATCCCAAGCAAACGCCGGATTTTTCTCTGCCGTTGCCGACAGCAATGCCGCCATGAGATACACATCGTCAACCTGGTATTTCTCAATTAAATGTTCAATTTGATTGTAGTCTAATGCATTTACAACTTCAAAAATGCCGTCGTTAACTACTTCATTATCCATTTTTCGGATGTCCGAGGCAATTACATTTGAAACTCCGTATTTGCTTCGTAACTGCTTGGTTAACTCCGTGCCTATTTGTCCGCAGGCACCTATGATCAATACTTTCCTACTCATGGTTGCTGTTTTGCGACAAAGATAACGTTTTCGTTTAGCTGCCAAATAACTAGGTCCAAAACCTATAAATAGGCAAATTCGGTATTAATATTATGTTTTTCAACAACTTAAATACGACACCCAAGCAAAATTTAAATAAGCTTTCTTTAACAATAATTCTAATTTCAGAACTTTAGTAAATACGCTACTTTTGTCGAAAGTTTAGATGTGAAACAACTCGCAATCCTTTTTTCCTGCCTGATGCTGTTTGCCGCTTGCAACAACAACGATGCGCAACGCAAAGTAGCTACGCAAAAAGATGCTGCTCGGCAAGAAGCGTTTTTCAAGCAGCTCAACAGTGCATGGAGTTTTAAGGTGTTAACCCCTAATCCTTTGGTACAAGACCAGCTTCGCAGCTGGACAGATTGGAATCTGTTTATCTCCGAACTCACTTCAAAACCAGTAAGTTCGTTAAGTGCTTTCCAAAAAAAAGCCACAAAATTGGCTACCCGTGCCACTCTTTTACAAAACAATATTCCACTAAAATTTGCTACTCCAGAAATTAAAAGTCGGATCGCCGCAGTAGTTGCCTCTGTACGTATGCTCGACATGTATCTTTCTGTACAGCAGCCTCCAATAGAGCGCATTAAACCTTTGTTTTCTGAAATCAACACGGCGATGAGCGGTCTAAATACCCAATTTACTGAAATTGCGCAACGCGAGCTCGTTCCTATCGAAAAAGGAGAATCGGATATGCTACGCATGTTGGATACTACGCGAGCGATTAAAGCCACACCGGTGATCAGATAAAAATGGCACAACATTTTCCGTTTTTTACTCGTTTCGAAAATGCTTCTCCCGTTAAAGCAGTACTCTCTGCACTTTCGGAGAAACAACACAAACTGCACGTAAAGAATCTGGTGGGTTCGGGAATTTCACTGCTAGTGCAGCGTATTGGTTTACAAACCGAACGACCACTGCTTTTATTAGCAACCGATAAAGAACAGGCCGCTTTCTTGCTCAACGATCTAGAGCAATTACACAGCGCCGACGACGTGTTGTTTTATCCCGAATCGTACAAAAATCCGTACAAAATTGAGGAAATCGACAACGCCAACGTTTTGCTGCGCGCCGAAGTCCTCAATCGAATAAACTCGCGGAAACGACCACCCGTTATGGTGTCGTATCCCGAAGCGCTGTTCGAGCGTGTCGTGACCAAAAAAGATCTCGACAAAAACACCTTAAAAATTGCTGTTGGCGACAAGATTTCGCTCGACTTTATCAATGAAGTGCTGTTTGAATACGAATTCAAACGTGTCGATTTTATTGCCGAACCCGGCGAATTTTCAGTACGTGGCGGCATACTCGACGTATTTTCATTTAGCAACGACCATCCGTATCGTATCGAGTTCTTTGGAAATGAAGTCGAATCGATTCGCTCTTTCGATGTTGAAACGCAACTTTCTGTCGAAAGACAAAAGAAAATTAGCATTATTCCGAACATAGAAAATCGGTTTTTTGAGGAAAACCGAACGCCGTTTCTAAGTTACATCAGCCCACAAACCACGCTCGTTTTACTCGACACCCAACAAATTGCCGACAAACTCGACCAGCTTTTCCGCAAGGCCGAAACCGCTTTCGAAAACCTACAGTCGGAAACCAAACATGCGCCTCCGGCAGCTTTATTTCTCAACGGAAAACAATTCTTGCACGATGCCGAACGTTTTGAACTAATTGAAATGGGAAGTCGCGCGTATTTCGAAAGTCCGAGTATTTCCTTCAACCAAACGCCTCAACCCTCCTTTAACAAGCAATTCGATTTGCTGCTCGAAAACCTATCGAATAATCGGTCTAAAAACATTCGGAATTTTCTGTGTTGTGCAAACGAACAACAAGCCAAACGCTTTTACGACATTTTCGAAAGCATTAGCGAACCGGCAGATGATATTCACGAACAATACCAAGCCGTAACCTTACCGCTACACGCCGGATTTATCGATAACGACGCCGGAATTGCGCTCTACACCGATCACCAGATTTTTGAACGCTACCACCGTTTTCATATCAAAAACGGCTACGCCAAAAAACAAGCCATTTCGTTTAAAGAACTCAACGGCTTAACCATTGGCGACTACGTGACGCACATCGACCACGGAATCGGAAAATTTGGTGGATTGCAGAAAATTCAAGTTGACGGCCGCACGCAGGAAGCCATAAAGTTGGTTTATGCCGACAACGACATTGTGTACGTAAGCATTCATGCGCTGCATAAAATTTCGAAATTTAACGGCAAAGACGGCGCCGTTCCTAAAATCTATAAGCTGGGTTCGAATGCATGGAAAACGCTCAAGCAAAAAACCAAAGCACGTGTAAAACACATCGCGTTCAATTTGATTCAGCTGTATGCGAAAAGACGCTTGGAGAAAGGATTTCAATACAATCCCGATAGCTATTTGCAACACGAGCTCGAAAGCTCCTTTATTTACGAAGATACGCCCGATCAGATAAAAGCAACGCAGGAAGTTAAAGCCGACATGGAGAGCGACCGCCCTATGGATCGTTTGGTGTGCGGTGACGTAGGATTTGGAAAAACCGAAGTAGCAATTCGTGCCGCTTTCAAAGCCGTTGACAACGGAAAACAAGTAGCTGTTTTGGTACCAACTACTATTTTGGCGTACCAACATTTTCGCACTTTCTCTGAGCGATTGAAAGAAATGCCTGTGACCATCGGATACCTCAACCGGTTTAGAACAGCAAAGCAAAAAGCCGAAACGCTTAAAGATTTAGCCGAAGGTCGACTCGACATCATCATCGGAACGCACCAGTTGGTAAATAAAGACGTGCGATTTAAAGATTTGGGCTTGCTCATTATCGACGAGGAACAAAAATTTGGTGTGAACGTTAAAGACAAACTCAAAACGCTGTCGGCAAACGTCGACACGCTCACACTTACGGCAACGCCTATTCCGCGAACTTTACAGTTTTCGTTAATGGCAGCCCGCGATTTATCGGTAATTACCACGCCCCCACCCAACCGCTATCCTATCGAAACGCATGTCGTTGGCTTTAACGAAGAAACCATTCGCGATGCGGTTTCGTACGAAATTCAACGAAACGGCCAGGTGTTCTTCATCAATAACCGCATCGAAAACATCAAGGAAGTTGCCGGAATGATACAGCGATTGGTGCCCGATGCGCGTATTGGCGTTGGTCACGGGCAAATGGACGGCAAGAAACTCGAAGAGCTGATGCTGGCATTTATGAACGGAGAGTTTGATGTGTTGGTAGCTACAACCATTATTGAAAGCGGACTCGACGTGCCTAACGCCAACACCATTTTTATCAATAATGCACAGAATTTCGGCCTCTCCGACTTGCACCAAATGCGCGGTCGTGTGGGACGAAGTAACAAAAAAGCGTTTTGCTACTTTATTTGTCCGCCGTACAGCATGATGACCGAAGACGCGCGAAAACGCATTCACGCCTTGGAGCAATTTAGCGAACTCGGCAGCGGATTTAACATTGCGATGAAAGATTTGGAAATTCGCGGTGCGGGCGACCTACTTGGTGGCGAACAAAGCGGTTTTATCAACGAAATTGGCTTCGAAACCTATCAAAAAATCATGAACGAGGCCATCGAAGAATTGAAGGAAAACGAGTTTAAAGATTTATACAACGAAGTAGAGAGTAACGGCAAAACCTACGTGAAAGACATGGTTATTGATGCCGACTTCGAGTTGCTCTTCCCCGACGATTACATCAACAGCATTACCGAACGTTTGGCGCTGTATAACGAATTGGGAGAGGTAAAAGACGAAACGGCTTTGCAAAAATTCGAGGAAAAACTCGTTGATCGCTTTGGCCCTTTACCGAAGCAAGCTGTTGATCTGCTAACGAGCTTAAAGTTAAAGTGGTACGGAACTAAATTAGGGGTTGAAAAAGTGGTTCTTAAACAAAGTAAGATGATTTTATATTTTGTTTCCGACCAGCAATCCGAATATTATTCGTCGGAGCAATTTCGCCGAATCATCGATTTTGTACAGAAGAATCCGCAGTTGGCAAAACTCAAGGAAAAGCAAACGCCTGCGGGCCTAAAATTGTTACTCACGTTCGAGTCGGTTAAATCGGTTCGAAAGGCAGTTCATTTATTCGAGCAAATTTAAATTTAGATTTTTATTTGGGCGTTGCGCGGCGCGTTGCAGTGGTTTTGCAGGTGCCGCGCCGTGCCATACGCTGCAATAAAACGGCACAAAACCGGCCGGCAATCGGTTTGCGTGGGCTTCTTGGGTCGCCAGCGCAAATCCGTTTTCGGCAGCGGTTTTCTTCGCGTTTTTTTTTCGCTGCTGTCACTAACGCAAATTCGTAGCCCAAACTTCGTCGCAAAAAATGTTCATAACCACCCTAAACGTTTATAAACGTTTAAACACGTCTAAAATTCGTCGACAAAAAATCGATTTTGTAATTTTATGCCGGAGGCGGGCTGGAGGCCCCGGAGCGTTGCTATACCCTTTTCTGCTGTTTTAGTCTTAAAAGTCGCTTCATTACTCA
>NZ_JAIXYH010000018.1 GCF_027490375.1 Flavobacterium sp.
AAAATCTGCCTGTTATACCAATTAGATCTATAAAACAGTCCGATAAAAAAATGTTTTTAAGTCATAACTGCTTTAAAAAAATCTTCCGTAGCGCTGCTATGCAACATTTTTTTGCATTGTTCTGCCTCAAAAACAACCTTTTTTCTCTAGCCTATTTTATAAATCCAATTGGTATTAATCAACCATTTATCTGTTTTCTGACCGCAATTTTTAAATGAACTCAGGTTATAACGATTTAATTTTACAAACATTTTTGCCTGTTTTTGTGTAAACGAAACTACTTTGTCACCCGAGATATAAAAGTTTTAGCGGTCTTCCAATCGTTTTACCGCATATTGATTGCGCCAAGTTAAGTCGATCATTTTGAGCTTTTGCAGATTTGACTTGATGACAAGTTCATCATCGTAGATTTGATTTTGTGTGTATTTTCGAACTAACGTTTTTGTGTACTTTTTTCGCGCGAACGGGTGCAGCGGCATCCTTTTTGGCGCATTGTATTTCCACTATCGTTTTGCCAAAAAGATATAGCGGAACACGTGACGGCTAGCACTTTCTTGGCGCAGCGACGTTTGTTTTGCCGGCGCGCCCAAAAGGAGGACAATTCTATCAGCAAGTTTACTGAAAAATAAAAATTTTCATAAAATCTGGAATAATTGCAACTGAAGTTCCTTGTAGTTCGAGTTATTTTTTGAAATAGTTATAGCAACGACGTCGATTTTAAGATTAGACAGCATTTTCATTTCATACAACTTTTTAAAAAAGCCTCCAATTCGTTTGGCGACAAATCTTTTGCAATGAGTTTCCCGTTGGCATCGTACAGTACGTTGTGTGGTATAAATCGTACACGGTAATCAATAGCCACTTTCGATTTAAAACCTTCGGTTGCTAAAACGTTTTTCCACCGAACTTTTTCTTTTGCCAATGTTTTTTTCCAAATAGCCGCGGTTTTATCAAATGAAACGGCTAGTATTTCAAAGCCCGACGCCTCTTTAAAAGGCGCTTTTCTGTAGTTTTCGTAAATTTTTTTCAACGCAGGGAATTGCGCTCGGCAAGGAGCACAAGCAGTATCCCAAAAATCAATTAGTAAATATTTTCCAGCGAATTGTGTTGGCGAAAGCACATTATTATCCAAACTAGGCAAGGAAAAATCAATGATACGTTGCTCGATTTCCGGATTTTTTTGATGCTCAATTTCTTGCAACAGTAACGGAACCACATTTGAATTTTGATAGTCTAAATCTAAAGCACCTACAATCGATTGTAATTGTACCGCTGTGAAAATTACGCCTTCATCGATAAGTCCTAGTAGCGTATTGCCTACAAAACTGTTACGCGGATGCTTTTTCGCTAAATCAACGAGCTTGTCGTAAATTTTAATCTGGTAATTTTCATCATTAGCAAGTCTCGATTTTAGTACGGTAAAATCCGATTGTAATTTTTCGGTTTCGGTTCCTTCTAACGACAGTACAATAGGATACAACTTTGGAACAATCGCTGCTGAATCTTCATTTTTGAGCATAACGTTTAAAGTAATTGCAGTGTTTTCAAGATAAATATCCCGATCTGCCGGCGAATAATCTGTGCCAATCAATGCGCCACTTGCGTACTTAACGCTTCCTTGAAATTCAAATTTATTATTGATTACCAAACAACTGTCTTTTTTACCATCATACATGAGATACATATATCCTTTGTAATTTTCTCCCTGGATATTTCCCTTAAGTTTGAATCCGTTCTGTTGATTTTGAGCAAAGTACGTTTGGAAAACTCCAAAAAGTAAAAGGGCGATTAAACGGTTTTTCATAAGCGGTATTTTAGTTTGACAACGACTGTTTAAAAATAACTTCGATTTGTTTATCGTCGGGATGAGGTGCGTCATTGTTTATTAAATTTCCTTTTTTGTCGAATAGCATGTATCTCGGAATGCTGTTTAAATCCTGTTTTTTGAAAAACGATCCAAACGGATATTCAGTAGCTAAAAAAGAATTTTGAGGGTTTAAATTTTCTTGTTTTGCACCGGCAAGCCATTTAGCTGCAAATTCATCTAGCGAAATATACAGAAAGACAACTTCGGGATGCTTTTTTTGCAATTTTTTTGAGGCAGGCATTGCGGCACGACACGGTGCGCACCAACTCGCCCAAAAATCAACGTAAATAAGCTTGCCACGATGCGTTTTTAAAATTTCATCTAAATTGGTTTTTTGCTTATCGGTAGTTAGTAAAGCTACATTTGATGCTTGTAAGCTAGATTTAGCGAAGCGTTTTGGATAGTTTCGTTTGAAGTACGAGGCAGTTTCTTTATCGGTTACATGTTTGCAAAATTCCTCATAGTGTTTATTGAATGTTTCACTGGAACTGAAAGTTGCTAATCGTTCCAAATAGTAAAACAACAAGTAATTTTTTGTTTTTTCATGCATTCCATTTTCTTGTAATACCAGCTTAAATAAGCTTTCATAATCAACCAAACTTTGATTCGCCAAATGAATTATTACCGGTTTATGTATTTTTTCAAAAGCAGAAACCACTAAACCTCGGTTTGCGGCCAAGGCGAAATTGTATGATTGACTTAAAATAGAAGTTGGTTTTTCATTTTGCAGTTTGCGAACATTTACCAGCGAAATAATTCCAAGCTGATATTCAGTGGAATCAATTTGTTTTTGGTGGTAAAGTGCTTTTAAATACGTTTCTAGTTTATTGTTGCGCTTTTCGGTTCGCTGCGAATCGCTCGTATTTTCAGTTGCATTTTTAAAGCGGCCTGTTCGGGTGTAAAAGCTTAAATCATCTTCAATTTGCGGTTCTTTTGTATTAAAATTACTGAGCGCGTTTTGCCCTGTTCCAGTTCGTCTGTGGGTTGCGTAGGGAAAATAATTTTTGAATGTAATCACAACCGTGTCGCCAACGGCAATTTTATAGACATTTTCAAATTGTAAACCATATCGCAGCGAAAGGTAAATTGCTGTTGGAGTTTTAAACGTTAGCGTGTCTGTTTTTCCTTGTTTGTATGTAATTTTTTCTTCGAGAAAACTACCTTCTTTGCAATAGCTAATCGGATTAGGTATGATAGTAAAACTTGATTTCGAGTGTTTTATCGTATCTAAGATTTTTGGAGTAACAAGTATTACCGTACACGTATTGTTGGCAATCGATTTGCTATTTTTAGCATTCTCTTTCGTGTTTGTACAGCTGAATAGCACGATAAAAAGCAGTAAAGTTGTAAGTTTTTGTGCTTTATATCGCATTTTTAAGTTGTTTTTTGGTACATGAGTATAACGAATTTAATCCCTTTTAGTATAGAATAAAGTTAGATTTTTAAAAATTTTGATGATGTATAACTATAATTAAGGATCATTAAATCTACCTGTCATTCAACCACTTTCAACACCTTGTTAACGAGTTGTTAAGCGGCTAAAATCCGAAGCAAAAACAGTATAATTGCGCTATGAAATTTCAGTTCTCTAAACTCAATATCATCATTGTTGCCGGCTTTTGTGCCATCATAGGTATTTTGATTGCCCAAATTTTATGGACGCGTGAAGCCTTCGATCTCGAAGAAAAAAAGTTCAGCGGAAACGTGCGTTTGGCTTTGCTCGAAGTGGTTAAGAGTTTGTATGAAGGCACTAACCACGAGCTTCCGCCCGTAAATCCGGTGCGTAAAATGGCAAACGATTATTTCGTGGTTAATGTTGAAAACGATTTTGAACCACAAGTTTTGGAGTTTTATCTCAAAAAAGAACTTCAAAAATTTGGCATTCAAACCAATTTCGAATACGCTCTGTACAACTGCGAAAGCGATAAGATGGTGTACGGCGATTTCGTTCAATTGAGCGATCACGCGCCCGAAACGGCTCACCAAATCGAATTTCCAAAACACAAATCGTTCGTTTACTATTTCGCAATTAGGTTCCCAGAACAAACCAGTTACTTACTCGGCAATTTTAAGGTGTGGATTTTCGCAACTGCCGCTTTAGTGCTCATACTGCTCATTTATTTGTATTCGGTAATTATGTTGTTGCAGCAGAAACGGTACGGCGAATTACAGCGCGATTTTATCAATAACATGACGCACGAGTTTAAGACGCCGCTTTCATCTATTTTGCTTGCTTCCAATTACTTGGAAAAGAAAACGCAAAATCTGGAACACCAAAAGTTAAACGCTTACAGTAAGATTATTGTCGACCAAAGTTTACAACTCAACAAGCACATCGAAAATTTGCTTACCATGGCTAAATCGGAGCACGGCGGCATGCAAATTTGTGTCGAGCGAATTCGATTTACCGATTTACTCAATGAAGTGGAGGGCAATTTGCGCTTGAAAGTTCCCGATTTGGTAATCAAACGTTTATTTGACGCCGATTTCGAGCTTGTAGCCGATCCGTTTCACTTTAAAAATGTTGTTTTTAACATTATCGATAATTCGATTAAATACTGCAATCAAAGTCCGGAAATTTCGATTGCTGTTGAAGAAAGCGCTTCGGCCATTTTACTGCGTTTTGGCGATAACGGCATTGGGGTACAAACAAAAGCCCTACCACATGTTTTCGATAAGTTTTTCCGTGAAAATACGGGCAAACGCAACGAAGTTCGCGGTTTTGGCTTAGGTTTGCATTATGTGAAGCGCGTGGCAAATTTGCACAAATGGAAGATTACAGCTTTACACAACAAGCCATCCGGTTTAATTATTCAGTTTGAAATGAAGAAGCATGAAAGCTAGAATTTTATACGCAGAAGACGACGCAACTTTGGCATTTCTAACCCAGGAAAATCTCGAGGAAAACGGTTTTGAAGTGCGTCATTGTACCGATGGCGAACAAGCTATCGCGGCATTTAAAAGCGAAAACTTCGATTTGTGTGTGCTCGATATTATGATGCCAAAATTTGATGGCTTTGAAGTTGCAACGGAAATTCGCAAACAAAATACCGAAGTTCCAATCATTTTTCTTTCGGCGAAAACCTTGAAGGAAGATCGGATTCGCGGTTTGAAACTCGGCGCCGACGATTATTTGGTAAAACCTTTTTCGATTGAAGAACTCTTGTTGAAATTAGAAGTTTTTTTGAAACGCTCTGGAAAAACAACTGCGCAAGAAAGTTTTGAGATTTTTGGCGATTTTCGTTTCAATAAAGAAAACTATGAAGTTGTCGGACCAAACGGCAACACGCTACTTACCGAGCGCGAAGCGGCCTTGCTAACCTTGTTTTTAAAGAATAAAAATGCCGTTTTGAAAAGAGAAACGATTTTGGTTGAAATTTGGGGTACAAACGATTACTTTTTGGGAAGAAGTTTGGATGTTTTCGTTTCGCGTTTACGCAAAATTTTTCAAAGTGATGAAAAAGTTAAAATTGAAAACCTACACGGAATTGGATTTAAATTTGTCGTTAAATAATTAATTATGAAACAATTAATTTTAGTGTTTTTTGTGTTGTTTAGTGTTGCGGCAATGAGTCAAATGCGTCCGGGTATGGGACGAAATAATCAGATTGGCGCTCCAGTTGTACCACCAAATAAAGTGAAGAAAGTCGACTGGCTGGAGGAATCGATGAAGGATTTCACTTCAGAAGTTAAGCTGGATGATTTTCAAGCAGCAATTATTAAAGGATATTTGGGTGATTTAAAAGCCAAAGTTGATGCCATAATGTTACTCGATGTGCCAAACGACGGAAAAGCGGAGTCGATTGCCGTGGAGCGAAAAAAGTTTGAGGAACAAGTACGCTCTGTTTTAAATCCAGATCAACAAGAACTCTTCACTAAATACATCAAGAAACGAGAACGACGTTAGCAATAATTCGGATTTCCTTTTCAATACAGATTTGTTTTTTAAACAAGAAGTAATCCAGCTTTTTTAGTTAAAACATATGGTTTCGTTTTTGCTAATTCCGTAAAGTTTAAGTCTGATTTTTCTGCAAGTAACGCTGCATCAGACAACATATATTTTTTGCCAGACACAAAGAAATCAGCAGCAAAAGAACAAATCTCAGCTAATAACTGTAAGATTTCGAAATCAGCTCGTATCCGAATTTCGGCGTTTTTAGTTAAAAACACGAGTTCGCTCACTTCGAATTCTCTACCCTTTTTTTGCACCAGTTTGGTTTCAAACTTAGGCGCGTTTCCAATAAAAATCAGTTGTTTTTGCGAACTAAGTTTTAATTCTTCTGGCGCATTGAGCAAATTCGCAATATAATCTCTTCGGATTGTTGTTTTTGGAGTTTTAAAATCAAACCAATCTTGTAGCGGAATTTCAAACCCAACTCCATGCATGTAATTGTACAATGAATGCTTTAATCCGGCTGAAAAAATACTGTGATCAATGCCCGTTTTATCGGTAAATTCAAGATCATTTAAAGCAAATTGGTGTTTGGTTTCTTTAATTTTCACACCGTATTCTTCGGGCTTTTTAGCGATCGGAGCATGAGCAGTTAACGCAAACTGATGCCAAAACCCCGATTGTATCACTCCCGATTCAAACAGCTGACGTGTCATTTCTAAACTATCAACGGTTTCTTGAACGGTTTGTGTCGGATACCCGTACATCAAATACGCATGAACTAAAATACCAGCTTCTGTAAACGAACGTGTAACTTGAGCTACCTGAGCTACTGTAACTCCTTTATCTATGAGTTTTAACAATCGGTCGGAAGCCACTTCTAAACCACCTGAAACCGCAATACATCCAGAAGCAGCGAGTAGCTGACAAAGATCGTCGGTAAAATTTCTTTCAAAACGGATATTCGCCCACCAGGTAATTACGAGCTTTCGCCGAAGAACTTCCAAAGCAAACGCTTTCATTAGCGAAGGTGGAGCGGCTTCGTCAACAAAATGAAAACCAGTTTCGCCGGTTGCTGCAATCAATGTTTCTACGCGGTCGCACAAAAGCTTCGCTGTTGCGGGTTCGTAAATGCCAATATAATCCAACGAGATGTCGCAAAACGTACATTTTCCCCAATAGCAGCCGTGCGCCATCGTGAGTTTATTCCACCGACCGTCGCTCCATAATTTGTGCATCGGATTGGCCAAAGTAATAAGCGACATGTAATCGTCTAATTTTAAGTCGCTGTAATCGGGCGTTCCGAGTTGGTTTTGTTTAAAATCGGGAATCAGACTGTTGTTTACGTAACGTACTTCGTTGCTTTCGCAGAAAAAACTGCGTTTGAAAGTATCGAATTTGTTGTCTCGAATGTTGTGAATGAGTTGTAAAATCGGTGCTTCGCCGTCGTCGAGTGTGATAAAATCGATGAATTCGAACACACGTGGATCGGAAACCGACCGCAATTCGGTGTTTGCAAATCCGCCGCCCAGTGCAATTTTAGCGTTCGGAACTCGTTTTTTCGCATGCTGTGCAATTCGAAAAGCGCTGTACAAATTTCCGGGAAACGGCACCGTGAGTAATATCAATTCGGTATTTGGGGGCAGTTCGAGTTTGTCGATTTCAGAAAAAAGCAGCGCATCAGTAAATGTCGGTTCCTGTTGCAAAGCTGCGTATAGGTTGTCGAACGAATTTGCGCTTCGTCCCAAACGTTCGGCGTATCGTGTAAATCCGAAATGTTCATCAACATGCAGACCAATGAAGTATTCTAAATCTTCTAGAAATCGCGTTGCTAGATATTTCGCTTTATCGGTAATTCCCAAACTGCCAAAACTAAACTCTAAATCGGTATCATCTTGCGTTCGCTGGGCATCCGGCAAAATTCCGTTAACAATTTGGTTGGCAAAAGTTTGATTCTTTCCCTGTAAAAAGCGCACAACCGGATCCACGTACTGGATGTACTGTTCTTTAAGTTGCGAAATTCGCTCGGAAACGACATCTGGGGCAACTGCTTTTCCATTCACGTAAGTGGAAGAAAAAACAGCTTCTAAACCCGCTTTCGACAAAATACGAGCGGCAACTTGTAATCCTAAATCGGCTTGAAACGACTCAATACCCTGCGTATTTAAAAAGCCCTTAATGTAGGCCGTGGCCGGATATGGCGTATTGAGTTGGGTAAACGGCGGTATAAAAAGTACGACTGACAAGCGTTGCGGATTTGCGTGCAAAGTTATGTAATTACCATGCTACAACCAGCCACTCAATTTGCGTAACTTTGCCTGATATGCCAACATTCGAAAAGCGCGTTATTCCGTATACAGAGACTGGTTTGTTCAACAAACTGATAGTCGATTATTTGCAGCAGGCTACAGCGGTTCGGGATTTTTATCATCGTCCGGATCGCCTCGAATCATACGCAGATCAAATTCAAGAAAAGTCGGAGAATTACTCAGATTTTCACAGACAAACTTTGGTTAGGGCGTTAGAAACGCAATACCAAGGCTTTGAGCTCACAGAAGCGGTTCGAACAAATTTAACAGCGCTGCGAGAATCGCACACATTTACGGTTACAACGGGACATCAATTAAGTTTGTTCACCGGACCGTTGTACTTTATTTACAAAATTGTATCTGCAATTAATTCTGCGAAAGCTTTACGGGCACAATATCCAGAATATCAATTTGTTCCGCTGTATTGGATGGCGACTGAAGATCACGATTTTGAAGAAATTTCCAGTTTAGTTACTACAAAAGGCAAGCTCAAATGGCAAAAGCAAGCGCAAGGAGCCGTTGGCCGATTAGATACTGCTGGTCTTGAACAAATAGCTAAACTTTTAGAATCGGAGTTCAATACCGGAAAGAATGCGCAAGAAATTGCAGCCTTGTTCAAAAAAGTGTATTTGCAAGCCACCAATCTAGCAGCTGCAACACGCTTACTAGTAAATACGCTTTTTGGTGATACCGGGCTGATCATTGTCGATGGCGACGATCGGGCGCTAAAACAACTTTTTGTTCCGTTTGTTAAACGCGAGTTATTCGAACAATTTTCTTTCAAAGCTGTAAGCCTTACCAACGAAAAGCTGAAATCGTATGCTGTTCAAGTAAATCCGCGAGAAATCAATTTGTTTTATCTTACGTCTGGTCTGCGAAACCGAATCGTTAAAGAAGACCAGCACTTTCGCGTAGTAGACACTGATATTGTTTTTAGTGAAAGCGAATTGCAAATTGAATTGCAAGAATTTCCGGAGCGTTTTAGTCCGAATGTTATTTTACGTCCGCTTTACGAAGAAGTGATTCTTCCCAATTTGGTTTATATTGGTGGAGCAGGGGAGTTGGCGTATTGGTTGCAGTTGAAATCCATGTTCGAAGATGCGGGCGTTACTTTTCCCATCCTAAAACTTAGAAACGCCGCTGTTATATTACAGCGAAAACAGTTTCAAAAAATCGAACGTTTGCAGCTAGAAATAAACGATTTACTTCGGTCGGTTACTGATTTAAGTAATCGAGTTGCGGTGCAGTCGGCAGATTTTCCATTGAGTTTAGATCGCGAACGAGCTGTCGTTGAAAACACCTTTGCACATTTAGAAGGCTTGATTGCGCGTACCGATAGGTCGTTTGCTAGTGCTGTTGCGGCGCAAAAGAAAAAGCAGCTTAACGGTTTAGATAAATTAGAGAAGCGTTTATTGCTTGCGCAGAAGCGAAAAAGTGCCGATGAAATTGCGCGGGCTTTAGCATTGCGGCAGTTTGTTTTTCCATTTAATCAGTTTCAGGAACGCATCTTGAATTTTTCGGTTTTTTATGCCGAATTCGGCGCCTCATTTATCGACACCTTACTTCAAGAATTTGAACCTTTTAAGGCCGAATTGGCGGTCTTCATTGCCGACTCGTAAAACTATTTCAAAAAGTTATCAGCACGAAAACGTTTTCGCTTCTACAATAGCGATTTCTGCGCAATTTCTTAATGTTAAATATTTGTACTTTTAGCGTCAAAATCACTTTAAAAGTACAGATATGAAAAAAATCTACGTTTTTATTGCAATGTTGTTTGCTGCACTAACTTTTGGGCAGGTTACATCGGTTGCAATTGTGGGAGAAGCAGCCGGAGGTTGGCCAAGCGAACCAGGTAATCCAGGTCCGATCGACGTGCACCAGATGGCTTCTACGGATGGTGTGAATTGGACGTACGAGAATTTAGTTCTTACCACAGCTAATTCGCCTACGGGAGTTGAAGGTGGTATTAAGTTCCGAGCTAATAATGCTTGGACAATTAACTGGGGTGCCCTTGAATTTCCGGCGGGCACAGGCGTAAACAACGGGCAGAATATCCAAACTGTTGGCGGTGTTTACAACGTAACGTTTAATTCGGATACAGGTGCTTACACCTTTGTACCGACAGCGAATTTTCCTTCTGTAGGAATCTTGGGAACTGCTTTGGGAGGATTTGATGTAGCTGATACCGATCTTGCCACTACAGACGGAATCAATTATTACCTTACGTATACGCAATTCTCCGCAGGTCAAGTTAAATTTAGACTAGACAATGCTTGGGATACCAACTACGGCGGAACTACTTTCCCGAACGGTACTGCAACTATTAACGGTGCAAACATCAACGTACCAGCAGGTCTTTACAAAGTGTATTTCAACCTACAAACCGGCGAATACTCCTTTACTTTACCAAGTATTGGTATGATTGGTACTGCTACAGGCGCTACGAACGGATTTGATGGACCGGACATTAACTTAACTACCACAGATGGTATTAATTACACGCTCTACAATTATCCATTTGTAGATGGTTTATTGAAATTCCGTCAAGACGATTCTTGGTCTTTAAATTGGGGTGCAGACACATTCCCTACGGGAGTTGGAACACAAAATGGTCCAAATATCCCTGTTTCAGAAAGCAATTACACTGTCAACTTCAATAGAATCACCGGTGCATATAGTTTCGAAACACCGATTCCTGCTCTAAATGTAGGTATCATCGGAACTGCAGTTTCAGCTTCTGGTTTTGATGGAGATGACGTGAATATGACTACTACAGATGGTATCACTTACGTGCTAGAAAACTACACTTTTACCAACGGTGAAGCGAAGTTTCGTTTAGACGATGCTTGGGTAACTTCTTATGGAGGACCAAACTTCCCCAATGGTTTTGCGCAAAATCCGGGAGTAAATATTCCTGTAACCGCAGGTGTTTATACCGTTAAATTCTACTCGACTAATTTACAATACGAGTTTATCGGAACACCAACTCATCCAACAGTGGGTATTCTTGGAACAGCAGTAAACGCAAACGGATTTGCAGGTCCAGACGTTAATTTAGTTACAACCGATGGTGAAACATACACACTTTCTAATTATACATTCACAAACGGATTAGCTAAGTTCAGATTAAACGATTCTTGGGCTGTAAACTGGGGTAGCACGCTCTTCCCGGAAGGTATCGGTAACCAAGGTGGCGATGATATTCCTGTGATTGCCGGAACGTATAATGTTACGTTTACACGTTCAACAGGAGCATATCAATTTGCTGCAGTGGGCGAGTTCCCATCAATCGGACTAATCGGATCAGCGTTAGACGGAACACTAACTTCCGACACTGATTTAAATTTAACCACTACAAACGGAATCATATACACACTTCCAGAAACTACTTTCCTTGAAGGAACAGTTAAGTTTAGACAAAACGATGTATGGACAGTAAACTGGGGTGCTGCAGGTTTTCCAAACGGAGTTGGTGTTCAAGACGGTGCCGATATTCCAGTACCAGCAGGAACATACTCAGTAACATTTAATCGCCTTACAGGTGCTTACGACTTTGCCGGCGCCGGTTTTCCACTAATCGAATTATTGGGCGATGGTTTCATCAACTGGACTACACCAGTAGAAATGACAACTTCAAACGGTGTTGATTACTCATTGAAAGCACGTAACTTCGTTGGTGGTCCAGTGAAATTCCGCGAAGGTGGAAACTGGAATGGCAACAACTGGGGAAGCGCTGATTTCCCAACAGGAACTGGCGTACAAGATGGACCAGATATTCCTGTTGTAGCGAATCGTTATAACGTAGATTTCAACAGATCAACCGGCGCGTACGATTTCAAATTTGTGGAAATCGGTATCATCGGACCAGCAGTTGCTGGTTGGGACGGGCCTGATGGATTTTTAGCAACAACCGACGGTATCAATTACCAAGCTTCTGGTGCAGACCTTACTGCAGGTCAGCTTAAATTCAGAGAAAATGCTAACTGGGCTGTAAACTGGGGAAGCGCCGATTTCCCAAGTGGTATCGGAACACAAGATGGTCCTGAAATCAATATTCCTGAAACGGGTTCTTATACCATTACTTTTAACCGAATTACAGGCGCATACACTTTCGAACTTGAAAACGTTACTCCTCAAATAAGCGTTCAAATTGCGGGTGCAGGTTTACTTGAACAAGAAAGTTCAATAATGATGACTACAACAGACAATGTTAGCTTCTCTTCTAAAGCGATTGCGTTTGTTGGTGGTCCGGTTCGTTTTGTGGTAAACAATGGTCCTGGTTCTGGAGATTTCAGTTCTGATACGTTCCCTTCAGGTATCGCCGTATTAAACGGTCCAAATATTCCTACTACAGAAAACGTGTTCAACGTTAACTACAACTTAAGTACGAAGGCATACAGCTTTGATTTTGTTGAAATTAGTTTAGTTGGAAGTGCGGTTTCTGAAACGTCTGGAGATGATCTTTTATTCACATCGACCGATGGTATCAACTACACGCGAGAAGCAGTAGTACTTGTTAACGGTTCGCTTTATTTCCGCCAAAACCAAACAGATTCAACTAAATGGGGTAGCGGTACTTTCCCACAAGGAACTGCGAATCTCGCGGGAAGCGAATTTGCAGTTGAAGAAGGAACTTATAACGTAAGCTTTAACAGAATAACAGGTGCATTCAACTTCGAAATTCCAGCATCTGTCGGTGAATTCAATAAAGCAAACATCAAAACGTATCCAAATCCATCAAATAATAGCTGGACAATCGATGCAGCTTCTACACAAATTAAATCAGTAAGCGTTTTCGATATTACTGGAAAATTAGTTTACGAAGCTCAAGTAAACGATGTGCAAGCAAAAGTAAATGCCAATAACTTGCCGATTGGAATGTATTTTGCCAAGATTTCAACCGAAATCGGAAGCTATACAGCCAAATTGGTTCGTAACTAGTAATTTGAATTAGATACGAAAAGAGCCTCGTTGATTTAGTTTCAACGGGGCTTTTTTTATTGCCGAAAAGTAAAATGTATGTTGTACTTTTGCCGAAAATTTAAAAACATGGCAACGAATCGTACTTTTACGATGATTAAACCTGACGCAGTTGAAGCAGGTAATATCGGAAACATCTTGAAAATGATCACCGACGGCGGTTTTAAAATCGTCGCAATGAAATTAACGCACTTGTCGGAAACCGATGCGAAAAAATTCTACGCTGTGCACGCTGCACGTCCGTTTTACGGAGAATTAGTAGAATTCATGTCACGCGGACCAATCGTAGCAGCAGTTCTTGAGAAAGAAAATGCCGTAGAAGATTTCCGTGCACTTATCGGCGCTACCAATCCAGCCGAAGCTGCAGAAGGTACCATCCGTAAAGCATACGCAAAATCAATCGGTGAGAATGCCGTTCACGGTTCAGATAGCGACGAAAATGCAGCCATCGAAGCAGCATTTCACTTCGCAGGTCGTGAAATATTCTAATTTATAGTACGTTTAGAAATAGGGAAGTCGGCTTTAGGGTCGACTTTTTTTATGTCAGCTGCCTCCCAAAATTGCTGCTTCATCGAAAATCGCCGTGGTCGGCACCGGGCTGTTCGCTCCAATCTGCCACTCGGCAACAGCCGCTCGTGGCAGGATTTTCACTGCCATCCCTGCTGCAAGAAAAACGTTACCTAACGAAGTACCACTTCTTTAACAACATCCCGACGTAAGTGCTCGTTAAGCATCTTTACAATTTTATCCTTTCCGAATTGCAACTCCTGACGTAAAACCGACGACGACAATTGCACATACAACGTACCTTCATTAAAATCGACCGCGAGTGTGTAGCTTTTTACGCCCGATCCCATCACGTCGAACCAAGCAGCCGGAACTTCGGTTTTGTCGAGCCCGCGTTGCCATTTATTTCGTGCAATGAGTTCTTGCAATACGGCTGCAATCGAATTTTCGTTGGATTTCATCTTACTTGATACTAAAAGGTTGCGGACGCTTGTAAAAATAGATCGCTCCTGCCGCTCCTGCGATTTCTAAGGAAGAGCTGTCGATAGCAATGATTTTTTCCGACCATTTTCCGTAACGGGTTTCGTAGCGCAATAACCAAGTTCCTGCACTGTCGGCAATCGTAAAACGTTCCTGAACTTCGTTAACTAAATAGCGCCCATCGATTTGTGGATACACTTTTTTTCGAATGCCGTTGCGCGATTTTACCTGTATGAAATCAATGGACTCGTTTACTTTATACTCTTTCTTATCGCCGTCGGGTAATTCTACTTTTTCGATTTCCCAATAGCCGTTTAAGTAAGCCAAATCCGATTCCGGAATGCTATCTTTACAACTCACTACCCCAAGGCAAACAAATAAAAATGCCGATTTAATTAAAAGCTTCATAGCTGTAAAATTATCTAATTATTGCCGTACTTTAAACCTTTGCTAAAGGAAATAGTCATACGATTATAAATGTTTTTCCTAATGAAACTTTCAATACTACCACTTGTCTTTGTTTTGGCATTATTTGCTTGCAGTTCCGATGGCGACAACGATTCGGATAATAATCCGCAGCCCGACACGCTGTATTATCCCACTACCGACGCTACGTGGGAGACAGTTACGGCCGAATCTTTGGGCTGGAATACAGCAGCATTTTCGGATTTGTACGACTTTTTGGAACTCAAAAACACCAAAAGTTTCATGATTTTGTACGACGGAAGAATTGTTAGTGAGCAGTATTTTAACGGACATTCGGCACAGTCGCTTTGGTATTGGGCCAGCGCAGGAAAAACACTTACAACGGCTTGTACCGGAATTGCCGCCGAGCAAGGATTACTCGATGTAAACGCAGCAGTTTCGACCTATTTAGGCGCAGGCTGGACGTCGTTACCCACAAACAAAGAGCAATTGATTAAAGTTTCGAATTTGCTAACCATGACCAGCGGTCTCGACGATTCGTTGGGAGATAGTGTAGCGCCAGAAAATTTACAGTACGTTGCCGATGCGGGCACACGTTGGGCGTATCACAATGTTTATGTGAAATTGCAAGACGTTGTTTCGGAGGTTGCAAACAAAACCTGGGCTACATATTTTAACGAGAACCTTCGCGATAAAATTGGTATGAACGGATTTTGGTTTAGTTCGGGTGAAGACTTGAGTGTGTACAGAAGCAATACAAAAAGTATGGCACGTTTTGGTTTGTTGATGAGTAGAAAAGGAAAGTGGTTTGATCAGCAAATAGTACCCGAAGCGTTTTGTGAAGCTGCTACTCAAACCTCGCAAAATTTGAATCGGGCGTACGGTTATATGTGGTGGATTAACGGAGAAAGCTCGTACCGCTTGCCACAAGTGCAGTTCCAATTCAATGGAAGTTTGATTCCGAGTGCTCCGGCAGATATGTATTGTGCCTTAGGTAAAAACGATCAAAAAATTTACATCGTTCCTTCTCGAAAGCTCGTGATTATACGCATGGGCGATTCGGCCGACGGAACCAACTTTGCCTTATCGGATTTTGACGATGCGCTGTGGCAAAAAATAAATGCGGTAATACAATAATTGATGGTAGCGATTTCCGGGTACGAATTTTCTAGCCCGGATGGCAGCGGCAGCCCGTAAAAAAAATACGGTATCGTGAAGGGGTAGGTACGGGCGACCAAAGAAGCCCGATACGTGCCCGCTGAACGAACCGTATTTTTTGCGGACTATAGCGAACAGCCGGATTAGCTTCTGAAAATAAATTACAGTTCTAAAGCAAGTAATTGCAATTTTATTAGGTGTGTTTTTCGAGGAAGTTGATTTATTTGCACGCAACAAAAATTTAGAAACTAGCTAATTGACAGTTAATTAGTTCGCATTTTCTCGTCGAATGATTTAGCTTTTTGAAGTTACACCTATCATTACTCCGAAGTTTCCGTCGGTTTGAACCCATTTTTTCTCAGGAAGGTAGGTACGGGAAACGAAACCATCTAAGTATAAAGCTTCTTTGCATCCCAAATCCAGAAAGTATTTTGCAAATTCATAAAAGTTTATCGGAGATTTCGACATCGCAAAAACTACATGACCGTTGGGTAAAACTCCAACGCCGTTTCTGACATTAAGGTTGGTAGAATTTTGATTAAATGCCGCGTGAATTTTGCCTTTGTGAACTAAAAGTGGACCCGATTGCGTTGCATATTTTACTGTGGTAGTAGTTTGAAAATCAGTGGTGTTGCATACAATAGCTTCGTTGGTATTTGTTATGTAAAACACACCGTTAGGTTTCAAATAAAAATTCTCATTTCCGTTGTTGGTATCGATTTCCTTAAGCACTTTATTTTTTTCAATGTAAAGTCCTTGCGGCGCAAAACTCTTGTTGAACATCCCTGCGTTTGTAGCAAAAAGTAGTTTGGTTTTATTGCGCGCTAAGTGATTTTTAAGATTGGTGAAATTGCCTAATCTAGTGCCTTTTTCGTCTTTCCAGAACAAATTAATATTCGAAATTTTGGGATTAACTGTATACTCGAGAATCTCGGGATTTGTTTTATACTGAAGCTGTTTAACTGCGTAACTTGTTGGTAGTATAATTAATAGATATAGAAAAGCAGGTAGTAGATTTTTGAATTTTGAATGCAATTTGAAGGATTTAGTTTGGAAATAGTACTGATTTTAAATTTGCTCCAGAAGAGTGATGAAGCTTTTGTGCAAGTTGCTCGAAATAAGCTACTTGTTGTTGATTTTTTCGATGAGTTCGGCGATAATTTTTTCGCCTTTTTTCTCAATTTTTGATACTTTGTAAGTACTATCTTTCGATTCTCCATCTGTGAAATGAATGACAAACGTATCGTTGTTAACCTCAATAAGCGCAATCTTATCCAGGGGAATTTTGAACTTCGATCCGATGTCACTTTTTAAGTAATTATAAATCGAATAGCTTCCGATAGTCACTAAAAGAATTAGTGTTATGCTCATTCGTCCAATTTCCAAGTTTCTAAATATTAAATAACAAAAAAGAGCCGAGACTGCGATAAAAAATATAAGTACGCTCGACTTTTTGGAATCGGCTTTTGCATCGGTTTTCTTTGATTTCTCACTCATATCGCGAGTTTCACTCCAATTTCCCGAATTAGTTAAGTAGATGCAGTGGTCATCAATATTTATGTAGCCAAATTCGTATTTAAACCATTCCTTCATAACTTTTCATTTATTATTTCCCGATTGTAAATTAACAATTTTATCAGAGAAAATCGCTACGCTGCAGTAAATGGAACATTATTTAGTTATTGATAAGCGGCCGGTCCGTCGAATATCCATTCGCCAAATCGTAGGTAGAAGTTGTGTTGCGATCTGTATGCTCCAGATTTTACTGAAATTGTGTAGCAGCGCTCGTTGGGAGTTTGGTAGTATCCTGTTGTAAATGCCTCTAACAATAAGGTTCCAAAGTCTTTATTTTTCAAACGCTTGATTTCTTCAAAACCTTTACGTGTGCAACAGTGTTTTAAGGCAAGTTCGTCGTTATTGCTGATGGCTTTCTCTAGGAAACGTATGGCTTTTTCCATGGAGGAAAGATCTAATTCTGTGAGCGGAGCCATACTGGCATTAACCAAACATGAACTGTTTATTTGGAATGCCGGATTGTAGAAAAAGTTCTTCGTATTGTTGAGGAAAATAGGGTCAACACAGAGATAATTTAGTGCTTCGGACGGAAGGAATTCTTGTAGATAAACGTTGCGCATGACGAGCGATTTCAGTGTAGCGTTGTTTCTGCAATCGAGATAGTATAGCTGCTCTAAATCAATAAGTTCTAATGCTTCCAACAAGTTTGATTTACAAGTTAAGCGCTGCAATTGTTTACAGTTGCCAAGTTCTAAAGTTCGTAATTTGTTTGCGCTGCAGTCCAATGAAGTTAAATGGACTGCGTTTTTCAAGTTTAACTCGCTCAAATTATTTGCGCTACAGTCTAAACTGTAGAGGCCATCCAAGACTTTATTTGAAATGCGCGTTAGCTTATTTGCTGGACAGGATAAATTATTGATTTTTATTTCTGGTAAATCGCTGATATTGTTGAAACCACAGTTAAGGAAATTTAGTGCTGTTAGTTCGGTAAATTGCAAAGTTTCGAGACCGATTCTTGCGCAGTAAACCACTTTCAGTGCAGGTACATTTTCAAAAGTCAAGTGCTTTATTTGTACGTGTGGATTGGCGTCTGCTTCTCCCTTATTTTCTGCTGTAAACGATTGTAAGTTTGTAAAATCTGAGACGTTCACAGACTCACGCCCAGAATAGAGTTTCAGCGTCTCAATTTGGGATTTGATGCGTGTATTTAGATTGTTAAATGCTTTAAAATGACAACTGAGTTCTTGCAGGTTATCGGAATTTAAATTGCGTAATGCAACATCGGCATACAAGCTGATCTGCCTAAGCGATTTCAAACCGCGTACGTCCAGCTCTTTCAACTGATTGTTCTCGTTTTCAATCGTCAAAACCGCTAAATTATTAGCATCTTTTAACGAAACACTGCGCAGTTTTTCGTTTCCACGACCAACTTGTAGTTCGGTTAATTGTACTAAGCCATCTAAAGACACATTTGTAAACCGGCAATTTTCGAAAAAGAGGTTCCGTATTTTTTTTAAAGCTCTTAAGTCGAGCGTCTCTTTATTAACATCCTTTAAAACAAGTGTTTCCAGGTTGCTGAAGTGCTCGATTCCGCGCAACGAAATTGGACTTTCATCGAGATTTTTTAGCTGTAAGTTGCTTATTTGTTCAACTTCTAATCTTTGAAGAATTCCATCGCTATTCAAATCGATAGACGTAGTCTGATTAATTAAGTAATCGTAGAAACGCGCGTCGAAGTCGGTTGGTTTTAATTCGGACTGACTAAATCCCGAGTAGGAAAAGAGGCAAAGCGTGAGAACTGTTTTTAAAAGGTGTTGCATGGAAACAAAATTAGTTCGCAAACGAATGTACTAAAAGTACGTATTATTTGCCGACGTTAGTTTGTTTGGAGGCAGAGTTTGCGGAGTGGGGCCTTTGGATTTTGAAATTTTGAAAAAACAACTTAAAATAACGATGTCTCAGAAGAGCTTATTTGAGATTGTTTTTGTAGTTGCTTTGAGAAATTAGGCTTTGGGATGATGTTGGGTAACGGGTAGGGTTATCACCACTAGTACTTTTTCAAGATTATAATTTCTCGTTTCTCTCAGTCAAAATTTCTTTGATTGCAGCTTTAGCTTCCTCAACCGTGTTGTCGTGATTCATTTTTTTTAAAAGTTCTTCAGAAGATAATTTTCGAAACTCGCGTTTAAAAAAATCAATCTTATTTACTCTTGCTTTTTGTATTTCTGTCGCATCTTCTCCAAACCAATTGTCTTTAAGAATCATTAATTCGCTGAATCTTGAGAAAACCAAAATTAAGAGCAAAGTGAATGGAATTAAACTAATAAAACCGAAGTGAACTGAAAAGGTTTCACTGAATTTAACCGCATCAAATGTTGAGAGCAATAATGAAAATGCAAGTATTCCCAAACTCAAGTCCTTTTTTCGAACTATTAAAGCAACAGAAATTGAAATTAAGCTTATTAATCCAAATATAAATTGAGCACGAAATTGTGGATTTCGAGCAATTGAAATTATTACAATTATCCAGAGTATTGTTACTATCAGAATTTCTGGTTTAGCTTTACGCATGGGCTGTTTAAATATTACGAGTAACGATTTGGCGATTGGCGTCAGTTGCAAGCTTCGTAGTTGATTATTTTCTCTTAGATTATAAATTTTTGCGAAACAAAAATGTGAATTTTGCACATTTTTCGCCACTTCTTGAAACGGCTGATAGGCACAGTTTATTTCTTTTCAACACTTTTTTCTGTTTCAAGTTTTTTTATTTTACTTTCCAATGCATTTACCTTGTTAATGAGTTCTTTGGTTTGATTTTTCTCACTCTCTTTAAGCTGTATCATTTTTAAGATATTCTCATTTAATGTTTTAATTTCTTCGTTCTTTTCAACTTTTTCTGATGTAAATACATAGCTCAAAATGCAGAAACATATTCCAAGAATACAAAAGATTGCTTGTAAGTTGAATTTTGATTTTGAGAAATCTAAATCTAATAAGTCTTGATATGCTTTTTTTCTTGCTATATCAATCCCTTTTCCGCCGAAAATAATACTAAATAAGAACATTGTAAAACTTAGTGAAATTGACAAATAAAATAACAATCCAACTTCACGCTTTTCAACCACAAAAAGGAAAATTGCTCCAATTATCGCAATCATAGATAAACAAGCACTTATTAGATTACTACTTAAAGTTACTCCTGTATTTACGGCTAGTCTTTGATTTTCCATTATCCCCAAAGTTCCATTTTTGTTGATAGCAATTTTGGCCACAGAGAATCAATTGATTTTAAGATGTCGTGTCCGCTTATAAGTTGCTCTTTTTTTATTTCTAAACTATTATACATTATAGTTTTAATGTCTGAAGTAACATATTCACGAAGTATATCTTCAGATATTTCTTTGTCATTTTCTAAAATTTGGTACAGAATAGGTTTGATTATCATATTGTTAAAGTTAGTAATCAAAAAATATTTTGCATCTGGTCTAAATGGAGATTTTTTTTGAATTTCAAAATCAAGGATTTCTCTTTTCATTATTTCAATTATTAATTCTTGTCTGATATAAAATTCCCTTAATTCTGAAGAGATTTTCGTAAAACCTAAAAAATCTTTATCGAATCTTGAAAATCTATGAACAAAATATCCGTCCGGATACATGTCATAAAGTAAATCGTATGTTTTGTTGAATTTTTCTTTCATGTCTTGAATTTATTGCGGTTGCGTTAAATTATACATAACGTTTTCAGATTGGCGAAGCGGCGAAAATCGAAGCACAAAAGTTCAATCGAAGAAATACCGTTGAATTTAGCACTGCACGCGCCATTACGCCAAACCGCTTGTTGGCAGCAGTATTTCTTTTCCGGTCGTTTGTTGTTGCTTCGTTGTCAGAGTGTTATTGTCCTACAAGTTTTGAAATTTGGTCAATGATTACAGGTGTCATTGCGTTACCTGCAACAGATTCTAAAATTGTCCTTATTGATTTTAATGATTCCGTAATTATTATGCTTTTCGGTTTGCTTGATTTCTTCTGAATTTCAATCGTCTGAAGTTCGCTTAATAATTCGCTTTGATTTTCGTTTGAAAGATTTAATGAGTCTTTGATGTCATTGAGTTGTGAAACAATTTGTTCAATGTCAACAGCTGTCTGGGCGTTGTAAGTGAAATTTATTGTAGAATTTGTTGTTCCTTGTTGTAAGGTTGAATTATTCATTGTCCCAATGTTGATGATATTGAGAGGTAGAAAATGTTCTGTCGGCTTACTTGGATTTTCAATAGCTTGTTCAACTTCTTTAATTCCCCAATGAGTTAGTCCGATAATACCACCTAAAGCCCTTGATTCTATTAGATGTTCACCAATAAGATAATCTACTATTTGGCTCGTTTCATCACTATTCAACTTTAATTCTGTGCCAACTTCCCACATATCAAACATTGCACCTGTGTCACCGTTTGATGATTCGTAAAGACAATTGAGAAATAAAAATCTGTTCTTTTTCTTTTGTTCTAATGACATTTTATTATTGTTATATTGTTTCGTAAACTTCGTCTTTGTCCAAGAAGCCGAACTCTTCTATTTGTGGTAGAATCTTATTTGCAAGTTGTTCGTTTGCCTTGCTCAATTCTTTTAGTTCGTCTATCGCTAAATTGTGTTCGGTCAAGCAACGTCTGATTTGATACCAACCTGCATCCCAACTGTCAATTTTCCATTTGTTTGTTGCCATTTGGTTAAGGTTTGCATAAAAGAGTTTGTAAACTGTTTTGGCTTTTTCGATTACTTGTTTAGCTTTGTCAGACAATTCGTTTTTTGAAAGCCAATCCGCAACAAAACGGTTTTGGTCGTTTACGATTTGAAGTTTAAAATCAGGGTCTTTGATTTCCCAATGTTTAATTTCTTCGAGTCGGAAAGGGTAGAAGTTGTTTTTTATTTGGTAAGTGCTACCTAAATATTGAACATACTTTAAAGCTGTCGTTTCATTTGATGAAGCAAACAAACTCCAAACTACACAATCGTTTAAAAATTCTTTTGTTGGTTCGGTATGCGGAATTAAAAATTGGTTTCTGTCATTGAGCCAAGTTTGTTTTGGAATTTTTCTAACTGCGTGAAGTGTCAATGCTTTTTCAAAATTTTCCTTAATAACTGTAAACGCTCCCGCACTTACACTTGGCGAGGAAAGTATAGAAACGTAGTTGTTATTTTGAAAGTCGTTGCCTTTACTGCAAATCGAAGCTAAAAAATCTGGTCTTGCTCTGTGTCTTGTATCTGTGTTTCCATCTCTAACAGTTATGCCATTGCTCATTGGTGGCAAAATGTAGTCATTAGAATTTTGTGGTCGAGGAAACCAATTATTTAAAACGTCTTTCTTTTCAATTAACTGCAAATATTTTACTCCAATTGTCTGAGCATCTTCATTTGCAATATCTATTTCGACTGACTTTTTTTCTCTTGGCTTAGATAAATTCCAAATCAAAAATCCGATTGGATATTTTCCTTTAACTCCGTGAAAAGTAGTTGACTTGAATAAAAAACCTTTCTCGAATTTGAAATTGAAAAACTTGTCTCTGTATTCTATGCTGTCAGGAGCATTCAGGTATTTCAATTTAGAGAACATTCCCAAATAGGAATTTTTTGGTAGTTCGTGAGCAATACGAAACATAAACTGGGCAAACAATTCACGTTTGGCGTGTCCAGTATCTTCTCTATCCATTGCAAGCTCAACTTTCGTTTTGCTTACTCCTTTTTTACTGTCGCCTTTTGCTCCACCAACTTGAGCCGTTGCAAATGGCGGATTGATGTAAACTATCCAAGTAATTGTTGGGTCGTTTAATTCGTCTCTTAGTTTTTTGAGAAGTTTCCAATTGGGTTCAAATGGCAAATTTCCTTTGTTGAAAACGTATTCTACATCATCATTCAAGTAGTCGTATTGAAAACAAGTTGCGTTTGGAAATACTTTTTTCAAGTGGTCTGCTTCGCTACCGTGAAGCGTGGACATATACAAATATTTGTACGCTTCGGCAGGCAAGTGATATTCAAGGTTGCCGGTTCCGGCAGCCATATCCCAAATTCTAAATTTGCCTGATTTATACCAATTTTTTCCAAGCACTTCGTTCCAATAGTGAATGGCTTTTTGTCCGAAACGCAAAGGCGTGTAAAATTCACCTTCAAATCTTCTTTGGCTTTCGTCTGTTAGTCGGTCAAGTTTTGCGTGAATACCATTTATAGTTTCAGCATTTTCAACATAGTCGTAAATACTCCAAAAATAATCGTAGTCCTTCATCAGGACTTTTTGCGTTTTTGAGTTCTTGTCTTCAAATGTGAAAACTACTCGGCTGTTGTCTTTGTCAATGATTACTTTGTCTCGCTGAATGTTGGCGAGGAAATAAAAAGATGGCTTGTAGCCGTTTACTATGTAAGGACCGATTATCGATTTCCAATGCTCAAAAACGGCTTCAAAGTTTTCTTCGTTTATTACTTTCTTGTCGCCAAAATCCAAAATCATTTGAGGATTTAAAGCGTTGTCAAGGTTTTTCTTAAATGCTTCTTGCTCTTGTTTTTTAGTAACTGAATAAACGTGAAGTTTTCCTGTTTCGGGTTCTTTAACCAAATGGTCAACAAGCATTGGGTCGGGCTTACTTGCTGGTCGTTCCCAATTGTAAGCGTCATTGGTGTAGTAAGTTGTCCACTTACGAGTTTCTGTTAAAGTTGCTTCGTTTTTGTCGGCAAGGCAAATGAAAAACGGGATAGCTTTCTCTACTTCAACGTATTTCAGTCGTCTGATGTAATATAGTGATTGAGCAAGAATTGTCGCAAGTGCTTTTAAGTTATGAAAGTTCTTGTCTGCCTTAAACTCAAAAAATACTTGTGGTGTATAGAGGTCGTGATGATGCGAAGTGTTGTATTTTATTTTGAAATATGTTGCATAGGTCGCCTTAACAACTTCTTCCGTTGTCGCCCTGTCTAACTGTTTTTTAAATTCTTCAAAAGTCATTTTCTGTTGTCTGTTATTTGTCTATGCACGGTGTCAAATATTGCTGCCAATTTGACGATTGGCGAAGTTTTTTTCATCGTTACAATTTTCAAAAACATTTGTAAAATACTCAATTATAACACTTTGCTCTTAAAAAGTTTTGCGTATTTTGAAAAGGCTAAATTAAACACTTGTTTTATCTCTAATATTAGTGCTTAATAGAACTAACTCTTTTAAATCGCTAAAGTAAACAATCCCTACAACCCAAAACTACCTACTTATAGGTATTTTTTCCACCAAACGTTAGTAACGTATTTTCTAGCCCCGATTGAACGGAAAGCACGCATTTTGAACGGCGATTTTTTAAGGCTTTGCGGCGGCAACCAACGGAAGCCGTGCGCAAAGCCATTAAAAAACAGCCGTGAAAAAGCGGACTTGGAGGAAAAGCGGGAATAGCTACCCGAAAAAATTATTTTACTGGAACGCCGTATAAATCGAAATCGGCGGCGTCAATGATTTCTATATCAGCAAATTCGCCAATTTTTAAGTAATGGGCACTGGCGTCAATCAATACTTCGTTATCCACATCTGGGCTGTCGAATTCCGTACGTCCAACGAAATAGCCGCCTTCTTTGCGATCGATCACACAACGAAACGTTTTACCTACTTTTTGCTGATTCAATTCCCAAGAAATCTCCGATTGAATGTCCATAATTTCGGCAGCTCGCGCTTTTTTCACATCGTCCGGAACGTTGTTTTCGTATTGAAAAGCATGCGTATCCTCTTCATGCGAATAGGTGAAACAGCCCAACCGATCGAAACGCATGGTGCGCACAAAGTTCTTCAGGCATTCAAAATCGGCTTCGGTCTCGCCCGGATAGCCAACGATAAGCGTGGTACGAATAGCCATTTCGGGAACACGCGCGCGAAATTCTTGCAACAAAGCGGTCGTTTTAGCTTCTGTAGTTCCTCGGCGCATCGATTTTAAAATCGGATCGGAAATGTGTTGCAACGGAATGTCGATGTAATTGCAAATTTTCGGTTCTACTTTCATCAAGTCGAGCACTTCCATCGGAAAGCCGGTAGGGAAGGCGTAGTGTAGTCGAATCCATTCAATGCCTTCTACTTCGACTAATGCCTGTAAAAGCTCGGCTAAGGTGCGTTTTCCGTATAAATCTAAACCGTAGTACGTTAAATCTTGCGCGATTAAAATGAGTTCTTTAACGCCATTTTTAGCAAGCGATTTGGCCTCAGCAACCAGTTTTTCAATGGGTTGCGATTTGTGTTTTCCGCGCATCAACGGAATGGCACAAAAGCTACACGGACGATCGCAGCCTTCGGCAATTTTCAAATATGCGTAGTTTTTAGGTGTCGTGGTAAGTCGCTCGCCCAAAAGCTCGTGCTTATAATCGGCGCCTAGAGCTTTTAGCAACAATGGCAAGTCGGTTGTGCCAAAAAATGCATCGATGTTAGGTATTTCTTTTTCCAAATCGGGTCGGTAACGTTCCGACAAACAACCTGTTACAAATACTTTATCAACTTCGCCACGATCTTTTTTTTCAGCGTACTCCAAAATGGTGTTAACCGATTCTGCTTTCGCATTATCAATAAAACCGCAGGTATTAATTACGATAATATTTCCCTCTCGATCACGCGGCGCTTCATGCTCAACGTCTTTCCCCGACGCTTTTAATTGCGTCATCAAAACTTCGCTATCGTACACATTTTTAGAGCACCCCAGCGTAATCACGTTGATTTTATTCTTCTTTAAACTTTTTGTTCTCAAGGTTTCGAAATTGGACTGCAAAAGTACTTCATTTGTTAGAATCTGCCATTTAAATGCGGGAATTTGTGGAAGCCGAATGGAGTTGTTTTTTATTTGGGCGGTCCGGCGGTACACGTTTTGTGGAAATGCATTAACCGCCGTCAGGCCATTCGCTATATCTTTTGCCTTCGTTCCTCCGGCAAAAGGATGCCGCTGCTGTCCTTACCGCAAGTAACGTTTTTGATTGAAAGAGCAGATGTTAATTCGTGTATTTTTTTCTGTTTGAAGTTTATTTAAATAATTGAATTGCAATTTATTACACGAGATAATATTGCAATATTACAAAAACGAAAAAGTAAAGCCGTAAAAGCTCTTTTGCAGTCGTCTCAACCTAACGAAAATCATTTTCCATTAGCCGATTTTTCAAACGTATAAAGCATAAAAAAAGCCGCACTATTGTGCAGCTTTTCGTAGATCACTTTTCTTTTTGTTACAAGGCAAAAACGCAGGTCACTGAAACATTGTTGTTTTTTAAGCGGTATTGCGCCGGGCTGGTGAGTCCTTGTTCGAAAAATCCTGTAGCTGCTTCTCGGCGCATAAGCGTGTAAGCTAAGTCGATACGAAAATGTCTAAAGTTATAGCCCAAACCGCCTGAATACATGGTGACATCACCTAAAGCACGGCTGTCTTTGTACGGACTTTCTTCCATGCGATATCCCGCACGAATCGACCATTGTTTTACATTCAATTCGCCACCTACCCGATATTCGTTAGCTGCGGTTAAAAGCTGTTCTATATTTTGGTTTTGCTGGTCAAAGAATAGGGAAGAAGTGGTAAATTCGGAATTACCATAATCTTTTCTTCCGTAATCAAAACTAAGGGCTCCGTGCTTTCCAAAAACGTATGCAGCACTTAAACCGAGTCGCGAAGGTGTTCTAAGGCGATAACTCGGATAAACAATAGTTACGTTAGGATCCGCGAAAAAGCCTCCGTTTTCTGCGGTAGTTACTCGTAAAATCTGACGATTTTCATCGGTAAAGCGCATCCATGTTGGCGATTGGTAACTCGCACCAATTCTAAAGTTTTTAGTAACTTTTCCGATGGCACCTACTTGAAATGAAAATCCGTTGCCATAGGTGTATAACTCATTGATAAAGTTTACATTCTGTAGTCCAGCATTATTATCATGGCCCGGCGAATTGCGGTAATCTTCATAGAACGAAGATCTTCTTGTATAATCGGTAAAATGAGTGTTTAGATTAAGACCTAAATACAATCGATCTTTATACGATCCTGAAAAATTAAAGGATAATTTTCCGTTTAGTCCATTACTTGCCACCGAGTTTCTTTGAAAAAAGTTGCTCTGAGCGGTAAGATTACTGCTGTAAGTGGTATTATCTGCATTAGGATTAATAATAAATCCCTCGTATCCAAGCCAAGCTTGCTGTTGCTGGTAATCGAGATCTAAAAAATTACTGTTAGTTAATACACCGAGCGGTATACCTTGCGCAAAGTCTAAAAAATAACTATCTACAGATGTGGTTGGATTAGTACCAACTGCAGTTTGTGCGTTTAAAAAATTGTTTTGATTCTCGTAGTTCAGTGCTAATGAAAAAGATTTCCAATCGCTTTTACCGCTTTTATCCGTAAAAACCCACACTGCACCAGCTTGGTTTAAGTCTAGGGTACTGTCGGAGTTTTTAGCATTAGTTCCGAAATAAACACTTTTTGCCGAAGAATTAACGCTACTTAATGTCGCAGCTCCTTGATTGTATGTAAACAATGCTGAACCGGCTGGGTTCAAGGACAGTGCCGACATATCAGCACCAAGTGCACCAAAAGCTCCACCCATGGCGCGAAAACGTGCAGTTCCGTTAGTATTATCTAATCCATATAGCAAGGCATCAGTGACTGATTGTGCTTGAATGGAGCACGTCAATAGAAGTCCACTCGCGCAAAGCAGAATTTTTCTCATGATTGATGATTTAAGAGTTATAATAGATAACATTTTTATTGCTGTTATCGGCGTCCACCGCCACCACCACGGCTTCCGCCACCGCCACCGCCACCCATACGACCGCCGCCGCCTGAGGGAGAGTAACTTCTACTTGGCGAATAGCTTCTGGTAGAGCTGCTGTTTCTGGTGCTAGAGCTCGATGAACGGGAAGGTGAATACGAGTTATTTCGTCCACCTGGACTGTAATTTGAGTTATTTCGAGTACTGCCGTTACGTCCGGAGGTATTGTAATCCGTATTTCGTCGTCCATTTCCGTCGGTAAAGCTATTTCTTGACGTTCCTCGGTTGGAGTAAAGTGAATTTCTGCCGTTTCCGCGGTAAGAAGATTCGTATCTGCCGCGATTTCCATAGCTATTTCTGCCGCCGATACCATTTGCATAATAAGAGCCACGTCGTCCGTAACCTACAGCATAATTACCCCAATTGTTCCAGCCCCAGCCGCCGCCCCAGCCCGGACCATACCAAGAGTTCCATCCCCATCCCCATCCAAGACCCCAACCTGGTCCGTACCAAGAATTCCAACCCCAGCCAAGACCCCAGCCCCAACCAGGTCCCCATGCCCAGCTGTTCCAGCCCGGACCCCAGCCCCAGCCAGCATTCCAACCAAGGCCCCAGCCCCAGTTATCCCAGCCGTTATCGTAGATATTTACTACTGTGGTTTCTGAATTCTCTCCCCAGCCAGCATTTCCCGATGGGCGCTCTTGTACTTGAGTGGAGTCTTGATTCATTTGGGCGATAGCCGTTTCTGTCTCTTCTCGACGAGCGCCAAAATAACTTTTATACGGACTCTCACTAGTCGAATTAGTTGTTGCGTTTGCGTTGTTCGCATATTCTTTTTCGTAATACGAAGTACTTTGATAACTGCCGCAACTGTTTAGCGTTACTAAACTGATGAGCGACATGATGCTAAAGGTAAAAGACGACCGAAATATTTTATTCGTTTTCATATCCAAGGGATTTATTGTCTGACTATACAAATTTACTTAGTTTTGCCCGACCTTTTAGTTAAAGAAATTCAAACAATTTTTATGCCAAATTACAGGCTATGAGCAAGAACCTTACAAGTAGAACGCAAGATTATTCAAAATGGTACAATGAGCTAGTCGTAAAAGCCGATTTAGCAGAAAATTCGGGAGTTCGCGGATGTATGGTTATCAAGCCGTATGGCTACGCTATTTGGGAAAAAATGCAGCAGGAGCTCGACCGTTTGTTTAAAGAAACCGGACACTCTAATGCCTATTTCCCGCTGTTTGTGCCTAAAAGTATGTTTGAGGCCGAGGAAACCAATGCCGAAGGTTTTGCAAAAGAGTGTGCCATCGTAACGCATTATCGTTTGAAAAACGATCCCGACCAGAAGGGAAAACTCATTGTAGATCCAAACGCTAAGCTTGAAGAAGAACTCATCGTGCGTCCAACCAGCGAGGCAATTATTTGGTCAACTTACAAAAACTGGATTCAGTCGTACCGCGATTTGCCACTCCTTATTAATCAATGGGCAAATGTGGTTCGTTGGGAAATGCGTACGCGACTTTTTCTTAGAACAGCAGAGTTTCTCTGGCAAGAAGGACATACCGCACATGCAACACGCGAAGAGGCAATTGAAGAATCAGAAAAAATGATGCAGGTGTACGCCGATTTTGCGGAACGTTTTATGGCGATTCCTGTTATAAAAGGACTAAAATCGCCGAGTGAACGATTTGCTGGTGCTGAAGAAACCTATTGTATTGAAGCACTGATGCAAGACGGAAAAGCTTTACAAGCAGGGACGTCGCACTTTTTAGGTCAGAATTTTGCTAAAGCTTTCGATGTGAAGTTTGCAGGACAAGACGGAAAGTTAGATTACGTTTGGGGAACATCTTGGGGTGTGAGTACGCGTTTAATGGGTGCTTTAGTAATGACGCATTCCGACGATAACGGTCTGGTGCTACCTCCAAATTTGGCGCCAATCCAAGTGGTCATCGTTCCTATTTATAAGTCTGATGAAGAATATGCTGCCGTTTCTGCGAAAGCAAATGAAATTTCAGATCAACTAAAGAGGTTCGGGATACGCGTGAAATTCGACAACCGAACTACGCACAAACCCGGATTTAAATTCAACGAGTATGAGCTCAAAGGCGTTCCATTGCGTATTGCGATCGGACCTAAGGATCTCGAGAACGGAACCGTGGAATTGGCTAGACGTGATACGCTAACAAAGGAGGTTGCTGCCGTAGATGGCATCGCCAATTTAGTAGTTGATTTACTGGAACATATTCAGCAGACACTTTTTCAAAAAGCAGAGTCGTTCCGAAACGAGCACATAACGGCTGTTGATTCTTACGATGAGTTTAAAGAATTGTTAGAAACTAAAGGTGGTTTTTTTGCTGCACATTGGGATGGAACTGCCGAAACCGAAGAGCGCATCAAAGACGAAACAAAAGCAACTATTCGTTGTATTCCACTCGATCGTACTCTGGAAGCAGGAAGCTGTATGTACAGCGGAAAACCATCGATCGGACGTGTTTTGTTTGCAAAAGCATACTAAAAGGCGTTTTTAAATACGTTTTCGTTGCCGTAAGGTTGGTTTTTCAAGTGTTTTATTTAGGCTTTGAAAGCAACTTAAGTTGTTTTTTTGCTGTAGAATAGTGATTTATCAGATATTCAAGCCTTTGCAATTAATACGTAATCAAGGTGTTAACGAATGTCGGTGTGTTTTTTGAAATTTAACCAACAGTTCTGCGAAAAAAATATAGCTCACTATTGCGCGAATAAAAATTAGTTGTATTTTTGCAACCGCATTCAGCGAAATGGCCCGTTCGTCTATCGGTTAGGACGCCAGGTTTTCATCCTGGTAAGGGGGGTTCGATTCCCCCACGGGCTACCAAATTTTGGAAAAACAATTGGTCCGTTCGTCTAGGGGTTAGGACGCCAGGTTTTCATCCTGGTAACAGGGGTTCGATTCCCCTACGGACTACAAATTAAGAATTAAAGAACAAGTATAGCGATGGCAAATCATAAATCGGCCTTAAAGAGAATCAGAAGCAACGAGAAAAAACGCGTGCTTAACAGATATCAACACAAAACAACTCGTAACGCAATCAAAGCTTTACGTCTAACAACTGTGAAGTCAGAAGCTGCAGCTAAATTGTCTGCTGTAATTTCGATGATTGATAAGTTAGCGAAGAAAAATGTTATCCACGATAACAAAGCTTCTAACTTAAAGAGCAAATTAACTAAGCACGTTGCTAAATTAGCATAACGACTTACACGACAGATAGTGAAAGCCGCTCTTGTAGCGGCTTTTTTTATTGCATTAAATTTATCACAGCTTCTTTGGAAAGCGGTTTTGCAAGAAAGGAAATTACCTGCGGAAACAATTTCGCACGTTGCTGGTCTTCGGGGTCGACACTCGAACTCAATAAAACAATCTTTACAGACTGCAATTTTTCATCGGCACCAATTTGCTGAACTATTTCCCAGCCGTCGTAAAGCGGCATATTTAAATCGAGAAAGATAAAGTTATCGGCCTTCGCTAATTCATCAGATGTTCGCAATACTTGCAAGGCTTCAATTCCATCTGTGAAGGTTTGGACCTTAATATTAGGAATTTTCTTAAGCACTAAGCCTGCTACCATAAGCGCAATAGGATCGTCATCAATAACAGTAACGTATTTTTCCATCACAGTTTTCTTTGAAAATCAATCATAAAAGTAGTGCCGCAGCCCACAGCTGAGGCAATTTCGATGCGCCCACCCATGCTTTCTACCTGCGATTTCACCAAATACAAGCCGAGTCCTTTACTGTCGGGTAAATTATGGAAACGCTGATACAAGCCAAAAACTTTAGAACCGTGTTTTTCTAAATCGATTCCCAAACCGTTGTCGGCAAAACTCAGACGGTCGAATTGCTCTTCCCGACGCAACGAAACAACAATTTTCAACGGACGTTTCTTATTTCGATATTTCACTGCATTGGTTAACAAGTTGAGTAAGATGCTCTCAAAATACGCGCGATTTACATACAGCTCGACTTCCGGTTCGAAGTTGAGCTCCATATTCACTTCTGAAATATTGATCAGGTTGTCAATTTGCATTTTAACCCGATTTAATGACTCGAGAGGATTGATAAGTTGTTTTTCAATCGACGGATTGTCGCGAATAATTACCACTTTCCCTAAATCATTAACGGTTTCTTGCAATAAATGCGTTGATTTCGAAAAGCCTTCAACGATCAATTTTACCGTTTCATTATCAATTTGTTCTTCTTCAAGAAGTTGAAGCAAGCCGATTAAATTCGAGATGGGTGCTCTTAAGTTGTGCGAGGTGATGTACGAGAACTGCCGTAAATCTTTGTTGTTTTGCGAAAGTTCTCTAATAAGCTGCTCGCGTTCTTTTTCTTGTTCTTTTTGCTTGCTTACGTCACGCTGAATGGAAATCCAATGTGTGTGCTCTCCTTCATTATCAAAGACAGGTACGAAAGAAAACCGAACCCAAAATCGCGCACCATCCTTACGCGCACTTTTAAGCTCCATCTCAGCAGTTTTCTTTTGTGCGATGGCTAAAACCAACTCGTCGAGTAAGCTTCGGTTCTCTTCCAAATCGTACAATTGATACGGACTCATTTGCAGCAACTCCAATTCGTCGAAACCGGTCATGTTTGCAAAGGCCTTGTTAACGAAAACAATCTGCGGAATCGGAAATCTCGAATTGTCGGCATCGGTAATTAAAACCGAATCTAAGGTGTTGGTAATTACGGTTTCCAGTAATTTCAGTCGGCGTTCTTCTTTCTTTAATCTAGTCACATCTTGCATGGCACCGATCATACGCACCGGGCGTGCATCCGGACCAAAAACCAAAAAACCTCGGTCGAGCACGTACCTGTAACTACCATCTTTGCACAGAAAACGATATTCTGCTTGCCAATTCTGACTCTTTTGCGCTAGAAACGCATATAAATTCACAGAAATACGCATCGAATCTTGCGGATGAATTTTACTGAACCACCACGACGAGTTGTTTTCAATATCATCGGCTCCATAGCCAAATATTTCGAAAATTCCCTTGTTCCACTCGAAGTGATCGGTCGGTATATTCCAGTCCCAAATCGTGTCTGAGGTTGCTTTTGCTACAATGTCGTAGCGCTCATTTGCTTGCTTTATCGCTTTGGTGCGCTCTTCAAGACTGCGTAATGTATCTCTGTTTCGCTGATCGTTTTTGATAATAAAATACCGTAAAACGAAAGCGGTTAGTATTATGAAAACTAAATCTCGAGCAATGTGAAGGTACAGATGGTCAAAAGTATCCGAGGAAAAAGCAGCGTCCATAGTAACCACAGAAACTATCGCTACAAAGGCTGCAACCAAAACAAATACTACAGAAATTTTATTAGCATTGCTTTTCATTACTCAAATATATCGAATTAACCTACATTCTTGTAGAATAATTCTCATTAATTTAAAACATTCTTTAAAGAATTCGTTATGAAATTCGCTTTTCAAACTAAGTTTTAGACAATTATATTTATCGCTAAATAAAGTGTACCTTTGCGCCGTCAAAATCAGACCACATGAGCGCTATTAGAAACATTGCAATTATTGCACACGTTGACCACGGTAAAACAACCTTAGTCGACAAAATTATGTTCCATTGTCAATTGTTCCGTGAAAACGAGAATACCGGAGATTTAATCCTCGATAACAACGACTTGGAACGCGAGCGCGGAATTACCATTACCTCTAAAAACGTTTCGGTAAATTATAAAGGAACTAAAATTAACATCATCGACACGCCAGGTCACGCCGATTTCGGTGGAGAAGTAGAGCGTGTCTTGAATATGGCCGACGGTGTTTGTTTACTCGTCGATGCTTTTGAAGGTCCGATGCCTCAAACGCGTTTCGTACTTCAAAAAGCAATCGATCTAGGTTTGAAACCTTGCGTGGTTATCAATAAAGTCGACAAAGAAAATTGTACACCAGAAGAAGTACACGAAAAAGTATTCGACCTAATGTTCGAACTCGGTGCTACCGAAGAACAGCTCGATTTCCCAACTGTCTACGGTTCGGCGAAAAACAATTGGATGTCGACCGATTGGCAAAATCAAACCCAAAACATCGAGCCTTTACTCGATATGGTGATTGAGCACGTTCCAGCGCCAAAAGTTAGCGAAGGAACACCGCAAATGCTCATCACCTCACTCGATTTCTCTTCGTTTACCGGTCGTATTGCTATCGGACGTTTAGAGCGTGGCGTTTTAAAAGAAGGAATGCCAATCTCGTTGGTAAAGCGCGACGGTAGTGTGTTGAAATCGCGTATCAAAGAACTTCACACGTTCGAAGGTCTTGGTCGTAAGAAAGTTAGCGAAGTTACCGCGGGCGATATTTGCGCCGTTGTTGGTATCGAAGGATTTGAAATTGGCGATACGATTGCCGATTTTGAAAATCCGGAAGCGCTTGAAACGATTGCTATCGACGAGCCTACCATGAGTATGTTATTCACCATTAACGACTCACCGTTCTTCGGAAAAGAAGGCAAATTTGTGACATCACGCCACATCAAAGAGCGTTTAAGCAAAGAATTAGAGAAAAACTTGGCACTTCGTGTGAACGAAACCGACTCAGCAGATAAATTTATGGTCTTCGGACGTGGTGTATTGCACCTTTCGGTTTTGATTGAAACCATGCGTCGTGAAGGATATGAGTTGCAAATTGGTCAGCCACAAGTTATTATAAAAGAAATCGATGGTGTAAAATGTGAGCCAATCGAGGAATTAACAATCGACTTACCAGAGCACGTATCGGGTCGCGCAGTCGAATTCGTAACCATCCGTAAAGGTGAGATGCTAAGTATGGAAGGTCGTGGCGATCGAATGATCATCAAGTTCAACATTCCATCGCGCGGAATCATCGGTTTGCGTAACCAATTACTTACGGCAACTGCCGGTGAAGCAATTATGGCGCACCGTTTTGTAAGCTACGAACCTTACCGTGGAGAAATTGCCGGACGTATCAACGGTTCGTTGATTTCGATGGAAAACGGTAAAGCAATTCCGTATTCAATCAACAAACTTCAGGATCGTGGAAAATTCTTCGTAGATCCAAACGAAGATGTGTACGAAGGTCAGGTGATCGGTGAGAATTCTCGTGGCGACGATATGGTGGTGAACATCACCAAAACAAAACAGCTTACCAACTTCCGCTCTGCTGGTGCCGACGATAAGACGCGTATCACACCTGCAATTAAGTTCTCATTAGAAGAAGCTCTCGAATACATTCAAAAAGATGAGTATGTGGAGGTAACTCCGAAATCGATTCGCTTGCGTAAAATTTACCTGAACGAAAATGATCGAAAGCGTTATAAAATCTAAATCCCAAAAGCTGTTTCTTCGGAAGCAGCTTTTTTTTTGTCGTTTAGGTAGCACCTCTGTTGGGTTTCGCTGAGCCACTGGCTTAGATTTGTTCTTTTTTTTGATTGGCTTTGTGCAGTAATTTTTGGAAAGTGCAAATCGTATTGCTTTTCAAAAATTTGACTATTCGTTGCACTTTTCTCTAAAAAGCATTTATAGCAGCGTCAATTGCCGTTTCACTATTCCAAAAACAAGTTGATTCGATTATCTTTGCACCTCAAAATTCCGAAAGACCATGTTTGATAATCTGAGCGAAAAACTCGACAAAGCATTTCACATACTAAAAGGACACGGTAAAATTACCGAGATCAACGTAGCTGAAACCTTGAAAGAGGTTCGTCGTGCTTTACTCGATGCCGATGTTAACTTTAAAATTGCGAAAGATTTTACCGCACGCGTTAAAGATAAAGCCATTGGACAAAACGTTTTAACGACACTACAGCCGGGACAACTGCTCGTGAAATTAGTGAAAGACGAATTGGTAGACCTCATGGGCGGCGATGTTGCAGGTGTTAACCTCTCAGGCAATCCAACCGTAATATTGATGTCTGGTTTACAGGGTTCTGGTAAAACAACCTTTTCCGGAAAATTAGCCAACTACCTTAAAACCAAGAAAAATAAAAAACCACTTTTGGTGGCTTGCGACATTTATCGTCCGGCGGCAATTAACCAATTACACGTAGTTGGTAAGTCGATTGACGTGGAGGTTTACTCGGAAATCGAGAACAAAAATCCAGTTGAAATCGCGCAAAACGCCATCAAATACGCTAAAGCAAACGGATTTAATTTAGTGATTGTCGATACCGCTGGACGTTTGGCAGTTGACGAAGAAATGATGGACGAAATTGCACGCGTACATCAAGCCATTCAACCTCACGAAACACTATTTGTAGTGGATTCAATGACTGGTCAAGATGCCGTTAATACAGCAAAAGCCTTTAACGATCGATTAAACTTCGATGGAGTAGTACTTACAAAGCTCGATGGTGATACACGTGGCGGAGCAGCATTGTCGATTAAATCGGTCGTAAACAAACCAATCAAATTCATCGGTACTGGCGAGAAAATGGACGCTATCGACGCGTTTTACCCTTCACGTATGGCCGATCGTATTTTGGGAATGGGCGACGTGGTTTCGCTTGTAGAACGTGCCCAAGCACAATTCGATGAGGAAGAAGCACGAAAACTTCAAAAGAAAATCGCCAAGAACCAATTCGGATTCGACGATTTCCTTGCCCAAATTCAACAAGTAAAGAAAATGGGTAATATGAAAGACCTAATCGGAATGATTCCCGGAGCTTCGAAAGCCATGAAAGATATCGACATTCAAGACGATGCATTCAAGCACATCGAAGCCATAATTTATTCGATGACTCCCGAAGAACGCAGCAAACCAACCTTAATCGATACAAGACGTAAAAATAGAATTGCCAAAGGATCAGGAACCAAAATCGAACAAGTAAATCAATTGATGAAACAGTTCGATCAAATGAGCAAGATGATGAAGATGATGCAAGGTCCGGGCGGAAAACAAATGATGAAAATGATGGGCGGCATGAAGGGAATGCGATAGTCCGCCAGCATTTTCTCCCGATAACACAACAACACAACTACTATGCATATTTTAGACGGGAAACAAACTGCGGAAGACATCAAAAACGAAATTGCAGCTGAAGTTGCAGCAATGAAAGCAAAAGGCGAAAAAGTACCACACTTAGCAGCCATCATTGTTGGTAACGACGGCGCAAGCTTAACCTACGTAAACAGCAAGGTAAAAGCCTGCGAACGCGTGGGTTTCGAGTCTACGCTGATACGAATGCCCAGCACCACTTCCGAAACCGAACTACTCAAAAAAATCAATCAACTTAACGCCGACGATAACATCGATGGATTCATCGTACAACTTCCCTTGCCAGATCAAATTGATACACAGGAAGTTATTAATGCCATCGATCCCAGTAAAGATGTCGACGGTTTTCATCCCGAAAATTTTGGAAAAATGGCGTTGGATATGTCGACTTTTATCCCAGCTACGCCTTTCGGAATTCTCGAATTACTCGAGCGTTACAACGTAGAAACCAAAGGAAAACATACGGTCGTTATCGGTAGGTCGCACATTGTGGGTCGCCCAATGAGCATTCTCATGGGTCGCAAAGGCTTTCCGGGGAATTCTACGGTTACCTTAACGCACAGTTATACCAAAAATATCGCACAAATTACCACGCAAGCCGATATCATCATCACGGCACTCGGCGTTCCAAATTATCTGAAAGCCGAAATGGTTAAAGACGGCGCCGTAGTCATTGACGTGGGAATTACGCGCATCGCCGACGATACTACAGAAAAAGGCTATCGCATTACAGGCGACGTTGATTTCGAAAACGTAAGCAAAAAAACCTCGTACATTACACCTGTTCCCGGCGGCGTTGGCCCGATGACTATTGCAATGTTGCTTAAAAATACGCTTTTAGCGAGAGAGCAGCGCAGGTTGGTGAAGTAAGTTATTGAATTGCATTTAGATCGTTAATAAAATTTGACACTAATATACAATGTTTCCAAAACTAAAAATTGTCACAGTGAAGAAGGAGTATCTTGTTCTTTTTGAGCTTTGCTGCTTTTGATTTTCCTCAAGATTGGTTTCTCAAAGAAGGTAAACTGTTCGTAAAGGTCATCAAGAATAATATTTCTTGTAACTCCATACTTATCCTGATTTAAGACTTTACTTAGAATTTCATTTATATCAATTCGACTTTCTTTTTTTAATCTCTCCAAATCTGACCTTTTGATTTTATCAAAGCATTCTATAACATTTAAAATAATATTTTGTATTACTACAAAATTCTTTGCTTTTCGATAAAAATTTATGGAATGTGTATACGCAAGGAGAGCGTTAAAGTAATCTTTATTATCCAAAAAGTTATTACCTTCGATCAAAGAGAGTCCCCCTTCTGAATTATTATATAATCTTTTTGCTTTCCTCTTCAGTGCAAACTTTGACTTTGTTAGTTCGTTCTTCAACATCAATTCAACCTCTACTTTCAATTCATTTTTAGAAGTTTCGACTTCTTTTCTTAGTGCTTCTCTTAAAGTATCCTCACTTAATTTTAAAGTTCGTTTCTGATACCATTGTATTAAAAGAGGAGCAATTACACCAACTATTGTTAAAGCAATCGTGCCTACTATAATAAGCTTGTCCCATGCGGAATTATAGGTAAGTGGCTGGTTTTTTTGAACAGGTTAAAAATAGAGTTAAATTAACCTTTTAAAAGAAAAACAGTATGAAGACATCAAAATTTTCAGAGGAACAGATTATTTCGATCTTAAAGGAGCAAGAACAAGGCTTTAAAGTTGTTGATATCTGTCGCAAGCATGGTTTAAGTGAACCGACTTTTTACAGTTGGAAAAAGAAGTACGATGGTTTTAGTGTGAGTGAACTTCGTCGTCTGAGAGAACTAGAACAAGAAAATAGTCGTTTAAAACGGGCTGTTGCTGATTTAACGCTAGATAACCAAATTTTGAAGGATGTAAATTCAAAAAAGTGGTAACGCCTGAGCAAAAAGAGCAATGTGCGGTGTACGTTGAACAGACATTCAAAGTATCGCATGCTCGGGCGTGTAAACTAGTTAGTTGCTCTAGAACTACTAAGTATTATAACAAGAAGATGCCTATAAAAGATGCGCGGGTAGCGGAATTGATTTCTCAGGTAATAGGCAGTAGCCGGCGTGGGCGAAAAAAAGTGATTCCGCTAGTGCTTAAAAAAGACCCTAAGCAAAGCGCTTTTAGAATTAGGAGAGTTTACACCCAATCGGGGTATTCCCTTTTCAAGCGTCCACGAAAGCGTGTTGCCAACAATCAGCCTAATCCGGCGCAAGTTCCGCTGATGGCAAATGAGGAATGGGCAATCGACTTTATGTACGATTCGCTTGTGACAGGTCGTGCCATACGCTCTTTGAACATCATTGATCCGTTTAATCGCGTATGCAAAGGCATTTATATTAAACACAGCTTCGCGGCAAAAAGCTTGATAGAGTCGATGGAACAAGCCATTGAGAAACACGGCAAACCAAAATCTATTCGCACAGACAACGGTCCGGAATTCATCTCAAAAGCGTTTCAACTTTGGATGCATAAAAACAGTATAAAATGGCATGCTATTGAAAAGGGAAAGCCGCAACAAAACTGTTTTATCGAACGTTTTAACAGAACTGCTAGAGAAGATTTTTTCGATCTTAACTTATTCCGTGACTTGCAACAAGCAAATGAACTCGCTGGAGTATATCTCAACGAATACAATGATTACAGACCGCATGAATCTTTGCTTAACCAAACACCTTCTCAATATGCTGCGTAGGTTTTTTTTAGGAATAAGCCCTCTGAAATGCGAAAAGCAGACACCAACACAGGCATCTGCTTTTGCGACATTTCATCGGGTGAACTTAACCCTGGCGAGTTGCTCCTCAGCAGAGCTCGATTCCGTTTCAGTTCAAAACAAATTTCAAATCAAAAAACTATATTTACAAACTGTCGAAAAAGCCGACCACTTTCAGTCTGTATTAACGGTGTTTTAATCAATTCTTTGTACACATCAGGCATATCTTTTTTCAGTAACTTATCCTCATCCATGATTTCACTTGATGTCGAGTTGTGTTTTTTAAACTTAACTTTAAATGCATCAACTTCATCATCTGCCCACAATTTCTTTATCCCCCTATTTAAATCACATTTTGTTAATTGAACTTTATGCTGAATCGTTGATTCTACAAAATTATTTAAAATTGTATCATCTTTTACATCTCGTGTTACAGCGACAACCTTATCTGAAATTATAGAAGCTAAATTTCGCTCTAAAATATTTGTAAATACAAGTAGTTTTGTTCCGTTCTTGTGTATTTGAACGGGTATTATAAAATCAATAGAATTTACTTCATTCGTACCTTTGTTGAAAAAGGCGAAAGTTGTGGGAAACAAAAAATTATATATCGTATGATTATTATTGACTTTATTTATAGACTTTAAATATGGATTTGCAGACATATAATTTGCAGGCAATACACCTATATAATTGTAAACATATACATGCTGCTTTAATAATGAGAAATTATTAAAAATAGCTGTTTCGATTTGAGCCTTCGTGTTAGTTTCCACGATACGATTTACTAACTGCTGTTGTCTTTCCTTATATTCTGTTAAATTAAAAATTTCTTTTATCGTCCCGACAGAAAAGGCTTTGATCATTCTTTTATAAACCTCGTCAACGCTATTTATATCATCCATGGTAAATATAATTTTACTTTATTGCAATTGTAAGAAATTTTGTAATCGTTAAAGAAGGAAGTTTATTGTTATTATCAAATTTTATTGACAGAAAGTAAGGTAGTCTCAATGTTTTATAAAACTATTAAATTTATTTCAAATATGCACCATGTCGAACAAATATGCACCATGTCGAACTATTATAACTGCCTTAGCTGAAGCCGTTCGATTGTCCTTAGATCACAGTGATTAGTTTGTTATTCTTCGATACAAAACTCAGTGCATTTCTTGATGTCTGATTTTTGCGAATAAATGGATCTTCGTCCTTTCGCGACTTTCAAGTTTTTAGATTAGTTTAAAGCATTCAGTATGGGTGTTTCATAAGCACAAATACGCATTTTCCTGATTGACATTTTGGGCTTTTTGATGTCGTTCTTTACAACACACAGCTTTTATTTACAAAGAACGTGGTGTCGCGATTTAACGATTTGTTTTTACTTACGTTAAAGATATTATGGTAATATAAATTATCCCACGTCATACCCGTTTATTATATTTGTCATATAAAATATTCGTGCTTCACGCATTATTGCTAGAATCCAAATTACCACACTAGAACTAGCGTTCTAGGATTACAAATGCAAACAATGTGTACGAGTACGCCGTTATGGCGTGGCTTGTGCTATTGCATTTGTAGGGTGTGGTAATCCTGGATTTAGCATGGTACTTGTCCACGCTTGTTTTATCTACAACATTCATTAAATCCAAAATTACCACACGATGAAAAACACCACTATTAGGCTAGGTGCATGCATTCTATTTGCATGTTTTAACTTTGGAGCATACGCTCAAGATTCATTTGAAATTAATGATGAAACAGTAGCTCGTTTACAGTATAGTAAAGTATTTACTATCGAGCATAAAAAGTTTCCAGAAGTGAACCGAGAAGCTGATTTTATCGATTATCCTGTGCCAGTTGCCTCTCTTTTGGGAAAGTATGAGATTCAACCTACACATTATAGAATCGCAACCAGCGATGGATTTCGAGGTAAATTTCTTGCTGATGAATTAATAGTGTCAGCCGAAGAACTTGCACAAGCGACGCAAAGCACATATTTGATATTAGTGAGATTGTCTGATAATGAGAGGTTTGTTTTTCGAGCAAGTGATATCGAGAATATTCGTCGAGAGGAACAAATTAAAAGGACAATAGCTTGGGCTCAAGCTCAAGGATTCAAGCCTTATAAAGATGGCGAAGATTACTATATAAAATCGAAGAAATGCGACATCAGACTAGATGCAAGAACGCTGACCGAATTGAAAAATGATTCAATGTACATCATAAAATTAGATGCTGACCAAACAAAAATTATGGAATTAGTTCAACAGACTAAAGTACATATCAAAATTTTAGATAGTTATTTGGGAACGTATCGCCTCAAAAGACAAAACACACCTACTGCAACTCTTGCAGCATGGCGAAAAGCAACTTTGAATGCGCAGAAGCTAGCAAATAAAATCTATAGTCTTAATAAAAAATACGATGGTAACTATTCATTTTCGTTATTAAATAAGACAAATACTTATGATGTATTTTTGGATAACCTTAATGCATCCAAAGGCGTTTTAGGAATGTAGTCTAATACTTTTTGGGTTCTGTCCTCATTATTGAAGCCGGCTCATTATCAGACGGCTCATCCGTTGTTATTTCTCGGGAAGGTTTTATTTGGTCGTCAAGGAACGACTCTATAGTATGGAGTTCTTCCTTATTTGCAATAGATTCAGTAATCCAAGTAGCTAATGATATCATTTATAAAAGTTTTGAATATATTTTATGTATATCGTTTACTGTAAAGTTTCAGCCGTAAGTTGTTTATAATTCAAACTTTGATTTGATTGCAGCAATAGTAAATTAAATCGTTTACCGACTGGTAAAGTTCTCGTATTTCGTCGATAAACAAATTCATCCAGATATCTTTGCAGATGCTTAACACTTACTCTCTTGTATGTGCCTTTCATTGCAGGCTTTATGTTACTCCATAAATTTTCAACTGAATTAGTATGGAATTGGCCATTTTTAAATTGTCCTTTCTTATGAACAACTTCTACATGTAGGAAATCCCACCAAAGTCCTCGATAGCCTTTGTGTCCATCGCTGACGATTATTGAACCTGGTTTAACGTGTTTTCGAATTATAGGCTTTAAGGTTGTGCCTTTTCGATTCTCAACAACTTTTGCGTAAGCCATTCCATCACTGCTAACCATTCCAAATACAGCAGACTTAGTTTTTAAACTAACACCTTGAGTTCCTGCGACTCTTTTACCAACATTTTTATTTGCATTTCGTCCACCAATAAGTGTTTCATCCATTTGCGTAACATTATCAAACATAAAGTCTTTATCAATGTTTCCAAAAGCTTCACGAATACGGGACAACATGAACCATGCTGTTTTTTGTGTGATGCCTAAAGTCTTATGAATAGTGTAACTACTAACGCCAGCTGAATCCAAACATATCATACTAATTACTCGAAACCATTTCCGTAAAGGGACTTTTGAATTTTCAAAAATAGTGCCTGCCGTAACGCTAAAGGGACTATTACAATCTTTACAACGATAATACCCCCTAAACTGTCCACGGGTCTTATGTGGTTTATGTAACGCACTCTGACTTCCGCATTTATGACAAATTGGTTCATCGCCCCATAGTAACTGTTCCAAGTGTTTTCGGCAACTTTCATCAGACAACAAGACAACGTCCATATCATAGGGAGACTTAAATACAGTCGCTCTACATATCTCATTGTCAGTATATTGTGTCATAATTGATTTATTAAATTTAATAAATTTGGATGACACGGGTAACGTACTAATACCTTTGTTTGACAACTTGTTAACAGTTTCAATTGCTTCGATAGACAAAGAGTCATCAACCCAAACAGGAGTCTTAATCAGATAGTCACTAGTTGTGAAAATATTAAATTTGACTCTTTGACGACCTCGAATAATTGTGCCTCTTTTCCGCTGTTCCATTTTCTTTAATTTAGAATTGGCGCAGATGAAACAATGTGCTGTCAAAAAATAATTCAAAATTGAAAATTTGCACAAACGCAAGAAAGCCAGTCGGTTAGGACTGGCTTTCTTAGTGAGATTGTTAGATATATATAATCTAATAATTGACCTTTAACGCATGAATTTGGAGAGCAATTAGGATAAGTTGCTCAATGCCTATAATAATTGCAATTGTCAGTTGGACCTTTTTGCTGATTGATTTTCTCCGGCGATGTTTTGACCTACTCATTTTTAAGTGGAATTAAAGTTGAGCTGTATATATCTAACGGAGATTTCAATCAGTTTTTTGATCAATTATTTTTGCAATATATCGACAATATTGAAAAATTCATTGTAACTATCTAATAGTCAATGCTAAAATTTTGTATATTTGAGACTATAATATTTCATTATGAACTGGATTTCTTACCCTCAATATCGACCTGAAGTCTCGCAACCTTACTTAATTAGCGTTGAACGACCTTATGCGGTCTCAACTTTGACATTCAATACAATGGCATACTATGACGTAGATACACAAAGATGGTTCAAATACGATGGGTTTGATGACAACAGCGCAAAGGAACTAATTACCAATAAAGTAGTTGGATGGCTTGGAGGCCTGACTACTTTTCTTGGCTAATCTTTCATTTTCACGTAAAGAAAAACTCCGCCAATTGACAGAGTCAGAAACATTGTATATTAGTGTCTAAAATTTTTTTAAAACTCAGGTTTTTTACGCTTGCATTACTGCATTAGTTTTTCAATAGTCCTAAAAATCATGTTTCTTCCTCCATAGATCGGAAGACTGGAAAAATAAAATTTCAATTTTTTACGATCAACGGAGTTATAAATGTACGTTGCAATATTTGTTATGCATTCTTCGTTACGGCCGTAGAAAAGAGTCGTTGTGCACACATCTTTAACAAATCTTGGTGCATCGATTTTTAATGCAACTTCTTTGTATTTGTCTATAATCTCGATGTGGCTACAACTTTTCAGCAATTGTAATAATTCAGAAGATTTGCCATCGAGTTTTTTTATGTCATAATAAAACTCAAACGCTTGCACATTGCCATTCTGAAGAGCATATCTGGCATTACTTAAAACAGATTGTCTGTATTTTTTGAATTTTTCAGGGGATGCATTTGCTTTTATGAAATGATACTTTTCAATATCATAGATGTATTTTCCGTAATTAATTAAAAGAGAAGCAAGTTTTTGAACATCGTTTTTTTTCTCGTAAATGCCAATCAAAAAGTTAACATATGGCATGTCGTAACTTTCGTTAACATTTCTATTAATCTGCTCGATGCAATATTCTTCAGCCTTATCAAATTGCCCGCACTTAATTAAGGCTGCAATCAATGTGCAATTGTAGTCGTTATGATATCTTCTCGGTCTAAATTTACTATAGTGCTTCGCAAACAAATCGTTATCTAAAAAAATGTTTAAAAAAAGATTTTCCAATTCATCGTTAAACCCAAGATAATCAGTTTGAGCATCATTGTGAGCTGCATTAAATTTCTGTTCGACAAATCGGGCAATCGCATTTTTCTGAATTTCATTTGATTTTGAATTTTCATAAATTCTGCGGCAAAGTTCAATATCACTAGTGTACATCTCATTGTTGAACAATAGTGAATAATAAAACTCCATACTCGTTTGCCAAACTTCAAAATCTTTGATGTTAAATAACGCCAGTAACAAATTGTTGTAAATGTTTTCAATCAATTTTGTTACGCGAGGACTAGAAATGTAGTATCTGCGTTTAAAATCTACAAGCTCATTAGTCCGTGCTTGCACTAGCTTATACTTTGATCCGTCGATTGCAGTACTAAAAATAAAATCTTCTATGGGTTTTAATGCGATTTGCAAAGAGTCGGTTACTTTTTTAAGCTCATTCGTTTCAATTCTTCTTCTTTTTCCTATTACTGAAGAAATGCAATCTTGAATGGTCTTTTTAATAGTGGCTTCGTCAATAACAGCCGATTTTAAATCGAATTCATTTTTAAAAATAAAGGCAATTTCTTTATTCTTTTTCAAGAGTTCCGCAAGCCAAAGGCGTAAATCGTCGTTTGATACGGTTTCGAGCACTAACTCAATTTCGGTTAATTTCTTTTTAGGCGTCTTTTTTATGGTAACCTTCTCGGTTTTTTCCTCCGATAAGAAATAGGCTAGCGCAATAATGTGATTGCAAATACCACCATTCTCGCAATCGCAGTTGGTTTCCATTATGTTTTTTTTCGAATCAAAAACGATTTGTACATCGAAACTATCCTTGTTTTCATCAACATAAGCAACAAAAGTATCTTTGTCTGTCTGATCTAAATCGCGAACAATCAGTTTTTTAGCTAATTTAAGCTTGTTCTTATACTCTTCTAGGAACTTGTTCAGTGTCATAATTAAAAAAATACAACTCAGTTCGCTGTTTTTGATGCGAAAAAGAGTTAATCACCATCACGACAAATATAACTTTGTTTCATATCTACCCGAAAACAACATTCCAGATTTATCACTTTTTTTTCAGTAGCTAATCCCGCTTTCCGCTGTAGTCCTCAAAAAACACGCTGTTTTCACACGCACTGCATGGGGCTTCTATGGTCGCCCATACAGGTGCGGTTCAAACAAGCGTCTTTTTCTCCGGGCTGCCGCTGCACTCGGGGCTAGGAAATGAGAACCAAAAGAAAAACAAGAATCAACCTAACTCTTCAAGAGTTTTAAACTCTTGAAGAGTAGGTTTAAATTCATGATGAAAACCAATATCCCGCTGCACTAAGCGCTAGGAAATACGTTACTAACGTTTGGTGGAAAAATACCTATAAGCAGGTAGTTTTGAATAGAAATAAGTGTGTAAATTAGCAAAGAATGAACAGTTATCCTAAAACACAAAACGAAACGAGTGTCCGATTTATTAGATTTGAAATGCGCAAAACTTTTTAAATCAAAGCATTGTAATCGAATATTTTATCGTTATTATCGATAATAAAAGAAGGTAGGGGAGAGCTTTGGTAATTGTTAAGTTAGAGGTCAGGCTATCGTGAGGATGCAAACACAATCGACAGAGTAAAAAGAATGAAAATCTTAGACAAAATAATAGGAAAAGAAGCCCCCAAAAAACTCATGGACAAATCACCATGCCTTGCTCCCTGGTATTTTAGTAGGGATAATCCAAAGTTGATTAAGGGTGACGAAACTTTACATTGGAAGACAATCGGTTCTCACGGTATTACTGCGTTGACAGACCCAATTGGAAATAGTTATGCTTTAATCAGTATGTCTTGGTACGTACTTGCGGCTGACGACAGTAAATCCTTTTTGATTTGGAACAGGGATTTGGAAAAAACAATCGGACTTCAGACAGTACAAATTTTATACTACGAGTCAGACAAACTGCGACCAATTGTTGGTTGGGACAAGACAATCTCTCAAATGGAGAGTAAAAAAAAGATAATTCATTTCGCAGGTGAGCCAGCAGCAAAGTTTGAGTTTTCGTTTAATCCAAAGGAGGAAGCAATGAAGTTTGACTTTCCAGACGAGTTTAAAAAGTTCGGAGAATTTATTTTGCTTACGGAACTGGAAAACCTTTATGACAACTCTGAACCAGACAATTATTGGCACAACACAACAATGCTTTACATCAATACAGACAGCGGTTGGGTTTTCAATTATCCGCAAGACTGGTTTAATAAATCAAACTGTGACTTTATGTATCAGTGGATAACAAGAGCAATCAAAAATCCAAAGACGAATTTAATTCACGGACAAGGCATACGAATTGATGATTTTGTGCTTGACGAAACAAACAGACAATACTTTAAAAAATACTGACTTCTAACATAACATAACAAAGCTTCCGGGATAGAAAAGCACGAACCGCCAATACGGATTTTGCGTCAGGCGACCTGACGTGTAAACTTGAAGCTTTTTACTTCTAATGAACTTTAGTAATAAATTGAAACTTTGTGCTCCAAAACCCGCATGCACACAAATCCATGAAACTCTTGCGGCAATATTACCGCAATACAACAAAAAGATAAGAAACAAGTAAATGAAATTTAAAATGAAACAAAAATTAACCATTATTACAATGGGACTATTTTCACTTTTCGGGTGTGGACAGAAAAATAGTTTGACACAAAAAGAGACTGAACTTCTAAACAAATAAACTTTCAAAACGGATTTATTTACCGAATTAAAAAGTTTTACAAAAAATGAATTAAAACAACTTCCTGAGATCGACCAAGAAACAGGCGAAGTTTTAAGTGACAAATTTTACAATGGTATTTTTTCAGAAACAACTGAAGAAAAAGCAGTCGAATTTGTAAAGAAACTTAAAACTAATTATAGAAAAAACGGTTATCTAATTTTTGTATTCGAAGGTGAAGATGACAAAAAAAATGTTGCTGTAATTAAAGGTAGTGACGATTTAGATATTATACGTTATAGAAGAACCGACGGAATTAACTATGATTTAGAAAACGAAGACGTTGTTAACAAAATTTCTGAATGGAAATCGAAATATGGACTTACTGTAATTGGTTGTAGTAGAGATTGGTTGCAAATTGAGTTTGACAAACTTCCTACTAACATTGACGCTTTTGCAAAAGAAGTTTATGAGTTTTGTCCAGACTCTGTAGACCAAGGTGTTGGGACAATTGACAGATTAAAAGACGCTATTAAAGAAATGAACGGACTTTGGTTATGGTGGGATTAAACAAAAATACTACCCCGCTGTTTACTAGTCTTTCATGAAGAAACGAAATTTAAAAGCTATGGAAATTAAACCTATAAAAAACGAAAATGATTATAATCAGGCTTTGGAAAGATTAGAAATGATCTTTGACGCAAAGCTCGGAACACCAGAAAGCGATGAACTGGAAGTACTTGGAATTCTTATTGACCAATATGAAAATGAGCATTTCCCAATTGGATTACCCGATCCAATCGAAGCAATAAAGTTCAGAATGGAACAAATGGGCTACAATCAAAGCGATTTGGCGAAAATTGTTGGCTTAAAAAGCAGAGCAAGTGAAATCTTAAATCGCAAAAGAAAACTCTCTTTAGAAATGATACGGCAACTTCATGAAAGACTGAATATACCAACCGACGTACTGATTCAAACTTATTAATAAAAGTATGCATGTCGGCCAACAGCCACACCTTTGCACATATCGATATCTATTCTATCTTTTCCTGAAAAAAATTACCGCCGAATAAAATCTCGCTACTTTGGATCCCACTATCCCGCTGCACCCGAGGGGACAGCCGAATTGTCCGAAGGAAATCGGGGCTAGGAAAGGCGTTACTAACGTTTGGTGGAAAAAAAATCTAATCGCAAAAGATAAAATCGGATACAAGCACATGATTTACAAAGCTTTAATGTGCAATAATTTATTTTTTAAATAACAGAAAAAGGTACTTTCTACATATTTTAAAATTGATAGCGTAAGTTATCACGTTGTAGCCCATTTCTGTTAAAATCGACTTCAAAATCCTGCCAAAATACCATACTTTGGTATATTTGTTGAAATGAATTTTTCATGGCTAAAAACACATCAATATTACTCGGCGATCATTTTAATAATTTCATTAATGAAGAAGTTGCTTCCGGTCGTTATAGCTCGGCGAGCGACGTAGTACGATCAGCGCTCAGACTTCTCGAAATGGAAGAGCAAAAAATCAAGTGGCTTAGAAACCAACTTGAAATCGGAGAGAAAAGCGGATTCGTGGAAAATTACGATCCTAAAAAACATCTTGAAGAACTTAGGAAAAAGTATTCATGAAATATAGAATCACAGAATCTGCTTACCATGATTTGAGCGATATCTACTTCTATACGCTCCAAAAGTGGTCGGAAGACCAAGCAAGTAAATATTTCGATTCGATAATTCAAGAAATAGAGTTAATCAGCCAAGCACCGGAAAGAGCCAAACAAATACCTCAAGTAGGACAAGACTTCTTTTATTTCAAAGCCCTATCTCATTATGTGTTTTTCTAAAAGAATAATGATACGGTTGAAATCATCAGGATTTTACACAAAATGATGGATTTCCCTAAGCACTTGGAGTAAAAACGTCTTATAATCGTCCGCTTCGCAATCGCTCCCGACTTTAATTAGCGCAGATTTGTAAACCTATCAACAATATTTTTTCGGTAACGTTCCCCGCGGCCGCGGTTGAAACGAAAAGCGCGCAAAAAGCAATTGGTAGCGTGAACCGAAGCAGAACGGCGACCGCAAGAAGCCCGCTCTGCGCCGCGTGAACGCACCAAGTGCTTTGCGTACTTGAAGTGCAAAACGCGAAATGCCGCCCAAAAAGTTATAAACCTGAGTTCGATTTAAAAATTGCGGTCAGAAAACAGATAAATGGTTGAATACTAGGCAGATTTTTATTGGGATACTAGAGTATCACAAAAAAATCTAACGAAGTAGACAGCCGTTTATCTGTTTAGCGTGGCAGTTGCACATTTCTATTGCTATTTGATTTGACAATTTGCACATTTTAAGCGTTCTGACAATGATTTTTAATCGAACTCAGGTTGTAGCCAATTTGTCTTTGTTTACCTTCCAAAAGTAACCCGCAACCAGTGCTAATGCGCATAGTAGCAACGTAATTTGAATAGCAACCGGAATTTCACTTTCAGCTGCACGCGTTCCGAACGCCCACAATGCGGGTAAAATAACGATTATGGTTTTTACGCGGTGGTAGAAAATTTGAAAAACAATTGCCGTAGCCACAACGGCCATAACAATTGCAATGGGTTGCTCGAGCGTTTTGAAAAATTCGAAGCCCGATTTTAAACACACTATCGCGGCATTTAAAACCGTTGCCAGCGTAACCCAACCTAAGTTTAAAGCCGGAGCCCAGGCGAGATATTTGGCGTACGTAAAACTCTCGTTCGACTCGGAAAGCAAACGATCGGCGGCATACAGCAAACACAATACCTGCGTGACTATGGAAAGCAGCGCCACCGTAGTATAACCATCGATGAACAGAAAACCCCAAGTGGCATTTGCCACGTGATGCACAATTAAAACCGCCATCACTTTTTTGATTTTATCGAGCGGAAGCGTGGGTTTTACGAGTAAATAAACCGAAAAACCGATTTGAAAAAGGAAGATCAAACTCCAGATTCCAAAGGTGTAACCCGGCGGCGTTAGCAAGGTTTGATACTGTGCCGAAACCGCGCCGATACTGCTGTTGTGGTAGTTTCCTGAGCCAGTGAGGTAGTTGCAATACAGCATAAACGCCGTTGCAATAAAAAGTAAGATTTTATAAAATTTGTAACTCATAGCGCGCAGGATTCTGCATTAAAATTAGAAAAAAACCTTTAGTTATCGGGTGTTAACAGCAAAATCTAGTCGAAATCGTCGATCTCGGAATTTTCGGCAGTTCCGTGTGATTCGGCAATTAACTGCTGCAATTCGTTCAGTTCGTCGACACGCAATTCTCGAAATTTTCCGACAGGCAAATCCAAAACAATGTTCATGATACGTATGCGTTTGAGCGCAGTAACTTCGTAACCCAAATATTCGCACATGCGCCGAATTTGCCGGTTTAAACCTTGTGTGAGCACAATTTTAAAAACGTATTGACTAATTTGCGTGACTTTACATTTTTTAGTTACCGTATCTAAAATAGGTACGCCGTTGGTCATGCGGCTAATAAAGCGTTCGGTTATGGGTTTGTTTACCGTGACGGTGTATTCTTTTTCGTGGTTGTTTCGCGATCGCAATATTTTATTGACGATATCGCCGTCGTTGGTTAGTAGTAATAATCCTTCGCTGGCTTTGTCGAGTCGGCCAATCGGAAAAATACGTTCGGGATACTTAATGTAATCAATAACGTTGTTGCGCACATTTTGGTTGGTGGTAGTTTCGATTCCCACCGGCTTGTAAAACGCTAAGTACACGTTTTTTTGCTGCAGTTTAATGCTTTTTCCGTCGACATAAACCACATCGGATTCGGCAACTTGGCTTCCGGGTTCGGCTAGGGAATCGTTAATTCGAACGCGACCTTCGGCAACCAGCTTGTCGGCTTCTCTTCGCGAGCAGAAACCGCTTTCGGAAATATATTTATTGATTCGTTTGGTCATTTATGAGGCTTTTAAAAAGCTGAGTAATTGTTGGTAGAGATTCGCATCGTGCAACGAATGACCTAAGTTTTTGGTCGGTACGAAGGTAACATCTTTCCAGTTAGCAATAATTTTTTCGCTTTCGCTGAAGGCAACTACATCGTCGTGAGCGTCGTGCGCAACGAAACCTTTAATTTGCAGCGACTTAACGAAGATTTTACTCGAGAACAACTGTGTTTCTAATTTAAATTTCGTTGAAAACGTTTGTGTGAGTCCGCGTACATTTCTCGGACGCAGCGATAAAATGCGGGCGTAATTAGAAATGAGTACATCTAAGTCGGCTGGTGCACCTAAAATAGCCGCTTTTTCGACCGTTTCCGGATTGCTTTTGTGCAAGGCATAAATACTTGCCGATCCGCCGATAGAATGCGCGATAAGCTGTTGTATTCCGAATTTCTGAATCATAGCGGCAATGACTTCTGCGTAAAGCGGAACGGTAAACAGCGTACCCGAAGATTTTCCGTGCGCCGGAGCATCGATTGCATAAATATCAAATTGGGCTTTTTTGAGGTAGGGAAGGAGTTTCTTCCAACGTTTGCTGTTGCTTTCCCAACCGTGAACCAACAATATTTTCTTGCCGTTTCCTGGAAAGCGGTACACGGCAATATCGTGATCGGCAATGTTGTGTATTTCTTTCTCGGCAGTTTGTAAGACTTTAGGAATTTTTCCGAGCTGAATTTTCCCTTTGCGCGGCGTACAAAAAATCTGGAAAGCTAAAGCATCACTTTTCTTGGGCGCAACTAGGTGCAAGACGTTTAAAAATGCGCCTATAGATTTGGTGAGAATGCGGTACAAAAACGGATGCATATAAAATAACTGCGATAAAGGTCGGAAATTCTTGTGGTTTTCGGCGGTGTTGTATAAAATACGCGGCTAAATCAGTACGGCCGTGTGGACATTACGTATATAATGAAATATCGAACATAAAAAAAGCCGTTCAAACGAACGGCTTTATATGCTTAGTGCCTGCTTATTACAAGCTTGCAATCAAGGCTTCAATTTTTTCGCGCTCTTCGTTCGCCAAAGCAGCATCTACAAGGATTCTTCCAGAATGCTCGTCGGTGATGATTTTCTTGCGCGCAGCAATTTCCACTTGTGTTTGTGGTGGAATGGTAAAGAACGATCCGGCACTAGCACCACGTTCGATAGAAACTACCGCTAAACCGTTGCGAACGCTGTTTCTGATGCGGTCGTAAGCAGCGAGCAAGCGCGGTTCGATAGCCGCACGAAACTCTTCAGATTTTGCTTGAAGCGCAGTTTCTTCTTTCGAAGTTTCGTTCATGATCGCTTCCAGTTCCGATTTCTTGTGGTTCAAATGTTCTACTTTCTGTGAAAGTTTCTCTTCCGATTGTTCTACAACTTGCTTTTTGTATTCGATAGAAGCACGCATTTCTTTAATGTGCTTTTCCGCCAATTGAATTTCCAATTCTTGGTATTCAATTTCTTTAGCTAAAGAATTAAACTCGCGGTTGTTGCGAACTGATTCTTGCTGTTTGGTGTATTTTTTAATTGCTTCACGGTGCTCCTCGATAGCGTTTTTGCGCTCTTTAATTTGGTCTTCAATAACATCGAGTTCCGATTTAAGTTTTTCCGTACGCGACTTCAAACCCGCAACTTCGTCTTCTAAATCTTCCACTTCCAAAGGTAATTCACCACGCACGCTGCGGATTTCGTCAATTCGTGAGTCAATTAATTGTAAATCGTAAATCGCTCTTAACTTATCTTCTACAGTCAATTCTTTTGTGCTAGCCATATATTACAGGTAATTTACCGGATTAGTATTCGTATTCGCTAAAATGATTGCAAAATTAGGCAATTTTTCTTTAAGAAAATCAGCGATTTTGTATTTTGTAAATTGCTCGGTTTCGTAATGTCCACCGTCAACTAAAAGTAGCTGATTTTCAGCGCTAAAGAAGTCGTGATACTTTAAATCGGCCGTAATATATGCATCGGCTTTCGCTCTTTTTGCCGCGTGTATTGCCGAACTTCCCGAACCACCAAGTACCGCCACGCGCTTTATCTTCTTATTAATGAAAGCACTGTGACGCAAAACGGGTGTTTTCAAAACACTTTTCGTCAGTTGTAAAAAATCAACTTCGCTAAGTTCGTTTTCTAATTCGCCAATCAATCCCAGACCCGCGTTTGAACTTTCGTTTTCCAATTTGTAAATTTGGTAGGCAACTTCTTCGTACGGATGTGCCTCTTTCAATGCGTTTAAAAGTGCGGCTTCTTGTCCGGCTTCAAACAGCAATTCCAATCGAACTTCACTAACTTCAGAACGAGTGCCAACAGAACCAATTACTGGCGTCGCGGCTGCTTCCGGTTTGAACGTTCCCGTTCCGTTACTTGAAAAACTACATTCGCTGTAACTACTGATGTGGCCACCACCCGCCATAAAAAGCGCATCTTTTACTTGATCAACCTTGGCTTCGGGTACGTAAGTAGTTAATTGGCGGAGTTGTTCTTTTTTAGGAACGAGAAACCGACAATTTTGCAAATCCAAGGCTTTGGCCAAATACGCACTTACGCCCGCCGCATCGTTGTCTAAAGCCGTGTGAATAGCATAGAGTGTAATATCGTTTTTGATCATTTTCAAAACGGCACGTTCCACATAGTTTTTTCCGGTAATCGACTTCAAACCACCGAAAATAATTGGGTGAAACGCCACAATAAAATTGCAGTTTTTAGCCACAGCTTCATCTACTACTGCTTCTAAAGCATCGTGACAAACCAGAACGCCCGTCACTGTTTGCTGGGTATTTCCCAATAATAAGCCAACGTTGTCGAAATCTTCCGCACGCCGCAATGGAGCAAGGCTTTCCAGCACTTTTAAAATTTCACCTACTTTCATACACTAAAATTTTCGCTAAAGTATCGATATTTGCGCAGCAACGAAACCATTCGCTGTGGGTTACTGCAAACGCCTATGAAATTTCTTCGGTTTCTTCTCTTTCCTTTTGCTGTCATTTACGGTTGGATTACCGCTGTACGCAATTTGCTGTTCGATTTTCAGCTGCTGCGTGGAAAAACGTTTGATGTACCGGTTATCAGCGTTGGAAATTTGTCGGTCGGCGGAACAGGTAAAACACCACATGTCGAATATCTAATTCGCTTGTTGAGTGCATCTCATCGCGTAGCTGTTCTCAGCCGCGGTTACAAACGGAAATCGCAAGGTTTTGTGCTCGCTTCGGCCAATTCTACGGTAGCCGACCTAGGTGATGAACCTTTCCAATACCATCGGAAATTCCCGCAAATTCAAGTGGCCGTTGATGCGAATCGGCGTCGGGGAATCGAACTGTTGAGTCGGAGTTCCTTCCAACCCGAGATCATTTTGCTTGACGATGCTTTTCAACATCGTTATGTTAAGCCGGATGTTCAGATTTTACTGAGCACTTTTGAGCAACCTTTTTTTTCCGATTTTTTACTGCCTACCGGAAACTTGCGCGAATACCGCAGCGGCGCCAAGCGAGCAGATTTGATCGTAATTACCAAATGTCCGCCAGATTTAAATGCCCAGGTTTTAGCTTCGTATGTGTCTGAAATAAAGCGCTATTCGAAAGCCGAAGTTTTTTTCAGTACTGTTGGCTATGCCGAGCAAACGGAAGGCGATTATCAGCTTAAAACATCGGAACTTCCGCAACTTAAAAAAGCGATTTTTACAGGGATTGCACAGCCAAAACCTTTCGTAGCTCAGATTTTAAACCCAACCGATGCTGTGTTTGAATTTGCTGATCACCATGATTTGACGGAGTCGGAACGCGCGATGATTCAAAAATGTGCCGATTTGGTTGTAACGACAGAGAAAGATTATGTTCGGGTAAAATCGGTTTGGGAAAAGCCGGGTTTGTGTTATTTACCTATTCAAGTGCAGTTCGTAGACGAGGCAAGTTTTTTAGCTGCGTTCGAGCGTAAGTTCGCTAAATGTGCCGCTATTCTGCGGAAACGTTCATAAACTGGGCGATCGTTTTGTAAAACGTACTCGGTTCAAATGGTTTTGTAATTACTTCCGACATTCCATATCCCATGAGCATATCGCGATTTTCCAATAAAGAAATTGCCGTTAAAGCAATGATTGGCGTGGTGGAATCGAAATGTCTGATTTGCTCGGTAGCGGCGGTTCCATTCATTCCAGGTAAGTGAACATCCATCAAAACCAAATCAAATTTGCGCTCTTTTAGTATAGAAACTGCATCTTCGCCGGTTTCGACAATTTCGCATAAAATAGATTTCTTTTCCAGCATGCGCTTGGTGATCATTTGGTTGATTTTATTGTCTTCAACTAAAAGAACTTTCTTTTCCATAAGCACACTTTCGTCTACAACTTTTTCGGGTGCTTGCACATTCGATACTTCTTCATAGGTAAAATAGCAGGTAAAACTAAAAGTGCTGCCTTTTCCCATTTCACTTTCTACCTTAATTTTCGAACCCATAACGCTTAAAATGCGTTTTACAATGGCCAAGCCCAAACCGGTTCCGCCGTACTTGCGATTGATTTCGTTACTGCCTTGTGTAAAGCTATCAAATACGGTGTCGATTTTATCTTTTGGAATTCCAATTCCCGTATCGCTGATGATAAATTCTATCGATACCCGATCTTTATCAAACGCACCAACACGCGCAAGTAGTTTGACACTTCCGTTAGAAGTAAACTTCAAAGAGTTATTCAGTAAATTCAATAACACCTGTGATAGCTTGGTGCGGTCACCAAATGTTCGAGTGGGAATACTATCGTCTATTTCTAAGATTAATTCGTTTCGGTGCTCTTTCGCTAATTCCTGAATAGAGCTAACCAAGTCTTGCAAAAGAACACGGATGTCGAAATAACTTTCATCCAGCTCTAAGGTATTCGATTCAATTCGTGTAATTTCGAGGATTTCATTTATGTAATTCAGCAGGTGATTCGCGCTGAATTTCAACGAATTCAAATACTCTAGTTGATGTGCTTCCGGTTTTTCAGATAATAGCAAGTGCGTTAATCCGGTGATGGCGTGCAAAGGCGTTCGCAGCTCATGACTAACTGTCGATAAAAACTCAGATCGAACTGCCGAGGCTTTTTCTGCGCGCTCTTTAGCGATTTGCAGCTCTTGGTTTTTCTCTTTCAGTGCTTTATTGCTTTGTTTTCGAATGCGGTTATTTCGGTACAGCGACATACATAGCAGAGACAAAATCGCAACCGATGAAAAGCTCAAGATGTTTATTAGCTTCGAAAATCGCTCTCCTGCATGATCTAAAGAAATGTCGGCCTTGATATTGGCACTAATACTCTTTTCCTTAGGTGGTTCGCTTAAAGTTGTTAGTGCAACAGGTTTTAAAGAAAAGCTTGGCTGGACTGCAAACACGTAGCTGTTGCACTGCAACAGTACAATTAGGAGAACTAAAGATTTATGTCTGAGAAAACCTTGCAAAATTTTTAAGTCACTGTTCAAAAGTAGCATTATTTTTTGGCTATATGCCGCAAAAGGTCAATTATTCTCGACGAATAACCTGTTTCGTTATCGTACCAACCTACAATTTTGACCATTCGATCGATGACCGAGGTTAGTTGCGCATCAAACAAACACGAATTTCGGTTTCCCAAAATATCTACTGAAACAATTGGATCTTCGGTGTAAGCAAGGATTCCCTTATACCTGTTTTCGGCAGCGAATCGGAACGCCGCATTAATTTCTGAAACACTGGTTTCCCGACTCACATAGCAAGTAATATCGGTTAACGAACCGTCGGGAACCGGAACGCGAATACCGCCTCCGCCCATTTTATTGGATAAATTTGGAAAAATACGCGTAAGCGCTTTTGCTGCTCCCGTTGTAGTGGGCACAATCGACTGTGATGCCGCTCGTGCTCTCCGCAAATCTTTATGTGGCTGATCGTGCAAGCTCTGGTCAGTAGTATAGGAGTGAACCGTTGTAATGTAAGCCTGTTCAATACCGCACAATTCGTCGATAATTTTCAACATAGGTGCCGCATTATTTGTCGTACAACTCGCGTTAGAAATCAGTTTTTCACTGCCGTCTAAAACCGCTTCGTTTACGCCTAAAACCACCATTTTTATAGCTTCCGTTTCCGATGGAGCAGCTAAAATTACCTTCTGCACACCTGTTTTCAAATGCTGCGAAAGCTCGTCGACTGTTTTAAACTTTCCAGAACTTTCAATAACGTAATCCACCGAGTGCCGATCCCAGCTAATGTCGGCCGGATTGCCGTGTTGCGAATAATTAATCTGATGCTGATTCAGCGTAAAACCCTCCGCCGTTGCTTCTATTTCATCTGATAAAATACCGTGAATGCTATCGTATTTCAACAAATGAAGCATGGTACTTTTGTCGGCAACATCGTTTATAGCTACCACTTCAATGTCGGTTTCTCGCGCCAATAAACGCAATAAAGTGCGTCCAATGCGGCCAAAACCGTTAATGCCAACTCTAATTTTTGCCACTTATAAAATGTGCTTTTGTGCTTTATACGACGAGCGAACCAAGGCACCGCTTTCAACGTGTCTAAATCCTAAGCTGTAGCCGTATTCTTCGTATTTCTTAAACTGCTCAGGTGTGATAAATTCTTTCACAGGCAGGTGTTTTTTACTCGGCTGCAAGTATTGGCCAATCGTTACTACGTCAACATCGTTGGCACGTAAATCGCGCATGGTTTCCATAACTTCGGCCTCAGTTTCTCCCAAACCAAGCATAATTCCGCTTTTTGTTCGGTTAATTCCGTTGGCTTTCAAGTATTTTAAAACGGCTAACGAACGATCGTATTTCGCCTGAATACGTACTTCACGTGTAAGTCGGCGTACCGTTTCCATATTGTGCGATACCACTTCTGGATTGGCTGCAACAATGCGGTCAAGCTGTCGCTCGTTTCCTTGAAAATCGGGGATAAGCGTTTCTAAAGTGGTACCCGGACTCATACGTCGGATGGCAGCCACCGTTTCTTCCCAAATGATCGATCCGCCGTCTTTCAAGTCGTCGCGGTCCACGCTAGTTATAACTGCGTGTTTGATATTCATAATTTTAATGGAACGCGCAACTTTTTCAGGTTCTTCCCAATCAACGGTCTCGGGTCTGCCTGTTTTTACGCCACAAAAACCACACGAACGCGTACAAATATTGCCGAGAATCATAAACGTTGCCGTTCCTTCTCCCCAACATTCGCCCATATTCGGGCAACTTCCCGAGGTGCAAATAGTGTTTAATTTATATTGATCTACCAAACCGCGTAATTCGGTGTATTTTTTTCCGATCGGCAGTTTCACCTTTAGCCATTTTGGCTTGGCTTGTGTAGTGTTTTGTTGTTCTAAAACCGTCTCCATAGTTTCAAATTACGAGGTAAAGATACGTTTAAAATCTTGTTTTTTGTGGGCGGCAATTCCCGCTTTTCACTTCATCCCGATTGCTATCGGGACGCAAAGCAATATGCGCGTTCACTCGGCGCACAACGGGCTTCCTGCGGTCGCCGTTTTGCTTCGGTTCACGCAGCAAATTGCTTTTTGCGCGCTTTCCGTTGCAATCGGGGCCGCAAAAGCGTTACAACACAGTCTTATCCGATTCTTCTGCTTCTTTCTTGTCGTAGTGTTCCCGAATCTCAACGGGCTTAGCACCTCCGTGCATACGCATTTGCAACACGTCAACCAAAAGCGAAAACGCCATAGCAAAATAGATGTATCCCTTCGGAATTTCCACACCGCAACCTTCCGCTACAAGCGAAAATCCGATCAACAAAAGAAAGGCCAACGCCAGCATTTTAAACGCCGGATGCTTGTTTACGAAATTACTGATAGGTTCGGCAGCAAACATCATTATGGCAACTGTTACAATAACCGCAACATACATAACCCACACTTCGCGAACCATTCCTATAGCTGTTATAATCGAATCAATCGAGAAAACCATATCCATAATTAAAATCTGAACCAGTACTTTTCCAAAGGTTACCGCCGCTGTTTTTACGGTTTGATCGCCGCTAACACCTTCCATTTTATGGTGAATTTCAGTTGCGCTCTTGTACAACAAAAACAAACCTCCGGCCACTAAAATCAAGTCTTTACCAGAAAATCCTTTTTCAAAAACATGAAACAAAGGTTCTTCGAGTTTGAGTATAATGCCAATAATTAGCAGTAAACCAATTCGCAAAATTCCGGCAAGAATTAATCCCAATCGGCGCGCTTTTTTCTGTTCGCTAGCAGGCAATCTGTTGGCTAAAATACTGATAAAGATTACGTTGTCTATTCCTAGAACAACCTCTAAGGCAATTAAGCTGAGTAACGAAATAAGTAACTCGTATTCCATAAGTTTTGTTAGTTTGTGCGCAAATTTAGTTGCTGTTTAAGCTTTGTTGTATCTTGTTTAGGGTACTTTAACAAATTTTATTCTGTTACCTTTGGCCGCTTAAAATACCAGAAGATTTAATTCGAAACCATGGAAGTAAAAGATACCAACGGAACCTTGTTACAAGACGGCGACACAGTTACCGTTATTAAAGATTTAAAAGTGAAAGGTAGTTCGGCAGTCATAAAGCGCGGAACAGTTGTTAAGAACATTCGCTTAACCGACGACGCCGCAGAAATCGACTGTCGAGTGAATAAAGTTGCCCTAGTTTTACGTACCGAGTTTGTGAAGAAAGCATAACACGAATTGTTGACGGCTAAAATGCCGGGACTACCTAAGTTGTTTTTAAAAAAAGCTAGCCTTGAAATTAATCTAGGCTAGCTTTTTCAGAATTTTTTATATATTTTTTTAGTAGGTTTGTTAAACTATTTAAGGCTACTTTTCCTCATATAAGGTCGTAGTTTTTTGTAGTTTAACTCGTTGTCTTTTTTATAGATTTACACGCTCTTTCGGTTTTTTCAATTAATTTCCGATCTTTTCCAACTGTCCAACTTTTGGCCAATTTGGATCTATTTCTAGAGCAACAGCAACATAAACGTCGCCTTTCTTATAATTAAATGCAGTTCCTTTTTTCATTTCTGCAGTAATTTCTTTCGGACTTAAATTGTACATCGCTCCAGTAATTGGATCGATAACTAGGCCAATAACGCCACCAATTAAAATATTTCCAAAGTACCAACCATTTAGTTTCTTGGTGAGCTTTGTTTCGTATGTTTGATAGCCCTCTAATTTTATTGATACTTTGTGTTCTTTTTTACGAGAAAGTTTTACATCAAGAGGCGTTTTTCCTATAATTTCGTTATTAACGTAAACAGTCGCAGCACTCGGATTACTGACAAACTTGACATTCTGCTTTGATCCAGATACTATGGTCGCACAACTTGATAACAAAGCAACGACAAGTGAACACGCAATTAGTTTTTTCATCATGGTTTATTTTAGATTTATTATTTTTTCAACGCAGCAACTACGGTTTAATTTCAAGGCTATTTAGTTTTAAAGTATCGATTTCTAAATTACATTTCTTTAAACTCCCAAAGCAAAATGGCTAGAACACCCTAAGTGCCGTTAGTTCTATTTTTTTCTATTTCTGCCAAAAATAGAAATAATAGGTAACTGCGCAACATTAAATTTTAATAAATATTTACAAAGAAGCTTGTTTTTTTAAGTCCATGGCAATTGTAGCTAACACCCGTCGTACTTGATATTGGTGTACTAGCAGTCGAGCAAAAACTACTGATTGGTTTAAATTCATAATAACTGATTTTTAGATAAATATGAATTTTAATCTCGACTAATATTCGCCTTCGTTGGCAATGATTTCAGCCAGTAATTTCTTTGCGCGAAGCAATTTAATTTTCACGTTATTGAGCGGTTCATTGGTTTTGTTCGCAATTTCTTGATACGACAATTCCTGGAAGTACCGCATTTGGATTACTTGCTGGTAATGCGGTTTGAGCTGCTTGATTTGTCGAAGCAAGTTCGATAAATTTTGTTCTGTAATGAGCACATCTTCCGCGGATGGTGTATCGTCGATAACGCCATACGCCAATTCTTCATCGCCTAAATTGTGAATTTCATGCAGTGCTTTTCTCTTGCGAATCAGGTCAATGTGTACATTCTTGGCAATGGCAATCAGCCAGGTATTGAATTTAAACTCGGGGTTGTAGGTTTTTAGCTTATCGAACGCTTTAGCAAATGTTTCAATGGTAATATCTTCTGCATCTGTTTCGTTTTCAGTTCGTTTCAGCATAAAGCCGTAAACTTCATTCCAGTACTTGTCGAGCAAATGCGTAAAAGCCGTTTGATCGCCTGCAATAGCTAATTGTATGTACTGATTTATTTCCACTGAACTGGTTTTGTAAACGTATTGGCAATGAAGATACACAATTGTGTGAAAACCAATGCTATTTCAAGAATTGGATAAAAATACATCGTATCTTTTTCCTGTAGTTTTCCAGCTGTGAAACCTAAACACAACCAGGTTGAGAGGTATCGTAAACCAATTAACGACACTACGATAATCCATTCAAATTGGGCAATAAGCAACACCGTTGCCAATACTGGAAAAGCTAGTTGTGTAGCATAGAAAATAGATAGCTGTATCCGATCGAATGCTTTGTAATAGTTTGCAGTGGTCGAATGCCTACGCTTTTGGCGAAACCAAGTTCCAAAAGTTGTCTTCGGTTCGCTGATGGTAAAGGCATGTGGCGCATCGGCATAGGTCGTATTTTTCTTGGTAGCTACTTGATTCACAAATAAATCGTCGTCGCCCGAACGCAATTTTAAGTGATCTCTAAATCCATCTACTTTGAAGAACTCCTCGCGCTTATATGCTAAATTTCGGCCAACTCCCATGTACGGTTTTCCGGCTAAAGTCCATCCAAAATATTGAACGGCAGCTAACAAGGTTTCGTATCGAATCAGTTTATTCAAAAATGAATTGGGTATTTTTCGGTATTTTCCATAGCCTAAAACAATCGTTTTTTGCATGGTAAACTGTCCGGCCATTTCCTTTAACCACTGATTTGACGCCGGAACGCAATCGGCATCAATAAAAAGTAAGTATTCTTTTGTGGCTGCTTTAATGCCTAATGTCAGTGCAAATTTTTTGTTGCCCCAAAAAGCTTCGTTATTAACTACTTTAACGATCTTAATCATGGGGTATTGCGCCTGAAACTGTTCAAAGACCTCTAAAGTTTCATCGCTAGAAGCATCGTCAATCAAAACAATTTCAAAGTCGTGGTACTCTTGCGCAGCTAAAAGTGGAATGAGGCGTTCAACGTTTTTCTCTTCATTCTTAGCGCAAACTAAAACCGAAACACCAATTTTTTTTGGCGTTCCGCTGCGAACGGGTTTAAAGCTAAATTTCGCAAAAACAGCCCAATAATAAAGGAGTTGCAGCACAACCACAACGGCAAAAACACAAAGTAAAATGGCATACATAGCTAGCTGTTCAGTTTTGTCGGCGGCAAAGGTACAAAGCTGCGTTCGATTAAAAAATTTTGTCGGATTTCAGTCGGCTACTTCTCAAAGAAATGTATACGAAAGCACGAAACTCTCACACATTTTACCTTAAACCGATTCGGGAACTAAATTAACTTCGGGTTCAATCGCTATATCAAACGTATCTAAAACTACTTGTTTGACTTCCAAGGCTAATTGGTACAACTCAGGGCCGCTCGCCGAACCGTAATTTACAAGTACCAACGCTTGTTTTTCATGCACTCCTGCGTCTCCGCGACGAAATCCTTTGTAACCAGACTTTTCGATCAGATATCCTGCAGGTATTTTTACTGTTCCATCTTCGAGTAAGTAATATTTGATATCGGGATGTTTGGCCAGTACTTCCGCAAATTTATCGGCACTGATAATCGGATTTTTGAAAAAACTACCGCTGTTGCCCAATACATTTGGATCGGGAAGTTTCGATTGGCGGATTTTAATCACCGCACGACTTACATCTATCGGCGTAGGTTCGCTGATGCCGGCAATTTCCAATTCTTGCAAGATATCGCCGTAATTCAAATGTAACTGGTGGTTTCGTTTTGTGAGTTTGAATACAACTGAGGTAATGATGTACGTACCTTTTAGCGCGCCTTTGAAAATGCTTTCGCGATATGCAAATTGGCAATCGTCGGTATGAAAGGTTTTAAATTCTGCTGTTTTTCGGTGCAAAGCTTCGCAATACACCATTACGTCTTTGATTTCTACGCCGTAGGCACCAATGTTTTGCATCGGTGCAGTTCCCGTGTTTCCAGGAATGAGCGATAAATTTTCCAATCCGCCGTAGCCATTTTCCAAACAGTACACCACCAATTCGTGCCAATTCTGTCCGGCTTGCGCTTTGATCCAAACAAAATCGTCGTCTTCATCTAGAATTTCAATTCCCGAAAAATTAATTCGCACTACCGGAATGGCAATATCGCGACTCAACAATATATTACTGCCTCCGTTTAAAACAAAGTAGTTGCTGTCTTTTAATTCTTCGACAATTTCTACCAGCTCAGACAAAGTGTTTGCCGTGTAAAGTTCTTGAGCTGTTACATCAATTCCAAAGGTGTTGAACGGCTTTAGCGATACGTTTTTGTCGGGCGTCATATAAATTCAATTGGTGCGTCGGTGATTATGCTGCCAAATTTCGCGTTATAGATTTTATGCCACAAGTGAAAAACCAATAAAGGTGTTATTACCGCAGTATATTGGTTCGGATTTTTGAAAAACTCATTCACCAAACGGTTCTTGTCAATATTTTTGAAGTAAGGCAACTCGAAAATCGGACTTTTTCGCAGCGCTTCTACGTCGTTTCGCAAGGCATCTATTTGGGTTAAATACTTGGTGTAGGGCGCACTTAATCCAACTTTTCTGAAATCGGTTACTTCTTTTGGCAAACGTTTCATCAACGACTGTTTCTGAACATATTTACCTTTTTTTCCAGTGAACAACCAACGATCGGCTAATTTTCCTGCGCCGATGATCAGTTTGTGATCGAGAAACGGTTCCCGACATTCAATCGATGCTCCCATGGTACAACGGTCGTTTCGATCAAGTAACGATGCCAAGTAAGTATGCTGATCAAAGTACAGCGCCTGTCTTTGTAAATTATTGGGATACAATTGTTTCGCTTCCGCCAAAATTTGATAACGATAAGCGTTTTCAGGCTCGGAAGCCAAATTATACTGCTTTTTTAAATCGTTCGGGTACAAGTTACTGCCGTTATAGATAACGCGAGCATCATTCGAGCTTATTTGCGAATAGCGGTAAAGTTTATCCCACCTTTTCGAACTTCGGAAAAATTCTAAGGCACCGCTTACTCGAGCCGCATGAATTAAATTTGGATAGGCGAGCGGTTTGTAGCGTACATAACCGCCAAACAATTCGTCGGCACCTTCACCCGAAAGCAACACTTTTACATTCGATTTCGCCAAACCTGCTAAAGCTAGCAGATGCGGTTCGCTCAAATGCGTAAGCGGTTCGTCTTGTAAATAAATGGATTGCAATAAATTGCCGTAAAAATCGCTGCCGTTAATTTCCAACTCATGGTGTTTGAAACCAAACTGGTTCGATACTTTGCGAGCTAACTGCGATTCGTCGTGCTCTGCTTCTGCGAAAGCAACATTAAAAGTATTGATGTTTTTAAACTGCTGTTGAAATAAGGAAGCCGCCACAGCTGTCGAATCGAGCCCGCCGCTAAGCATTAAGCCAACAGGAACGTCGCTAACCATACGTAATGCCACCGATTCGTCGAAAGTTTCTGTAAACCACGCTACTGGGTCATTGATTTGAGAAGCCTTTGCAATTTCTTCACCCAAATTCCACCATCGAGTTTCGCTAATGTAGCCTTGTGCGCTGATTTTTATAAAATGACCAGGTAACACTTTTTTGATGTTTGCAAAAAGTGTGCTTGTCCCCGCAGCGAAGCGATTAAAAAAGTATTCTTTGATACTTTCGGTAGCTAATACAATCGGAATATCGGCACTAAAAAGCGCTTTTTGTTCACTTGCAAACAGGTACGTATTTCCGTGCGTGGTGTAATAGAGCGGCTTTACACCCATGCGATCGCGAACAAGCGTGAGGCTGCGCTCTTGCGTATCGTAAACGGCAAAAGCAAACATGCCACGTAAGCGAGGTAAAATGGCAGTTCCATACTTACTATAGCATTCAACTAAAACTTCAGTATCTGAATTTGATTTTAATTGAAAACCGTCGGCGCGAAGCTCGTCGGCTAATTCTTTGAAATTATAGATTTCACCGTTATACGTAATCACAAAACGCTCATTTGCGGATGTAAATGGTTGATGCGCCGCCGACGATAGGTCGAGTATGGATAAGCGTCGGTGACCGAATCCGCAATTCGAAGCGGTGTAATATCCGTAGTCGTCCGGACCGCGATGCTCCAATGCGAGCGTCATTTTTTCCAGAAGCGCTCTTTCTGTAAAGAGGTTATCTTTAATTTTAAATATTCCGGTTATTCCACACATGTTGTTTTTGGTCGATTAGTTTGTGATAGCGCGCTGCGATTATCTTCATATTTACGTGATAATTCGCATTTTGGGCTACAAATTCTCTGTTTTTTTGGGTGGCTTCAACGATTTTATCTCTGTTTTCGCCGATCCATAATAACGAATCTGCTAGTTTCTGTGGGGATGCAGAAACGAGCAATCCGTTTTCCAAATCAGTTATAAATGATTGGTTCCCAGGAATATCGCTAACCACTGGAAAACAACCCGCAGCCATGGCCTCAAAAAGCGAGGCTGAAACGCCCTCGGTTTCCGGCATTGATATATAAATCGGGTGTTCCGACAGTAATTTCGGTAATGCTGTATTGGGAATGCGGCCTGTGAAAACAACCTCTTTGCTAATGTTTAGCTCGCGAGCAAGGGATTGCAACTGTTCTTTCTGCGCACCATCACCAATTATAGTTAGTTGAAAATCAACATTTCTTTGCTTTATTATTCCAAACGCCTTTATTACTAAATCGTGTCGATATTCCGGAAGTAAGCTTCGCGTGACAATGCACTTTAATTTCGGTTCCGATTCTGGAAAGCGCGTAAAATAAAAACGGTCGGTGTCAATTCCTTTGGGTAGAACCAACACTTTATCCATATCTACACCCGCTGCCTTCATCGAATGCGTCATAACAATGCCCCAAGCATGAATCAAATCCGCTTTTTGGAATGCGTAGTTCTGTATGGCTTTTTTTAACGGATAAAGAACCGAATTTTCAGGCCATAAGTCGGTTCGTCCTTGTTGAGCAATCACGCAGGGTCTTACTTGCGAAAGCGCGGCTAGAAATCCGTAACTGGTTGTTCGTTCTGCAATTACCATATCCGGACGTTCTTCTCGAATAATGCGCTTTATTTTCGGTAAGCAAAATAAATACTCGAACATCCGCTGCGTGCGATCTTTAAAGCTGTAGCCGCCTTGTCCCAATTCCCAAGTCACGAATTCAAAATCGCCATAGGTTTCGAGTCCGCGCATCCAAGTTTGGGCGTCGGTACGGTACACTTCACCTAAAAATAAAATCTTTCTTTTCATTAGTCGGCAACGTCGAAAGCGCGATTTAAAAAGTCGTTTAAAGGTTTTATTATTTTGAAATTTGCGACAACATCAGAAATGAAATTGCTCTTAAATAAATCGTCGAACGGGATATCGCGCTGTACGATAAAACTTTTTAGTTGTAAGTGTTTGATGGCAGGATGATCTTTTTCGAAATCTTTTGGAGCTGTTTTTAGTGTGTGCTCGTCGCGTTGTAAATCTCCAAAAGTAGACTTAAACTTTTTTTCCGAAAGTATTTCCTGTAAATCGTCGTAAAAGAAGGCTATTTCTGTGCGGATTTTCTTTAAATCTTTGGCCTCGGGCATGTAAATTCCTCCCGCGAGAAAACTTCCTTTGGGATCAACGTGCAAATAATATCCGGCTTTCGGATTGTTGGCATGCGCGGGCGAAATCCAAAAGCCCATATGTGTTTTGTAAGGCGATTTGTCTTTGGAGAATCGAATGTCGCGATTAATGCGAAAAACCACTTTTTTAGCTTCTACATCGGCCATTCCTAAATCGAATTCTTGGACGCCTGATAATAACTCTTGTGCCAATTCCAAATAGTGTTTCCGATATTTTTGGTAGCTATCTTGCTTACTTTGAAACCAATCGCGGTTGTTGTTTTCGGCCAGATCCTTTAAAAATGCTATCGCTTCTTGCTGTATCATTTTGTTTTTTCTTCAAATTGAGCTGTTGTGAATGAACCTATTTCTGCCCACTTTTGTTCGCCAGCCTCGTAAAATTGCACGTACGGAAGTGTGGTTACGTTAAATGCTCTAGCAAGCATTTTATTTGCTTCTACGTCTAATCGCAACACTTGTACTTCTGGATGCGCCTTTTCAAAAGCTTCAACCTCGGGTTTCATTTTAATGCAAGGCGCACACCATGAGGCCGAAAATACAACCAAAGTCTTTTTTCGCGCGCGTAATTTTGCTTGAAAATCGCTCACCGACATTCCTTTCTGATTTTCTGGAATGGGTAATTGTGCTTGGTTTTGATACGCACTGTAGCCTCCTTTTAGTTCGTAAACGTTCTTGAAGCCGTTCGAAACCAAAGCAGCCGCCGCCTTTTTGCTTCTTCCTCCACTCAAACAAAAAACGAGTACAGGTTTTTCTTTGTCGAGTTGTTGTACTTCTTTATTGAAATCGGCACCATTCCAATCGATATTTTTCGATTTGGAAATCGTTCCGTTTTTGAATTCTCCGGGAGTACGTACGTCTAACAGTTGTGCGTCTTTATGCAGCGCAAGTTTTTGAAATTCAGTTACATCTACTTGTTTGAAGTCGGTCGTTTGTCCTTGACACGAGGAACCGATTAACAGTAAAATAGCGTATGAAATTAGTTGCTTTATTCTCATAGTACGAAGGTAAAAGAATATAAATTATAGATTAAAGATTTTGTACGAAATTCCAGCAGCTGTAAGCACTTTCAGCGTTCGGTCTTCGTGGGTATCGGTTACGAAAATCTGTCCGAAGCTACTTTTTGCCACCAAATCGATAATGTATTGGACGCGGAATTCGTCGAGTTTGTCAAAAATATCATCGAATAGGAAAATGGGTTTTTTCCCAATTTTTTGATGCAGCATGGTAAATTGTGCCAGCTTTAATGCAATAAGAAACGACTTTTGTTGTCCTTGCGAGCCAAATTTTTTGATGTTGTGTTTGTTGAGTTTGAATTCGAAATCGTCGCGATGGGTACCAACCGTTGTAAATTGAAGTACGCGATCTTTGGGCAAACTTTCGTGAAGTAAATCCAGAAATCCGCCTACACTTAGATCCGATTTATAAGAAATTTCGGCACTCTCAGCCTGTCCCGAAATGGCTGCATAGTATTCTTGAAACAGCTCGTTGAAAGGTTCTATAAATGCTAAACGCCGTTCGAAAATCAGTTGTGCTTCTCGATCGAGTTGCGCATTGTAGATTTGGAGTGTATCGTTGTCGAAAGTCAGATTTTTAGCAAAAAACTTTAGCAAGGCGTTTCGTTGCGCCAAATTGCGTTGGTATTGAATTACGGCTTGCAGGTAGAGTGGGTCGGTGGAAGCAAGAATGGTGTCCACAAATTTTCGTCTGTTTTCGCTTCCATCGGTAATTAAATCGCGATCGGCGGGCGAAATTAGAACAGCAGGTACGAAACCTAAATGTTCCGAAAACTTCTCATAAGCCTTGCCGTTTCGCTTGAGCACTTTTTTTTGTCCGCGTTTTAGGCTGCAAATCAATTGTTCGTTTTTATTGTCAACGTTGTATTTGCCGTCGATGACAAAAAAGTCGGCATCATGACGAATATTCTGAACAGCCAACGGATTAAAATAGCTTTTGCCGTAGCTCAGGTGGTAAATGGCGTCGAGGACATTGGTTTTTCCGATGCCATTTTTTCCTACAATGGCGTTTAAACCTGCATCAAACTCGAACGATGCATCTTCAAAATTCTTATAATTTAGCAAATGTAGCTCTTGTAGTACCATAAAAAATTTTCGCCGAAAGGCCTCTGCAGAAAACCAAATCGCGGCTGCGGCGGAAAGGTATTTAATAAATCGAAAAATTGGGCTTTTTGGTTTGACAAAAAATTATATTTTTGCACCTCACAAATTTAGAACAATTACGAATGGCAACATACAATAAAAGAGGTTATAAGGCACCGAAACCAAAAGAGGAGAAAGAGCAAGTTGAGGTAATTGAAGATATCAATATCGACGAAAGCCAAAGTACAACCGCTGGTGTTTTTAATACTTTAGACGAAACTGCTTCAAAAACAGAAGCATTTGTTGCTAAAAATCAGACTATTATCTTAGGTGTTATCGGAGCCGTAACTTTAGCAGTTGTTGGTTACTTTGCCTACACAAAATTTATTGTAGAGCCTAAGGAAGAAGATGCGGGAAGCCAAATGTATTTAGCTCAGCAAAACTTTACTAAAGCACTTGATGGAACTAAGAGCGATTCGCTTTTTAAATTAGCACTAAACGGTAGTGAAGGTAAATTTGGTTTCGTTAAAATAGCCGACGAATACAGCGGAACCGACGCTGGAAACATGGCGAACTACTACGCTGGTGTGGCTTATTTGAATTTGAAAGAATTCGATAAAGCTATTTCGTATTTGGAAAAGTTCCAAGGTAAAGATCGCTTCCTTTCTATTTTAGCTGCTGGTGCGATTGGCGACGCTTACGCGGAAAAAAATCAACTTCAACAAGCTTTAGATCAATATGTGAAAGCGTCTGAAATGGAGCAAAACGATTTTACTACTCCGCGTTTCTTGTTCAAAGCAGGTAAAGCGGCTTTAGCTCTAGGTAAGAAAGCCGAGGCATTGAAATTTTTCACGTCGATTAAAGAATCGTACGAGAATACTCCAGAAGGACAGCAAGCAGACACGTTTATTGGTCTAGCTCAATAAATAAAAATTTATGGCGACAGCAAATACCAATCTGTCGAACTACGATAAAGCTTCAATCCCAAACGCGAATGATTTTCGGTTTGGGATTGTTGTTTCAGAGTGGAACGATACCGTTACTGAAGGACTATACGCGGGTGCCGTTCAAGCCCTAATCGACTGTTGTGCGCAACCTCAAAACATAGTGCGCTGGGATGTTCCCGGAAGTTTCGAATTGATTTACGGCGCTAAGAAAATGCTTGAAATTGAAAAGCCCGACGCGCTTATAGTTATCGGTTGCGTGATTAAAGGCGAAACCATGCATTTCGAGTTTGTTTGTGAAGGAGTTACTCAAGGAATTAAAGACCTTAATATTTTAAGTGATACGCCAGTTATTTTTTGTGTCCTGACGGATAATTCCATGCAGCAATCTCTTGATAGAAGCGGCGGGAAGCACGGAAATAAAGGTGTAGAAGCTGCCATTACGGCAATCAAAATGGCCGAACTTCGCCGTAAGGCTAATCAAAAATCTTCCACAAAAAAAGTAGGATTTACCGCTACGCCAAACTTGGAAGCCGCTGTTCCAAAAATTGATAAAAAATAGGGCAAAGGAAGTCGAAAAAGTATGGCATTCTTCGATTCGCTTTAGTTATCTTTACGTTTCATTAGTTTTTTGAAATGTCCAGTATTATACAATTACTTCCCGATCATGTTGCCAATCAGATAGCTGCCGGAGAAGTGGTACAAAGACCGGCTTCTGTTATAAAAGAATTACTGGAAAACGCTGTAGACGCACAAGCTACCGAAATTAAATTATTGATCAAAGAAGCTGGAAAAGCTCTCGTGCAAGTAATTGATAACGGAATTGGAATGTCGGTTACCGATGCCCGAATGTGCTTTGAACGTCATGCTACCAGCAAAATCCGATTGGCCGAAGACTTATTTCAATTAAATACCAAAGGTTTCCGTGGCGAAGCCCTAGCTTCTATTGCCGCAATTGCGCATGTTGAATTGAAAACGCGACAAAATAACGACCAATTAGGAACTCAAATCGTTATCGAAGGTAGTAAAATCGTTTCGCAGCAACCTACAGTTACACCTCAAGGAACGAGCATTGCTGTTAAAAACCTTTTTTTCAACATACCCGCGCGACGCAATTTCCTTAAATCAGATGTTGTTGAAAATAAACATATTATAGACGAATTTCAACGCGTTGTACTCGCACATCCTAATATTCATTTCTTCTTGTATGTGAATGGGAGCGAAGTGTATAATCTGCCCGCAGGGAATTTACGTCAACGGATTGTGGCTGTTTTTTCAGGAAAGATGAACGAGCGTATTTTGCCGCTGCAAGAACATACCGAAGTTGTAGGTATTAACGGCTTTATCGGAAAACCTGAGTTCGCCAAGAAATCGCGTACAGAACAGTTTTTGTTTGTAAACGATCGTTTTATCAAAAGCGGATATTTGCATCATGCCATCATGGGCGGTTTTGAAGGGCTGATTCGCGAAGGGATGCAACCTTCGTATTTTATCTATCTGCAAATCGATCCGAAACACCTCGATATCAATATTCATCCTACAAAAACAGAAATAAAATTCGACGACGAGCACACGATCTACGCCATATTGCGTTCGGCCGTAAAGCACTGTTTAGGTCAGTTTAAAGTAGCGCCCGCACTCGATTTTGAGAAAGATCCGAGTCTGGAAACTCCGTATGAATTGTATGGAAAGGAAGTTAGTATACCCACAATTCAAGTAGATCCGAATTTCAATCCGTTCGGCGAAGCACCCAAACAACAGCGCGGAACTTCATCGTACTACAAAGGACCAGAACCCGCTTGGAAAGCCTTGTACACCGATTTGCCCAATGATTTGCCTGTTATTGAAGCAGAATTTGTTCCCTCACAAACCAACTTGTTTGAAAATACCCGAGTGGAGACCGAATTTGCTCAAGTACAACAGTTGTTCAATAAATACGTGCTTGCAAAAACAGCTAATGGCTTGTTAATTGTCGACCAAAATAAAGCACATCAGCGTATCTTGTACGAAGATTTCTTAAAAAATATCACAGTAACCAAAGGCTTTTCGCAACAGTTGCTTTTTCCAATTGAAATGCATTTAAGCGGTCCAAAAAAAATGCTATTCGAAGACATGAAAGACGCTTTGTATCACATCGGTTTTCAATTTGATATAACAAATTCCGACGGAGTAGTTTCCATTTTGGGAATTCCGCCACTTATTCAAGAATCGGATGCAGAAGATGTTATCAATCAGTTAATAACCGTTATTTCGGAAGGAAGCGTTTCGGATGCGTTCGATTTAAATGATAAAATAGCAAAGAGTTTGGCAATGAGTGTGGCCGTTCGAAACGGACAGTCATTATCGCAATCGGAGTTAGAATCCTTACTACAACGCCTTTTTTCTTGTATGGATTCAACCGTATCGCCCTTTGGAAAACCCATTCAATACACTTTTACTCAGGAAGAGTTAGACCGTAAATTCACATTATGATACAAATTACCGAAACCGTTAAGCATTTGCTTATCATCAATGTAATTCTATTTGTAGGTCGGTTTTTTGTTCCGGCTTTAAACGACCTCCTTGCACTGCACAGTTTTTACGACAATCGTTTTCAATGGTGGCAATTGGTGACGCATATTTTTATGCACGGTGGTATTTTTCACATTTTGTTCAACATGTTTGCCCTAGTTTCATTTGGTTCGGTGATGGAGCAATTTTGGGGAAGTAAAAAGTTTTTGTTTTTTTATTTTTCATGTGGAGTTGCTGGTGCTTTGGTGCAAGGTGGAGTTAATTTTTTTGAAGTTACTCAGGTAATTACTAGTATGCAGGAGCTAGGATTGAATGTAAACCAGATTCGAAGTGTTTTAAATGTGCAGTTCTTATCGGGTAACTATTATGACGGCAGTTTATTTGAAGAAGGTATTCGACAAGTCTTGGGAACTACTGATATTTCTAAAGTTCAGCAATCCGATTTTAACTTACTGTTTTCAACCGCTATCGATGTTCAAACACCAATGGTTGGTGCTTCGGGCGCTATTTATGGATTAATGGTGGCTTTTGCTTTTCTGTTTCCCGAAGCCCGTCTGGCCATGTTATTTTTACCGGTTCCTATCGCGGCAAAGTATTTTGTGCCTGGGATTGTTGCGATTGATTTATATCTAGCTTTAAAAGGCAGTTCTTTGTTTGGGTTTGGCAACATTGCCCACTTCGCGCACTTAGGCGGAGCAGCCATGGGATTTTTGATTATGTGGTATTGGAAACGAACTCAGTTTAACAAAAACAGATGGAATTAATATGAGCACCATTCTAAATGACTTAAAATGGCAATATCGAAGCGGCGGAATTGTACTGCAACTGATTATTTTAAATGTCGCTTTGTATTTAATACCGGAGGTTTTATTTACGATTCTGAAAATTTTAGGCCTGTCGGTCGATTACCTTTCTTGGGTAAATGTAAGCTCCGATCCTTCAAACCTGCTGTATAAACCTTGGTCTTTGCTTACGTATGCATTCTTTCACGCAGGTTTCCTTCATTTGCTTTTTAATATGCTCATCCTGAATTTTTCGGGACGCTTGTTTTTAACTTATTTTAAGGAAGCTCAGCTGCTGTCTATTTATCTCGCTGCCGCCATTTTCGCCGGACTTATCTTTATTCTTGCCTACAATTTGATACCGGTTTTGCAATACCATACAGTTCCCATGGTAGGTGCTTCAGGAGCTATCATGGCAATTGTTCTAGCAACGGCAACGTACAATCCGCTTATGGAAGTACGACTTTTACTAATCGGAAACGTAAAATTGTGGCACATCGCTCTGGTTTTAGTATGTCTCGATATCATTCAATTGTTTACCTCGAACACGGGCGGCCGATTCGCCCACTTAGCAGGCGCTCTAATGGGGTATTTATATATGAAGAATCTGCAAAACGGCGGAAATTTCTTCAAGCTTTTCGATCGATTGGCAAATTTTTGCCTGGGCATAAAGCAAGCAAAAAAGCCTGCTAAAATGCGCACAGTTCATCGTCAAACTGCTTCTAAACCAACAAATAAACCCGTAAAAGATTCTGAACAACAACGTGTCGACGAGATTTTGGATAAGATCAGTAAATCGGGCTACGACAGTTTATCGACCGAAGAAAAAGAGTTTTTGTTTCGCGTCGGGCAAAATCAATAGTTCTCAAACCAAAGCTTGTTGCTATATTTGAAGTATGGCAAAATTGTCTTGGTTTAATAAGGTGGTCTTTTTCTTTAATTGGTTGCTGGCAGCAGCTACTATTATTGCTTACCTATTGCCACGAATTGCGCCAAGTTTGTATCCCGTTCTTGCTGCATTAACGCTGTTTCTACCTGCGTTACTTATTGGAAACGGCTTGTTTCTTATTTTTTGGGTAATTCAACTGAAACGCCAAGCAGCACTTTCCTTAATTGTCTTGCTCATCGGCATCACCTTTGTCAATAAATTTTATGGTTTTCGATCCGATATCAATCACGAAAAGCAAACCAATGAGGTAAAAATTGTTTCTTATAATGTTCGGTTGTTCAATAAATTTCGTTGGTCTGACAAGCGTGCGGTTCCGTTGGAAATCTCGGATTTTGTCAAAGAGCAGAACCCAGATATTCTGTGTATTCAGGAATTTAGTGCTAATACCGATTTCCATACCGAGCAATTTCCATACAAGCACACCACTTTACGTCATAAAAAGATAAAAACCGGACAAGCCATTTTTTCCAAATATAAAATCATTAATAGCGGCGTGGTGAGCTTTCCAAATTCTGATGCAGAAGCCATATTTGCAGATATATTAATTAAAGCTGATACGGTGCGTGTGTACAATATGCATTTAGAGTCGGTACGCATTTCGCCAAGCGTTAACAAAATTAACAACGACATTAACGAACTCGATCAGTCTAAGTCGGAATTTATGCTACGTCGAATCGGAAGAGCATTCCGCAAGCAGCAAAATCAGGCCGAAATGCTGCGTTTACATCGTGCCGACATTCGATTTAGAACGATTGTTTGCGGCGATATGAATAACTCGGCGTTTTCTTACGTGTATCGACAAATTAAGGGCGATTTAAACGACACTTTCGTGGAAGCAGGATCAGGTTTGGGCAAAACGTACGACTTTAAGTATTATCCCGCACGAATTGATTACATACTTGCCGATAAACGTTTCGAGGTAAAAGATTTTGATACGTTTAATGAAATTCAAGACAGCGATCATTTTCCGATTGCTGCTGTATTAGCTTTTACAAATTAAGCGTTTGGCGTTTGAGATACTCGCCCGCTTTCCTTCCTTCATTAAAGAGTAAATCAAGGATGCTCAGATTGTTCAAAAATCCGTGTTTTTCTATAAAAACTTGATGATACGACTCAAATTCGTGCCTGTCTTTTTTTCTATTTGCCAATTCACGCCCGTTTGTTTGCAACGGATTTTTAAAGAATTCTGTGGTTTTGGTGTACGATTTCTTCACTTGTAAACACTTCAACGCAAGATCTATGGTATGGAACTGTAAATCGGTTAAGAATTCATACTTCTTACCGTACAAATCCTTGAAGAAGTCTTCGTAAAATTCAAAGTAGGGCGAACTGCGATAGGCTGCTTCAAGCGATTTAAAGTGCTGTTTGCGCCAATCTTCGGCATATTCAATGCGCATGTCGCGTGTTTTTTGGTGTAACTGTTTTTTGTGTACAACAGGTACATTTAGAAGTTGCAAGCCATTCGGACTATAAATAAAGGCTCGATTTCTGTTGGTTTGCTTTTGGAAGTTGTCGTCGCATTCAAAAACAATTTCATCGTTTTGAATCAATGCTACGTATTCCGAAATGGATCCAAAATACGTGGGTGTAAGCAAAATGGTCATGGTTTACGCTTCTTTCTTTTTAAAGACAAAACGAATTAATATTTGGTACACTACAACCACAAGTCCGAAAACCCAAAGATAACTCACTGCGGGGCCATCTCCATTCACCGTCGTAAACATGCGCGACCAACGTATCTTACTTAAACCAGACGCACTTCCGTCCCAACTCATCCATACAAAAACGGCCTTACCAACCACGTGATCTTCCGGCACAAAGCCCCAATAACGCGAATCGAGTGAATTTCCGCGATTGTCTCCCATCATCCAGTAGTAGTTCTTTTTGAAAGTGTAGGTTTTTGTTAGTTGATTATCAATGTAAACATCATTTCCTACTACTTTAACCGTATGCGGACCTTCGTATTCAGTAAGAACTCTTTTGTAAAGCGGCAAATTTGCAGGAGTTAATTCGATGCTAGTACCCGCTTTTGGAATGTAAATCGGTCCCATATTGTCGGCGTTCCAATTAATTTGCTTCCCAAAAATTGATGAGTCTGAACCAGAAATATACCTTTTTTTGACATCAGAAAACGTCGAAAATGTTGCCAATTTTGCAGCTCCTTCCTCTGTTAGTGCACTAAAAATGATAGTGTCTTTTGTTTCATTTAAATCGTATTTTTCAGTAAAACCAATAGTCTTAAAAACATACTCAATGTCAACTGGTTTGTTTAAATCCATAGCTGCTTGATAGACATACTGCAATTTAGCCCGCTCCGGATATACCACTGCTTTTCCGTTAATATAAACAGTTCCCTTTTTTATTTCTATCTGATCTCCAGAGATACCAATACATCTCTTTACGTAATTGGTTCTTTTGTCGATAGGCTTATCGTATCTGCGATCAGCAAGCTTGTACATGTTATATAACGTATCGCACGGCCAGTTAAAAACAACAATGTCGTTATTTTTGATTTCTTGAAATCCGGGAAATCGAAAATAAGGATACTGTAATTTGTTAATCCATGAATCTTTATTTGTGTCGTCGTAAGCGTACGATTTTACATTTATGAATGGAAGAGTGTCGTGAACCATGGGCAAGGCAACAGCCGACATTTGAGGTCGCGGACCGTAGTGGATTTTACTAACAAAAAGAAAATCTCCAACTAAAAGTGTTTTTTCCAGCGAAGGAGATGGAATCTGAAACGGCTGCATCACGTACGTATGTACTAGCGTAGCAACTATAATTGCAAATAAAATTGAACTAATTGTATCGCCTGTTTTTGTTCTAGGTACTAAGCTTCTGTTTTCAATATAGGTGAGTTTTGCAAAGTAGTTTAAAAAGTAGAGATAGAATCCAAATGTTAAAAGGGTCAGAACTGTATCTGTCTCGGAATTCTTCCCAAAACTACGAGCCGTCTCAACCCAAATAACAGGAAACATTATCAGGTTTACAACAGGTACAAATAAAAGAATAACCCAGTACGTTGGGCGATTTATAATCTTCATTAAAACTATGGCATTGTAAATCGGAATGGCTGCTTCCCATGCCTTGCGACCTGCGCGAACGTAGAGTTTCCAGGTTCCTAAAAAATGGATTACTTGAAAAAATAAAATAACGATAAGCCATTCACTAAATGTCATAGTTTAAATTGTATTAAGGAAAAATGTTCTCGTTTAAGCGTAGAACATCTTTCATGGTGTAAATTCCTTTCTTGTCGTGTAAAAATTCGGCAGCTAACACGGCGCCGTGTGCAAAGCCTTCGCGATTGAAGGCAATGTGACTAATTTGCAATTGGTCGATATTCGATGAAAATGTTACATAATGCGTTCCCGGAACAGCATCTTCCCGAATGGCGTTAATCTTTAGATCGGTTTCTTGCGTGGGTTCCAAACTCCACTTGTCGTAACGCGAATTGCTAATCACCTGATTTGCCAAACTAATTGCCGTACCACTCGGCGCATCAAGCTTTTGCGTATGATGAATTTCTTCTAACTCGATTTTATACTCGGGAAATCTTCCGATAAGTTTACTGGCAAATTGGTTGATTTCGAACAATAAATTCACGCCTAAACTAAAATTCGAACCGTATAAAAAAGCAGTGTCTTTTTCTTTACACAACGCTTCCATTTTATGGTAATCAGCCAACCAACCCGTAGTTCCTGAAACTACCGGAATTCCCAATTCCAGCGCTGCTGAAATATTGCTAACTGCAGTTTCTGGTGTGCTGAATTCAATAGCCACAGCGGCTGCTTCCAAGCCCGAAAATGAAGCGCTGCTGTTCTTTCGTAAAATAATCTCGTGACCGCGATTTTGTGCGATAACTTCGATGATTTTACCCATCTTTCCATATCCAAGCAGTGCTATTTTCATCAAAATTGATATTGAAGTGTCAAACCTATATTTTGCCCATTTGATATATCTGAAGGAAATATCTCGGGAACAACTGTGAGCGTATCATTGACATTGTATTGCTTTAAATGTGCGTCGACATTGGCATCGATGATGTTCAACACATACAGCCCCACGGTTACTAACAATGAAAGGTCGCGATTTCTCTGAAACGTTCGTTGTGCATTAATCAACGTTTGGTCGTTATATTGTCCCAAGAATTGATCGGGCTGCCCGGCAAGTCGCTGTTTATAGGCTGTACGGAATTTGTGATACTCGTTATTGTTTCGCTGATACATAAAAAAACCTGTACCCAAAGCGCCGTAAACAATCGGTATTTTCCAGTATTTCTTGTTATATGCCTGTCCAAGACCTGGAAGAATTGCCGAATAAAATGCAGCTTTCGCAGGTCGCAACGGATCAATTTGATTCGTTTTAATGGTATCAGACTGTTTCAACGGAGTCCCAGGACCTTGCGCCAAAGCAAACAAAGGCATGGAAATCAGTAATATGTAAAAGTACTTTTTCAAGAATTTTGCAATAATTCCAGAATTCGAGCCAAGTCGGCTTCCGATTTGAACGGAATGGTAAGTTTTCCTTTTCCGTTTGCACCTACTTTTACATCAATCTTCACCGCTATTTTCGCTGCTAAGTCCGAAACTTTGTCGGTATGCGGCGTAACACTCGGCTTCGGTGCTTTTCCCGTTGCAGTTTGTTGTCCTTTTTCCTGATATTCTTTCACCAATTGCTCGGTTTCGCGAACGGAAAGATTTCGAGAAATGATTTTCTGGTAAATGTCGGCTTGATCGTCTTGGTTTTCCACCGAAATCAATGCACGGCCGTGTCCCATCGAAATAAAACCATCGCGAATACCGGTTTGGATAATCGGATCAAGTTTTAACAATCGTAAGTAATTTGTGATCGTCGAACGCTTTTTACCAACACGTTCGCTCATTTGTTCTTGCGTAAGCTGAATTTCGTCGATTAAACGCTGATACGACAATGCGATTTCAATCGGATCTAAATCGTGACGCTGAATATTCTCCACCAAAGCCATTACCAACGATTCGTTGTCGTTTGCTAAACGTACATAAGCCGGTATCGTAGTCAATCCAGCAATTTTCGACGCGCGCATACGACGCTCGCCCGAAATCAGCTGATATTTGTTAAAGTCGAGTTTTCTTACGGTAATGGGTTGAATGACACCAAGTTCTTTAATCGAACTCGCTAATTCGTTTAAAGCTTCTTCGTTAAAGTTACTGCGCGGTTGAAACGGGTTGATTTCGATAAAATCTAAATCTAACTCGATAATATTTCCAACTACTTGTTCGGCGTTCTTGTCGTCGGCCGATTTAATATCGTTGTTCGGATCTTTCAACAATGCTGATAATCCGCGGCCAAGCGCTTGTTTTTTGATTGCTTTGGTCATACTAGCTAATCTTCTTTATAATTTCCTGAGCCAAACTCAAATAATTGGTAGCTCCTTTGCTTGTGGCGTCAAAATTAATGATACTTTCTCCAAAACTCGGCGCTTCACTCAATTTAACATTTCGTTGAATGATCGTCTTAAACACCATATCTGCAAAGTGTTTCTGCACTTCTTCAACAACCTGATTCGACAATCGCAAACGCGAATCGTACATCGTCAGTAAAAGTCCTTCAATATCTAAATGCTCGTTGTGGATTTTCTGAACACTTTTAATCGTATTGAGCAATTTTCCTAAACCTTCCAATGCAAAATACTCGCACTGAATCGGAATCAATACCGAATCCGCAGCGGTTAACGCATTCAAAGTCAGTAATCCCAACGACGGCGCACAATCAATTAAAATATAATCGTACTTATCTTTAATTTCCGCAAGTGCTTCCTTAAGCATGTACTCGCGATTTTCCTTGTCAACCAACTCAATTTCAATCGCCACCAAGTCGATATGCGCCGGAATCACATCCACGTTCGGAGCGGTACATTGTTGTATCGCTTCTTCCGGTGTGTTGCTGTGTTCTAAAATTTGATACGTACCAATTTCTACCTGATCCACATCAATACCTAATCCCGAACTGGCATTGGCCTGTGGGTCGGCATCTATCAGCAATACTTTCTTCTCCAAAACACCGAGCGCCGCAGCTAAATTCACAGTGGTTGTGGTTTTTCCAACACCGCCTTTTTGATTGGCGACAGCAATTATTTTACCCATTCAGTAGTCTGATTTTTGTGGCGTAAAAGTACAATTATTTAGCGCGTAATCAAGTCAAATTTGTTAACCAAACAGCGTTTTATTAACCAATTTCTAAATTGTTTTAAGTCGCTGATTACAAGATGTTTTTCTGCAAACAATAACTTTACTGCGCACTAACAATTTCATAATCCGAACTTTCTAAAGTACTTTTCCAACTACCGCAATCGCAAATTCTACGATCGCGCTAATATTCCCAAACGTTTAGCTACAAATCTGGTGTAAATAACGCCTTAACTCGACTTCTTCGCTTTAATCATCGCTTCGAGCATATCCCACATTTCTGCCGGAATTTTCTCCAACAAATTAAATTGTCCTGCTCCTTGCAACCACTCGCCGCCGTCGATAGTAACGACTTCGCCATTCACGTAAGCCGAAAAATCCGATACGAGATATGCCGCTAAATTGGCCAATTCCTGATGATCGCCCACACGCTTCAACGGTACTTTTTTCGACATGTCGAACTGCTGTGCTAAATCGCCCGGCAACAACCGATCCCAAGCGCCTTTCGTTGGGAATGGTCCCGGAGCAATGGCGTTCATACGTATGCCGTACTTCGCCCATTCCACAGCCAAACTCCGCGTCATCGCTAAAACGCCCGCTTTTGCCGTAGCACTCGGAACCACGTACGCCGAGCCTGTCCACGCATAAGTGGTAACTATATTCAACACATTTACGTTGGTTTTCTTTTCCGAAATCCAGTATTTTCCAGCTGCGAGCGTACAATTTTTCGATCCTTTCAAAACAATATCAATAATAGTATCAAACGCATTTGCCGATAAACGTTCAGTAGGCGAAATAAAATTACCAGCTGCATTGTTCACCAAAACATCAACCGTTCCAAATTGTGCAATTGTAGCTTGAATCATCTGTTCCACTTGGGCGTAATCGCGCACATCGCAAGCTACTGCAAAGCACTTTCCGCCGGTTTTGGCCGACATTTCTTCCGCGGCAGCGCTAATCTTCTCCAAATTACGCGAGGTAATCACAACATGCGCACCCAATTCCAAAAAATAGGTACTCATGGCCTTTCCTAAGCCACTTCCGCCACCTGTAACTATAATCGTTTTGCCTTCCAAGGCGCCGTCGCGCAGCATTTTATCTGAATATCCCATGTTTGTTTATTTTTTCACAAGATACAGTTTTAAGCGAAAAATGGATTTTCTACTGCCGATTTTTATTTGGGCAAATCCCTCCGCCTTCCCAAATCCCGCCCGTCGGGTCGCGCTTTCCGTTGCAACTCCTCGCCGCCGGGTTAGCACCACGGCAGCTGCGGGGTTTCCACTGCAATCGCTTTTGCGGAAAATCGTTACCGAAAATTCGTTTCCAGCAGTAGGTTTAATGCGAATTCACGTTAATTTTACCAACAAATTGACCAGCTGTGGATGCCACCTCAGATTTTTTAAGTTCCGACGCCGCACAACGAATCAAAGATTTGCGTAAATCCAAAATCGATGTGCAACAACTTCAAACCGATTTACGTTCTGGCGATCGTGCGGCTTTAAGTCGGTGCATCACACTTATCGAAAGCAATTTACCCGAACACAAACTCGAAGCAGCACAGCTTTTAAACACACTCGAAGCTAAACAAAATACGGTTCGTTTAGGCATTACTGGCGTTCCGGGCGTTGGAAAAAGTACGTTTATCGAAGCTTTTGGTTTGTATGCCATTTCAAAAGGGTATAAAGTGGCTGTACTGGCGGTCGATCCGAGTAGTCAGCTTACGCGCGGCAGCATTCTCGGCGATAAAACACGTATGGAAGAGCTGGTAAAATCCGAATCGGCGTTTATCCGACCTTCAGCTTCTGGAACAACTCTGGGCGGAGTGGCAGCAAACACGCGCGAAATCATTACGCTTTGCGAAGCCGCCGGATATAACTTCATCATCGTCGAAACCGTTGGAGTAGGGCAGAGTGAAACTACTGTTGCCGACCTAACCGATTTCTTTTTGCTTCTTCATCTGGCAGGCGCCGGCGATGAGTTACAAGGCATCAAGCGCGGTATCATGGAAATGGCCGATTTAATCGTGATCAACAAAGCCGATGGTGCCAATGTAAAACCTGCCAAACGCGCACAAGCCCAACTCCGAAGCGCATTGTCGTTGTTTCCGCCCAAAACGAACTTCTACGAAAGTAAAGTACTTACAGCTAGCGCCTTAGAACACAGCGGAATTGCCGACGTTTTCGATGAAATTTCGTCGTACTTCCAGCAAGCAAAAGAAAACGGACAATTCGAGTTGCATCGCAAAAAACAAGTGCTAAAAGCTTTTCAAAGTATGATTCAGCAAGCACTTTTATTCGACTTTACGAATAACGAAAACGTAAAAGATTCGTGGCAAAAAATGATTCTCGAATTGGAAAACGGGAAAATTTCACCTCGAACTGCGGTACAACAATTGCTAGAACTTTATCGAAAGGCGTAACTACTCGTCGTAGCGCGCAATTTCACGATCGTAAAATTCGGTAGCTTCCACAATCAAACGCTCTAATTCTTCGCTCAATTCTTGTTCCTCGGCTTCTTCAATATCGTCGATTATTTCCACTTCATCGTTTCGTAAATTAATTACAAAGCGCGGGAAATCAAGATGAATTACAAAAATATCGTCCGGAAAATCGGTATTATCGCCAAGTACAAATTTGGGTAGTTCCATAGAGTTAAAGTTTAATGTGAAGGCAGCACGCTTGCACTTTCAGGGTTGTCAATTTTATTATTGATGATGAATTTCTTACTCAAATATAAAAATCTGGCGTACAACAAAAAGGCGGCCGTTGCTAAACTTCCCAACAATCCGAACCAAATCCCTTCTGCTCCGTATTCGAGCTTGATTCCCAAATAATAACACAGCGGAAATCCGACAATCCAATACGCCACAAACGTAATGTACATCGGAATTTTAACGTCTTGCATGCCGCGCAAAGCACCCAGCACAACCACTTGCATGCCGTCGAAAATCTGGAAAAAGGCAGCAGCTATCAATAATTTCGCTGCAATGGCAATTACTTCTGTGTTATCGGCCAATTGCGTATTGTTTTCCATATTCAAAAACTGCTCCGGTAAAATCTGGTGTAACGCAATGAACACCAAAGCAAAAACGATTTCTATAAAAACAGTCAGTAAAAAAACAGATTGCGCCACCAACCGAAGTTTCTTAAAATCTTGTGCTCCAACGTAATTGCTCACACGAATCATGGCCGCAGCGCCCAATCCAACTGCAAACATAAATGTGAGCGAGGCCAAAGAAAGCGCTATTTGGTTCGCCGCCTGTGCATTGGTGCCGATAATGCCACTTAACCAAATGGCAGCCGTAAATAAAAGTACTTCGAACAGCATTTGCGCCGCCGACGGTATACCGATGCGAACTATTTTTCGCGTAATTTCTCGATCAAACGAAACCGTAGGCAAGGCATCGAAATACTCGCGCAAGCCTTTCGAATAACGCGTAATTAGGTGCATAAACACAACCATGAGTATGCGCGAAATCACCGTTCCAATAGCAGCACCGATAATTCCTAACTTCGGAAAAATCCATATGCCGTAAATCAATACATAGTTCAAAATTACATGCGCAACATTGGCAAGAATAATGGCGTATAACGAGTATTTGGTTTGCGACATCCCATCGGCAAATTGCTTATAACCTTGGTAAACAATTAAAGGAATCAGCGACAATGCCACGTAATCGATAAACGGTTCGGCTAGCGCAATGACCTCGGCCGGTTGGTTGAGTTGGCGCAACAATGGTTTCGAAAGAAAAACGACACCAAAAAGCAAAACACCAAGTACGCTACACAGCAACAAGCCTTGTTTGAGCGCTTTTACCAAAGTGGTTTTGTCGTTCGCAGCATCGGCAGCGCCAACAATAGGCGTTATGGCCGTCGAAAATCCGATTCCGAGCGACATTGCGATGAAAATCACGCTATTTCCCAACGAAACCGCCGCAAGTTCGGTGCTTCCCAGCTTTCCAACCATAATATTGTCGGTGATGGAAATTAAGGTGTGTCCAACCATGCCAAGCATCACCGGATACGCCAGTTTCAAGTTGTAACCAAACTCTGCAAAATACTTTTTCATAGCAACAAAAATCGGGCAAAGATAGCGCACTGTATTCCGACTATCGGTCATTAATATCATAAAACTTAAACGAAATTGCGTAAGAGTAAGCTTTCATAAAGGCGGTTCTTTGCAGCTCAGATCAATACTATTTGGTTTACTTATATGAAAAATACTTTACGCTCTTTTTGTTTGGCTTTTGTAATCGGATTTTCAGCACCAAGCGTTTTTGGTCAGGAAACTATCGCAACGGCAATTGAAAACTACGATCAGGGCTTTCGACTCGGATTTGGATTGAATGGTGGTTTGCCACTAAACGATCCGTATGATTTCTCGCTAGGCGGCGATGTTCGTTTGCAGTACGACTTAACAAAAAAAACTTCTTTAACCCTAACAACGGGCTTTACCAACTTTTTCGTTAGCGGAAAAGACAACGATTTAGGGTTTATTCCCTTGAAAGCTGGATTCAAAGTTTTTGTGTATGAAAATGAGTTTTATTTAATTGGCGAAGGTGGTGCTGCTTTTGCCGTGACCAACAATTACGATAAAACTTCTTTATTGTTATCGCCTGGAGTTGGTTATGCTACAAAAGTGATCGACTTTAGTTTACGTTACGAATATTTAAAAGATTTTATCGACGAATCAGGCGATGAAGGTATCGGGCAAGTTGTAGCTCGTTTAGCCTACGCTTTTGAGTTGTAGAAAACTTTTTCCACCATTCCATTGTTTTCAAAAGCCTCTCTCGGGAGGCTTTTGTATTTTTGGATCTATGAAATTTACAGCAATTCAAAATTTTGGGACTGTTCACGGAATACACTCGTCTTCCGGTTTGCTTTGGTTGAACGATTATCTTTTCTGCATTAGCGATAATTCTGATTTTCTTTTCAAAATAAATCCGACGAATTTTACCTTCGAGGCGATTCCCACCATCGAAAATGCACAACATTGGGTCGAAAAAAAGCACAAACGCGATTACGAGATCATTTATGCAGATTCGGAAGGTATTCACCTCTACGGAAGTGGTTCCAAAGAAAAGCGAAAGATAAAAACCTCGTTTGCTGATCTCGAAAATTTAGCCATCAGCACGGAGTGTTTGCTGTACGATGCTATTAGCAGTCGCGGTATTTCTGACGACGATTTGAATTTGGAAGCCCTGTGCAAACACGACGATACGTATTACATCTTCAATCGCGGCAACGGACCGATGAAACAAAATCGCGTTTTCAAAGCGCGTAAATTAACCAACGGCTCCTTTGAAATCGTTTCGGAACGCGATATTCAACTTTATTTCAACAATCTCGATTTCACCTTCACCGATGCGTGCGTTTGCAACGACTTTATTGTATTTACCGCTGCCGCAGAAGCTTCGGATTCCACCTATCTAGATGGCGAAATTGGTGGTAGTTTACTGGGAGTTCTAAAAATCGATTCCTTGGAAGTGCTGTACACACAAATCGTTTCCCAAGAACATAAATTCGAAGGAATTACCTGTTACAAAAGCTCCGAAACTACCCATCATTTCTATCTCGCCGAAGACAACGACCGCAACGACGGCGCATTAACGATGTACGGAGTTGAGTTGGAACTTTGATTCTAATTTAAAAATGGAGCACAAAGTTCCGCGAAGTTTCTCACGAAGGCCACAACGCTTTCCTTTCAACAGCTTTACAAAATGAATTATCGTAAAGTGTAAATGATACGAAGTCTAGCTTCTATCCCGATGGCTATCGGGACTAGCTTCTATCCCGATAGCAATCGGGACTAGCCTCTATAACAATAGCACAAAGTTCCGCGAAGTTTCACACAAAGGCCACAACGCTCTCCTTTCAACAGCTTCAAACAATGAATTATCATTAAGTGGAGATGACACGAAGTCTATCCCGATAGCAATCGGGACTAGCTTCTATCCCGATAGCAATCGGGACTAGCTTCTCAAAAAAAACACTTCCCCCTTTCACCTACAACGCTGCCAATTTCTCTAATTTCTTCGCTGCCAGAAATCCGTTGATGTCTTCGAAGTGTTCCACGACGCGTTTGTTGGTAAATTCGAAAACTTTCGTGGCCAAGCCGTCTAAGAAATCACGATCGTGCGAAACTAAAATCACAGTTCCTTCAAAATCGCGCAAGGCTTCTTTGATGATGTCCTTGGTTTTCATGTCTAAGTGATTCGAAGGTTCATCCAAGATTAGCAAATTCACGGGTTCAAGCAAGAGTTTTATCATTGCCAAGCGCGTGCGTTCGCCACCTGACAGTACTTTCACTTTTTTGGTAATATCGTCGCCGTGAAACATAAAAGCACCTAACAAATTCTTGATTTGCGTACGAATATCGCCCACCGCAATCTGGTCGATGGTTTCGAAAATACTTACATTTTCGTCCAGTAAAGCCGCCTGATTTTGTGCGAAATAACCAATTAGTGCATTATGTCCGATTTCAACGCTTCCGCTATCTGGCGCAAATTCTTTCATGATGGCCTTTATCATGGTCGATTTCCCCTCACCATTCTTACCTACAAACGCAACTTTTTGTCCGCGTTCAATCACCATATTAGCGCCTTTAAACACCACGTGATCGCCGTATTTTTTCTCCAAATCGGTTACCACCACCGGATATTGCCCGCTTTTCGGTGCCGGTGGGAATTTTATTTTCAGTGCCGAATTATCAATTTCATCCACTTCAACTAAGACTAGCTTTTCCAGCATTTTCACGCGCGATTGTACCTGCAACGTTTTCGAGTACGTTCCTTTAAATCGCTCGATGAATTCCATGTTTTCAGCAATCATTTTTTGCTGTTCGTCGTAGGCTTTTTGCTGATGCGCACGGCGGTCTTTTCGCAGTTCTAGGTAGTGCGAATATTTTGCGCGGTAATCGTAAATACGGCCCATGGTTACTTCGATGGTGCGGTTGGTGATGTTGTCGATAAACGCTCTATCGTGCGAAATAACCACAACGGCTTTAGCAGCATTCACTAAAAAATCTTCCAACCACTGAATACTTTCAATATCCATGTGGTTTGTAGGCTCATCGAGCAAAATCAAATCGGGTTTTTTCAACAACAGTTTTGCCAATTCAATACGCATGCGCCAGCCGCCCGAAAATTCGCTGGTTTTTCGGTTAAAATCCTCGCGAACAAAGCCCAGGCCGAGGAGTACTTTTTCCACATCGGCTTCGTAGTTTATTTCTTCAATGGCGTAAAACTTTTCGCTGAGGTCGCTTACTTCCTCAATCAATTTCATGTAGGCATCCGATTCGTAGTCGGTTCGTACGGTAAGCTCGTTGTTAATGGCTTCGATACGGTCGCGCATGGCGAAAATTTCCGAAAATGCCTTCGATGTTTCTTCAAAAACCGTACAGTTGTCTTGCGTGAGTAAATGCTGCGGAAGGTACGCAATTACCGTATCTTTGGGCATCGATAAACTGCCGCTGCTGGGTTTGCGTTCGCCGGCAAGAATTTTCAAAAGTGTCGATTTCCCCGCGCCATTTTTCCCCATCAAGGCAATTTTATCGGTTTCATTAATGGAGAACGAAACGTCGCTAAAAAGCGTAGTTCCACCAAACTCAACCGATACGTCGTTTACTGTAAGCATTTTTAAAAAATTTGCGCAAAGGTAGTCTAAAACAAGCCATTTTTAGCTCTTTCAGCCACAGCGTCCGACAATTATTTTCAATCGAATTCCGGTGTTTGAATCGATTTTTAGAAGCCATTCCCGTTTTTCGCTGTAGTCCTCAAAAAATACGGCACGTTCACACGCCTTGCCGCTGGCTTCTTGGGTCGCCATCGCAACGCGTTTCACGTAGCCGTTTTTTTCTCCGGGCTGCCGCTGCAACCGGGGCTAGGAAATACGTTACTAACGTTTGGTGGAAATACGTATATTCGTGAGAGCTAAGAAACGAAGCGCGAGTGCGATTTACTATGTCAAAAATACGAATAAGCTTATAGGTTCAATGCGTTGTTATTTAATAGTTTGTGAACTGTGAAAATTGCGGATTATGTCGGTATTTTACGAATGGTCAAGGCAACAATTGGCGTAAATGCCAACCAATATTCAAGAATATTTGGTCTTTGTTGACAGATAAACCAATTTTAAATAATCAACAGAACTTGATCCTATTCACCCACGGCAAAATAGTGGGTATTTACACTATTAAGCAATGGGAATCTACTATCTTTGAATTGTTAAAAATTCATTAGGCGCAAATGAACCGAATTAAAGAAGTTTTGAAAGAAAAAGGTATCTCACAAACTTGGCTTGCCAAGCAGCTGGACAAAAGTTACAACACGATTAACGAGTATGCACGTAATGTGAGACAACCTAGTATCGAGGATTTGTACCGAATTGCAAAAATTCTAGATGTTAACGCCAAAGATTTATTGAAAGAAGAATAATGAGCAAAGAGAATCAAATAGAAGAAAATCTAATCGAGCAATTAAAAGGGCTGAAATACTCGTATCGGCCTGATATAGTTGACCGGAAAACGCTTGAGCAAAATTTTAAAACAAAATTTGAAACGCTCAACCGTGTTCGCTTATCTGACAACGAATTTTTGAGACTTAGAGAAGAAATCATTCAGCCCGATGTGTTTAAAGCTTCGAAACTTTTGCGAGAAAGACAATACTTTCAGCGTGAGGACGGAACGCCTTTACATTACACTTTGGTAAACAACAAAGACTGGTGTAAAAATGATTTTGAAGTTATTAGTCAATTACGAATCAATACAGAAAACAGCCATCAACGGTACGACATTATATTACTGATTAACGGACTGCCTGTTGTGCAAATTGAGTTAAAAAAACTAGACATTTCTCCACGGAAAGCACTTCAGCAGATTGTAGATTATAAAAACGAAGCGGGCAATGGCTACGGCAATTCGCTGCTGTGCTATATGCAGTTGTTTATCGTAAGCAACAAAACGAACACTTTTTATTTTGCCAACAACAAGAATCAGCATTTCGCTTTTAATGTAGATGAGCAGTTCTTACCCATTTATCAATTAGCAGATGAGAACAATAAGAAAATAACGCACCTTAATTCGTTTGCTGAAAAATTTCTGACTAAGTGCACCTTGGGCAATATGATTAGCAAGTATATGGTTCTTATTGAAAGTGAACAGCGATTGCTTGTTATGCGACCGTACCAGATATATGCAGTGAAGGCAATTATTGATTGCATTCAACAAAATCGTGGCAACGGCTATATTTGGCATACTACAGGAAGCGGCAAAACGCTAACTTCTTTCAAAGCATCCACTTTGCTGAAAGATAGTACCGAAATTGAAAAGTGTTTGTTTGTAGTGGATCGCAAAGACCTTGACCGACAAACCCGCGAAGAGTTTAATAAGTTTCAGCAAGGAAGTGTGGAAGAAAATACCAATACCGAAACATTGGTAAGACGTTTATTATCTTCTAATTATGCCGACAAAGTTATTGTTACAACCATTCAAAAATTAGGATTGGCTTTGGATGGCACAAACAAAAAGAATTACAAAGATCGATTAGAGCCACTCCGCAATAAACGAATGGTTTTTATCTTTGATGAGTGCCATCGGTCGCAGTTTGGAGATAATCATAAAGCCATCAAAGAGTTCTTTCCATGTGCCCAGCTCTTTGGTTTTACAGGCACACCCATTTTTGATGAAAACGCAACCTACCAAATTAGAGAAGGCGAAGAAGCCTCGTACAAAACCACGCAAGATATATTTGAAAAGCAATTACACGCTTACACTATAACGCATGCCATTGAAGACAGAAATGTATTGCGTTTTCATATAGATTATTTCCAAGGAAGAGGAAATTTAAACCCAAAACCAGGAGAACCTATAGCCCAACAAGCAGTGGTTGAAGCGATTTTAGAAAAACACAATAACGCAACTAACTCTAGACGTTTTAATGCGGTTTTGGCAACAGCCACAATCAATAACGCCATTGAATATTACAACCTATTCAAGGAAATTCAAAAAAAGAAACAATCCGAGAATCCGGATTATATTCCGCTAAACATTGCTTGTGTGTTTTCGCCTCCAGCGCAGCTAATAGCAAAAGATGGAGATCAGAAAAGTCTAAAAAACGCCGAAGATGTTAGGCAAATGCAAGAAGACTTGCAACAGGAAAAGTTAGATAATCAAACAAATCCTGAAGAAAAGAAAAAAGCACTGATAGAAATTATAGCAGATTACAACCAACAATTTGGCACTAATCACTCTATTAATGATTTTGATATTTATTACCAAGATGTTCAAAGACGTATCAAAGACCATAAATACAGCAACAAAGACTACGCACACAAAAACAAAATTGACATTACAATAGTGGTAGATATGCTGCTCACAGGTTTTGATAGTAAATACTTGAACACGTTGTATGTGGACAAAAATTTGAAGTACCACGGATTAATACAGGCATTTTCGCGCACCAATCGTGTATTAAATGACACCAAACCTCACGGAAATGTATTAGATTTTCGTTCGCAACAAGAAGCCGTAAACAACGCCATAGCACTATTTTCAGGGGTTGATAGCCAAAAATCTAGAGAAATCTGGTTAGTTGAACCAGCTGCTGTGGTATTAGAAAAGTACAAAAAGGCCGTTGAAAAATTGGGCTATTTTATGCACGAACAAAATTTAGTTTACGAGCCGCAAGAAGTGTACAATGTAAAAGGCGATGCCGCAAAGATTACGTTTATCCAGAACTTTAAAGAAGTACAACGCCAATTGGTAGCGTTGCAACAATTTACTGATTTAAGCACCGAACAAAAACAACAGATAGAGCAAATATTGCCTAAAGAAAAATTTGTTGAGTTTAAAAGTTCCTATCTCGAAACCGCTAAACAATTCAAAAAACGACAAGAGTCTGAGGGCGACCAGGCACCACCCGAAATTCAACAACTCGATTTCGAATTTGTGTTATTTGCTTCTGCTGTAATTGATTACGATTATATAATGAGTCTGATTGCCGACAGTACGCAAAAGAAACCAGCCAAGCAAAAAATGACCAAAGCACAGGTGATTAGTTTGCTAAGCTCAAATGCCAACTTGATGGACGAGCAAGAAGATTTAACCGAATACATCAATGGTTTGGATTGGAACAGCGGACAAGATGTAGAAACACTTCGCATAGGGTACGACACTTTTAAAGACGACAAATACAACAAAGAACTCGCTGCCATTGTTCACCAACACGGCTTGCAAACGGCCGACTTGAAAAATTTTGTAGAAAACATACTTAGCCGAATGATTTTTGACGGAGAAAAACTCACCGACCTGTTAGAACCCTTAGACCTGAGTTGGAAAGAACGCCGAGTAAAAGAACTGGCATTGATGGCAGACTTAGTACCCCAATTAAAAAAATTAGCCCAAGGGCGTGAAATATCAGGACTAGCAGCTTATGAGTAAAGATAAATTGATACCTGACTTGCGTTTTCCTGAATTTAAGAATGAGGGAGAATGGGTTATTGAAGAATTGGGTGTCCTTTCAGAAATAGTAAGAGGTGGTTCACCTAGACCAATTGAAGATTATTTTACAACCGATGAAAATGGATTGAATTGGTTGAAAATTGCAGACGTTCCTTCTGATGCCAAATATATTACCCAGACAAAGGAAAAGGTAAAAAAGGAAGCTTTAAGTAGCACCAGAGAAGTCAATTCGGGCGATTTAATTCTGTCAAACTCTATGAGTTTTGGCAGACCATACATATTAAATATCACAACTTGTATTCATGATGGTTGGATCGCAATAAGAAAAATATCAAATAAAACTTTTGAGGATTATTTATATTATTTCATTTCTTCTGAATCAAGTCAAACTTATTTTCAAACTAATGCAGCTGGTGCAGCCGTAAAAAATTTGAATGCAGAGATAATAAAACTACTTCCAATTTACTTACCCAAGAATAAAAAAGAACAACAAAAAATCGCATCCTGCCTTTCGTCCTTAGATGAAGTGATAGCCGCCCACAGCCAAAAGTTGGATTTACTCAAAGACCACAAAAAAGGCTTGATGCAAAACCTTTTTCCTTCAGCTGGTGAAAAAGTGCCGAAGTATCGGTTTAAGGAGTTTGAGAATGATGGTGAGTGGGTTTCATACTTATTGAAAGATTTAACGAAAATAAATCAAGGATTACAAATTCCTATTTCAGAACGATTCACGGAAAAGGTAGAAAATAGTTTTTTCTATATAACAAATGAGTTTTTAAAATCAAATAGCGAAAGAAGATATTACATAAAAGACCCATCCAAAAATGTAATATGTAATGAGGATGATGTATTGATGACGAGGACTGGTAATACTGGTCAAGTGGTAACCGGTGTTTCTGGTGCTTTCCATAATAATTTTTTTAAGATTCAGTTTGATAGAAATATTTTGAACAAAGATTTTTTGGTGTTTTTTTTAAGACTACCTGACACGCAACGTATTATTCTTAGTTATGCTGGGACTTCAACTATACCCGACTTAAATCATTCTGACTTTTACAGAATCTTAATGAAAATTCCGTCTTCCAAAGAACAACAAAAAATCGCTTCTTGTCTTTCTTCTTTAGATGCGCTTATCACTGCACAAACGGAAAGGATAGAGCAATTGAAGTTGCATAAAAAGGGATTGATGCAGGGGTTGTTTCCTAAATTAGACGATTAGAAATTATGAATTTGAATAAAACATACCTGTATAGAATGACGCACATTGACAATGTGCCACATATTCTGATGTATGGTATAACGCACAGAAATTCGCCCAATGCCAATCCAAACTTTACCCCAATTGGGGATTCGAGTTTAATTTCGACCAGAGATAAGTTTGTTTTGGATAATGGAAAATTATTAGGTGAATATGTACCTTTTTATTTTGGTACAAGAATGCCCATGCTTTATGTAATACAAAAGGGGTACAATGGAGTTACAGTAACGGAGGCAAAAGATATTGTTTATTGTGTTACTTCGGTACAAAGAGTTATCGATACGAAACTTGAATTTGTTTACACGAGTGGACACGCTTTTGATTTATTCTCTTCGCAGTTTGAACCTCAGGACGTTTTTGACATCGAGAATCAAGTTGATTTTCAAGCAGTGAAAGTAAAAGATTGGAAAGATCCTTCTGACCTAGATTTAAAAAGGAGAATGCAAGCAGAGTTTCTACTTTTGGGGGATTTGCCATTTGAAGATGTTTTGGGTTTCATAGTTAGAAACGAAGAGGCAAAAAATCAACTTTTAAATTTTGGAGTTGCAGAAAATCAAATAAAAATTATAACAAACGCATACTTTTAAACCATGATAAATTACTTAACAGGAAATATTTTAGATAGTACCGCACAAGCCATAGTGAATACCGTCAATACGGTGGGTGTTATGGGCAAAGGTATTGCTCTTCAGTTTAAAAATCAGTTTCCAAATAATTACAAGTTGTATAAAGTAGCTTGTGAGAAAAATGAACTCAAAATTGGCAATCTGTTGATAACCGAGGAAGAATCACTTTTATCTGGTAAAAAAATCATTATCAATTTTCCGACTAAAACACATTGGCGTTATCCATCAGAATATGAGTACATTGAAAAAGGACTCGAAGAACTTAAAAAAGTAATCCTCGATAGGAATATAGAATCAGTTGCTATTCCACCGTTGGGCGCAGGGAATGGAGGGTTAGATTGGCAAAAAGTTAAACAAATGATAATTGATTCACTTTCAGAAATTGATTGTACGATTTATTTGTACGAACCAACTGCTGCTATTAAAGAAATTTTAATTGCGGAAAGAGTGAAATTAACTCCTGCAAGAGCAATGCTTTTGTCCGTGCTTTATGAAATGGTGCGCAACGGTGAGTTTGTTTCAGAATTTGCAGCAGAAAAAACTGCTTACTTTTTACAGAGATTTGGTGCTAAAGAAGAATTCAAACTAAAATTCGAACCGAATTTTTATGGACCTTATTCGGGTAAAGTTCGACACGTGCTGTATTATTTGAATGGAAGTTATGTAATGGGATACAGTGCAAAAGATAAAAAACCATTTGATGACTTAAGCCTTATTATGGATGCAGAGCACGATGTTGTAAAATTTCTTAATCAGCCTGAAAATGAGAGGTACAAGGTCATTTCAGATAAAACAAAAAGTTTTTTAAAAGGTTATTTTTCTCCATTTGGTCTTGAGTTACTTTCAACTATAGATTTTATAAAAACAGAAAAAGATAAACATAATACTGAGGATATTTTAAGAGAACTTGAAAATTGGAGCGATAGAAAAAGAACCTTATTTGCGAATCCTGTTTTTATAAACAAGGCACTATCAAATATTAACCAACAGCTAGTTTGAATTAAATGACAAATAAAGACCAACAACAACTGGGTAAAACCCTTTGGAATATTGCAGACGATTTGCGGCACGAGCTCGCTGACCTTAAAGGTTTTTCTGAAAGAAATTTGGAAGATGCTAAATTAGTATCTCCCATAAACCCCAAAGAGCAACAAAAAATCGCTTCTTGTTTTTCTTCCTTAGATGCACTTATCACTGCACAAGTGGAGAAAATAGAGCAATTGAAGTTGCATAAAAAAGGATTGATGCAGGGGTTGTTTCCTAAATCAATTACGAATTAAAAATTACGAATGACGAATATGATCAACGAGGAATACAAACAATGGATAGTTGAACTGAAAGGAAAAATCCGTTCGGCTCAGGCAAAAGCTGCTGTATCTGTAAATACTGAGTTGATACAACTATATTGGGAGCTGGGCAAAATGATTGTAGCACAAGAAAACACTTGGGGCAGTAAACTAATAGCGCGAGTATCAAAAGATTTACAGGCTGAGTTTCCCGATTTGAAAGGATTGACAAGGAGTAATTTATTCTACTGCAAGCAATTTTACAATTTTTACTACAACAACGAATTAGTCCAACATGCTGGTGGACTAAATTTGCCTCAAGCAAAGGCAAAATTACAAAGTAATGAAAATCAAAATAATGAAATTGTCCAACAGCCTTTTGGACAATTTACACAGCACCCCGCAGTACTCATTCCTTGGGGGCATAACATTCTTATTTTTACCAAAGTAAAAGACATTAAAGCTGCAAATTTCTACATTCAGCAAACTATAGAAAAAGGTTGGAGTAGAGATTGGTTGCTGAATGCCATCAAAATGGATAGTTACAGTCTAGCTCAAAATAATATCAAGTCGCACAATTTTGGCGAATCACTTCCTACAATTCATTCCGATTACGCCTCTGAAGTATTCAAAGACGCTTATAATCTAAGCTTTTTAGGAATTACAGAAAAGGTAAAAGAAAATGAATTGGAAAAACGATTGGTAGAAAAAATAAAATCGTTTGTGTTGGAATTGGGTAAAGGTTTTACGTTTATAGGTAACCAATACTGTTTGGAATACAACTATAAAGAATATTTTGTGGATATGCTTTTCTACCATAGAAATTTACAATCTTTAGTGGCAATTGAACTGAAAATAGGAAGTTTCAAAGCCGAATACGTGGGCAAAATGAACTTGTATCTTTCATTACTTGATAAATTAGAAAAAGGTGAAAACGAAAACCCTTCTATTGGGATTATACTCTGTGCAGACAAAGACCATTTAGATGTTGAAATTGCCCTACAAGATATAGGTAAACCCATAGGCGTGGCTGAATATCAACTATTGTTACCAAAAAATGAATTACAAGCCATAATAATGAATGAAATAAATGCCAATGAAAAAAACAATGATAAGGAATAATTCATCTAAAAAGTTTGCATCTTATATTCCTTTTTGGGCCTAACTTTTATTTCATTAGAAAATCACGAAATCGAAAATATAAAAATTAAAACATTGTTAATCAATCACTTGCTTATTTCGTTATAAAAACACGTTTGAAAAATTAATATATTAAATGACAAATAAAGACCAACAACAACTGGGTAAAACTCTTTGGAATATTGCAGACGATTTAAGAGGTGCTATGAATGCGGATGATTTTCGTGATTATATGCTTTCGTTTCTCTTCCTGAGGTATTTGTCTTATAACTACGAAGAAGCGGCAAAAAAAGAATTAGGTAAGGATTATCCTGAAGCTACTGATAATCTTATTAAAGATTTTGGAGTTACAACGCCACTGCAATTGTGGTATGAGTCAAATTTTGAACATATTACGGAATTTGAACAACAGATGCGCAGAAAAGTGCACTATGTAATCGAACCTGCCCACTTGTGGAGTAACATCAGCGAAATGGCTCGCACACAGAATCCAGAGCTCTTGGTTACACTTGAATCAGGTTTTAGATATATAGAGAATGAATCTTTTGAAAGTGCCTTTCAAGGCTTGTTTTCTGAAATTAATTTGAATTCGGAAAAACTTGGAAAAACAGCTGCGGAACGGAATAAGAAACTTTGTACCATCATTCAAAAAATTGCAGAAGGCATTGCCGAATTCTCTGCCGACTCTGATACTCTTGGCGATGCTTATGAATATTTAATAGGCGAGTTTGCAGCAGGTTCAGGTAAAAAAGCAGGTGAGTTTTATACACCGCAACAAATTTCTACTATTCTTTCTGAAATCGTAACCTTAGACAGTCAAGAACCAAAAACAGGTAAGAAAAAGAAGTTAGACAAAGTACTAGATATGGCCTGTGGTTCAGGTTCGTTGTTGCTTAATGTAAGAAAACGAATCAAAGACAGTGGCGGAAGTGTGGGTAAAATATACGGTCAAGAAAAAAATATTACTACTTACAATCTTGCCCGAATGAATATGCTTTTGCACGGTATGAAAGACACCGAGTTTGAGATATTTCACGGAGACACTTTAGAAAATAGTTGGTCATTGCTCAATGAAATGAATCCGAGTAAAAAAATAGAATTTGATGCTATTGTTGCCAATCCGCCATTTAGTTTGCGTTGGGAACCCAATGACACCTTAGCCGAAGATTTCCGTTTTAAAAGTTACGGCTTAGCACCTAAATCAGCAGCCGACTTTGCTTTTCTACTGCACGGTTTTCACTTTTTAGGCAAAGAAGGAACAATGGCAATTATCTTACCACACGGTGTTTTATTTCGAGGTGGGGCAGAAGAACGAATCAGAACCAAACTTTTAAAGGATAACCATATTGACACAGTGATTGGTTTGCCTTCCAATTTGTTCTACTCAACAGGTATTCCAGTTTGTATTTTGGTTTTAAAGAAATGCAAGAAGCACGATGATGTTTTATTTATCAATGCATCAGAACATTACAAACAAGGCAAACGACAAAACACATTACGAGAAGGAAAAAACGAAGAGCCAAACGATATTCGCAAAATCGTTGAAACATATCAATACCGACCGGACCATATTGAAAAATACGCGCGCAGGGTTTCAATGGACGAAATTGAAAAGAATGGTTACAACCTTAATATTTCGAGGTATGTCAGCACGTCGGAAGACGAAGTGCAAATTGACTTGAAAGACGTAAATAACAAATTGAATTTAATAAATGAAAGAATAAAAGAAAATACGGACAAGCACAATGAATTTTTAAAAGAGCTAGGACTAAAACCGATCTAATTTCCACCACGCTCCACAAAACCTCCCAACTTCTAGACATTTCGCAGTACTTTTACATCTATACGTTATGTGTGTACTCCTGCTTGGTTGCCAGGGAAGTGCTCCGAAATCGCCACCATCGAAAATCGTTAAAACGTTATAAACCAGTAATAAGAATATGAAAAACCTCATCGTATTAGCTTTGATTTGCTTTTCAACTGTCGTTTTTGGACAGACGAATGAATGCAAAAAATTTAGAAACGGAAAATTCAAAATTGTTGATGAAGAAGTTGGTAATTCGATCATCACAAGAAAAGGGTCAAAGCAAATTGAATTTGGAGAAGAATCAGGGCTGAAACTTGAATTCAAAGTGAAATGGATTGACGACTGTACATATACCCTTGAACTGAAAAAAGTCCTTGAAAATCCGAATAATATTGAATTTCCAGTAGGAATGATCTTGACGGTTGAGATCATTGAGACGAAAGAAAATTCATATGTACAGAAATCAACTTCAAATCTGTTTGATTTGGTTTTTGAAGGTGAACTTATTAAAATAGAATAAAAGCGTTTTACAACAACCCGTATAGCTTATCGAAGGGTTGCCAGCAAGGTTTTCGCATCGCAGCTAGCTTTGGATCGGTGGGCAGAAAAGTGCTTAGAATCCGCCACAAGCCCTAGCCAAACCGTTGTATCGCATTTTTCAAATTTGTATCATTAGAACTAAACTTTAAAATATGGAATCAATCGACATCAAAGAACCAGCCATTTTAATCAGACTCAATAAGACTTTTGAACCAAAAATGGACAGAAATGTACTTTTTGACTACACTCGTGGAAGATGGAAAGTAAAAACCGAACGAGCCAAAAAAGCAAAGTATGGAATTGCTGTATATAAAGGTATTATTCAAGAGGTTTACGAAATTGAAAAATGGCATAAAGCCGGAACAACCGAAAGTTCGAGAAAACCAAATGATAGACCAGACTTAAACTCAACAAAAAGTTTAGAAGGACGTTATGAATTTACTGGAAAACTTGCTTCAGAAGAAATAAGAAAAAAATATAACCAAAAGTCTGTGAAGCATTATTTTGTAAAAGGAAATGCAAACCCAATTAATTATGTTAACGTATAAAAAACTCCCATCCGCTCCACAAACGTCTCCCAACTTCTAGGCATTTCGCAGTACTTTTACATCTAAAAGTTATAGTATGTACTCCTGCTTGGTTGATAGGGAAGTGCTTCGAAATCAGCCATTCGTGTTGCTGAAAAACGTTAACTGAAATGTTTTTCCGACGCCCAATTACTCGTTTGCTCGTTTTTTGCGTTAATTGGTAATCGAGGATTTATTTCATAAAGTTGTTCAATTTTTTCAATAGCATAGTCAAAAGTAATCAGTTCTTTCAAAAGTAGTTGGTCGAATACATATAAAATCCCCTTCACTGAAATTCCATTGGCGGTTGCTTGCCTTCTCAATTTTCCATCACCGGAAAGCAATATACCGTTTAATTTATCAGCATAATACCAAACTGAACAATCTTCAAAACTCAATCCTGAACTATTATCTAAAATTGCTGAGATGCGTTGAAAATCTTCTTCTTCTTCTGTGATTATTAATTCAATTTCCTCAGAGTTTATATATTTTTCAATTATAATCTTTTGATCTTCATTGAGTTCTTCAAATACGAAATCCGTAGTTTTCAATTCTAAATCTAACTGAATAAATTCGTTCATTAAATTAAGTTGAACTAAATCAATCAATATATTAGCATCGTTTATTATTATTGTCATTGATCAAATTTATAGTAATGAATTTTCATTCAGTAAATTGATATTTTGATTCAATAGCGATGATGCTTTACTAATCGAAATAATTTCTTGTGATAAAGCTCTATATACCAACTGTTCAAATCGGTTTGACTTTTCTGGTGTCGGAAATCTTGGCAAATTAACTTCACGTTTCAAACTTGGGTTGAAGTTAATCTTTTTGTAAAAATCAATTTTTCTATTTTCGGTAAATATGCCGGCATCGACCAACCTATAAATAATAGCTTGAATACTCATACCATATTTTCTCTGAACTTCAATTAATTCGTTTAAAGAGATTAAATCTCTTTTTACTCCAAACTCTTTAATTACAAGTTTTTTAGGAAAAAGAAATTCTGATGCAAATTTGTTACAATAATTCTCTTCGTCTTTTAGATTACATTCGGGAATGTTTAGAAGCAAATGACCTAACTCGTGTAATAAAGTAAAACGTTTTCTCTCTACTGGAAAATTGCCATTTACAACAATTACGGGGAATTTATCATTTACGAAAGTTGCTAAACCGTCGAAATTATCATCTACGTCAAAAAGCTCAATAACTTTTATTTCATTATCTTCTAAAAGCTGAATAATATTATGAATTGGATCAAGTCCAATTTCCCATACATTCCTCAAAGTCAAAACTATTTTTTCAATATCCTCAATAGAAGTGACTTTTTCATTTTTAATAAAATTTTTAAAAGAGTAATCAATTTGTAATAAACTTTCTATCTCTAAATAGTTTTCAAGGTTTAACTTTATTAACTGCTCTAAAGATTTTTGCTTTTTATTTGAAAAAGAACTTTTTTTTCTAAAATTTAGAACACCTAATTCTATTTTACTAGGTTTAAAAAAATAATCGATTTTTACTTTTAATGATTTCCCCAATTTCAAAAGATTTGAACTACTAGGTATAGATTCACCTTTTTCATATTTACTAATCATTTGTTTAGAAACACCAATCATATCAGCTAATTCCTGTTGGGATAACCCTTTTAGAGCTCTAGCATTTTTAATTTTTTGAGAGACTATTTCTTTCATATGATTTTAGTTTAGTTGACAAAAATACAAAAATTAGTTGATTTGTAAACCGCGTCTAAAAAAACATAACACGTTAGCGAACAGCCGTACCTATTTTACACCATCATTCCCAAACCCCCGCTCCGCAAACTCTCCCGACTTTGAGGTACTTCAAGCCACTTTTCCTATTTCGTACCTCAGTAAAACCCAAATCACATGAAACTTCCCAGCTTTGTCCCTAATTCTATCCTGAAAAATCGGATTTCCCAAAGAACGATCGTTTATTTTATTACGTTTTCGCGCTAAGGATGGCAGAGGAAATCCTGCCACGAGCGGCTGTTGCCGAGTGGCACCCCGATAGTTGTCGGGGGTAGCGAACAGCCTGACCTGCCGAAACCAATTTTAGTTGAAGTACATTCATTGGCAGGGAGCGCCCCTATTATTCAAAAATCTATTCTCCGTTAAGTTTGGTTTGCCTTAATTCCCTAAAATTTCAGAAGCAAAAACTCCTATTCCTCCAACATCTTGGCTACAACCATCTTCGCCAAAATCACATCTTCTTTCGAGACCCAAACACTAACCGCGGCATCAGCCGTTCCGAAGCCCGCCAAGCGCGCCGATTCATACTCATTGCGTATGATGGCCGTAATTCCTGCCTCGCGCAAATTGTAGTTGACCGCCTGTGCCAAGATTTCGGAGCCGCTGAATACCTCTATCACTTTATTTACTCAAGTACATTTTTCTTCGGGCGTACAATTCGTAGAACTGATCGTCTTTCAAATCGTCGATAAATAAAATGGATTCTCCGGTCGATTTCATTTCCGGTCCGAGTGCTTTATTGACATTTCGGAATTTAGAGAACGAAAAAACAGGTTGTTTTATCGCGTAGCCTTGCAGCTGCGGATTGAATGTAAAATCGGTTACCTTATTAACGCCAAGCATTACTTTGGTCGCGTAATTTACGTAAGGTTCGCCGTATGCTTTCGCGATGAAAGGCACGGTTCGCGAGGCACGCGGATTCGCTTCGATGATGTAAACCGTATCGTCTTTGATGGCAAACTGCACGTTGATCAGACCAACCGTTTTTAGCGCAAGTGCTATTTTATGCGTGTGATCTTTAATTTGTTGCATGACAAATTCGCCCAAATTAAAGGGAGGAAGTGTGGCATTGGAATCGCCCGAATGGATACCGCAAGGTTCGATATGTTCCATGATACCAATGATATACACGTTTTCACCATCGCAAATCGCGTCGGCTTCGGCTTCGATGGCACCGTCAAGGTAATGATCGAGTAGGAGCTTATTTCCGGGAATGTTCTTGAGCAAATCGATCACATGTTCTTCCAGCTCTTGCTTGTTGATAACGATTTTCATTCCTTGACCACCAAGTACGTACGACGGGCGTACGAGCAGAGGGAAGTCGAGTGAATCGGCTAGAACAGAAGCTTCATCGGCAGTTTCAGCAATTCCGAATTTTGGATAGGGAATGTTGAGTTGCGAAAGAAGTTCTGAGAATCGACCGCGATCTTCGGCTAAATCTAGCGCGTCGAAGCTGGTTCCGAGAATTCGGATGTTGTATTTCGCGAGTTTTTCGGCGAGTTTCAGTGCGGTTTGTCCACCTAATTGAACGATAACGCCTTCCGGTTTTTCATGCTGAATGATGTCGTAAATATGTTCCCAAAATACGGGTTCGAAGTACAGTTTGTCGGCTGTATCAAAGTCGGTTGATACCGTTTCGGGATTACAATTAATCATGATGGTTTCGAAGCCACATTCTTTGGCCGCTAGAACGCCGTGAACACAGGAGTAATCGAATTCGATACCTTGTCCGATTCGGTTTGGACCGCTACCTAGCACCACAACTTTTTTGCGATCGGTTACGATACTTTCGTTGGCAACAAATCGTTCGCCGTTTGCTAATTCCACTTCTGCTTCGAAAGTAGAGTAGTAGTAAGGCGTTTGTGCTTTGAATTCGGCGGCACAGGTATCAACCAGTTTATAAACGCGTTTAACACCTAATTGTTCGCGAAGCTTGTAAATCTGACTTTCCAAACAGCCTAGCATATGCGCAATTTGCCGGTCGGCGAATCCTTTTTGTTTGGCTTCGAGAAGTAGGTTTTTTGGAAGCGTATCGATTTGGTAGGTTGAAATCGTTTTTTCGAGTTGGTATAATTCTTCGTATTGACGCAAGAACCACATGTCGATTTTCGTGATTTCGTGTATACGCGATAACGGAATTCCCATTTGAATGGCATCGTAAATTACAAAAACCCGATCCCAAGAGGCGTGGGTTAATTTATCGATGATTTGCTCGTAGTTGGTATAGCTTTTTCCGTCGGCACCTAGTCCGTTTCGTTTAATTTCTAGCGATTGCGTTGCTTTATGAAGTGCTTCTTGAAACGAGCGTCCGATGCCCATAACTTCGCCAACGGATTTCATTTGGAGTCCAAGTGTTCTATCGGCACCTTCAAATTTATCGAAATTCCAACGCGGTATTTTTACGATTACGTAATCGAGTGTGGGTTCGAAAAGCGCTGAAGTTGATTTAGTAATTTGGTTTTGAAGCTCGTCGAGCGTATATCCTAATGCGAGTTTCGATGCAATTTTAGCGATTGGGTAACCGGTTGCTTTTGACGCCAGTGCAGACGAACGCGAAACCCGTGGGTTGATCTCGATGGCTACGATATCTTCTTTTTCATCCGGCGAAACCGCAAATTGAACGTTACAGCCACCAGCAAAGTTTCCGATGGAACGCATCATTTTGATGGCCATGTCGCGCATGCGTTGAAAAGTTTTGTCGGACAATGTCATGGCGGGCGCAACGGTAATCGAATCGCCGGTATGTATTCCCATCGGATCCATATTTTCGATGGAACAGATGATTACTACGTTGTCGTTTTTATCGCGAAGTAATTCGAGTTCGTATTCTTTCCAACCCAGCAACGCCTTATCGATAAGAACTTCGTGTATTGGCGAAGCTTCGAGTCCGCGTGTAAGTAAATCATCGAAGTCTTCTTTGCGATGCACGAAAGCTGCTCCAGTACCTCCAAGGGTAAACGACGGACGTATAACGAGTGGAAATCCGAATTCCTGGGCGATTTCTTTTCCTTTCAGAAACGAGTTTGCTGTTTTTGCAGGTGCAGCTCCTACGCCAATTTGTTCGAGTAACTGCTTAAACTGTTCGCGGTCTTCGGTAATATTGATGGCGTTCACGTCGACACCAATCATTCGTACGTTAAAATCGTTCCAAATGCCTTTTTCGTCGGCTTCTAAACACAAATTCAAGGCTGTTTGTCCGCCCATTGTTGGGAGCACGGCGTCGATTTGTGGGTGCGCTTTTAAGATTTCGATGATCGATTTGGTGGTGAGTGGCTTCAGATAAACGTGATCGGCCATGGATGGGTCGGTCATGATGGTCGCAGGATTGGAATTAATCAAAATAACTTCAATTCCTTCTTCTTTAATGGAACGAGCTGATTGTGATCCGGCGTAGTCGAATTCGCAGGCTTGTCCGATAACTATTGGTCCTGAGCCGATAATTAAGACCGATTTAATGGAGTTGTCTTTTGGCATATAGTTGTAGTTGTGTTGTTGTGGTAAAGGTAAATTTTAGACTTCAGATATTCGCTTTTTAATTCTAAAAAAAAAAGGCGATACCGATTAAAGTAACGCCTTAGTTCATTAGAGATAAACTCATTATTTTTTATGTCTTGGTTCGCACGAAACTGTTAATTTGTGACGACCTTTTGCACGTCTGCGCGCTAGAACTTTTCTTCCATTCGCAGAAGCCATTCTGTCCATAAAACCGTGCTTATTTCTTCTTTTTCTTTTCGATGGTTGAAATGTTCTTTTGCTCATTGCCTGTATCTTTAAAATCTAAATTAGCTGTTGATGGGTTTGGTTTCTGAAAAACCGAGTGCAAATATAAGAAGACTTTTTTGTTAGGCAAGTCGTTGCGAAAAAAATAATTTAAGTTTCGGGAATTAGTATCTTTGCCGACCAAAACGGAATCATCATGTATCACAAGAATATCAAGTTATTTCTCTTTGCCGCGCTTAATGTTTTGGCTATCTGGCAGTTTACCGAATCTGAAATCGGAAACGGTATTTTCTTAATCGTACTGTCGCTCATTTTCATTTTACTCTACTTTAAGAACGAATTCATCATCTTGGCGTTCTTTAAACTGCGTAAACAAGACTTTGAAGGCGCAAAGAAGTGGTTGGCATACATTAAAAATCCGCAAGCAGCACTGGTGCGCAAACAACAAGGTTACTTTGAGTACTTACATGGTCTTATGCTTTCGCAGACCAACATCACGCAGGCAGAAAAGCATTTCAAGAAAGCCGTTGAATTGGGTTTGTCTATGGATACCGATTTAGCTATTGCAAAACTTAATCTTGCCGGCGTTGCCATGACGCGTCGCAGAAAACTTGAAGCTACCAATTTGCTCAATGAAGCTAAGAAATTAGACAAACAAGGTTTGCTGAAGGATCAAATCAAGTTGATGAAAGAACAGATGAAAAAGATTTAATGTAGCTTTTACGTTAATTATTTGGGTTTTATTCGTTAAATATTCTCGCTAATCATTAAAAAATCGAAAAATTTAACACTTTTGTGTTTGTTTGTCGATTTTTTTTATACTTTTATCTCTATAGTGCTGAATATCAATTCAGATTGAGATGAAAAAAATTCTACCATTAGTACTGTTTTTGCTCGGTAGTTTGTCGTTTTCACAGACAGACCAGAAAGCGTACAGCGATGCGATTCGAAAGAATATCAAACGCTACAGTGCCATTAGCGATCGAGCTTATCTGGTTGGAAAGACTGCCGAAGCTGAATATCTTTTTGATACTTTAGTTAACAATCATTTGGTTGGAACGCGTTTTAACGATTATCAATTTAAAAGGTTGTACGGCGGTAAACTAAAACTATCTTCAATTAAAAAACCCATATTAATCCAAACTTACGCCTCATGGTGTATCATAAACAAAGGTGAAATACCCGCTTTGAACAAACTAGCGCGCCAGCATGCCAAAGATTTACAAATCATTGTGGTTTTTTGGGATCGAAAACAAGCAGCCAAAGCCGTAGCTGCACAATTTAACGGCTATATCGAAGTGTGTTATGCCAACGAATCGTATTCGAAAGATACCGAGGTTGTGGCTACGATGAAAAATGCCATTGGATATTTGTCGTCGTATTTCCTAAACGACAATCTGGAAGTGCTTAGTATTCGTAAAGGCGCTCCGTTACAAATTCCAAAGAAAACGCCTATAAAAGAGGCTATACGTTTGAATTTCGAATTCTATAATGCTCAAATTGCTGATATCTTAGTAAAGAGCAATCTCAAAAAAGAGCACATCGCACATCAATAATCTACTGCGGAATCAGGATTTCGTATGGTTTACGATTTAAATTCGGCAGTTTTTTGTCGCGTAACCACGGATTGTGATATTTCAAGGTTTTGTAATTAATTCCTTGCATTTTCGCGAAACGAACTAAATCGGTGATCGTAGTATCTACAACTACTTTTTTAGTCGGAATCGGTTTGTATAGTTCGGCTGCACTAAACGTAAATCCGTAGGTTGCCGGATTTTTCATGACTTCTTTTAGTGCTAGAATTCGAAAAACATAGCGGTGCGTTTCTTCTGTGAGCAACAAATCGTAGTAATTTGTTTCGTTTTGGATATCCATTTGCTTTTGCACACCTGCCATCCCGCCGTTGTAAGAAGCAGCGGCTAGTGTCCACGATCCGAATTTGCGTTTGGCGTCGAGCAAGTACTTACAAGCTGCTTCGGTTGATTTCTCGACGTGATAGCGCTCGTCAACAAACTCAGTTACTTCCATGCCGCGCTCTTTTGCTGTGGTGGGCATGAATTGCCAAAATCCTTTGGCTCCGGCCGATGACGTTGCGTTCATCAAAGCGCTTTCTGCCACGGCTAGATATTTAAAATCGTCTGGAACCCCATTTTTCGCCAATATAGGTTCGATGATCGGGAAAAAGCGTGCCGAACGTTTAATGATCAACAAGGTCGATGCATCTAAATTTGCATTTACAATCAATTCACGTTCAAAGCGTTCGCGCACATCCTCGACGTGCAAAGGTGTAGCTTCTCCGGCGAATTCAGCCGCATTTGGCGAATACGGATGTTTGATTTCGTTAGCGCGATACTGTACCGCAAAAATCGATGTGGCAATTATTCCGCTGCCAATAAGTACACTAAGAGCTAATGTTCTCCAATTCGTTTTCATTTCGTTCTATAATTTTTGGCAAATTTTCATTTAGCCATTTGTATTTATTTAAGATCATGATGTGCGTTCCGTCCTTAATCCAAATCGCATTTTTGATGTATTTCGGCGGAAAAACCTCGTCGGCATCACCATGTATGTGTATTACTTCGGGATCAACCTCGATTCGATTCCATAAAATTACTTGTTCGATCGACCATTGCAAATATTTTTCATCGCGAACCGACAGAAATTTCTCATATAACTTCAAACGTTTGTTTATAGTATCACCAAAACTAAATTTTGCCAATTGTTCTACATTTAACAGCAATTTTATTGGTAAAAGCTTGTACGCTTTGGTAGTTTTGGCAATTTTAAAGCGTCTCGGAAATTCCAGATTGCTTTTTACACTCGAAATAATGATTACTTTTTCAGGATTAACAAAGTTCTTCATTTCCTGCACTAAAATGCCGCCAAACGATACGCCAATTAAAATAATGTGTTTTCCGGTTACATTCTTCGACAATCGTTCGGCATAAGCCGTCAATGATTCGTTTTCTAATGGAATTTCCCATTCCAATAAATGTACGTTATAACGATCACTAGGTAGTGCAATACGTTCAAATATAAGTGGACTAGCAGCCAAACCAGGCATCAAATAAACGTCGTATTTTTTAGGTCTCAACATAGTCGTAACAATGAATGATTAAAAGTAGCGTTATCTAAGTGAGTGCAGCGTAAAAGTTCCGTTAAATAATTAACAGTTTACTGTAGGAGGCTTCAGTTAAATAGGATTGAACAATTGCCAAAAGCTTTCAATTTACACTATTGAAAGCAGATATCTTACTGCTTTTCGCTATTTTTAACGCAGCTACTTCCACTCAACCCATGTTTCTCGAGTTTAGATTATGAACGACGAATTGTTGCGAAATAAGATTGTTGCTTTTTTTAGCGGTATCGACACGTACTACGGCGTAAAGCTCGAGGTTACTGAAAGTATTTATACCGCTTTTCCCGATGTGACAACTACTGACGGAACTTGGAATTTATCCGAGTTTGTTTTAGCAAATGCTGCGTACCGAAAAGACGGCAATCGGTTTATGATTGAAGGTAGTGGTAGGTATATCGAATTTGCTGCCTTGCAAATTATCGGATTTACGCAATCGGGTCGACACAAATATGAAATCGTGGAACAATACGGAACTAGTGTTTTTCGTGTTACGAAATTGCGATTTTTTGATCGGTATTGATACCCTTTTTCACTCACTTTTATTTGGTAACGTTTTTTCCAGCCCCGACAGCCGCGAAAAGCGCGCAAAATAAAACCAAGCTATTTTGCCGGAAGCTGTGGCGACCAGCGGAAGCCACGTGCTGAACAAACAAAATACTTGGTTTTATTGCGTACTTGAAGCAAATGGCGGGATTAGCTACCAAAAAATAAAATCCGCAAATAAATAATTATCTAACTGTTTCGGTTAAAAATCGACCGTAATTTTTAATTGTCCTCCTAAACCATCTCGTATGATTCGCATCAACGTTGAAAGCCGAATATCGCTCGCATCGTTTTCAATGCGCGAAATATAGTTTTTGGTTGTTCCGCATTTTTCGGCCAGCTGTTCTTGCGTCAAACCTTGTTCTTTACGCAATTCTTGGAGCATCACACCGAGTTTAAAAGCTTCGAATTCGGCTTCATAAAGATCTCGCTCTGCAGTACCTTTTTTTCCGTACTGTAAATCCAAATGGGCAGAAAATGAAGTAAGCTGATTTGTAGCGGCAGTATTCATAGATACTGTGCTTAAAAGTCAATTTTTCTGTTACAGGCAATATGTTCTTGAAATCGATTACTCCACTTGAGGTGCAACACGAACCAAACCGTCGTCGTCGATTTTCGTTAAAATCACCGCTTCCAAAACATTGGCAAACTCCGGATTCCACGGCTTTTTCACCTTCACGTAGTTTTCCGTAAATCCGTGCATGTAGCCCGAACGATTCTCGGTTTCCCACAAAACCGTGCGTTTGGTGCCCAATTGCGATTCGTAAAACGCCCGACGCTTTTTAACCGACAGCCCGCGCAACATTTTACTTCGCTTAGCACGTACGGCAGTATCAACCACATCGCTCATTGCGGCGGCTTCCGTGTTGTCGCGTTCCGAGTACGTAAAAACGTGCAGGTACGAAATATCTAAATCGCTCAAAAACTGGTAGGTTTCCAAAAAGTGGGCATCGGTTTCCCCCGGAAATCCAACTATAACATCCACGCCAATACAAGCATGCGGCATTACCTCGCGAATCGCTGTAACGCGGTCTTGGTAAAGTTCGCGCAAGTATCTGCGTTTCATTTTTTTCAAAATGTCGTTGCTGCCCGATTGCAGCGGAATATGGAAATGCGGTACAAAAGTTTTGCTTTGCGCGACAAACTGAATGGTTTCGTTTTTGAGTAAGTTTGGCTCGATCGACGAGATTCTCAAACGCTCAATTCCCGTAACTTGATCTAAAGCTTGCACTAATTCTAAAAAGGTGTGTTCGTGCTTTTTATTTCCGAATTCTCCTTTGCCGTAATCCCCAATATTTACGCCGGTTAGCACAATTTCTTTGATGTCTTGTGCGGCAATTTCAGCGGCATTTTTCAATACGTTTTCCAAGGCATCGGAACGCGATATTCCGCGCGCCAATGGAATCGTGCAATACGTGCATTTGTAATCGCAACCGTCTTGTACTTTAAGAAATGCCCGCGTACGATCGCCAATAGAGTAGGAGCCTACGTAAAAGTCGGCTTCCGATATCTCACACGAATGTATTTCACCCCGATCGTTTTTCGATAAATCGTTTAAGTAATCGGTAATTTTAAACTTTTCCGTTGCACCCAAAACCAAGTCAACACCATCTACAGCCGCCAATTCCTCGGGTTTTAGCTGCGCGTAACAACCTACAGCTGCTACAAACGCAGTTGGATTAAGCTTTTGCGCTTTACGAACAATTTGCTTGAACTGTTTATCGGCATTTTCCGTTACCGAACAAGTGTTAATGACGTAAATATCAGCCACTTCCTCGAAATCGACACGGTCAAAACCTTCCTGCGTAAAACTGCGCGCAATAGTCGAAGTTTCCGAGAAGTTCAGCTTGCAGCCAAGTGTGTAAAAAGCAACTTTTTTAGAATTCATTTTTTTATTTGGGCGTTACCCGGCGTTTCCCAGCGCAGTCCGAGCAAAGCCGGGTCGGGCTGTACGTTACAAGCTTTTTTGGGCTTTTCCTAGCTTGGCCGCTCAGCCCAAAAAAGGCTTTCCACTGCCATCCCTAACGCGAAAATAGTTGCCCAAAAAAAGCATGCAAAAATACTGAGAATTATCTAAAAAAATTGTTTTTAAAACTCATTTTCCCTACCACTTCTTACCGACTGCTTCTTGCCTTTGCCGTTTCAGTTCGTTGACCGATTCCCATAACTGCAATTACAGCACTTTCGTAAGGATTTCATTTCATCTATGTCGCATACTTTCGCATCTTTGCAGCATGAAAAAACGTATTTTAGCAATCGATTACGGAGGCAAACGCTGCGGTATCGCTGTTACCGACGAGCTGCAACTCATTGCTTCGCCGTTAACAACTGTCGATACCAATGAATTGTTTCCTTTTCTCACGAAGTATTTCCAAACCGAAGTCGTTGAAACCTTACTTGTTGGCGAGCCTAAACGTTTCGACGGTTCCGATTCGCAAATTGCTGCCCCAATAAACCAATTTATCGCAAAATTCCAGCAAGAGTTTCCCGCCATAGCCGTGGTTCGCATCGACGAGCGTTTTAGTTCCAAAATGGCATTCCAAACGATGATTGATAGCGGAATTTCGAAACAAAAACGTCGCGACAAAGGCACAGTAGACAAGATTGCAGCAGCGATCATACTTCAAGATTATTTGCATTATAGAAAATAGGGTGGTGCTCTGAAACAGTTTTTACCAAACTTCGTTTTAAAGTTTTTTCGATTGACTGTGAGCGTTTTGTAGTCGAGTACGAAGCGAAGTTAGTAACTGTTTTCAAATATTGATTACGGTTTTTCCGTAAATTTTGATTTATTTTGATTTTTTAAAATTCGAGTGCAAGAGGCGGGACGAGGAGTGAAAATGTATGGATTTTACTTTGGATGTGGCGGCTAGAGCGGCAATTTACGTGAGCTTTTTGTTGTTTGTAAAAAATCGTGGTAAACTACCACTTATCTGACAGTACGGAAGTTCGTTGGAACGATTTTACGGTTTTTCCGTAAATTTTCAGTTTTTTGGTTTTCAAAAACGCGAAGTGAGAAAGTGTGAATAGG
>NZ_JAIXYH010000076.1 GCF_027490375.1 Flavobacterium sp.
TGTCGCCTCCTCAACCCACTATTCGCCGGAGCCTGAGCCTGCCCGAGGCAACATTGTGTCCATTGAGAAAAAACATTGCGAAACATTGTGCTCCAACATTAAGCTCCTAACGCCCAAACTCCTCAACCTAATTCCAAACACGCATTTCTTTTCACGGCATCCGAAAAAGCGCCGGCAAGCTCCAACCGGAAATCATTTTCCCAAAAAAGCAAAACGCATGCGTACAAAACTATTCCCCTAAAACTCGTATTTTTACACTATGAAAATTGTCGTTGGCGGAACGGGTTTTGTAGGAACGCATTTGCTGTTAGCACTCACTGCTACGCACAACCGGGTTTTGGCAACCTATCGAAACCAGGATAAAAAAGCACGCACCAAAGCACTTTTTGATTACGAAAATCGGAGTGCTGATTTCGATAAAATCGATTGGCGTTACGCCGATATTACCGATGTTCCGAGTTTAGAATTGGCATTAACAGGCGTTTCCACCCTTTACAACTGTTCCGGATTTGTGAGTTTTGAGCCAAAAGACTATCAAAAGTTGCTGAAAATCAATATTGAAGGAACGGCCAACTTGGTAAACTGTGCCTTGCATTTGGGTATCGAAACATTTATTCATGTGAGCAGTATCGCCGCGCTTGGTGCCATGCCACTGCCCGAATTACCCATTAACGAAGAAGCTGAATGGAATCGAGAGTTAAAAAATAGCGATTACGCCATTTCAAAATACGGTGCCGAAATCGAAGTTTGGCGCGGCGAACAAGAAGGTTTGCGCGTATTAATCGTAAATCCCGGTGTTATCTTAGGAATTGGTTTCGGAACAAATTCCGGCCGTTTACTAACAAAATTTGCTACGAAAAACACCTACGGATTTCCTCCTGGAACCACCGCTTTTGTGTCGGTTACCGATGTGGTTGCTGCCGTACTAGAACTCGAAGCAAAACAACTGTACGGAAAACGATTTATCCTGAGCGCCGGAAACTATAGTGTGTTCGAAATCGGCAATAAAATCCGAGCAGCAGCAAAATTGGCTACAGTCAACAAACAGCTTTCTGCCGGCATGCTCTGGACCGCTTCGGTACTCGAATACCTACCTGCTTTGTTTGGTTTAAAACGCCGACGCTTGAGTTTTGCTATGGTACGTTCGGCCCTGAGCCTCGATCAGTACAGCAACGACAGTGTGCGAGAACAGCTCGACTTTACCTTCGAAAACATAGACACTACGGTGGCTACTATGACCGAATTTTACAGCAAAAATTAAGATTTTGGTTTCGGAAGCGGCTTTTGGGGCACTTCTTTCAAGCTTTCTTTCTTTTCTTCCAGTTTAGCTTTTACTTCTTCAAAAATCTTCTTGTACTTTTTGATGTTTTGCGCGTAGTAATAATCGCTGTCTTCGAATTGCTTTTTTGTAACCTGGTGTTTTTTGAAAACCGATTCCGGCAATAAAATGTTTTCTTCCGCCAATTTTCCGGGCATGCTGTTATCAATGGCCTGATAAACCTGCATATCGTAGTAAATTTCTACCATATCCTCTTCGTCGATGAGGTTTTCAGGTTCCGGAACAGAACTCGATTGGCATCCATACAGCCACGTACCCAGCAATAAAACAATAACGAGTTTTTTCATATTAGCGATCAAACAATAAGCGACTACCCAAACCGGCTTCTAAAATCTTGAAGTTTTTGTACACCAGATTTCCGTTCACAAAAGTATGCGTTATTCGCGATTTAAATGTTTGTCCTTCAAAAGGCGACCAACCGCAGCTGGCCAAAACGTTCTCGCGCTTCACGGTCCACGGTGAGCCGATATCCACCAAAGCTAAATCGGCCGCATAACCTTCGCGAATAAAACCGCGATTTCTGATTTTGAACAAAATAGCCGGATTATGCGCCATTTTTTCAACGATTTTTTCAATCGATATTTTTCCTTGATGGTAGGCTTCAAACATCGCTACCACGGCATGCTGTACGAGCGGTCCGCCGGAAGGTGCCGAGGTATAGAGTTGCGATTTTTCTTCTAATGTATGTGGCGCATGATCGGTGGCAATAACGTCGATGGTATCGTCGAGCAAAGCTTTCCACAGCGCATCGCGATCGGCAGCCGTTTTCACTGCCGGATTCCATTTAATGAAATTGCCTTTAGTGTCGTAATCTTCTTCCGAAAACCACAAATGATGAATACATACTTCAGCTGTAATTTTCTTTTCAGCCAAGGGAATTTTATTGGTGAAAAGTTCCATTTCTTTAGCTGTACTTAGGTGGAACACATGCAATCGTGCGCCCGTTTTTTGCGCTAGAGCCACAGTTTTTGAAGAAGAGAGGTAACAGGCTTCTTCGCTGCGAATGAGGTGGTGGTATTTTACGGGAATATCGTCGCCGTACATTTCTTTGTACTGTGCGAGATTTCGTTTTATGGTTCCTTCGTCTTCGCAATGTGTGGCGATGAGTAAAGGAGTTGAAGAAAAGATACGTTCGAGAGCAAAGTCGTCATCAACGAGCATATTTCCTGTGGATGATCCGAGAAATAATTTGAGTCCGGCTACTTTTTCGGAGTCGGTTCGTAAAATTTCTTCGAGGTTGTTGTTGGTTCCGCCGAGCATAAACGAGTAGTTTGCAATCGACGTTTCGGCGGCACGAGCGTATTTTTGTTCGAGAATTTCGTGCGTAACGGCGTTGGGAACGGTGTTGGGTTGTTCGATAAACGTAGTAATTCCGCCGGCAACTGCTGCGCGCGATTCGGTGAATAAATTGCCTTTGTGCGTTAATCCGGGTTCTCTAAAATGAACCTGATCGTCGATGGCACCTGGGATGAGGTAGTTTCCTCCCGCATCGATAATTTTTGTGGCGGCGGTTTTTGCAGAGATGGACGTTCCGATTTCCGCGATTAAACCACCTTCGATAAGCAAATCGCCTTCCAGGATACGTCCTTCGTTTACGATTCTTGCATTCTTGATAAGTGTTGTGTTCATGGTTTACAAGCGGTTAAACAAGTGTCTGATTCTAAGTTTAATGACGCCAAATACGGCTTCTTTTATGATGGAACCACTCATTTTTGATACGCCGTTGGCGCGATCGGTGAAAATGATTGGTACTTCGGTTATTTTAAAATTTTTGCAATACGCGCGGTATTTCATTTCGATTTGAAAGGCGTAGCCCACAAATTTGATGCGGTTGAAATCGATTTTCTCGAGCATCGCAGCTTTGTAACACATAAAGCCCGCGGTGGCGTCTCTGATGGTCATGCCGGTGATGAAACGCACATACATTGAGGCAAAGTAGCTCAGCAATACCCGACTCAACGGCCAGTTTACGACATTTACGCCGGTGATGTAACGCGAGCCAATTACCACGTCTGAACCTTCGCGTGCTGCTTTATAAAGATACTGCAGATCGTTCGGATTATGCGAAAAATCGGCATCCATTTCAAAAATGTACTCGTATTTATGTTGCAGCGCCCATTTAAAACCGTGTACATAGGCTGTGCCGAGTCCGGCTTTTCCCTGTCGGGATTCTAAAAATAAGTTGTCTGGATATTCTTGTTGCAGCGCACAAACAGCGTTGGCGGTTCCGTCGGGCGAATTATCATCGACAATGAGTACGTGAAAGGATTCAGGTAGGTTTAAAACAGCCCGAATAATCGGATGGATGTTTTCGATTTCGTTGTATGTCGGTATAATTACGAGAGCCGCCGGCATTTGATTCAAGTTACGGGGCAAAAATAAACGATTTGTTCGGGCATAATCATAATAATTTGATAATAAAAGAAGCTTTAAATGATGTACTTTTGCGGCATGATAGCGGCTGTAGTATTTCAAGAGCGCATTTTAGCTGCAAAAGACTGGGTTACCTTAGTCTTTTTGTTGTGCTTGATTTTAATTACAGTAGTAAAAACCAACTTTTCGGGTCGATTTTCCGACTTTTTAAAGCTGTTGGTAAACGACAAATACCTAAAAATTTACCGAGATCCGTCGAACTTGATGAACTGGTTTACGATAGCCTTGTTTGTGGTTCAGTTGTTATCGATCAGTTATTTTATACAACTTTGTTTAAGCTATTTTGGTTTGGCTTCGCGCTACGATTACGTGATGTTTATTCGGTTGTTTACGTTATTGAGTGTGTTTGTTTTGGGCAAGTTCCTTACGGAGAAAATCATAGGTGCCGCATTTAATATTGATGAAATTGTAGACGGCTTTAACTTGCAAAAAGTGAGTTACCGAACCTATCTCGGATTGTTATTGCTTCCGGTAAACATCGTTTTGTTCTACTTTGATAATTTCACAAATACAGTCATTTACATTGTTTTGGGCTTGTTTATCGCAATAAACGTGCTTACGTACTTCAATTCTTTGAAGATTTATCAAAACGTATTGAGCCGAAAAGTGTTTTATTTTATTTTGTATCTTTGCGCTCTTGAAATAGCGCCCTATTTTTTTATTTATTCTTGGTTTATAAGAAGTTAAAATTTACAAATTTTCTAGTATGAAAGTGAAGACAATTTTGGTCTCTCAGCCTGAGCCTAAGGTAGAAAATTCCCCTTATTTTGAGCTTCAGCAAAAGTTAAAAGTAAAGATTGACTTCAGGCCTTTTATTCATGTTGAAGGTGTTAGTGCAAAGGATGTTCGTTTGCAGAAAATTGACCTCAACAATTACACAGCAATCATTTTGACGAGTAAGAATTCGGTAGATCACTTTTTCCGTGTTGCCGAAGAAATGCGATATAAAATCCCAGAAACGCTCAAGTATTTCTGCCAGTCGGAAGCCATTGCGTATTACTTACAGAAGTACGTGGTGTACCGCAAGCGCAAAATTTATGTGGGTCAGAAGGATTTTGTGGACATGTCGCCGTTAATTAAAAAATACAAAGACGAAAAATTCTTGTTACCTGCATCAGATCAATTAAATGCCGATGCTCCGCAGGTTTTAAACAGTTTGAAAGTAGATTGGACACAAGCCACGTTCTACAAAACAGTAATGAGCGATTTGTCGGATTTGGCCGATGTATACTACGATGTACTGGCGTTTTTTAGTCCGACGGGAATTAAATCATTGTTTAAGAACTTCCCGGATTTCGAACAAAACAACACGCGCATTGCAGTTTTCGGATCGACTACCCAAAAAGAAGCCTTGGATCACGGTTTGCGTGTCGACATTATGGCGCCATCGCCGGAAGCTCCTTCGATGACGATGGCTTTGGAAAAGTACATTACCAAGGTTAACAAAGAGAAGTAATACCACGCCCGGCCAATCGCCGGGTTTTTTTATGCTCGGGAACGAACGCCGGTAACGTTTTTCGCGTTAGGTGGCGGCGCGAAAATAAAAACGCCAAAGCGCTATTGAGGCTTGGCGTGTTGTTTTGCTTACACCAATTTTTTTCGAAATGATTTATGGGCTTTGCTTTTAAACGGCGACCAGCGGAAGCCCGTTTACTGCCTAGCCGAAAAGCGATTTGGCGTTTTTATTGCAGCAAGCAACCGGCGGCGGCTTCTCGCATATTTCCACTGAATGAGCCGCCGAAACGCCCAAATTAAAAAAGTAGGCGTTAGAATTAGATTCGATGAATATTAGTGAAATTCTTAAGCACTAAATTTTATTAAATAATTGATTTACAAATATATTACGCGAGGTAATATTGCAATATTACAAATGGAAAAACACAAAGCCGAATCTACGTATTTGCAAGCAATTTAAAGCGCCTAAACCTTCATCCGTTGTCTCGGTAAATTTATTTCGTGTTCCTGCGGATAGGGTTTTCGGTGCGTGAGGCTCACGTCTTCGCGCATGTTTTGCTGCGTTGTGTACGCTCGGGAATTGCTTGCCGAAAATCGCGGATCGGGAATAAACGGCATCTTGGCCATTTTTTGAACGGTGATGGTGGGAAAGTGGTAATCGACTTCCACAAAGCCCAGCAACAAATAGCAGCCGCCGCCTTGAAACGGATATTTTTGTAGGCAATCGGCAAAATGTGCCGTATCGAAAAAAGTACCTTCCACATCGATCCAAGTTCCGAAATACATCGACCCCAATTTGGTAGGAACGTGTTTTCGAGAAACCAGATACGCCAACATGCGCACCGTTTTTTTGTGGTAGGCGTTCAGATCGCGCGCCAGCACATCGCCTCTGTACTTGGTTTTCAGTAAGTCAAACGGACTACAAGACACCGGAAAGTTGAGCAGTTCGATCTCGTCGAAGGCGTCTTCAAAAACACTGCGCGGCAAGTCCGGAAGTTTAAAAGGCTTGATGGGCTCGGCAAGTAGTTTCCAGTTGCGGTCTTCGGGTTTAAAGTTCACTAAAATCATGCGGGCGCGGATAAGCAACTCGTTTTTGGAAAGTTTGGTGAAGCGAAACGCCCCAATAAATATGAGAATTTGTAGATTTTCGATGCCGATGGGAATGCGTTCGATAAAATTTTCGAGCGATTGAAACGCACCAAACTGCGTGCGATTTTCAACGATATCGGCCGCTACTTTAGCGTGTAAACCTTCCAAATGCATAAAACCCAAGTACACCACTTTTCCGTAAACAGTGGTTTGAATTTCGCTGTTGTTTACGCACGGATTTTCGATTTGCGCTCCTGCCATTCGGGCTTCGTGCACATAGACCTCGGTGCGGTAAAAGCCGCCCTGGTTGTTAATTACGGCCACCATAAACTCGATCGGAAAGTAGGCTTTAAGGTACAAACTTTGGTAACTTTCGACCGCATACGAAGCCGAGTGTGCCTTGCAAAACGAGTAGCCTGCGAAAGATTCGATTTGTCGGTAAATTTCTTTGCTCAACTCCAACGGATGACCTTGTTTAGCACAGCATTCAAAAAAATGGTCTTTTACTTTTTGCAATGCTGCCTTCGAACGTCCTTTTCCGCTCATGGCTCGGCGTAGCACATCGCCGTCGGTAGCGGGTAAACCGCCGTAGTGTAAGGCAATTTTGATCACGTCTTCTTGGTACACCATAATTCCGTAGGTCTCGCCGAGCTGCTGTTCGAAAACCGGATGAAAATACTCGAACTTGTCTGGGAAATTGTGTCGGAAAATATACTCTTTCATCATACCCGATTGGGCGACACCCGGACGAATAATCGACGAGGCTGCAACGAGCGTTTTGTAGTTGTCGCACTTGAGTCGGCGCAACAAGCCACGCATAGCTGGACTTTCGATGTAAAAGCAACCGATAGTCTGCCCGCGACTCAAAAATTCGTTGGCTTTTGCTTCGTTTTTCGACAAGCGTGTGTCTCGAATGTCCACGGTAATGCCTTGATTTTTAGCAATTAATTTTACTGAATCGTCTATGTGCCCGATGCCGCGCTGACTCAAAATATCGAATTTATCGAAACCCACATCTTCGGCGATATGCATGTCGAACTGTACAATTGGAAAACCTTTGGGAGGCAGTTCCAAAATGCTGTAGTTGGTGATGGGTTCTTCGGAAATCAAAATACCGCAGGCGTGCATGCTGCGTTGGTTGGGGTATTTTTCGAGTAAGGTTCCGAATTCGTGCACCAGTTGAACTACTTGATTTTTATCGTGCACTGTAAGCGGATGCGTAGCCAGGAAATCGAGTTCTTCTTTGGGGAGTCCGTACACTTTTCCCACTTCTCGGATAATCGAACGGTATTTGAATTCGACATTGGTTCCGCAAAATGCCACATGATTGGGGCCGTATTTTTCGAAGATGTATTCGAGAATCGTATCGCGTTCTTTCCAAGACCAATCGATGTCGAAGTCGGGCGGTGTTTTCCGATTCAAATTCAGGAAACGTTCGAAGTACAAATCGAGTTCAATGGGACAAATATCTGTAATTCCGAGACAGTAACTCACGATACTGTTGGCTCCGCTGCCGCGACCAATGTGCAAAAAACCCCGACTGTTGCTGAATTGTACGATGTCCCACGTAATGAGAAAATAGCCGTTGAAGTTCAGCTCGTCGATTACTTTGAGTTCTTTTTCGACTCGGGCTTGTGCCGCTTCATGCTTGGCGCCGTAGCGTTTTTCCAGACCTTCGTAGGCGAGCTTTCGAAGCAGTTTCGCATCACTTGCTTTGCTTCCGGTGAAGTTTTGCTTGTTTTTAGGTGTTCTGAATTCGAAGTCGAACCTGCAAGCTTGTAGTATTTTATATGTGTTTGCAACGAGTTCGGGATAATCGGCGAAATAGCGTTCTAAACGTGCCGGTTGTACGAGTTGTTCGGAAAAATGTGCATGATCGTTTGGTTGTAGTTTGGAACGCAAGGTGTTTAAGTCGATGGCTCGAAGAATGCAATGCAGTTCGTATTCTGTTTTATTTCGGAACGTTACGGGTTGCAAGACCACGGCTCGAGCGCTGAGAAAGGCACGATCGTATTTGTAACACTGTGAAATTTGCGAAGGTTTGAAACCTAGAAATTCGAAATCGCGTAGGGTATCGGGTTGGTTTTCGAGCGGATAAATCACAAAAACGTTTTTGAAATCGGGCGCTAGATCGGGAATTTCGATATTGTTGAGATTGCAATGCGTTACAAACCGATTGATTTCGGTAAGTCCGTTAGTATTTTGTGCCAGCGCAATGAATTTAAGTTGGTGATTGGCACGACACTCGACACCAACTACCGCGTGGATTCCGGCTTGATCGCAGGCTTTTTTGAAGTCGTAAATACCTGTAATGGTGTTGATGTCGGTTAGTGCTAAAGCCTTAACGCCTTGTTTTACGGCAAGGTTTACCAATTCTTCCAGCGGAATGGTTCCGTAGCGAAGGCTGTAAAACGAGTGGCAGTTGAGGTACATTACAAATTGTCTTTAAGGATGGTTTCGGCGCGACCTACAGCTTTAAATCCGAATCGGAGTTTGATTTTGTCCATGGCTTGGTAAAGCGCCAACATTTCGAGCGTATCTTCAAAAAGATTGATTTGATAATTGCCGTGCACCAAACCTTTTAAGTTTACGCCGAGCATACGAACGCGCATGCGCCGTTGGTAATTTTTTTCGAAGAGTTCGTGCGCCGTTTTAATGATTACGTGATCGGCAGCGGTATAAGGCAACGAAGCTTGCCGGGTTTCGGTATCAAAATTGGCGTATTTGATTTTCACGACCACGCACGAAGTAAGCCACTGCTCGGTACGCAATTGGTGTGCTAACTTTTCGCACATCGCGGTAAGCAAAGACCGCATGGCTTTTATATCGATGCTGTCTTGTTCAAATGTGCGTTCGGTGGAAAGCGATTTGCGTTCGCGATAGGGTTCCACCGGATTGTAATCGATACCGTTGGCTTTCTTCCAAATTTCGATGCCGTTTTTTCCGATGAGTTGCTGCAAGACTTCCACGGGCATTTCTGCCAAGGTTTTGATGTTTCGAACACCGATTCGCGACAGCAATTGATAGGTAACATCGCCCAACATCGGAATTTTTTGAATGGGAAGCGGATCGAGAAAGTGGCGCACATCGGATTGCGGAATTTGGATTTTTCCTTTGGGTTTGGCTTGTCCGGTTCCGATTTTGGAAACGGTTTTGTTTACGGAAAGTGCAAAACTGATGGGCAAACCGGTTTCGCGAACAATTTTCTGCGCAAGCTCTGTGGTCCATTTGTACGAGCCGTAAAAACGATCCATTCCGGTGATGTCGAGATAGTGTTCGTCGATGCTGGCCTTTTCAAAAAGTGGCGCTTCTTCTTCTATAATTTGCGTTACTTCTCGGGAAAGTTTGGAGTACAGTTCCATGTCGCCGCGAATTACTTTCGCATCCGGACACAGTTTAAGTGCCATTCGCATGGGCATGGCCGAACGCACACCAAACTTCCGCGCTTCATACGAACAAGAAGCCACCACACCTCGATCGCCACCGCCCACAATTAACGGAATATTAGCAAGTTGACTGTTGTTTCGTTTCTCACAAGAGACAAAAAATTCGTCTAAATCCATATGTACAATTGCTCGTTCTATCATAACCATTCTTTTTTGTACCGAACAAAATTAATACGATTTGTAGCAAACTTTTGTATATTTGTTGCTATAAATTATCTCAATTTTATGACCCTTTTCGGAGACAACATTCGCCACTTACGCATCAAGAAAAACTTGTCGCAAGACAAGGTTGCGCAAGCACTGTTCATTACACGCGGCAGATACGCTAAATATGAAGAAGGAAAAGCAGAACCGCCTTACGATGTGCTTAGGCGTATTGCCGCTTTGTACAACATTAGCATTGATTTGCTGCTGGCGCTCGACGTGAAGAAGGTGGACATTGAGTCGTTGATTAAGCTCGACGACAATAAAATTGTTTTGCCCATTACGGTCGATTCGTTCGGAAGAAACAGCATCGAGTTGGTGTCGCATCGGGCACGAGCGGGCTATTTGAGTGGCTACAGCGATCCGGAATACATTGAGAGTTTACCGCAAATTTCGATTCCGTTTTTGGGTCCTGGGAAATATCGGGCGTTCCCGATTTCGGGAGATTCGATGCCGCCGCACAACGACAATACGTATGTAATTGGGCGCTATATCGATAATTTGGGCGAAATCAGAAAAGGGAAAACGTACATTGTGGTTACCGCTAACGAAGGGATTACCTACAAACGCTTAGCCGACAAGGAAGACGACAGCATTACCGTGGCTTCAGATAACGTTATTTACGCGCCGTATAAAATCAAGCTTTCCGAAATTATTCAAATTTGGGAGTTTGGTTGCAGCATCACGACCAAAGAAGCCATTCCCGACGATCTTTCGAACGTGAATTTAAAAGAAGTGTTGCTCGATTTACGAAAAGATATCAAGCAATTGAAGAAGAGCTAAATGTTGTTCCTGGGCAAACAACTTGTGCTTAAAAACCTGTGTCAGCTAATTTATTACACGTTTAAAAATCAATTGTTTGCCGAAAGTTTAGTGCTAGCAGGTATTCAATGAAAGCTCCATTTTTATCTAAATAACCTGAGTTCAACATAAAAACCTTTTTTAGCTCGCTTCACGTGAACTTTTTAGCTTCATTGAGAGAAATTCTCCTTTCTACTTTTTCAAAAGCTAACCATTTAAATAGTCGGTTCCTTTGTTGTATTTTTTTAGAAACCTCGGTATCCAAAAGAAAAACACGCCTGTTATACCATTTGAACGATTTCTAACTTCGGTTTTTATATCGACCTCGCGTTGAATAGCATATTTCTCCGTTTACTTTCTTTTCCAAAACAGCTGCTACCCTACCCCTTATTCCGTTTTTGGACAGATAAAAATACTTGCTAAAAAAATCTCAAAAAAGCTGTAACATTTTCTGCGGCGCAGCGTCTATTCCACATCATCAATCAAATCAATCCTTATGAAATCACTCGTACTAGGGCTATTTTTGCTCGTTTCAGCCAGTGTGTTTTCACAGAAAACGCCGGTTAAAATTACGGTTAACACACCGCTTTCTAACCTCTCTTGTGAAAAAGACGAAGAACTTCGAACCGTAACGCTCGCGCGAGCCGACGGTTCTTCGCCCATTATCTTTAACGTACTCGGCTGTAAAATCGAACGCGAACTAAATCTGGAACCGGGCAACTACGTAATCGACGTTACCGCACTCGACAGCCCCATTCAGTCGCAAAAATTTACAGTCAAACCCGGCGAAACTACCATCACTTTGCCCGAATTAAAACTCGAAACAAAAACGCAGCAACTCGCCGAAGTTACCATCACCGCCAAACAAAAGAAGTTCATTAAAATCGATCCCGATAAAACAACCGTCAACGTAAAAGACAACGGCATGCTCAATTCCGGTAATGCCATGGACGCGGTTCGACGTATTCCCGGTGTGGTGAAATCGCCCGGCGGCGGACTCACACTTAACGGACGCGGCGTTCAAATTTACATCGACGGAGCGCCAAGCACCTTAACAGGCCAGGATTTAGAAAACTACCTTAACAGTTTGCCAGCGGGCGCTATCGAAAAAATCGAACTTATTTATAACCCGGGCGCTGCATTCGACGCAAATGCCAGCGGATCTATCATCAATATCGTTACCGCTTCACGCAAAATGAAAGGTGTTAACGCAAGCTTTAACATCAATTACAATTTCAACGAGTACCAAAAACCAAGCCCGCAAATCCTACTTAACGGAAAAGTTAAAGACGTAAGCTGGCAAACCATGTTCGGTGTAAACTACATCGAAAGCGAAAACCAAAATAACAGCACACAAACCTTTACTACTTTAACGCCACCGGTTACGCTCGATCAGAAAAACTTTACACAAACGACCAACCGAAACCTGTATTGGAGAACCGGTCTGAATTACCGCATAAACGATAAATCAAACTTGCTGTTCAATTACAACATGTCGACCTCTAAAGACGACAACAACACAACCAATACAGCTACAGGCAACGGAATCGACTTCCTAAACAACGGCTTTACTAAGGAAAAAACCAATTTCCACGAAGCCAGTACACAGTACAAACTCAAACTCGACACCATCGGAAGTACCGTCGATGTTATCGCCTACGGAAATTACTTCGGAAGAACACCCATGAACAAGTCGGTTTCTCAAGAAGACGGCGCACGTACCTTTAACAACAGCGACCTCAACTTCGATCTGTACAACTACTATCTTAAGTACGATTTCAACCTCCCAATTACCAAACTAAAACTCAATTTCGCAACCGGAGGTAAATTCAATCACTTAAAGGTAACAAACTTCGGTCGCTACAATTTTGAAAGCACCAACGAAGACATCTTTGATAACGGAACTTTCACCGATGCGATCGATTTCGACTACCTCGAAACCAACCTCGCTTTCTATGCCCAAGTCACCAAAAGCATCAAGAAATTCTCGTTTACAGCAGGTATTCGTTTCGAAGATTTTAACGTAACCCGCAATGCATCAACCGTTGCCAACGAAATTAAATTTACCAACACCAACTTGTTTCCGAGTATTTCCCTAAACTACCGCTTCAACGATCAGCTAAATCTAAACTCGTCGTACAACCGAAAAGTGAATCAGCCCGGATACACCAACATCGATCCAAACAACAACTCGCTTTTTAACCGCTACAACGCCAGCGAAGGAAACTTGCTGCTCGCACCCGTATTCTTCGACAACTTCAGCGCTACATTCTCGGCTTTCAACTACATTCAGTTGGGTGTAAACTACAGCGTTTCTAAAGATGCCAATCAGTTTGTAATCGCTGCCGAACCCGGCGAACTCGTTGCCAACAGAACGTTCGTGCAAATCGATCGCTTTAAAACATTCTCGTCGTACATCAATTTCCCTATTCCACTCGATTACATCTTTAAAGGTAAAAACGAGTTCAATACCCGAATGGCAAATCCGGATAAAATGAACTACATCTACGCCAATATCGCGTATCAAAAAACTACAACCGACGGATTTTCAACAGGTTTTAAAAACGACGGAGTATTTACGTACGGCGGTCAAGCGCAAATTCAATTGCCGTATGATATCGTTTCAACGCTTAATTATTTCTATGTTCCAACAGGAATTTGGGAAATTTATAAGGTTACAGAACCAATTCAACAGTTCGATATTTCACTCAACCGCGATTTTATGAACAAAAGGTTAAAATTAGGCGTGCATTGTTTCGATTTGTTCAACATCAATAAAACAACAGCCCTAATTCCCGGTGAAAATATTCGCTCAACTTTCTACGAAAAGCGCGATTCACGAGTGTTCCGCGTTTCGCTAACCTATAATTTCGGTAACCTTAAATTGCAAAAAGACAACACCGACATCAACACCGATAAAATAAATTCAGGCGGTGGTTTGTTAAAATAATTTACAGATTTTTTAGGGCAGCAATTCCCGCTTTTCATTGCAAGTCAAGTTGTTTGGGCAGCTTCGGTTAAGGCAGTAAAGTAGCTTCCTTTGGTCGCTCTTTTCCGCCAAACCGCAGTCTGCCCAAACTGCCTTGCCTTTCCATTGCAATCGGGGCTGCAAACCTGAGTTCGATTTAAAAATTGCGGTCAGAAAACAGATAAATGGTTGAATACAAGGCAGATTTTTATTGGGATACTGTAGTATCGCAAAAAAATCTAACGAAGTAGGCAGCCGTTTATCTGTTTAGCGTGGATGTTGTTTCTTTCCATTGCTATATGATTTTACAATTCGTTGATTTCAAGCGATCTGACAAAAATTTTTAATCGAACTCAGGTTGTAATGAATGTGCAAAAAAATTTGGCGCGCTATTTGTATTTCGTGCATCATCAATCTCATCAATCATGTTAAAACGATTTTTTATTCTGTGTTCCGGTGCCGACCGTCAGCTGCTCGATAAATGCAGCGAAGGCGAACAAACCAAATACGTGGGAATTGGCGCCACCGTTTTCTTTACCGCAGTAATGGCGTTTCTTGCCGCTACTTACGCACTATTCACGGTGTTCGATAGCATCTATCCAGCCGTAATCTTTGGTTTGGTTTGGGCTTCGCTCATTTTTAATCTCGACCGCTACATTGTTTCTACACTCAAAAAACGTGACAGCTTTACCAACGAAATTCTACAAGCCGTTCCACGACTCGTGCTGGCGTTAATCATCGCAGTCGTAATTTCAAAACCACTCGAAATTAAAATCTTCGAAAAAGAAATCGACGCGGTTTTACTATCCGAACAAAATAAACTCGCACTTCAAAACAAAAAAGAAGTACAAACGTATTTTGCGGCAAATCTGAATGATAACAAAGCCGAAACCGACAGCCTGAAAGCGCAACTTGCCGCCAAAGAAAAAGAGGTAAACGATTTGTACAGCACCTACATCGCCGAAGCCGAAGGAACCAAAGGCACACTTAAAATCGGGAAAGGTCCGGTGTTTAAAGAGAAAATCGCCAAACACAATACGGCTAAATCCGAACTCGATTCGTTGCGAAAAATTACAGCAGCAAAACTCGCAACACTAAACGAGAATAAACAAAAACTCGAAACCGAACAAGAAGAGAAAATCGCACAAGGAAAACCGATCATTAACAAGTACGACGGACTCATGGCGCGCATCCGTGCTTTAAACGATTTGCCAACCATGCCGTCGCTGTTTATCATGCTTCTTTTCTTGTGTGTAGAAACCGCACCGATTTTAGCAAAACTACTCGCACCAAAAGGAACCTACGATTATCTGTTGGAAGAAAGCGAACTCGCCGTTAAATCGCGCGTGGAAGAACAAATTCGCGAATTAAAACTACTCGAAAAAACCTACGAGCAAATCCAAAACGAATCGTTTGCCGCACTAAAAACCGACGAACAATTGGCTTCCGAAAGCAAAAAAACAGGAAAAGAAATTCTGTCTGGAAAAATTCAGGCATTTGGAAAAAAATATGCGCAAACGCCTGTATAAGATTTGTTAAATGATGTGTTCTGAAGAAAATCGGGATTTAATTTTGCAGCACTAAAAACAAACAACATTGTCACGTGTTAATCGAATTTCAAGTATTTTCTTTTTCACTTTCCTTTTTTCTTTAAGCTCTTTTTCGCTGTACGCACAACAAAATTTATTCAACATTCCGTCTGGTGATATTACACCCGAAGGAAAGATTTTCTATCAATATCAGCTAAACGTTTATCAACACAAACTCGAAAGCAAAGGACACTTTGTGTATGGTTTAGGCAAAGGTTGGGATGCCGGTGTTAATTTGGTAGGTAAAGGCGCGTACTTTACCGAAGATTGGCGTTTGAGTTACAACAGCGATGCCAACAGCGGCTCCGTGTACCCAAATTTGCTGGCTTCGTTGCAAAAACAAATTAAATTAACCGACAAATTATACCTCAATGCAGGCACGCAAATTGGTTGGAACCTGAGTAATAAACTCAACAACAAAAACCTGAATTTTTTTAGTTACGGTTTGCTAAGTCACAAAATTGGCGAAGGTTCAAAAGTTGCAGTTGGTTTGTATCACGGCAATCGGATGTTTTTGGGCAATGGCAACGATACAGGCGTTTTGGTTGGCTACGAGTTTAAACTATCTAAACGCTTTTATCTTATGAGCGATTGGATTTCGGGATCGAACAATGAAGGTGCGGCTGTTATCGGAGGCATGTACAACATCTCTAAACGCGTTCAAATATGTAGCGGCTGGTTGCTGCCAAATTCGCAAAACCCAAAACCACAAGGTGTTGTACTAGAAATCAATATTTTGGGTTGGAACTTGTGGTAAGCACAATCACGATTGTAACTGCTCTCGAACAGCCTTTGGCAATTTGGCTACAATTAAATCGTACGAGTGGTTAATCATTTGTACAATTTCTTTGTCGCTCACATCCTGATTAACTGCTACTGTATTCCAATGCGTTTTATTCATGTGATAACCCGGCATCACAGCTTGGTACCGTTCGCGTAATTCAACGGCCAACTCCGGATCGCATTTTAAATTGATTGTGGGTTGCCCGCCTTCCCAGCTTCCTAAACCTGTGGCTGCAAACATCTTATCGGCTACTTTTAAAACCAAAGTATCTTCATCAAACGGAAAATGTTCCGACGTTCCGGGTTTCGACAAGCAAAAATTTACAAAATCTTCGATATTCATAGTGCAACTAATTCATATAAAACGGGTTTACTCGGCGAAGCGTCGTTTTCTAACGAACAGATTTGCAAATTCAAAAAATACATACCATCGGCTACGGTATTAGGTACAAACACGAGTTCGGTTATTGTGGCATCAAATCGGGCATCGGCGTTTACTTGTTGCACATTGGTCACCTGCCAAAAAGTTTTGTGTCCGCGTAAGGCGCCGCCGTCTTGTTCCCGATCCACGCTCGGCAAATCGAGTAGTAAATGTTTCACGCCGTTTTCAACCAAAAGTGCCACCGCATCGGCATGCAAATACGGCGGATTAGTATTCGAGTACTTTCGCTGCAATTTCGAATCGTCGTTAGGTAAGGTTCGAACAACCAAAGCTTCTTGCCAATTGTTGTTTACCGCAGCAGCAATTTGTTCTCGCGTAATAACCAAATCTTCGTCTATTAAATCGGGCATAACCGAAATAAGCGTACAGAAAAAATGAAACGTCTTTAAATAATCGTTTATGCTGTAGTGCTCCGCCGTTATGTGCCCCAAACATTCGGTATGCGTTCCGTGGGCATGCGGATTGATATGCAAATCGTAAAAATTGGTACTCGATTTTCCGCTGCGTACACTGCCGATAAAATCGCCCATAACTACAGGTTCGAATCGCGGCGCACCCTGATACCAAGCTACCGGATTTTCTGGCGTAGCCGCTAACGGCATCGAAATATCGATAGGTTTATTCAAATCTATTTCGTACTGCTGTTGTATCGTTACTTTCATGCGTTTTCGTTTAAAATTCCGTCGCTGGCGTCTAAAAAGAAATCGGCGGCTATGCCATCGGCAAAAAAAAGTCCTTTTTCGCTGATTTTCAAATGCGTATCGCTCAGTTCAAGCTGATTTACAGCCAAATACTTTTTCGCCTGCTTTAACAAAACGGCCTTTGCTTCCAAACCAAAATCCGTTTCATATTCCGAAAGCGAAATACCCTTTTCTAATCGCAATTGCGTCATTACAAATTCGTTATGCCGATCGTAAGTCGACAGCTTTTCCGAAGTCGAAGGTAAATTTTCTGATTCCAGCGCCTTCACATACAACACATTATTCGAAATATTCCACAGGCGTGTGTTTCCCAAATAACTGTGCGCCGAGGGCCCGATGCCTAAATACGGTTTTCCCGACCAGTACGAACTGTTGTGGCGCGAGTGAAAATTCGGTTTTCCAAAGTTCGAAATTTCGTAATGGTCGTAACCGGCTTCTCGCAGTGTATTTCGCACCAATAAAAACTGTTGTTCCAATGCTGTTTCGTCGGGCGCCGGAATTTCTCCTTTGGCAATGAGTTTTTCCAAAGCGGTTTTGTGCTCCACGGTTAAGGCGTAAGCCGAGATATGCGGAATCGAATAGTCAATAAAATACTGCAAGGCGCGTGCTAAATCGGCACTTTTCGAACCGGGAATGCCGTAAATCAAATCCACCGAAATATTGTTGAAAAAATCGGTGCTGTTTTTCAAAGCATCGAATGCCATATTTGCATCGTGCGCCCGATTCATCAGTTTTAAATCGGCGTCTTGAAAGCTCTGTATTCCCAAACTGAGTCGGTTAAAACCCAATTGTGTCAAGTCGTTGCAGTACGTACGTCCGCTGCATCCCACCAAATCATCGGGATTGCACTCGAGCGTAATTTCTGCGTCAGCATGCAAGCGATAGTTTTTTCGAATGCTTTCGAGAATGCGGTCTAATTCCGAAACGGGTAAAATCGATGGTGTTCCACCACCAAAGTAAACGGTATCTACGGTTTCGCTAACAGCCAAAAACGAGTCGCGACGCAGTTCTAATTCTTTTACCAAAGCACTAACCAATGCCGTTTGGTGTTTCAAACTGGTCGAAAAATGGAAGTTGCAATAGTGGCACGCTTGCTTGCAAAACGGTATGTGAATGTAAATGCCTGGCATCAAGAAATCCTCCCCGAATTCTGTTTCACAAAAGCGTCCCAACCGCTGTAACTGGTTCCGCCTGTTACTTTCCCTGAATTGAAATGATGGCAAACGGCTGCGGCTAATCCGTCGGTGCTGTCCAGATTTTTGGGTAATTCTTTCAGACCAAGCAATTGCTGCAACATTTTGGCTACCTGTTCTTTACTGGCATTTCCGTTTCCTGTAATTGCCATTTTTATTTTCTTCGGTTCGTATTCTATGATCGGAATTCCGCGCGATAAACCTGCTGCCATCGCTACACCTTGCGCACGTCCTAATTTCAGCATCGATTGTACATTTTTACCGAAAAACGGCGCTTCAATCGCAATTTCATCCGGATTGTAAGTGTCGATCAATTCAACCGTTCGTTCAAAAATAAGTTTCAACTTTTTGTAGTGATCGTCGTATTTCGACAACACCAATTCATTAAGCTGAATAAACTTCATGTTCTTGCGCTCAATGGCAATTACACCAAAACCCATAATGGTTGTTCCGGGATCGATTCCTAAAATGATTTTCTCCATTTCTAAAGGCGCGTTTCTTTGAAGGCTATGGCACAATTGCGTTTCTTTGTAGCATGAGTGCACCGACAAACAAAACTAAGCAATTACTCACCGTAAGCCTTAAAATTGCTGTAGTTTCTTTGGCAATCGGTTTTACGATTTACAAACTGCAAAACAACAACTTTTCCGAAATTCAGGAATTCGCGTTAGATTATTTTGCAAAACTGAGTCCGTTTCTTGTCGTTTTTTTGGTGTACCTCTCTTTTCAGAACCGCTTTTTGGAAATTGTGAAATGGCAAAATTTGGGCGCAACTGTAAAACCACTGTCCATACATAAATCGGCCGAAGAAGTTTTCGCAGCCTTTACTTTAGGGAGTTTTACACCAAACGGTTTGGGCGAATACGCGGGAAAAGCCTTGTTTTATCCAAAGCAAGTACGATTAAAAATTGTTGCACTCAATTTGGTTTGTAACGGCGTGCAAATGTTTTACAGCGTACTTTTTGGCTTGCTGGCGTTTGCATTTCTCGGTTTAGTAAGCTTTTTGCAATTGGCAGGAATTCTTGTTGCAGCTGCGGCACTGCTTTTTATACTGCAAAAAGTGAGTCGGCGTTTTCAATCAAAAGTGCACGATTTTTTCAAAGCAGGCTTTTCGGTTTCTTCGCGGGTGCATCAGCGAAATTTCTTTTATGGATTGTTGCGGTACGCCACGTTTACCTCGCAATATGTGCTTTTTTTGCACGTCGGAAATCCGCAAACCAGCGTGATCGCTCTTTATGCAGCTGTTGCCGCAACGTATTTATTAGCATCGTCGTTGCCTGCTTTTCAATTATTCGATTTTGCAGTGAAAACAGGTGTTGCTTTGCTGTTTTTTAGTGAATTGGGAATCGATCCGCAACTAATATTACTCATCACGTTGCTTATGTGGTTGCTCAATGTGGTGGTTCCTTTACTGATCGGAACTTTTTACGTACTTCGCTTTAAACCTCTCGACACATGATTGCCGCAATTCTGATTAGTTATGTTGCCGTTATGTTTGTTTTTCTGCGAAAGCGGACAAAAAAGCACGAACAAACAAATCCAGAGCAAGCGCTTCCGCTGAGTGTTTTAATTCCGTTTCGAGGTTCGGTTTCTGAACTGAGCAGTTTGTTAAACGACCTCAACAACCAAGATTATCCATTAGAGAACGTGGAGGTTTTGATTGTAAACGACAGTGAGCAGCCGCTACATTTAGCAACCGAGTCATTTCGTTTTTCTTTGCAAATAATCGATTCGCTTGCGCGGAAGGGTAAGAAAGCAGCCATCGATTTGGGAGTTTCGACAGCCAAAAACGAACATATTTTGTCTCTGGATGCCGATGTTCGTTTAAAAGCCACGCACCTAAGCGGATTTTCACAGGCGTTTGCTACCGAAAATGATTTAGTCGTTGGCGTGCTTCATTTCAACGAACTGCCCAAAAATTTTTCGAACTATTTTGAATATTACGAGTATTACGGCATGCAGGCCGTTACGCAAGCGTCGGTTTTGTTCGGAAACAGTTTGCTGTGTAGCGGCGCGAATCTCGGATTTACAAAAGCAACGTACGTAAAAACTCGTGCCATACGAACCGATTTCGAACTGGAAAGTGGCGACGATATGTTTCTGCTTCAAGCGGCAAAGAAATCGAAGTTTAAAATAGGCTTGGCGTCGGGGCGTAGCAGCTCGGCTTTGTTGAACTATCAAACCAATTTACAGGCGGTTTTGGCGCAGCGCATTCGGTGGGGTGCAAAATCGGTGGTGTATAAAGATGTAAGCGTGCTTGCTTTTACGCTTCTCGTTGCCGCTGCGGTTTGGGCACAAGTTTGGGTGCTTAGCGCGCTGCTTTTCGGCAAAAAAATGCATGTAGAGCTGGTTTTGATTTTAGCGAAAATTGCAATAGATTTTCTGTTGGTATGTAAACATGCATCGGTTATAGGGCAACGTCCGAGCTTACGAGTTGATGTGGTGTTGGCGTATCCGTTCATAACGGCTTACCTCAGTTTACGTGCGCTAGTTGGAAAAACAACTTGGAAAAATCGATCGATAAGTAGATAGACTATTTTTAATTCCCGTTAATTTTTACAGGAACAACAAACGACGATGTAACCGGAACGCCTCGTTTTAGTGCGGGTGTGATCGGTGGGAAATCCACCAAACGCGCTTGCAATACCGAATCGATTACGGCTTGTTGCATTTCGGGAATGCTATCGCGGTGCGCTACTTCAAATTTTAATTCGGCTTTGTTGGTGATGGTAATTTTTAGTTTGAGTGTATCCGAATTTGAAGCCGAGAGTTGCAGCGTATCGGCACTTAATTTTTGCTGAATGAGTGTGGTAATGAAATCGAAAAAGCATTGCTGCCGCTCGAATTTTTCGGTGAGTGCTTCACAATCGGCAACGTTTGGATATTCGTCGACTTGACGCCAATTTACCTGTTTTAATTCTTGTTCCAATAATTCGGTTTCCGACGGAACTTTTTTTGGCCAATCGGTGCAACCAAGGAACAGGAAACTTACGAGTACGAGAAGCATCGACTTTTTCACGGCTTTGTTTTTCGAGAGTTCACATAATCTTGGTACGATTTGGCCAGCCATTCTTGTTTCGATTTTTCGGCAGTTTCGCGTTCCGATTTGTACAATTTGCCCAAACGTTCGGAGTATGCCGCAATTTTACAAGTAAAGGTATAGTATTCCTCTTTGGTTAGCAGCGGATCTTTTCCGGTACGTTCAACAAAACTAAAAAACAGTTCATCGAAATCTTTGTGTGTGTACGCCAGCACTTCTTTCTTGAACTTTTGATACAAACGTTCTTTAATAGCCGCATCTTCGTCGGTTGCTTGCGAAAAGCACAAAGTTGTCATCAACAACAAAAATAGCAGTGCGAACTTATTCCATTTCATAGTAACTTCGTTTAACTTCGGTGGTTTCAAAAGTACAAATTTAACAGTGATGGATATTTTTTTGGTTATCGCGGGTTTTGTCTGTTGTTTGGCGGGAATTGTCGGCAGTGTTTTGCCGGCTTTACCGGGCGTAAGTGTTAGTTGGATTGGTTTGTTGTTGCTGCATTTTACGAGTAAATCGCCCGACAATTATTATTTGCTCACAACAACGTTGGTGCTTACGCTACTCATTTCGTTTTTGGATTACTACTTGCCGAGTCGCGGAACGAAAGCGGCTGGCGGAAGTCGTTATGCGGTTTACGGAACCAACGTCGGTTTGCTGGTAGGAATTCTCTTTCCGATTCCGCTGGGATTTCTAATCGGTCCGTTTTTAGGCGCTTTTCTTGGCGAATTTATCTTTGCCAAAGCACCGATTTCAATAGCTTTTAAAGCAGCTTTTGGCAGTTTTATCGCATTGATGGGTTCTATGGTAATGAAAGTATTGTGTTCGATTTTATTTCTGGTGATTTTCGTTTGGAAGTTCTACCAATACGAGTTAATACGTTTGTTTCTTTAGGTACTAAAATCAAAAAAGCCCTCCAAATTAATGGAAAGCTTTTCATTGGTCTAACTACTAAACCTTCCGCCTCTCAGCGGAAAACAACACAACTATCTTTGATATCTTGGGCAAAAAAGCCTTTCTTGACTGAAAGGCTTCTTTACTTTTTGCGGTCTGGACGGGACTCGAACCCGCGACCTCCGCCGTGACAGGGCGGCATTCTAACCAACTGAACTACCAAACCATCGCATAATTGCGGTTGCAAATATACAAGCTTGTTCGTAATTCGCAAGCGTTTTTCGAAAAAAACTCGAATTAACCGAACTTTTGTTTTTCCACTAAATACGTGGTTAAAATTTGCTCGAAGCTATCTGCAACATTTACAGGAACATATCTGATTTTATTTTGCGCAGCCGAGCTTGCCAATTCTTTAAACTTTTTTTCGACTTTGGTCTTATATTCGGTTCGAAACTGCTCTGCAAACAGATTTATCTCGTCGCCAGATTCCAAATCAATGAATTTTCTAGGCGTGGTATCGAAGTCAAAATCTATTTCCGTTTGCTTATCGAACACATGAAAAACGATTACGCGGTGTTTATTGTGGCGCAAATGTTGCAAAGCGGTAATCAATTTTTCGTCGGTTGAGAGTTGAAACAAATCCGTGAATAAGACAACCATCGAACGGCGGTGTAATTTCTCGGCAATTTCGTGTAAGATTTTGGCTGTATTGGTTTGTTTGCGTTCGGTTGCTGAGGCGAGCGTTTCTTCGAGGATGTTCAAAATCATGCGATGGTGGCGATCGCTGCCTTTTTCCGGCGCGTAATAATCGTATTGATCCGAAAACAAACTCAAACCAACGGCATCGCGCTGGCGTTTGAGCAGATTCATTAAAACTGCGGTCGCCAAAATCGCAAAACCAGCTTTTGATTGGTAAAACGGCTGATCGTCGCGCAATTTTGGATAATGCATCGACGAGGAGTTGTCGATGATAAAATGGCAGCGCAAGTTGGTTTCCTCTTCGTAGCGTTTGGTGTAGAGTCGGTCGGTTTTGGCAAAGAGTTTCCAATCGATATGTCGAGTCGATTCGCCTTTGTTGTACAATTTATGTTCGGCAAATTCGGACGAGAAACCGTGAAACGGACTTTTATGCATGCCGTTGATAAAGCCTTCTACAATCTGATTGGCGAGCAATTCCAGATGTTGAAACGCGGCTATTTTTTCAAAATTTTGCTCTATTTTCATAGCTGCAAGTTACTGTTTTAAGCAAAAAAATCCCGCACAGGCGGGATTTTTGTTTGTATACAACTGTATGAATTACAAATGTGCGTCGAGCGACTCGGCGTAGGTTTGTTTTGGAGCAACACCTACTTGCTTATTCACTACTTCGCCGTTTTTGAACGTTAATACAGTAGGAATATTTCTGATTCCGTATTTTGCTGCGAACTCTTGGTTGGCGTCAACATCAACTTTGCCTACTACAGCTTTTCCAGCGTACTCGGTTGCTAATTCTTCGATTACCGGACCTACCATACGGCATGGCCCGCACCATGCTGCCCAGAAATCAACCAAAACAGGCTTATCTGATTTTAATACAATCTCTTCAAAAGTCGCGTCTGTAATTGCTATTGCCATAATTATATATTTTCTGTACAAAAGTACAAGGATTCAACGAAATGGATTCAAAATTTATATCGCTTTTAGCTATTTCGGTATGCCGATTACCAATCTTAGGCGATAAAAGCGTGGGCTTGTTGCTCCGAATTGTTGGTGTTTAGTGACTCGATTTTTGGAGAAATTGGGTGTGCCGGCTGTGCGAAAAATTGCCCGTAATATTGCAATATTACCTCGGGTTAAAATATTGAAAACAAGATAATTAATTGATTTAAAAAAAGATCCAAATTCCTTTCTTTACCCATTTGAAAACATAACGTTTTTTCTGGAAACGATTGCTGCGGTAAGGACAGCAGCGGATAGCTTTTGCACGGAATTTTTACAAGTGACGGCAGCGGCAATGCGATAGCACGTGCAAGCGCCTGACACTTGAAAAATTCCGTGCAAAACTTGCAGCGCATGGCCTGACGGCGGTGATGTACTTCCACCGAACGCGTACCGCCGGACCGCCCAAAAAACCAATAAAAGTATTGCTAATGCGCGCTTTTACGACAATTTAAAGTTGATTTGCGAACGCTCTAAAACATCGAGTAGCTCGTTAGTAAGGGCAATTTTATGACGTCGGCAACCCAGGTTAATTTTGGTGTTTTCGACCGTTTCGGCGATTTCGGGTTTAACATAAACGGGCGTTTCGGGCGCTTCTTCCAAGCCATCGGATTCGATGGTATCATCTACAAAAACCTCGGGAGCAGCTGCTGTTACGACCGTTTCCGGTTCCATAATCTCGGCAATTTCGAAATGTATGGTTTTATCTCCGCGATTGTCGCGTACCAACTGTACGATAAAATCGATTAGCTCGTCGGTGAGTTGATTTACGTTTAGTTTAAACGTGATGCTGCTGCAAATTTCGCTGATGACATTTGCCAAAAGCGAAAAATTAAGGAAGGTAACTCGAGGTTCGCCTCGCGTGTTTGTTTCTTTACGCAGGTAGCCTTCGACAATTTTGACCTTAAAGAAAACGAATTGCCCCGGAGTGAGAAAGTGTCTGAATTTCAGATACTCTTCGCCAAAAATCCTAAAATTGTAAGACGTTTCGTAGCATTCTAAATTAAACATCCCAAAACCGCGTCCTTTGCCGTCGGTTCGGTGTTCTGCGGAGGCGATAATTCCGCCGAAACTCAGCGTTTTACCGATATGCGGCGTGAGTTCGTCGAGTATGCCGGCTTCGGTTTTGCAAAACGATTTTATGACTTGCTTGTAATCGTCGAGCGGATGCCCGGATATGTAAATGCCAACAACTTCCTTTTCTTTGGAGAGCTTTTCTAACGTATTCCATTCTTCGCAAAAGGGCAAGGTTGGTTCGGGAAGTTGAATTTCGGCTGCATCGCCAAACAAGCTCACTTGAGCTGCGTTTTCGTTGTCTTGGTGGCGCGAACCGTAGCGTAAGGCTTTCTCGATAACGGTGGAATTTTCGTTTTTATCAATCGTGAAATACTGAGCACGGTGCGTTCCATCGAACGAATCGAATCCGCCAGCCAGCGCCAAGCTTTCGAAGGCTTTTTTGTTAGCCGAACGCAAATCGATTCGTTTGGCGAGATCGAACACCGACTTGTATCTTCCGTCTTTTCTTTCGGCGACAATTGTATCTACGGCATTTCGACCCAAACCTTTAATGGCTCCCATACCAAAACGAATAGCTTGATTGGCGTTTACGGTAAATTTATAGAACGATTCGTTGACATCTGGACCCAAAACACGCAATCCCATGCGGCGGCATTCTTCCATAAAAAACGACACTTGTTTGATATCGTTCATGTTGTTAGAAAGTACGGCAGCCATGTATTCGGCTGGATAATTGGCTTTGAGGTACGCGGTTTGGTAGGCAATCCAGGCGTAGCAGGTAGAGTGCGATTTATTAAAAGCGTATTGTGCAAAAGCCTCCCAATCTTTCCAGATTTTTTCGAGTGCTTCTTGTGGATAGCCGTTTTTTACTGCACCTTCAATGAAATCGGTTTTCATTTTCGCCAGCGTATCAATTTGCTTTTTACCCATTGCTTTACGCAGAACGTCGGCTTGACCTTTGGTGAAGTTGGCCAATTTTTGGGAAAGAAGCATTACCTGCTCTTGATAAACGGTAATTCCGTAGGTGTCTTTTAGCAATTCTTCGCAGGCATCGATATCGTACACGATGGGTTCTTTTCCGTTTTTTCGATTGATAAAAGACGGTATATACGCCAAGGGTCCGGGGCGATACAAGGCGTTCATGGCAATCAAATCTTCAAAGACCGTAGGCTTGAGATTTTTCATGTGCTTTTGCATACCGGGCGATTCGTACTGGAAAATACCTACAGTTTCGCCGCGTTGAAAAAGCTCGTAAGTTTTCACATCGTCTATCGGAAAGGCATCGGGGTCGAGATCAATTCCGGTGCGGTACTTCACTAATTTTACCGTGTCTTTAATCAGGGTTAGGGTCTTCAAACCCAAGAAGTCCATTTTCAGCAAACCTGCACTTTCCACAACCGAGTTATCGAATTGCGTGACGTACATGTCTTCTTCCTTGGCTGTAATTATCGGAACGAAGTTGGTGATATCGTCGGGCGTAATAATTACTCCACAGGCGTGAATTCCGGTATTTCGGAGCGTTCCTTCGAGTTTACGCGCTTGGTTTAAGGTTCCGGCGACGGGATCGTTATTTCCTGAAATCTGGCGTAAAGCTTTTACTTTTTCGAAATCTTCGGCACGTAGATCAGCTTTTAGCTTTCCTTCATCGGCGTTGAAGATTTTCTCCAGATTTAGGTTTGAAGGAATCATTTTCGCCAGACGGTCGGCTTCAAAAAGTGGTAAATCGAGTACGCGAGCGGTATCACGAATCGCCGATTTCGCTGCCATAGTACCGTAAGTTACAATTTGTGCAACCTGTTTCTTTCCGTATTTATTGATTACGTATTCAATTACTTTGCCTCGACCTTCATCGTCGAAGTCGATATCAATATCGGGCATCGACACACGCTCCGGATTCAGGAAACGCTCAAAAAGGAGGTTGTATTTCAGCGGATCGATATTGGTAATTTTAAGGCAATACGCAACAACCGACCCAGCTGCGGAACCACGACCGGGACCAACTGCTACGCCCATTTTTCGGGCTTCGGCAATGAAATCTTGAACGATGAGAAAGTATCCTGGGTAACCGCTGTTGGCGATTGTTTGCAATTCAAAATCGATACGTTCACGGACTTCATCGGTAATTTCGGTATACCGTTCATTGGCGCCTTCGTAGGTAAGATGCCTCAAGTAGGCGTTTTCTCCGCGTTTTCCGCCGTCGGCTAGATCTTCGGAAACTTGAAACGATTCGGGGATATCGAATTTTGGAAGTAAAACTTCGCGCGCTAATTGGTAGGATTCGACTTTATCTAAGACGTCTTGAATGTTGAGAATGGCTTCGGGAACGTCGCGAAACAGTGCTTTCATTTCGTCTGCCGATTTCAAGTAATACTCTTGATTTTCGAGTCCGTAGCGCGAGCCGCGTTCGTTGCCAATTGGCGTACTTTTCTTTTCGCCGTCGCGCACACAAAGCAAAATATCTTGTGCGGCAGCATCTTCTTTATTGACGTAAAAAGTATTGTTGGTTGCAACGATTTTTATCTGGTGCTGTTTTGCGAATTGAATGATTTGTTCGTTCACTTCGTCTTCTGCCGGATGGCCGTGTCGACAAATTTCGAGGTAAAAATCGTCGGCGTAAAGCTGTTTCCAAGCGAGCACTGCTTCTTCGGCCTGGCGTTGTCCGACGGAACGCAATTTTGCAGCAATTTCGCCGGTCATTCCGCCGGAAAGTACTATTAAATCCTGGCCGTATCGGTTGAGTAATTCGCGATCGATTCGAGGCACGTAGTAGTAACCCTCGGCGTGTGCGATTGAAGAAAGCTTAGCCAAATTATGGTAACCGCGTTTACTTTTTGCGAGGAATACCATTTGGTAACCGTTGTCTTTCACCGATTTATTGAGGTGGTTGTCGCACACATAGAATTCGCAGCCAACGATTGCTTTCAGCGGACGTTCTGTGGCTACGGCTCCCAACTCTTCGGCTTGTTGATTGCGGGCTTTCACTCCTTTGTTGTGATTTTCTACTTCTTGAATGAGGCGAAACGACCCCATAAGATTCGAATAATCGGTTAGTGCAATTGCAGGCATTTTGAGCTGAATAGCTGCTTTTACGAGCGCCGAAACACTGGAAGTTGATTGCAGGATGCTAAACTGACTGTGATTGTGTAGATGCGCAAACTCGGCTGCTAAAAATTCATTGGATACTTCGGCAGTTGTATGATCTACAACTTGTTTATCGGTTGCTTTTAGCTTTTTGGATTCGGTTTTGAAGTTTACGTGTTGTAGACCCAGTAGTTTTATACCTTCTGCGTTAAGTGCTTTAAACTCCTGAAGTTCGGTTTCAGAAATTTGCAAGGCATCGGGTGTAAAAAGATCTATAAATACGAGCTGGAAGAAGCAACGTGCGGTGGCTTCAACGTCGGCAGTTGCGTTATGTGCTTCCGCAAAACTATCTGCGAAAAGGTAGTTATAGAGTTCGGATAGTGTCGGGAATTTGTATTTGGATCGACCTCCGGGAAGTTTAAGTAATTCGGCTGTTTTTTCGGTACAGGTATCTAGAACGGGTTTGGATTCGAGTACATTGGTTCGATTGGCGCGCACAAATTCGGCGCCCATGATATTGAGGTCGAACTTTAGGTTGTGCCCAACGAGAAAGTTAGCTTGTGCAACAGCTTCTTCGAAGGCATCGAGTACGTTGTTGAGAGGCTTACCGTCGCGTTGTGCAAGCGCTGTTGATATACCGTGAACGCGTTCGACATCGTATGGGATGTTGAATCCGTCGGGAGTGATCAGGAAGTCGCCTCGCGAGATTAGACTTCCATTACTTTCGTGTAGTTGCCAAGCGAGTTGAACGCAGCGTGGCCAGTTTTCAACGTCGGTGATTGGCGCGTCAAAATTTTTAGGAAGTCCGGTAGTCTCGGTGTCAAAAATGAGGTACTTCATTGAAATTTAGCAAATAAGGCTGTAAGGTGACAAAAAATCTCGAACATCAAAAATACGGAAGAGTTTGTGTTGTGATTGTTAAAGAAGACTAGCGTGAGCGAAAAGTTGTAAACAAAAAAAACCGCTTGATTGCTCAAACGGTTTTAGATAACTTCTGAAGTAAGTTTAGTAACCTCTATCGTTTCTGTTACCTCCGCCACGGTTAAACCCGCCTCGATCGTTTCCGTAACCGCCACCTGAGCGACCTCCACCAGTTCTGTTACGATCAAAAGAGCGACGTTCTCCTTCCGGACGTGGTTCTGATTTGTTCACAACAATAGTGCGTCCCGATACATTTGCACCGTTTAATTCGTTAATGGCATTTTGTGCTTCGTCGTCATTAGGCATTTCGACAAAACCAAATCCTTTACTTCTACCGGTCATTTTATCGGAAATGATTTTTACCGAATCTACTGCCCCGTAAGCTTCAAAGGATGCTCTTAAATCTGCTTCCTCTATACTCCACGGAAGACTACCAACAAAAATGTTCATAAGAAAAAAATATTAATTCGAGGTAAATGTAGTCTATATATTCTCGGAAAACATCAAACAACTGTTATTTATTTGCAAATAAAAAAAGCGCTTGTAAAAAGCGCTTCGTAGTTTGAGTTCGTTTATGGTTAGAAAACAGCTATGTTGTAAAAGTTTCCTTCTTGAAAATTCACGTTATCAGCAGCCAAAGTGCTCTCTCCTTGATACTTGGCGTTAAATTTGAAAGTTCCCGATATTACCCTTCTCTCTGGGTCCCACTTTGTTACTACAATCTGTAGGTTTCCTGGATCTTCGCGATCGGTATTGAAACCTAGACCAGTTACATATTCTAGCTCAGTTCCACCATCGGTGAAAGTATAGCTTGCGCTGATATCGTCGTCTAAGGTAGGTTCAGTAGGGTTGTATCCGTACGTATACGTTTGCGCGTTAGCCGCATTGATCGCGACTGATAAGTCAAGAGGAAAAGAAATTGTTGTTACTTCTAGTCCGTTATACGATGTGATTGTCAACTTTCCTGTATTCGGAACCGCAGGATCTGTAGGTGTATGATCGCCTGATGTCACATCGCCTCTCCAAACACGATTGTCTTTGCGGGCTTGAAAACCTGGATCATTAAAAACTACTTCGTTCTCGCAAGCAATTGCCACTAATGCGAAAACCAATATTGAAAAAATTTTCTTCATTTGAGTTAATCGGTTAATATGACTTTGAGAAGTCGGTTACAAAAATAGTTTTTAAAACGAAATAGCAATCATATCCGCTCATAAAATCAAAAAATTACGCCAGAAATAGAATTTTTATAACAAACAACAAATTTGAAAGACCCACTTACGGTATTTCGGAAATTTATAGTACTTTTGCAGCCTTAATTAACAGAGGTCGAGTACCTCGCAATTTAATCAATAAGATTATGGCTGTAAAAATCAGACTACAGAGACACGGAAAGAAAGGTAAACCATTTTATTGGGTAGTTGCTGCCGATGCACGTTCTAAGCGTGACGGTCGTTACCTAGAGAAATTGGGAACTTACAATCCGAACACCAACCCTGCAACAATCGACCTAAACATCGATCATGCTGTGCAGTGGTTACACAATGGTGCACAACCAACCGACACTGCGCGTGCTATTCTTTCTTATAAAGGAGTGCTTTTAAAGCACCACTTAGATGGCGGCGTTAGAAAAGGAGCTTTAACTCAAGAGCAAGCTGATGCGAAATTCGCTGCTTGGTTGGAAGAAAAAGTTGGAAAAGTTGACGCTAAGAAAGACAACCTATCAAAAGCAAAAGCAGATGCGAAAGCTAAAGCACTTGCTGCTGAAAAAGCTGTAAACGAAAAACGTGCAAATGCTGCTGCTGAAGCTGAAGCTGCTGCAAAAGCTGAGGCTGAAGCTGCTGAAAACGCTGCTGCTGCTGAAGAAGTTGCCACTGAAGCTGCCGCTGAAGAGCCTGCTGCTGACGAAGCTACTGAAGAAACTCAGGCTTAATTTTTTCTGCGAATGCGAAAAGCTGATTGTTTCCACTTAGGCAAAATCGCGAAAAAATTTAGCTTTAAAGGCGAGCTCTTACTGTATCTCGATACCGACGAACCTCACCTTTACCAAAATTTGGAATCAGTTTTTGTTGAATGCAACAACGAACTGATTCCTTTTTTTATGGAAAGTGCTTCCTTACATAAAAACGACTTTCTACGCGTGAAATTCGAAGATGTAAACTCCGAAGCCGAAGCCGACGAACTCATCGGAAATGCACTTTACCTCCCACTCTCTTTCCTTCCAAAACTCAGCGGAAACAAATTTTACTTCCACGAAGTAATCGGATTCACCATCGTCGATCAAAAAGAAGGTCGCGTGGGCGTAATTCAATCGGTGAACGACAGCACAGCACAACCACTGTTCGAAGTGCTCGATGGCGAAACAGAAATGCTTATTCCGATGATCGATCAGTTTTTAGTTAAAGTAGATCGCGCCAAGAAAGAAATTGTCATGAACTTGCCGGAAGGCTTAGTCGATATGTACCGCTAATACATGCCTGTTTTTTCATTCAAAAAATTTGATATTCAGCAAGATAAAGCCGCGATGAAAGTGGGCACAGACGCTGTAATTCTCGGAGCATTTTCCGATATTTCCAACCAACCGCAAACTATTTTGGATGTTGGTGCCGGCACCGGAATTCTGGCTCTTATGCTCGCACAACGCTGCGGCGCCGAAATTATTGACGCCATTGAAATCGACGACGCGGCCTATTTGGAATGCGTCGATAACTTTGAAAACAGTCCGTGGGGCTACCGCCTATTTTGCTATCACGGCGACTTTGCGGAGCTCGTTGAAGATTCGGAGTATGGTTACGACTTAATAATTTCGAATCCGCCGTTTTATCTCAACCAGCACTTCGCAGAAAACGAAAGTAGGACAACGGCTCGATTTGCCGACAAATTACAACCCGAATTCTTTTTTTCTTGCGCGGCCGACTTGCTTACCGAAACAGGAACCGTACAAATTATCGTTCCGGAGGTCGATCATCCGGTTTGGGTAAACGCCGCAAAAAAGGCAGAATTGCAACTACGACACCGCATGATTATTTACCCAATGCCCGGAAAAGCAGCTAAACGAACGGTCTTGCAGTTCGGATTTGACGCGGTAGCAGTAACCGAATCGGAACTAACCGTCGAGGAAAGTCGCGGGAACTATACGGCACAATACCGCGAAGCAACGAAAGATTTCCATCCTAAATTTTAACGACACTGCTTGACATGTGGGCGGTCCGGCGGCAAACTTACCGTGGAAATACATAGCCGCCGTCAGGCCATACGCTATATCTTTTGCCTACGTACCTCCGGCAAAAGGATGCCGCTGCTGTCCTTACCGCGAAAGCCGTTATCAAACGTTAGTGTTTTTGACGAATTATTTCAGGAAATTTTTTTACTTTTTTAATTAGTTAAAAATATGATTATCATTGATTTAATACGAGGTAATATTGCATTATTACGAATGGATTTTTGCAAATCCGTTTAGTCCTTTTTCGGCTCTATAATTTTTCAACCAAAATAGATTTTGATTGCAATCAAGAATAAACGTCGATTGATCTCAGCACTTTCAATCTTAAATCTTCTATCTTAATACTTAATACTCCCATCTTAATACTTTTCCCGTGTGAGCGGGCGCAACGGCATCCTTTTAGGCGTACTCGAATTTCCACTAAATAATGGCCTAAAAGATACAGTGGAGCACGCGACGGCGCTAAGGCACGTCCAAATTCGATTAACATGCGTTGGTGTGTTTGTTAATTGGAAAAGCTTGCACGGGCACTTTGTGGGTTTGTTACGTTGAGCGCCGGCACACCCAAATAAAAAAATCAGATCAACTTTTCTAGATTTCGCTTTAAACCCGCATAACCGGGTCGTTCGAGCGGCGACTTGCGGAAAATTTCCGAAAATGTATCTTCAGTAAGTTCTAGCCACTCTTTTTTAGACATTTCCAAAATCTTTGCGTTGGGCAAAAACAGGGGTTCGTTGTGTGGTTTACTGAACTTATTCCAAGGGCAAACGTCTTGGCAAACATCGCAACCAAATGCCCAATTGTCTAGATTTACTTCGTCGGAAATGGGAAGATGCGACTTTAATTCAATTGTAAAATACGAAATACACTTACTGCCATCAACCACGTAAGGTGCCACGATAGCTTGGGTAGGGCAGGCGTCGATGCAAGCTGTGCAAGTACCACAATGGTCGGTTACAGGCGTGTCTGGTGGCAATTCGAGATCTACAATCAGTTCCGCGATAAAATAAAACGAGCCGACACTTTTGGTAATTAAATTACTGTTTTTGCCGATCCATCCTAAGCCCGATTTTGCCGCCCAGGCTTTGTCGAGCACCGGCGCCGAATCGACGAACGCGCGTCCGTTTATCTCACCGATTTCCGCGCGCATAAAACGCAAGAGCTCTTTAAGCTTGTCTTTTATCACGAAATGATAATCGGTTCCGTAGGCGTATTTAGAGACCTTGAACGAGTCTGAAACCTGTGTTTTCTCGGGAAAATAATTGAGTAACAGTGAAATTACCGTTTTCGCGCCTGGAACAAGCAAACGCGGGTCGAGGCGCATATCGAAATGATTATTCATATACGACATTTCGCCTTGGTACTTATTTTTGAGCCACGATTCGAGGCGAGGTGCTTCGGTTTCCAGAAATTCGGCACGCGAAAAACCGCAGGACAAAAATCCAAGCTCTGCGGCTTTTGTTTTAATTAGTGCGCTGTAATCCATGAAAACCGACTTTAAAACGAGTTAAAAAAGGCTGCCCTGCGCGTTTGGACGCGATTTTCCTAGATGCTGGAATGCTTTGTCGGTTACTTCTCGTCCGCGTGGTGTACGCATAATAAAACCTTCTTGAATAAGAAACGGCTCATATACTTCCTCGATAGTTTCGGCGCTTTCACTCACTGCTGTTGCCAGCGTAGACAGTCCGACAGGACCACCTTTGTACTTATCGATGATGGTCGATAGAATTTTATTGTCCATTTCGTCAAGACCGAACGCATCTACATGCAAAGCTTTTAATGCATAGCGTGCAATTTCGATATCGATGGTGCCGTTTCCTTTAATTTGTGCAAAATCGCGAACACGACGTAAAAGTGCGTTTGCAATACGTGGAGTTCCACGACTTCGGCCAGCGATTTCGATCGCAGCATCGGTTGTAATGGGCGTTTTAATAATGCCAGCACTTCGTTCGATGATCGTACTGAGCAACTCTTTATTGTAATACTGTAATCGACTTTGAATCCCGAAACGAGCACGCATAGGCGCAGTGAGTAATCCCGAACGTGTGGTGGCACCGACAAGCGTAAATGGGTTAAGATTGATTTGAACGGATCTGGCATTAGGACCCGATTCGATCATGATATCAATCTTGAAATCTTCCATGGCAGAATACAAATACTCTTCCACCACTGGACTTAAGCGATGGATTTCGTCGATAAAAAGCACGTCGCGTTCTTCGAGGTTTGTTAGTAAACCTGCTAGATCACCGGGTTTATCAAGTACCGGACCTGAAGTGATTTTTATACCCACACCAAGTTCGTTGGCTAGGATATTAGCCAAAGTCGTTTTCCCTAATCCAGGCGGACCGTGAAAGAGGGCATGATCGAGCGCTTCGCCTCGCAAATTTGCGGCTTTAACGAATACTTTCAGGTTTTCGAGCACTTGATCTTGACCCGCGAAATCATCGAAACTAAGCGGACGCAGTTTCTTCTCGAGGTCGAGTTCTTCGGGCGAGAAATGATTATCGGTTGGGTCTAAATTTTGATTCATAAACTATTAGCAAACTATTAGTGAAGTTTTGGTGCAATAATATCTTGAAAATCGTTTGTCTTTTTAAGGTAGGCAACTATAAACGGACAAAGAGGCACGATTTTGAATTCGAGCCGACGAATGAGCTCTAATGTTTCGACGACTAGTTTAGTACCTACACCTCGGCCGGCAATCTGTCGGGGAACGCAGGTGTGTGTAAGCAGCAATACTGCGCCGGGCTTTTCGACATATTCGATGAAAGCCGTTTCACCATCGATCGACGTTTCGAAACGCGAAGCTTCCTTATTTTGTATTACTTGCATTCTCGTCGGTATTCATGTAATAGGATAATGCTCCTGAAGGGCACCGTTTCACTTGGTTAACTATATCAGCTGTGCTTGCGTTTTCGGGTTGGATCCAAGGTTTATCCTTAGGCTTGAAAACAGCTGGAAGTTCTTTAGCGCAAAACGCCGCATGTATGCACAATTTCGGTTGCCATACTATAGTGACTTCACCGTTGGTATATTTCTTTTGTTCCATAGCTAAAATGAAATAAATATACAGAAAAAAGGCCTTTCAAATGAAAGGCCTTTGTATTAGTGATTCAGAACTTGTTCACCTGGTTTCATCGGAACGTTCTGTGGTACGAAATCATCGTCGTGTCCAGGCTTACTGTAATCGTAAGGCCATCTGTGTACTTCAGGAATTTCTCCTGGCCAGTTTCCGTGCATATGCTCCACTGGTGCTGTCCACTCGAGTGTGTTAGATCTCCATGGGTTTTGTTCTGTTTTCTTACCATAGAACATGGAATGGAAGAAGTTATACAAGAACACCAACTGGAAAGCGCCACCTACTAAAGCAAAAACCGTAATAAGTACGTTTACGTTTTGTAGGTCATCAAATAATGGGAAGTTTGTGTTGGTATAGTAACGACGTGGTAAACCAGCCATACCAATAAAGTGCATCGGGAAGAAAACTCCGTAAGCACAAACCGCAGTTACCCAGAAGTGAATGTAACCTAAGTTTTTATTCATCATACGCCCGTACATTCTTGGGAACCAGTGGTACACACCCGCGAATAAACCGTAAAGTGCTGAGATACCCATTACTAAGTGGAAGTGCGCCACAACGAAATACGTATCGTGAACGTTAATGTCGAGCGTGCTATCACCAAGGATGATACCTGTTAAACCACCTGTAATAAATGTTGAAACCAATCCGATTGAGAACAACATCGCAGGGTTCAGCTGTAGATTTCCTTTCCACAAAGTAGTAATGTAATTAAACGCTTTTACTGCCGAAGGAATCGCAATCAAAAGAGTTGTGAAGGTAAATACCGATCCTAAGAATGGGTTCATACCTGAAATAAACATGTGGTGCCCCCATACGATAGTTGAAAGGAACGCAATTGCTAAAATCGAAGCAATCATAGCACGGTAACCAAAAATTGGTTTACGTGAATTTGTTGCAATAATTTCAGAAGTGATACCTAAAGCTGGTAATAATACGATGTATACCTCAGGGTGTCCGAGGAACCAGAAAAGGTGCTCGAACAATACTGGTGAACCACCTTGGTAGTGCAGTACTTCTCCAGCAATATAAATATCTGATAAGAAGAAAGACGTTCCAAAACTTCTGTCCATAATCAACAATAAAGCAGCAGATAAAAGAACAGGGAACGAGATAATACCGATAACAGCTGTGATAAAGAAGGCCCATATGGTAAGCGGCAAGCGTGTCATCGACATACCTTTAGTTCTCAGGTTGATTACAGTTACAACGTAGTTTAATGAACCCATCAAAGACGAGGCGATGAAAATTGCCATCGAAACTAACCATAACGTCATACCTGTTCCTGAACCCGGAATTGCTTGTGGTACTGCAGAAAGCGGTGGGTAAATTGTCCAACCGGCAGAAGCTGGCCCTGATTCAACAAATAAGCTCGACACCATGATTACACTTGATAAGAAGAATAACCAGTATGAAATCATATTCATAAAACCGGACGCCATATCTCGTGCTCCACATTGCAGTGGAATAAGTAAGTTACTAAACGTACCACTTAAACCAGCGGTAAGAACAAAGAATACCATAATGGTACCGTGAATGGTAACTAAAGCCAGATAGATGTCATTTCGCATAACACCGTTTGGTGCGAAATCATCACCTAAAAAGAAACTAAAAACTTTAAAAGATTGCTCAGGCCATGCTAACTGCATTCTGAACAATAAAGACATTCCAATACCTATTACACCCATAATGATACCAGTAATCAGGTACTGTTTGGCGATCATTTTGTGGTCAATACTAAAGATGTATTTTGTAATAAAAGTATCCTTGTGGTGGTGCTCATGGTCGTGAGCGTGATCCAATGCGTGGTCGTGTGCGTGCGCTGCTGACATAATATTATACTTTTAAATTATTTTCTTAAAACTTGAGCCATTGTTTTTGGAGCATCGGCTGGAGCCGCAGCTGGTTCTGTTGCAGGGGCAGCACCTTCAGCAGGAGCTTCCTCGGCAGCTTTTGCTTCTTTCACAGCTTGCGCTAAAGTAGGTTTAGCATCAAGCCATTGTTTGAAGTCGGCCGGCGTGTCTACAACAAGTTTAATTTGCATGTTATAATGCGAAGCACCACAAATCTTGTTACACAAAAGCAAGTAATCAAAGATGTAAGGATCAAGAGGCGCCTTACCTTCAGCCTTTAATTCATTACTTTTTTGGATTCGGATTTTATTGATGTTGGCAACTTTCTCAATCATTTTTGGATCATTGCGCATTTCGTCCGTAGTTAGCGTTGGAGTGAAGGCGAATTGCGTAACCATTCCTGGAACACAGTTCATCTGCGCTCTAAAGTGTGGCATATACGCTGAGTGCAATACATCCTGACTTCTAAACTTGAACAAAATTTTCTTACCTTTTGGAACATGGAATTCGCCCGTTACCGTTTTATCATCTTGGGCATTAGGATCCGACATATCAACACCCATGCTATTTATACCTTCGATATAACGAACGTTTGCTTTTCCAAGCTCGTTATCATTTCCAGCATAACGAACTTCCCAACCAAATTGCTTTGCATATACTTCAACAATCATAACGTCATCTTCTTCATCAACGAACATGATATTGTTCCAAGCGTAAAGTCCGTATAAAATAAGACCGGCCAAAACAATCGCAGGAATAACAGACCAAATGAATTCTAGGCGATCGTTATCTGCAAAATAAAGAGCTACATTGCCTTTTTTGCCTCTGTACTTAAAAGCAAAATAGTGAAGCAACACTTGAGTCACTGCTTGAACGATAAAGATAACCACCCAAGTTATATTCATCAACTGGTCGATGTCTTTACCGTGCTCTGAAGCTGGGTTAGAAAGGACTAAGTGACCCCATTTCAATAAACCGTAAATTGTAAAGATATAGATGAACGCCAAGAAACCGAACATGAGGTAACCTTGGATATTGTTGTCTTTGTCATTTGCGATTTGAGAATCGTCGTAACCACCTTTCCTGGCCTGTGTTAACTGAAATATCTTTGTCAGTTGCCAAACAGCAATCCCCAACAAGGCTACGACAATAATTACCAACAAACTTTGCATCTGTTTAAATCTTTAAAATTAATAATGAAAATGCTTACTTTCTTCAATAAATGGATTGCGCTTCACGAGTAAATCTGCTTTTCCAAGCGCTGTAAATACAACCAAAAGGAACAGACCTACAAAGAACATGAGTGCGCCAATCTCAGGAATTCCGATGAACCACTGGTCTCCAACTGCCGATGGCATTATCATGTTAAAGAAGTCAACGTAGTGACCTAACAAGATTACGATACCTGCCATTACGATAACCCATTTGATGCGTTTGAAATCGGTATTGATTAGAATCAATAATGGGAAAAGGAAATTCATTACGAGCATTCCGAAGAATGGTAGGTTGTAATCTTCGATTCGTTGAACGAAGTAGGTAACTTCTTCTGGAATGTTTGCATACCAAATCAACATGAACTGCGAGAACCATAGGTACGTCCAAAATACGCTGATACCAAACATAAATTTCGCTAAATCATGAACGTGGCTGCTATTCACGAATTTCAACTCACCAACTGATTGTAGGTAAAGTGTAACTAATGCAATTGTAGTAATTCCACTTACGAAGAAACTAGCGAACACATACCAGCCAAAAAGTGTACTGAACCAGTGGGGATCGAATGACATAATCCAATCCCAAGCCATAATAGACTCGCTCACGATAAAAAACACTAAGAACCCAGCCGAAAGTTTAAAATTCTTTTTGTAGAAACTGTCATCAGAAGCAGCATCTTGTGCTAAACAATTCTTTCTAGACAGATAGCGATAGAGATTCCATCCGATCAAGAAAATAGCCGCGCGAATCAACCAGAATGTCGGATTCAAATATCCTGACTTGGCTTGGATCAATTTGTCATTCTTTACAACTTCTTCATCCATCCATACAAATAAATGGTTGAAGTGCATAGCAGATAAAACCAATATAACAAAGAAAATAATAGAACCTACTGGTAAATATGCGGTGATTCCTTGCATAACGCGAAACAGCACTGGAGACCATCCTGCTTGCGCTACTTGTTGAATTGCGTAAAATACAAGGACACCTAATGAGATCAACATCACAAAAATACACGCAACATACAACGCTGCCCATGGCTTGTTTTTCAATTGGTGGAATTGATGCTCTAAATGTGCTTGGTGAGCTGCGTGATCTTCATGTGCGGCATGAATGTCTTTTTTTGCTGCATTTTCATGGGCTACTGGAGCAACCGGAGCTACTGCGGTATCTTTTGCTACAATGCTTTCAGAAGACTTCACGTCAGCTGCAGCAACTACTGCAGTATCGACAGATTTTTTAATAGTATCTTCTTTGTGTGCTACATTTTCGTGTGCAACACCTTCATGTTTAGCTTCCTCAGTATGAGCGGCATCTTTGTGAGCTACCTCTTTTGATGCTGCGTGAGCATCCCCATGACCTGCAGTATGTGCAGCACCGTGAGCTTCGCCATGACCGCCATGCTCGCTATTTTTTGCAATAATTTCTTGAGCTTGTTCAATAGTCTTTGGAGCTTGCATAAAGCCCACTGCAATACCTATTCCTCCGAGTATGATCAGGAGAATTGCTGTTATTCTAAGATTGCGTGATATAGTGTACATAATCCGTAGTTCAGTAAATTAAGATATTACAGTTCGCTTTTTAATTTCATAACATAGGCAGCCACCATCCAACGCTCTTTAGCATCTAGTTGGTTCGCGTATGATCCCATTGAATTCAAACCAAACGTCTGAACATGGAAAACACTACCTACAGTGATAACTCTATCTTTATAGCTCGGAATACCCAAAAGCTTTTCTCTTTTTACAAGGTTTCCTTGTCCGTTTCCTTTTTCGCCGTGACAAATGGCACAATACACGTTGTAAAGTTCCTCAGCTTTTTTCATATCCACCTGCGTAGAATCTAGAGGTGAAGTCACAACTAATTTAGATGCATCGTAACCTGCAGTCGTATTTGGCAAATCGTAAATTTCTGCACCTCTTTTCAAGGTACCGTTTGGTGGAAGCTGCGCTTCTTGACCATTTTTAAAAGCACTAGACTCAGAATAAGTTTCGTAGCCAACAGACTCGTACATGTTAGGAAAGTACTGGTAGTTCGGACTCTTCTTATCATGACAAGAGGTCAACAAAACAACCAAAGCAAAAATGGAACTAATCTTTAATATATGTTTCATGGCTGAATTAGTGCTTTTCTATAACTTTAACTTCGACAGCTCCAGTAGATTTAAAGAAACTCACGGCTTCTTCTTCTGAACCTTTTAGTTCAACTTCCATAAGGAAATGATCATCGGTAGTTCTAACATCTGGATTTTCAGCTTCCTTAAAAGGCCACAATTTACTTCTCATGTAAAATGTTATTACCATTAAGTGCGCAGCGAAAAATACGGTCATCTCAAACATAACAGGCACAAAAGCCGGCATATTTTCGATATAACTAAAACTTGGCTTGCCTCCTATGTCCTGTGGCCAATCAACAATCATGATATTTCTCATCATCCAAGTTGCGAAACTGATCCCACAAACACCGTAAAGGAAAGCGCAGATCGCTAACCGAGTTGGAGCCAATCCCATTGCTTTGTCTAGTCCGTGAACAGGGAAAGGTGTGTAAACTTCTTCTATATGATGATGCGCCGCACGGGTTGCTTTTACTGCATCCATTAAGACATCGTCGTCGTTATAAATGGCGTGAATAACTTTATTAGTCATGGTGTACGTCTTTATTTGCTTCTCTTCTCTTTTTGTAATATTCTCCAGATGACTTCAAAATTGTCTTAACTTCTGCTTGAGCGATAACTGGGAAAGCACGAGCATACAATAAAAACAACACAAAGAAAAATCCAATTGTACCTATGAAGATTCCAATATCTACAAAAGTCGGAGAGAACATTGTCCAAGCTGATGGTAAATAATCTCTGTGTAGCGAAGTAACGATAATTACGAAACGCTCGAACCACATACCGATGTTTACTACAATCGAAATAACGAATGAGAACATGATGCTCGTTCTTAATTTCTTAAACCACATGAACTGCGGTGAAAACACATTACAAGTCATCATCGACCAGTATGCCCACCAGTAAGGTCCAGTTGCACGATTTAAAAACGCATATTGCTCAAATTCTACACCTGAATACCAAGCAATAAATAACTCAGTGATGTAAGCAACACCTACAATCGAACCAGTAATCATGATGATAATGTTCATCAATTCGATATGCTGTATGGTAATGTATGCTTCAAGATTAGATACCTTTCTCATGATGATAAGAAGCGTATTAACCATCGCAAAACCTGAGAATACTGCACCAGCAACGAAATACGGTGGGAAAATCGTAGTATGCCATCCTGGAATTACCGAGGTAGCAAAGTCAAATGATACGATTGTGTGTACGGAAAGTACAAGTGGAGTAGCTAAACCTGCAAGTACCAAAGACACTTCTTCAAAACGTTGCCAGTCTTTAGCTCTACCTGACCAACCAAATGACAGTATTGAGTAGATTCTTTTATTGAATGGCGTTACAGCGCGGTCGCGAATCATAGCAAAGTCAGGAAGTAAACCTGTCCACCAGAAAACTAATGAAACGGAGAGATATGTTGAAATCGCGAATACGTCCCAAAGAAGCGGCGAATTAAAGTTAACCCATAACGAACCAAATTGGTTTGGAATTGGAAGTACCCAGTATGCTAACCAAGGACGACCCATGTGAATGATTGGGAACAAACCAGCTTGAACAACTGAGAAGATAGTCATCGCTTCTGCAGATCGGTTGATTGCCATTCTCCATTTCTGACGGAATAAAAGAAGTACAGCCGAGATAAGTGTTCCTGCATGACCAATACCAACCCACCAAACGAAGTTGGTGATGTCCCAAGCCCAACCAATTGTTTTGTTCAATCCCCAGGTTCCAATACCTGTAGAAATGGTATAAGTTATACAACCAACTCCCCACAGAAAAGCAGTGAGTGCAATAAGAAAGACAGTCCACCATTGCTTGTTTGCTTTACCTTCAACAGGCGCAGCAACATCAACAGTCACGTCGTGATAAGATTTATCACCAATTACTAAAGGTTTTCTGATGGGTGCTTCGTAGTGAGACGACATATTTCCTTTATGATATTACTTAATAGTCAATTAAACGTTTCTAACCTTAACATGATACATCACGTTTGGTTTTGTCCCGACGTGCTCTAACAAATGATACATGCGCTCATCTTTCAACAATGAAGCAACTTCGCTGTCTTTGTTATTTACATCTCCAAACTTCATAGCACCGGAAGAACATGCTGCCGAACAAGCGGTTTCAAATTCGTCTGCACGAACTTCTCTGCCTGAACGTTTAGCTTCTAAGATAGTAGCTTGAGTCATTTGGATACACATCGAACATTTTTCCATAACTCCACGTGAACGAACATTAACGTCTGGATTTAGAACCATTTTTCCTAAATCATCGTTCATGTGGAAATCAAACTCGTCGTTGTTATTATACAAGAACCAGTTGAATCTTCTTACTTTATATGGACAGTTGTTGGCGCAATAACGCGTTCCCACACAACGGTTGTAAGCCATGTGGTTTTGTCCTTGACGGCTATGCGATGTTGCGGCAACCGGACAAACAGTTTCACAAGGCGCATGATTACAGTGCTGACACATTACAGGTTGGAAAGCTACCTGTGGATTCTCCGAAGCAGATTCTAATTCTAAGAAACCACCTAAGGATCCTTTATCTCCTGTTAATCCGTCAAACCCTTCTTTCTTTTCGTTATCACCCTCGAAAGTCGTTTCACTTGAGTAGTATCTGTCGATACGCAGCCAATGCATATCGCGGCTCCTTCTCACTTCCGACTTTCCAACAACAGGAACATTATTCTCAGCATGACATGCGATAACGCAAGCGCCACAACCTGTACATGCATTTAAGTCGATTGATAAGTTGAAGTGATGCCCAGTAGAACGATCGAAAGAATCCCACAAATCAACTTCAACAGCTTTGACTGGACTGTGATCTAGAGAAACCATCGGAGCAACGTTCCATTTAGAAGCGTCTTCTGTTCTGAAGATTTCAAGTGTAGTTTCCTTTACAATATCGCCACGACCCATCAAGGTTTTATGTAACTGAACGCAAGCAAATTCGTGCTCACCGTCAGCTTTAGATATACTTACAGGTACTGTAGATTTAAAATTTTGGTACAACACAAATGCGTTGCTACCCACTTGCATCTCCTCTTTTAATCCTTCTTTCTTACCATAACCGAAAGAAAGACCAATTGTACCTGGAGCTTGACCTGGCTGAATGATTACTGGAACTTTCTCCAATTTCGCAGATCCTACAGTTAAGTTAACATAGGAACCGTTCAAACCTCCGTTTGCAACATTTAAATTCACCAAACCTAACTTATCAGCGTCGGCTTTTGAAACAGTTACGTAGTTATCCCAAGACACTCTAGTAATTGGATCTGGGAACTCTTGTAACCACGGGTTATTGGCATGTTGACCATCGCCCATCCCTACTTTAGAATATAAATTCAATTCGTAAGGACCTTCGCTTTTCGCAGCAGATAAAACAGTAACAGCATCTCCAACAGCAACACCTGTTGACTGACCTATTGCATACGTTCCGTTTACACCATCGTGTAGAACTTTACCCCAGCTTAATCCACCAGAAACTACCGGGAAATTAGCTTTAAGATAATCGTAATATGAAAGATTTTTGCGACCTGTTAAAGCCAATAAAACATCTTCAAACTGTTTGTTAGCAGAAAAAAGTGGACGAATAGTAGGCTGTGCTAAAGCATAGCTTCCCTTCAACAATGAGTAATCACCCCAAGATTCTAGGTAGTGGTTTGAACCAATGACAATTGAAGAAGCAACAGCAGTTTCATCAGAACGTAAACCTATGAATACTGAAGTTGGAACTTTCTTCATTGCAGCTTCGAAGCCGTATGATTTTGGTAAAGAATAAACCGGGTTTACGTGTGATGTAATCAATACACCCACATTTCCAGCATTCATTTCTTGTAATACTTGTGCTATTGCAGCATTTGAGCCTTGGCGAACTAATCTAGTTCCCGCAGTAGTGTAAGCTTCAGAAGTAAGCGCAGCATTTATAGCTAATGCTAATAATTGTGCATTTTTATCGTCGATTCCACACAATAAAACACCTTTGGAACCAGCTGCTTTTAATTGTTGAGCTGCTTTTGACACAGCGTCTTTGTGTTTTGCATCAACGTTACCACTCACTCCTGTTCCAGTAACTACACCGTAAACAGTTAAAAGTGCTTGAATTTGCTGGTAATTTGACATTGGTACACGCTTGTCGGCAGATGCGCCAGATAAAGTCATGTTCGCTTCAAACTGGAAATGCTTTGACATTTTTCCATTTTTCGGAACACGTTTCGATGTGTATCCTTTTTCGTAACCTCCACCTTGCCAATCGCCAAGGAAATCGGCACCAATTCCCACAACTACATCTGCTTTCGACAAATCGTAATCAACCAAACCTCTTGTTCCGAAGGCTTGCTGATAGGCGTCTAGAGCTGCCGAAGAAGAAACAGCATCGTACATTACGTGTTTTGCTGTTGGGTTTGCAGCGATAAATTCTGCAATTAGTTTAAAAGTTGTCGGACTAGCGATTGTCGGAGTCAACAAAACAACCTGTTTTCCAGCGGTCTTTGCATCAGCTAAGGCTTTCGAAATGGCATTACTAACCGTATCGAAATCGGCAGTTTTACCTTTGATCGTAGGTTGTTTGATTCTGTAATTATCGTAAAGACCTAAAATCGAAGCATGAACACGTGCATTTGCCGAGAAAGTAGCACCTGCCGTTTTATTGTTTTCGATTTTAATTGGTCGGCCTTCTCTCGTTTTCACCAAAACGTTGGCAAAATCGTAACCATCGAAAACAGTTGTAGCGTAATAATCTGCTACACCTGGAATCACTGATTCTGGTTGCACAACATAAGGAATCGATTTGTGAACCGGACCTTCGCAAGCTGCCAATGTTGCCGCTGCAGTAGAGAAACCTACGAACTTTAGAAAATCTCGTCTAGAGGTTCCGGTAGCATTTAGTTTATCTGCATTTCCTAAAAACGAATCTGTTGGAATTTCTTCTACAAACTCATTGCTTCTCAATGCGTCAACAATAGAACTATTTTCATTTAGCTCTTCAACACTTTTCCAGTATTTTTTATTTGATGACATTCTTTTCGATGTTAGGCTAGAAACTTTATTATTTTACTCTGTGTATAGGACTAGTAGTGACACTTACCGCACTCTAATCCACCCATTTGTGCAGCAGTTAATTTTGCTACTCCGTACTTTTTAGACAACTCTTTGTGTATTTTGTCGTAATACGCGTTTCCTTCCGTTTTTACTTCTGTTTCGCGGTGGCAATTAATACACCATCCCATTGTAAGCGGAGCAAACTGTTTTTGTATTTCGTACGTTTCAACTGGACCGTGACATTTCTGACATTCGATGCCCGCTACGGTTACGTGTTGAGAGTGATTGAAGTATGCGAAGTCGGGAAGATTATGGATACGTACCCACTTAACTGGTTTCGTTTTTCCAGTATATTTCTGATTGGTTTTATCCCAACCTACTGCATCATATAATTTTTGAATTTCAGCAGTGTAGAACTCTTTTGAATATTCTGTATATGTTGAGTCTTTATCACCAACGAATTCAGCGATGTTTTTGTGACAGTTCATACACACATTTAGTGACGGTATACCCGCATGTTTCGAAACTCGAGCCGATGAGTGACAGTATTTACAATCGATACCGTTGTCACCAGCATGAATTTTGTGAGAGTAGTGTATTGGTTGAATGGGCGCATAATCTTGATCAACACCTATTTGCATAAAATACCCATAAACGAAGTAAGCACTCGACAGCAACAAGAAAATAGCTGTAACTAATACCAAGAACTGATTTTGAGCATACGCTTTCCAAATTGGCGTACCCGCTTCTTTTGGCTCAGGAAGTGTTCCGTTTTTCTTAGCAATCTGCGTAAGTACCGAATTAACTTTAACGAGCATGAAAATCAATATCGCTAAAACTAAAATGAGCGCTCCTAGTATGATTGCATTTGTGCTTCCATCTTCCGCCGCAGGACCGCCAGGAACTGCACCAGCAACAGTTGTAGTTGGAGCTTCAATTGGCTGGGAAGTATACGCCAAGATGTTATCAATATCGGCATTTGTTAACTGCGGGAAAGCAGTCATTACCGATTTGTTGTATTCGTTAAAGATTTTTACAGCGTATGCATCGCCAGATTTAATTACCTCAGAACTGTTTTTGATCCACTTGTAAAGAAATTCTTTGTCAAGACGCTCAGCCACACCGCGAAGTGCAGGTCCAGTCATCTTGGCATCTAATTTGTGACAAGCAGCACAATTGGCGTTAAATAAAGCCTTGCCTGCAACAGGATCACCAGCACCAGCAGGAGCAGCAGCTGCAGCGGGAGCAGCAGCGGCCGGCGCAGCAGCAGGAGCAGCTGCCGCAGGAGCCTGAGCCTGTGTCGCAAATTGCGCCACGACCAATAGTAATAAAGTAAATAATGATGTTTTTGAAATCAGAGGACTAATACCCGGTAGTTTCATATCAGAGTTGATTATCGTCTTTTGCGTATAATTATTGAGAATTCACCAAAACACAGCGCTCCCTCAAAAATTTGAGCAAAAATACGACGAAACACCAATTTGAAAAACCTTAAAATTATGATAATTTATAATTTATAACGACTCTAAATAACGACTATTTTCAAGTTAAATTTAATTTTTACATTTGTTTAAACTCATTATCGATGCAAGTAAAGACGTTTCAGATTACACTCATCGCGCTAACATTCGCATGCTGTTTTAGTTACGGACAAAATCAAAGTTCTTCCACCGAAGAGAGTGTGAACAAAATTCTAAAAGAGAGACAGAAAATAGCTAGTGTTATTAACTTTTCTGACACCTATCGCATTCAAATTTATACGGGCACAAGCGAGGAATTGAAGAAAAAAATGTCGGAATTTAAGAAGCAATTCCCCGATTTAGATGCCGTAGTGTCGTTCAGCGCACCTTTATATAAACTTTGGGTTGGGAATTTTCGAACACGCATAGAAGCAGAACGACAACTTCTCGCACTTAAAAAGAGCTACAAACAAGCTTTGGTTATTAAACCTAAAAAGTAGCACATTGCCTTAAAGCGACTTCCGCACTATTAGTCGGCTTGGATTCTCAATTTTGACCTGCTCTTGGTCCCATACCATCTCTGCCAAACGTTTTCCCATGGCAGCAAAATCGGTGGAAATAGTGGTAACTCCATTGGCAACTACCCGCTTTAAAGCCGTGTCGTTATAAGAAATCAGCCCGACATCCTCTCCTATTTGGAAGCCTTTCTCCAAACAGCTTTCAATGATAAACACCAAATCTTCGTCGTTAGGCACCACGTAAACGCAGCGTACTTCTAAACGAAACTGCGTTATGTCTGTCACTATTTCATAAGAAAAGTCGTTTTCTTCACAAAAACGCTTAAATCCCCGCACCATACCAATCGGTTCTTTATAACTAGTGAAAATCAATTTTATTTTCTGATATTTCATAAGTGCTCCTTTTGCTTCCGATAGAGAATTATACATGGCAGCTGAAAAATTTTGATAGATCGACGGATAGCCTTCTAACGAATCGCGAATCTGATCCAAGATAAAAACGTCGGAGACTGGCAGCGTCGCTATTACATCTTCAATATCCGTTAAATTCGAGGGCATCAAGATATACTTCGCATAATTTCCCTTCGCATCGCGAATTAACTTCCGAAACATATTTGCATTGAAATGATGAAAAAAGAAATCTATTTGAGCCTTTTCTCCTAAAGAAGAAATAAATGCTTGAAAAAGCTGCTCCTTAAACGCATTGAGTTCATCAAACAAAAGAAAATAACGGAGTCCTTGCTGGAAATCAACTGTCTTCACAAAATAGCCTTTACCCATTATGGCATAGATAATTCCGCGCCGCTTCAGTTCATCGAACGCTTGAAATACTGTATCGCGCGAAATTCTATTCTCCAAACAAACCTTATTTACCGAAGGCAAACGATCGTCTTTAAACAAGCGCTTACTTAAAATCGCCATTTCTACCTGAGAAACAATCTGTTTATACGCCGGCACGACCGACTCCTTATCTACTTGTATGATCCGCATAATTCAAAAACCGGTAGCGTTTTTATGCAAAACCGGTAGGTACTGGTCTGCAATTTAGCAAAATGTGTCTATTTTTGAAAATAGTTGAAAAAAACAGCCATGAAAAATTACATTTCGCAATTTAAATCCGAAATAATTACCAGCTCATTTGGTTTGCTTGCCGACGGTCGCGAAGTATTCAAACACAAAATATCGAATGCAAACGGCTACGAATTAAATGTTTCGAGTTATGGCGCAGCAATTACAAACCTGTTAATTCCTATTTCAGATTCGGAAAAAATAGATGTTGTTTTGGGTTTTGATTCGGCTGCCGATTATGAAAATTCATTTTCGTTACCCAATGCACCTTATTTAGGAGCTGCCGTTGGTTTATATGCCGGAAGAATCGATCAGGCCTCTTTCGAACTCAATGGGAAAATCGTTCAGCTCGATCAAAATCACGGACCGCACCAGCTTCATGGCGGTTTTAAGAATCTGAGCAACCAAATTTGGAATTTTGACTCAGAAAAAAGCAACGAACAGCAATTAGTCTTTAATATAGTTACAAAACTCAACAGTGCTAATTACAACGCCGAGGTAAGCGTTACTGTTTCTTATGTCTTAACCGATGATAATGCCGTAAAAGTTCGATTTACTGCAACACCAGATCAACCAACAGCTATAAACCTCACACAGCACAGTTATTTCAATTTAGATGGCGATGGACGGTCGGTTTTATCTCAAAAACTAAAAGTATTTTCGGAATCATATCTCGAAACGAAACCCGACGGTATTCCTACAGGAAAGATTGTGCCAACAATAAATACCGCCTTAAATTTCACTGAGGTTCAAAATTGTCCGCGTTCGATCGACAATACATTTACGCTCGCTCAACCTCTAGCAGCAGTGCTGTACAGTCCGTCTACAAAAATTAAGCTGACCGTATTTACCAATCAACCCGCAGTACATATATATGTAGGAGGAAATTGCTTTAATACCCTTGCTGGGAAGAACTTTGCCAACTATGGTGAAACTTCGGGTATTTGTTTTGAAACACAAAACTATCCCGACGCGCCCAACCAAAAACATTTTCCGAACTCAATAATTCAAGCACACGAAACCTATTTCCACGAAAGTATCTTCCAATTTAAAACAAATAAAACCGAATAGAATATGAAAAAGATTGCCATTTTTTGTTTAGCAGCGCTGTTTGCAGCGTGCTCATCCGAGAACAATTCGAACACCACGCCACCTGATGTGGTTACCGACGAATTCATTCGCGGAGCCGACATGTCGTTTTTACCATTGATCGAAAGCGAAGGAACGATTTTCAAAAACAACAACGTACCCGAAGATCCGATTATTACCTTAAAAAACGCGGGCTGTAACTACATTAGAATTCGTATTTGGAATAATCCTGAAACCTCGAGCAGCAGTTTTCAAGAAGTAAAAACGTTTGCAGACCGCGTACATCAAGCTGGTTTAAAAGTTTGGTTAACCGTGCACTATTCCGACACTTGGGCTGATCCCGGACATCAAACCAAACCACAAGCGTGGCAAAACATGAATCTCGAAGCACTGAAAACGGCCGTTGCCAGTTACACGACCGAGATTATGACGCAAATTAAACCCGACCTTATTCAAATTGGAAACGAAACCAACGACGGAATGCTTTGGCCGGAAGGTCGCTTATCGACAAACGAAGCAAATTTTAAAGCGCTAGCATCGGCGGGTATCGAAGCGGTTCGTGCGCAATCAACACAAACTAAAATTATGCTGCACTTCGCTGGTATGAACGGTTCCGATTGGTTTTTTGAAAAAGTTAAAGATCTTGATTACGATTACATCGGACTCTCCTACTACCCTATTTGGCACGGAAAAAGTTTAAGCGACTTAATGCAAACCATGAACACGCTGGGAGGTTTATACAACAAGAAAGTTGTCATTGCTGAGACCGCCTACCCATTCACCCTCGGATTTAACGATTTCACCAATAACATTATGGGACTAACAAGTCAGTTGATTCCCGCATTTGCTGCAACCGAGTCTGGACAAAGCGGCTTTATGTCGACTATCTACAACACTGTAAATCAATCATCTCACGGGATTGGCTTTTGTTATTGGGGTGCAGAATGGGTTGCGTTTCGCGGAAATACTGCAAGCAATGGTTCATCTTGGGAAAACCAAGCGCTTTGGGATTTTAACAACAATGCACTGCCAGTAATGACTCAATTTAGAGACCGTAATTAATAGCTATGAAAAAGAAATATTGGTTGCCGGTACTATTGCTTTTGAGCTACTTTTCTAGTTCAGCACAAACGAACAATGAATTTGCAAAAGGAGCAGACGTGAGCTGGCTTCCGCAGATGGAAGCGACCGGATTTGTATTTAGAGATGCCAAAGGAAATCCAGCAGATTGTCTTCAAATACTGAAAGATCTCGGTATGAATACGGTTCGACTCCGCGTATTTGTGAATCCAAACGACAATCCGCAAAGCGGACATTGCAGCAAAGAAGAAACTGTCGCATTGGCTTTGCGCGCAAGCAAATTGGGTTTTAGAATTATGATCGACTTTCATTACAGCGATTCGTGGGCAGATCCTGCAAAGCAATTCAAACCAAAGGCATGGGAGAAATTAGCGTTCCCTAAACTAAAAATGGCCGTGTACAATCACACTTACGACGTCTTATCCGCTATCAAGAAAGCAGGTGTCACTACCGAATGGGTTCAAATAGGAAACGAAATTCCAGGAGGCATGCTTTGGCCAGACGGTTGTACGCACAACTGGCCACAATTGGCGCAACTTTTAAACGAAGGCTATCGAGCTGCAAAAGCTGTCGACGCTAACATGGGCGTTATTGTTCATGTCGATGAAGGAAACAACATCGATAAGTTCAACGCTTTTTTCGATCAGGCTACCAAACACGGAGTGCAATACGACATCATCGGGCTTTCATACTATCCGTTTTGGATTAAGAAAGATTACACAGAAACGATAACAGACTTAGAAACCAACATGATCAACCTCAGCAAAAAGTACAATAAGAAGGTTTTTATTGTTGAAGTTGGTGGCGAAGTTTCTCAAGTTGAAAACACCTACAAATTACTCGAAGCCACAATTAAAGCCACACAAAACGTTCCGAATAACAACGGCTTAGGTGTTCTTTATTGGGAGCCGCAAGGTGCCGAAAGTTGGAGCAAATACAAACTATGCGCTTGGCAAAACGACGGCCGACCCTCACCGGCACTAAACGCATTCAAAAACTAAACTTATGTCGAAACTTAGCTCGATAGTACTCCTTTTTACAGTACTTACTTGGACCGGATTTTCACAAAAACGAACATCTTTAGACGACGACTGGCGGTTTCATTTCGGACACGCTGCCCATGCAGAAAAAGACTTCAATTACAGCATAGCCACAATTTTCTCGAAATCAGGTGGCGCAGCAAAAACAGCTATTGATCCGAAGTTTGTTGATACAACATGGACCAAGGTGCAGCTACCGCACGATTGGGCTGTGAAACTCCCTTTCGTGTATTCCGACAACTTCGATGTGGTTTCTCACGGCTTTAAACCCGTTGGCGGATTGTATCCCGAAACCAGTATTGGCTGGTATCGCAAACGATTCCAAGTAAGTAGCAATTCCAAAAACAATCGGTTTGAAATACAATTCGATGGTGTTTTCAGAAATGCATCGGTTTGGCTAAACGGCTTTTACTTAGGAACAAACCAAAGTGGATACCTCGGCTTTTCGTACGATGTTACCGATTATCTTAAATACGGAGAAGACAATATACTCGTAGTTCGCGTTGACGCTACACAATACGAAGGTTGGTTCTATGAAGGCGCCGGCATTTACAGACACGTATGGCTACATGAAACGAATAAACTGCACATTCCACAGCATACTGTATTTGTAACTGCTACGCCATCCGGCAGAAAAGCAAACGTCTCCGTGGCACTCGAGGTAGAAAACAAAAATCTAACTTCCGATAATTGCTCTGTGTACACTTATATTACCGACCGCAACGGTAAAGAGTTAACGCGTTCTTCTAAAAAGAACTTACAGATTGGTACGCACCGAAAAATTGAGACAAAATTCGATTTGAAACTAAACAACTGTACACTTTGGGATTTGGAAAATCCGTACCTCTATCGTGCAGTTGTTGTTGTCGAAAAAAATGGTCAGAAAATTCACCAAGAGAAAGTAAAATTTGGGGTACGCAGTTTTGAATTCGACGTAAAAAAAGGCTTTTCGCTGAACGGAAATAGATTCAAGATTAAAGGTACAAACAACCATCAAGATCATGCAGGTGTTGGTGCCGCTATGCCCGACGATTTACAGTACTACCGCATTCGCTTACTAAAAGAAATGGGAAGCAATGCCTATCGCGCTAGCCACAACGCACCAACTCCCGAACTTTTAGAAGCCTGCGACAGTTTGGGCATGCTCGTTGTGGACGAACAACGTTTACTAAATAGCAGTCCGGAATACTTAAACCAATTTGAGCGTTTGATTAAGCGCGACCGCAATCATCCGTCGGTTATTCTTTGGTCGATTGGCAATGAAGAAGGTTGGATTCAGAAAACAGAAACTGGAAAGAAAATCGCACAAACCTTATTAACACAACAAAAAATCTTCGATCCAACGCGAACTTCTACCTATGCTGCCGATATGCCGAATGAGTTTAACGGAATAAACGAAGTAATTCCGATCCGAGGATTCAACTACCGCCAAAATGCCGTAGCCGATTACCACCGCGATCATCCGAACCAACCGCTTATCGGAACTGAAATGGGAAGCACGGTAACAACTCGTGGAATTTACGAAGTAGATAAACAACGCGCCTATGTTCCCGATCAAGACATCACAGCTCCTTGGTGGGCAAGCAGAGCCGAAGAATGGTGGGTGCTTGCCGCAGAAAACGATTTCTGGTTGGGCGGTTTTATCTGGACCGGTTTCGACTACCGAGGCGAACCTACACCCTACCAATGGCCAAACGTTAACTCGCATTTTGGCGTTATGGATGTTTGCGGATTCCCAAAAAACATTTATTACTATTACAAGAGCTGGTGGACCGATGAAGATGTACTTCATATCTCTCCGCACTGGAACTGGCCTGATAAAGTAGGTCAGGAAATCGATGTTTGGGTGAATTCGAACGCCGATGAAGTAGAACTTTTCCTCAACAACAAATCGCTTGGCAAACAAATTATGCCTCGAAACCGACACTTGAAATGGAAAGTGCCCTACCAAGCCGGAACACTGGAAGCAGTTGCGCTCAAAAAAGGTAAAACCATTCGTGCGCAAGTAAAAACAACCGACACTCCGTTTGCCATCAAACTCACGCCAAGTATTGAAAAAATGCGCGCCAACGGTACCGACCTCGCCATCATCAATGTATCGATCGTCGACAAAAACGGATTGGAAGTTCCGGTTGCCGATAACGTAATTAAATTCCGCGTAAGCGAAAATGCCAAAATATTGGGTGTGGGTAATGGCGACCCAAGCAGCCACGAACCCGACCAATGCGCTCCTGGAACTTGGCAACGCAGCGCTTTTAACGGCAAATGTCAACTGATTGTACAAGCGGGAAAAACGGCTGGAGATATAACCATCGAAGCATACTCGAATACGTTACAAACAACAAAAATTACCCTAAAACAACTACCCTAAGTGCTCTTATCGATGAAGAAAAAACTCATCCGAAATACGGTTTCACAATTTAAAATCCAATTTCATCAAGAACCCGACGCCGTATTCCTTTCTCCGGGACGCATCAACATAATCGGCGAACATATCGATTACAACAACGGCTTTGTTTTGCCAGCTGCTATCAATAAATACGTTTGCTTCGCTGTAAAGAAATCGGCTGGAACGACGATACGGCTTTTTGCTGCCGATTTAAACGACTACTACGAATTTGAAAGTAATACAAAACTCCAACCCATAGACAAAACGTGGGTAAACTACCTGATTGGTGTCATTCAAGAATTAAAAAATCGCGAATTGCACTTCTCTGGCTTTGATGTGGTTTTGAGCAGCAGTATTCCCATGGGATCGGGCCTGTCGTCGTCGGCTGCTGTATCTTGTGGAATGGCGTTTGCCCTAAACGAATTATTCGACATGGGGTTAACTCGCGAAACGCTTGCGCGGATGGGACAAAAAGCCGAGCACGAATTTGCAGGTGTGAATTGCGGAATCATGGATCAGTTTGCCTCTGTTTTCGGAAAGAAAAATCAGGTTATCAAACTCGATTGCGATGATCTTTCCTACCAATACTACAACGCCGAACTCGACGAAAACTGCTTGCTGCTGATCGACAGCTGTGTGAAACATACGCATTTAACCTCGGGCTATAACGACCGCCGACAAGAAGTTGAAAGCAGTTTTGCGATTATTCAAAAGCACTTTCCCGACGTTCAGAATTTTAGAGATTGCACTTCAGAACATTTAGCCGTTGTTGCCGAAGAATTAGGCGCCGTTCGGTTAAAAAGATGTGCCTTTGTAATTGCCGAAATTGCTCGCGTGGGCAGAGCCGCCGACGCATTAAACGAAAAAGACTTCAAAACACTTGGAAGTTTAATGTCGGAAACGCATCGTGGATTATCGAACGACTACGAAGTAAGTTGCCCGGAACTCGACTTCCTAGTTGCCGAAGCGCAAAAAAATACTGCGGTTTTCGGAGCACGCATGATGGGCGGTGGATTCGGTGGCTGCAGCATCAACCTAATTAAGAAAGCGGCTGTTCCCGATTTTATCAATCAGCTGAAAACTGCCTACAGCCGAGAATTTGGAATTGAACTCAAATACTACCCCGTAAAAATTTCAAAAGGGACTGCGAAAATTAAGAAAACATGGTAGCATTCGACAAACTGCAACACCCACACCGACGATACAATCCGTTGCTCGACGAATGGATTCTGGTTTCTCCACACCGAGCCGGACGCCCCTGGCAAGGACAAACCGAGACACAAACACAAAGCGAACGCAAACCGTACGATCCAGACTGTTACCTCTGCGCTGGAAACACCCGTGCAAATGGAAAACAAAATCCGATGTACGACAATTGTTATGTGTTTGAAAACGACTTTCCCGCATTGCTAAACGAAAACGTAGAACCAACAAAATCTACACAATTCTTTAAATCGATTCCCGAACGCGGCGTAAATCGCGTTGTGTGCTTTTCTCCGAACCACGCGCTAACTTTAGCAGAAATGACCGTTACCGATATTTCGGAAATCAGTAAAACTTGGCAGCTGCAATATCTGGAATTAGGCAGCTTACCGTACATCAACTACGTGCAAATTTTCGAAAACAAAGGAAGTATCATGGGCTGCAGCAATCCGCATCCACACGGACAAATCTGGGCACAACAGTCTATTCCTTCTTTAATAAAGCGCACACAAAACCAACTTAAAGAATACTTCGCCGAAAACGGAACGAACTTACTTTCAGATTATCTTAAAGAAGAATTAAAAGCCGGTGAGCGCGTATTATTTGAAAACAATTCTTTCGTAGTAGTCGTTCCGTACTGGGCAACTTGGCCGTACGAAACACTGTTGCTTTCCAAGAAAAATCACAAATCCATTGCCGAATTTTCAGAATTCGATCATCTGGCTTTCGCGGAAGCGCTCAAATTTGTAACCGTAAAATACGACAACTTATTTCAAACTTCGTTTCCTTACTCGGCAGGTATTCACCAGGCTCCAACCGACGGCGAAACGCACGAAGAATGGTTGTTTCACATGCACTTTTATCCGCCTTTGTTGCGAAATGCACACGTCAAAAAATTTATGGTAGGCTACGAAATGCTTGCTGAAGCTCAACGCGACATCACGCCCGAGCAAAGTGCCAAGATTCTAAAATCGCTTTCCAACCAACACTACAAAGACCAAAAACCATGAACACGCTCTCGTTTCAAGATTATGCCGTTTTTATCCTCTATTTTTTCATCATAGTAGGCTACGGATTGTACATCTACAAAAAGAAAAAACAGAAAACGGCCGATAGCAAAGACTACTTTCTCGCCGAAGGATCGCTTACGTGGTGGGCCATTGGCGCTTCGCTAATTGCCAGCAACATCAGCGCCGAGCAATTTATTGGAATGAGCGGCTCGGGTTTTAAAATGGGATTGGCCATTGCCACCTACGAGTGGATGTCGGCTCTTACCCTCATTATCGTTGCTGTATTCTTTATTCCTGTGTATCTTAAAAACAAGATTTACACCATGCCGCAGTACCTAAACCAACGCTACAATGCAAACGTAGCCATGATCATGTCTATTTTTTGGCTACTTCTATACGTTTTGGTAAACCTAACGTCGATTTTATATCTGGGTGCATTAGCTATTAACGCAATTTCAGGTTTAGACCTTAATCTATGTATGTTCTTTCTGGCGTTTTTTGCGATAATGATTACCCTCGGCGGCATGAAAGTAATTGGATACACCGATGTAATTCAGGTATTTTTCCTGATTCTGGGCGGACTCATCACTACTTACCTCGCACTCGATTTAGTGGCAACGCATTTAGGTGGCGAAGGTATTGTGAGCGGTTTCCAACTCATGCAAAAAGCTGCTCCCAATCACTTTCACATGATTTTCGAGAAAACCAACCCAAACTACATCGATTTGCCGGGCTTATCGGTTTTAATTGGCGGTATGCTTATCATAAACCTCAACTATTGGGGTTGCAACCAATACATCACGCAACGTGCGCTCGGCGCCGATATGAAAACAGCCCGCAACGGTATTTTATTTGCTGCCTTCCTGAAGTTGCTGATGCCGCTTATCGTGGTTATACCCGGAATTGCGGCTTATGTGCTCTACCAAAATGGCTACTTTGGTACCGAGTTTTTGCAAGACGGTAGCGTAAATCCAGACAAAGCCTATCCAACGCTGCTGAATTTATTGCCCAGCGGCTTAAAAGGTTTGTCGTTTGCCGCATTAACTGCCGCTATTGTGGCTTCGCTTGCCGGGAAAGCCAACAGCATTGCCACGATTTTTACGCTCGATGTCTACAAAAAGAGTGTTAACAAAGATGCCGACGAAGCCAAATTGGTAGCCGTTGGAAAACGTACCGTAATTGTTGCCATGATTATTGCGGTAATTGTTGCGCCCTTGTTAGGAATCGACAAAAAAGGCGGATTTCAGTACATTCAGGAATACACCGGATTTGTGAGTCCCGGGATTTTTGCGATGTTTTTCCTTGGCTTCTTCTGGAAAAAAACAACAGCCAATGCCGCATTGTTTGCTACTATCGGCGGATTTATCTTATCGGTATTGTTTAAGTTCTTACCAGGCGTGGTTTCGTTAGAATTCCTGTATCCGTATGGTTTTGCCGTTCCGAATGCGTCGGGTGTGTACGAGATTCCGTTTGTTGATCGTATGGGATTTGTATTCCTGATTTGCATTTTCGGCATGTGGATAATTAGTTTGTACGAAACCCGCAAAGGTGTTGAAACTAAAGGTCTGGATATCGAACCCGGTATGTTTAAAACCTCGACGGCCTTCAACGTTTGGACGCTCATGATCTTGGGAATACTCGCCGCACTTTACGCCATTTTTTGGTAGATTTATATGGGCACATCCTGCCGCTCATTTAGTGGAAAATTGCGCATGCGGCAGGTCGGGCTGTATACCAATTAGATTTATAAAAAAGTCCAATAAAAAAATGTTTTTAAGCCATAACTGCTTTAAAAAAATCTTCCGTAGCGCTGCTATGCAACATTTTTTTGCATTGTTCTGACTTAAAAACAACCTTTTTTCTTAAGCCTATTTTATAAATCTAATTGGTATTCACTTCAAGGCGCAGCGTACTCCAGCGTTTCAACCTGAGTTCGATTTAAAAATTGCGGTCAGAAAACAGATAAAAGGTTGAATACAAGGCAGATTTTTATTGGGATACTGTAGTATCACAAAAAAATCTAACGAAGTAGGCAGCCGTTTATCTGTTTAGCGTGAAAACAGTTCCTTTTTATTGCTATTTAGTTTCACAATTTTTTGATTTAAAGCGATCTGACAAAGATTTTTAATCAAACTCAGGTTATTAGCTAAGTTTTGTTGCGGCTTCTGTTAGTCGCCGCACCAAAACAAGCTTCAATGGCTGTTTCTCGCTGCGGCTTTTCGTTGCAATCCCTTGTGCGTGAATGTATAAATCAGCCAACTCTCCCAGAGTTTTAAACTCTGGGAGAGTTGGCTGTAAATTATTTTCACTTTATTACGAAATAACAAATGGCTAACAAACTAAAATAGCACGTAGATAATTATAATGATTAAGATTACGTCTTGTATAAAAGATTTTTTAAAGCACTTGCGTTTACTTGAGCACGTTCCCCGCGGCCGCGATTGCAGTGGAAATACGTGCGTAGCAGCTGCGTGTGAAGGCTATTTGATTGAAGCGACCAACGGAAGCTGCAAGCAAATATTGCCGTAACCGCAACTTGCGTTTACTTGAGCACATTCCCCGCGGCCGCGATTACAGTGGAAATACGGGCGTAGCAGCTGCGTGTGAAGGCTATTTGATTGAAGCGACCAACGGAAGCTACAAGCAAATATTGCCGTAACCGCAACTGCAAGCGCGGATTGCAACGTAAAGCGCGAAATGCCGCCCAAATAAAAACTATTCTGCCTTTTGATATCGGTGAAGAGTTACTCTGCAAATGCAATTCTCTAGCTTCTTTCGCAGTTCAACAAACGCGCCACCGAAAAATACAATTCTGGCAGCTGTGTTTTCAACTGTTCAGGCGATTCGAAAAAGTGCTCTACCAAAACCGCCAAAAACTCAAACTCGTTGGTTTTTGCATAATCGCGAAACAAAGCTGTTTCTTCAATCTTTTGCCTGTAGTCGTCTTGGGTTAGTAAAACCAATATGTTGTTGAAGTGTTTTCTAAACAAACGCGCGTTAGCATGCTGAAAGCGCATCGAATCGAAATGCAAAACGTGGGTAAACTCGTGTATGCCCAAATTCAAATTGTCGTTTTCAATTTCATGGCCATCTCGAAAATCTTCCCACGAAAACACCACCGATTTCGTGGCTGGGTTAAACTCGCCTTTGTGATAATCGTCGGAAACCGATGATGGGTACACGCTGGGATAAACCACAATACGTTCGAAGGATTTCGACAAAAAGTCGCGAAACCCAAATGTTAGCATCACATACGTCCCCGAAATCGTTAACGCCATTTCTTTGGTAATGCTGATATCGCGGCCGTGGATGCGGTACTGCTCTAAAAAGATAACCACCCGATGATTAAAAAACAATTGCTGCCGTTGGGTAAGTTGGTTATAAAACGGAATCGTATTTTGCAAAACTGCGCTGTCGGCTAAAGAGAGTTTCCGCAAACGCAACGCAAACCGCGATACCGGAATGCGATCGAAAAAATAACTGTGGAGCGAATCGTAAACTTCTCTAACGAAGTTATAAAACAGGAATAGAATCCATATGCCGAGAATAACGACAATTCCCATGATAAAATATTCCCCAACTGCTTCGTTTTTTTCCAACTGCTTCGTTTCTGGCATAAAAAAAGCTGCCCTAAGGCAGCTAATATATCAAAATATACGTTTGATTACTTCAACTTCTTACGTACGGCAACTTCTTGGAAGGATTCGATAATATCGTTTTGTTCGATATCGTTGAAACCTTTGATTTGAATACCGCAATCGTAACCTTTACTTACCTCTTTCACGTCGTCTTTGAAGCGTTTCAGGGCAATTAAATCTCCGGTATGAACTACTACGCCGTCGCGAATAATACGCACTTTGTTGTTTCGGAAAATTTTTCCATCGGTAACCATACATCCAGCAATCGTTCCGACTTTTGAAATCTTGAACAATTCGCGGATTTCTGCTGTACCGGTAATTTCTTCTTTCATTTCCGGCGACAACATACCTTCCATCGCGTCGCGCAGATCATCGATTGCGTCGTAAATGATTGAGTAGTTACGGATATCGATTTCTTCTTTATCTGCTAAAGCACGTGCAGCACCTGCCGGACGTACGTTAAATCCGATAATAATGGCATCCGATGCCGAAGCTAACATCACATCCGATTCGGTGATGGCACCAACTCCTTTGTGAATGATATTGATTTGAATTTCTTCAGTCGATAATTTCGAGAACGAATCGGAAAGTGCTTCCACAGAACCGTCCACGTCACCTTTAAGGATGATGTTCAATTCTTTAAACTGACCTAAAGCAATACGTCTTCCGATTTCTGCAAGGGTAATGTGACGCTGAGTACGCACCGACTGCTCGCGCATCAATTGTGTACGTTTTGCAGCGATTGCTTTTGCCTCGCGTTCGTCTTCAAATACAGCAAATTTATCGCCCGCGGTTGGTGCACCGTCGAGTCCGAGAATAGATACTGGAGTCGAAGGTCCTGCAACGGTAACTACGTGTCCGCGTTCGTCGTGCATAGCTTTTACTTTACCGTGGTGTTTACCTGCGAGGATATAATCGCCTACGCGAAGTGTTCCGGTTTGCACCAAGATAGTTGATACATACCCTTTTCCTTTATCTAAGAACGCTTCCACAACAGTTCCTTGTGCGGTTCTAGCTGGGTTTGCTTTTAATTCTAAGATTTCAGCCTCAAGCAGTACTTTCTCTAAAAGTTCGTGAACTCCAGTTCCTACTTTAGCTGAAATATCTTGCGATTGGATTTTTCCACCCCAATCTTCAACCAATAAATTCATTCCGGCTAAACGCTCTTTAATTTTCTCTGGATTTGCGTTTGGCTTATCGATTTTGTTGATGGCGAAAATAATTGGTACACCAGCTGCTTGTGCATGCGAAATGGCTTCTTTGGTTTGTGGCATGATGTCGTCGTCGGCAGCAACCACAATAATAGCGATATCGGTAACCTGCGCTCCACGTGCACGCATCGCGGTAAACGCTTCGTGACCTGGTGTATCTAGGAATGCGATTTTCTGACCGTTTTCGAGTGTTACGCCGTAAGCACCAATGTGCTGGGTAATTCCACCCGATTCACCGGCAATAACGTTCTCTTTACGAATGTAATCAAGCAAGGATGTTTTACCGTGGTCAACGTGACCCATAACGGTTACAATCGGCGCACGAGTTACTAAATCTTCCGGACGATCTTCAACAACTTCTAGTGTTTCTTCGATGTCGGTAGTGATGAATTGTACTTCAAAGCCAAACTCATCGGCAACGATGGTTAGCGTTTCCGCATCCAAACGTTGGTTCATGGTAACCATGATTCCGAGCGACATACAAGTACCTATTACTTTTGTGATCGGCACGTCCATCATTGTCGCAATCTCACCTACAGTAACGAACTCAGTAACTTTTAGAATTTTGCTACCTTCTTCGATAGCTCTTTGCTCATCGTCTGATTTTTGTCGGTGGCTATCGCGCTTATCTCTTCTATACTTCGCTGCTTTGGATTTGTTTCCTTTTCCTTGCAGTTTTTCTAGCGTTTCGCGAATCTGGTTTTTAACTTCTTCTTCGGTAGGCTCAACTTTCGGTGTGATAGCCGGACGCTGTCCTTTAACAAAACCAGGACGTTGACCCGGTTTATTTTGTGCGCTATTTGGAACGATACGTTGCCCGCTTCCCATTCCGGGCTTAGCGCCTGGAGCTGGTGTTATGCGTTTACGTTTGCCTTTGTTCGGATCGTTCGACGCATCTGGTTTGGTATCTTCTTTTTTCTTTTTCGGTTTATTGAACTGAGAAAGATCGATTGTTTTTCCGGTGAAAGTAGTACCGCTAAGCTGCACATATTGCGTTTGAAAAGTCTCTTCAGCCGGAGCTGCAGGCGTTTCTGGAGTAGGCGTTACCACTTCTGGTGCTGCCGCAACTGGTTCAGGGGCAACAGGCTTAGGCGCTTCAACTTTTGGTTCTTCCTTAACAGGTTGTGGTGCCTCAACCTTTGGCGTTTCCACAGGTTTTGGCGCAGGTGCAACCGGTGCTGCTGGCGCAGGTGCAGGTGCAGCGGCGGCGGCAGGTTTAGGTTCTGGCTTTTTCGGATTTAAGTCGATGGTACCAACTTGTTTAATGGTTGGCGCATTGGCTTTTGCCTTAATAACCTCTTGCTGCTGACGCAGTTTTGCTTCATCAGCTTTGCGCTTTTCCTCAATTTCGCGTTCGCGCTCTAAACGAAGGAGTTCTTTCTCCTTGCGTTTTTCTTCGCTTACTTCTTTTGAGGCTTCCTTGTTGGCTAAATCGCCGGCAAACTGTTTGTGCAAAATCTCGAATTCAGTATTCGAAATCTTGGCATTCGGATTTGCATCGATGGCAATTCCCTTTTCTTTCAAGAATTCAACAGCTCTATCTAGCGAGATATTGAATTCGCGTAAAACTTTATTTATTCTTATTACTCTTTCCTCAGACATAAATTTATTTAAAGGTGTCCGTTGTGTTGTTGTTGTAGTTGTTAGTTGCTAAATTCTTCTCTCAGAATTTTAAATACTTCGCGGATTGTTTCTTCTTCAAGATCCGTTCTGCGAACCAAGTCGTTAATGTCGTGTTTAAGTACGCTTCTTGCCGTATCAAGACCAATTTTTGCGAATTCGTCGATGATCCAGCCATCGATTTCATCTGAAAACTCTGTCAATTCTACGTCGTCTTCCTCGTCGGCAGCAACGCCTTCGCGAATTACATCAAGTTCGTAACCTGTAAGTAATCCCGCCAGTTTAATGTTGTGCCCGCCGCGTCCGATTGCCTTCGATACTTCATCTAACTTCAAGAAAACCTCGGCACGCTTGCTGTTTTCATCGATTTTAATCGACGAAACTTTTGCAGGCGAAAGGGCACGAGTAATATACAACTGCGTATTGGTTGTGTAGTTAATCACGTCGATGTTTTCGTTTCCTAATTCGCGAACGATACCGTGAATTCGAGAACCTTTCATACCTACGCAAGCGCCTACAGGATCGATTCGATCGTCGTAAGAATCCACAGCTACTTTTGCTTTTTCGCCCGGAATTCGCACTACATTTTTCACCATGATTAAACCGTCGAAAACTTCTGGTATTTCTTGTTCGAACAATTTCTCCAAGAATTTTTCAGAGGTACGCGACATGATAATTTGTGGCTTGTTGCCTTTCAATTCCACGCTTTCGATGATTCCACGTACGTTATCTCCTTTGCGGAAGAAATCGTTTGGAATTTGTTTTTCTTTTGGAAGTACGATTTCGTTTCCGTCGTCGTCAACTAAGATAACTACACGCGGACGAACGTGGTGTACTTCGGCAGTATAGATTTCACCGACAAGATCTTTAAATTGCTTGTAAAGATTGGTGTTGTCGTGTTCGTGAATTTTTGAAATCAGGTTTTGGCGTAAAGCGAGAATAGCTCGTCTTCCGAGGTCGATTAGCTTCACTTCTTCGGAAACTTCTTCACCGATTTCGAAATCGGGCTCAATTTTACGCGCTTCAGTAAGGGTAATTTCTTCGTTTTCAAGATCGAGATCGTCGTCGGCAACGATTACGCGTCGGCGCCAGATTTCCATATCTCCTTTATCAGGATTGATGATGATATCGAAATTCTCGTCGGAGCCGAATTTCTTTTTGAGTGCATTTCTAAATACATCTTCGAGTATTGCCATCAGGGTTACGCGATCAATCAGTTTATCGTCTTTAAATTCCGAAAACGACTCGATTAATGCTAAATTCTCCATACTAAAAATTCTATATTGTTAAAATGTTATGGTCACTATTGCTTGTTTGATCTCGGCGTAAGGTAAGATCAGTTCGTGTTGAACCGTTTCTTTTCCTTTACCTATCTTTTTTGGCTCGCGAGCGGACCAAGAAAGTTTTATGTTTTCATCGTTTGCTTCTGCCAAAGTTGCTTCGATCTCTTTAGTTTCGGTTTTCACTTTGAGCGTTCTTCCTACATTTTTCTTGTATTGTCGAACGTTTTTTAGTGGAGAACCTACACCAGCCGACGCTACATCGATGGCAAAATCTACGGCTTCGCGGTCGAGATTGTGTTCAACAGCTCTACTAATGTCGATGCAATCCTGCAAAGTTACACCCTTATCGCCATCAATTGTTATCTCAACTTTATTTAAATCACTAATTTTCAAATCAATTAGAAACAAGTCGGCCCGTTCGGCGAGCGCTTGGTCTAATAAATCCTGAACTGTTTTTTTAAAATCCATATTGTAATAAAAGAGGGAAGCTGCGCTTCCCTCATTATCCCGTTTTCGTAAATAACGGTGCAAAGATACGGTAAATTTTTAAAAATCAAAAACATCCGTTTACGCACAATAATTTCGTAACTTTATTGTGAAAACCAATAATCAATAAATTTTCATTCTTTATGAAACGAATACTTGTCCCTACGGATTTTTCTGACCATGCTCATTATGCTTTGGAAGTTGCTGCGCAGCTTTGTCGCAAAACCGGTTCTGAGCTTTTCATTTTAAACTTGCTCGATTTACCTACTCATATGAACGATGCCGTAAACAGCGGCGTTAACATTCCGGAAGTCATGTTATTTCTGAAGAAAACCGACGACCGTTTGGAAGATTTAAAAGACGAAGCGTTGCTCGAAGGCATTAAAGTAACTACGGCAACACGCATTGAAAAAGCCTTTGAAGGCATTGTTTCTTACAGCAAAGAACACGCTGTTGATTTAATTGTTATGGGATCACATGGCGCTTCTGGTTTCCAAGAACTACTGATTGGATCGAACACCGAAAAAATTGTTCGCACCTCTGACGTACCTGTTTTGGTGATTAAGAATCGCGTTGACACCTTTACGGCAGATAAATTTGTTTTTGCATCCGATTTTTCTTCTGAAATCCGCAAGCCTTTCCAAAAGCTGATTGAACTTGCTGGTATTTTTGATGCTGAATTGCATTTGGTAATGATTAATACGCCGAACAGCTTCAAACCAACGCATGTAGCTGAAGATATCATGAAAAATTTCATCAAAGAATTTTCGCTTCCAAAACATCAGTTGCATATTTACAACGACACCAACGTGGAAAAGGGCATTTTGAATTTTGCGAATAAAATTGATGCCGATGTTATTGGTGTAAGTACACACGGACGCACGGGATTTGCGCATTTCTTTAACGGAAGTATCTCTGAAGATTTGGTAAACCATGCGGTTCGACCAGTAGTGACATTCAAGATCTAAATTTTTAATACCGCATTTAAAAGACCAGACGCATCGTTTGGTCTTTTTTTTGAAGAAACGTTTCTTTGGTAACGATTGCCTGTGTTAACGATTGCAGCGAAAACCCCGCAGCTGCCGAAAACCTGATTTCCACTACCGATTGGCAGCGAGGAGTTGCAGCGGAAAGCGTGGCGGCGCGGTTGGGTTTAGGACGGGGCGGCGAAACACCCAAAAAAAAATCCTCTCAAAAATTGAGAGGACTTTTCGTTGGCCCACTAGGACTCGAACCTAGAAAGACGGCACCAAAAACCGTAGTGTTACCATTACACCATAGGCCAGTTTTGCGTAATGCGAGTGCAAATTTATAACAAATCTCAATACTTCCAAATGTTTCAAAATATTTATTTCAAAAAGGATAAAATTTTTGCGTTAAAACTTACTTAATACGGCTTAGAAAATGTGTGTAAGTTGTTGTAATGCGGCAAGAAATCGTTTCTTTGTAGCGCAAAAATCACGTGTTTTTATGAGCGAACAGCAATTTAAAAAATGGAATACAATTGGAGGCTGGCTATCTTTTGCCATCGCCTTGCTCGTTTATTCGCTAACTGTTGAGCCTACGATGAGCTTTTGGGATTGCGGCGAATACATTGCAACCTCGGCAAAGTTAGAGGTTGGACACCCGCCCGGCGCACCCTTATACCAAATGATGGGTGCTTTTTTCTCGACGTTCGCTCCAGATAATCAGACCGTGGCATTGATGATTAACATGATGTCGGTGTTTTCGAGTGCTTTTACCGTGCTATTCATGTTTTGGACGGCAACTATTTTGCTTCGAAAACTCGTGGCATTGACCGATAAAACTGATAGTACCGTAGATGGTTGGGCGATTTTAGCCGCTTCGTTTGTTGGCGTGATGGCTTTTACTTTTTCCGACAGTTTTTGGTATAATGCCGTTGAAGCTGAGGTTTACGCCATGGCAACGCTATTAATTGCATTACTGTTTTGGTTGGGATTGCGTTGGGAGCAAGACTTAGACAAAGCGCGCGGAAACAAATGGCTGTTGCTTATAGCGCTCGTCATTGGATTGTCTTTCGGAATCCACTTTATGGCTTTGCTTACCATTCCTTCAATCGGATTTTTATATTTCTTTAAAAAATATCCTGCAGTAACTACGAAAAACTTCATCATCGCAAATATTGTGGTGGTTTCGGTTTTGTTGTTTATCTTCAAGTTGTTACTTCCGTGGACGATGGCTTTGTTCGGAAACACCGAAGTATTTATGGTAAACAGCCTCGGATTACCTTTTAATTCGGGTACCATTTTCGTAGCCGTAGTTTTAATTGGTTTATTCTATTTCGGTTTGCGTTATACCAAACAAAAAGATTTACCGAAGTGGAACACACTGATTTTAAGTGTGCTTTTTATATTGATTGGTTTCTCGACCTGGATGATGCTTCCGATTCGTGCAAATGCAAACACGGTGATTAACGAAAATAAGCCTTCGGATGCGCGCGAACTTCTGGCGTATTACAACCGTGAGCAATATGGTATTAATCCGCTTTTCTACGGACCGCAATTTTCGGATATGTATGCCGGTTTAGATGAAGAAGAGCCCTACAAAGACAAAGCGCCAAATTACGAACGCGATTACACGACAGGTAAGTACATCATTACCAACAATTATAAAAACGCAGAGCAAAACAGTTCGTCTGCGCACAAGTCGATCTTGCCACGTATGTGGAGTACCGAGCACGCAAAGAATTACATGACGTTTACGCATCCGCTTGAGTTCCGAATTAATCCGGAATATTCTGAAGAAGCTGAATTGGTTCAAATCATTTCTGAATTCAGACAAGCCTACTCTCAAGGTCAGGTGGATATGGAAGGCTATGCCGAATTCTTAAAAGCATACAGCGATTACCTAATCGTGGAACGCCCTTCGTTTGGCGACAATATTGGATTTATGTTTGAATACCAATTTGGATATATGTACTGGCGTTATCTGATGTGGAATTTCACCGGACGTCAAAACGACATTCAAGGCAATTACGACACGCAAGATGGAAACTGGATCAGCGGTATCAATGCGGTAGATTCGTATCGATTGGGCAATCAGGATTCGCTTACGCAAGACGCTAAAAACAACAAAGGACGAAATACCTATTATTTTATTCCGTTTATTTTGGCGATTCTGGGCATGATTTACCATGCGAATCGCGACGTGAAAAGCTTTTACGTGTTGCTTATTTTGTTTTTGTTCACAGGCTTGGCATTGAAGATTTACTTGAATGAACGTCCGTTTGAACCACGTGAGCGCGATTACGCTCTTGTAGGATCGTTCTACGTTTTTGCATTATGGATTTGCTACGGTGTGTACGGACTTATTGATTACGCACGTAAAGCGGTATCTTCTAAAATTGCTGTTCCTGCCGTATTTGTTGCCACACTTTTGGGTGCACCGGTTTTGATGGCGAGTCAGAATTGGGACGATCACGACCGCAGCAACAAATACACTGCGGTAGCGATGGCCAAAGCGTATTTATCGTCTTGCGAACCAAACGCCATTTTATTTACCATTGGCGATAACGATACCTTCCCACTTTGGTATGCACAAGAAGTAGAAGGTTATAGAACCGATGTTCGTATTGTAAACACCAGTTTGTTGCATATGGATTGGTACATCGATCAAATGAAAGCCAAAGCGTACGAATCGGAACCTTTGCCCATTAGCTTTACCCACAAACAATACGTGGGTGACAAATTGGATTATTCTGTCTTCACCGACCGAACTGATGCGCGTTGGGCTTTACAAGACTTTATCAAATTCTTAGCAACCGACGACGAACGCACGCTTATTGAACTTAAAAACGGTCAGAAATTACACTTCTATCCAACTAATAAAGTACGTTTCAATATCGATAAGAACGCGGTTATTGCCAATAAGGTGGTTTCGGAAAAAGATCGCGACAGCATTGTCGATTTCATCGATTTCGACATCAAAGGACAAGCACTGTATAAAAATCGGGTGATGATGCTCGACATTGTGGCAAACAATCAGTGGAAGCGTCCGATTTACTTTACTGGTGGCAGTTTTGGCGATGACGATTACCTCTGGATGAAAGATTATCTACAACTCGACGGTATTGTATTTAAGTTAGTTCCTGTGAAAACACCTGTTGCAAAAGACGCAAGTGTGTTGGATATGGGGAAAATTGATACCGACAAAATGTACAAGATTGTTAAGAATTGGGAATGGGGCAATAGCGGAAGTCCTGATATTTACCACGATCCGGAAACGCGCAAAAACTCGCTGACGTACCGAACTAATTTATCGCGTTTGATTTCTGCTTTAATTGAAGAAGGTAAAAATGCTCAAGCTGCCGAAGTGGTTGATATCGCTATGAAAAATATGCCTTTTGAGTATTTTGGCTATTATTCGTTGCTCGACACTTACGTGGAAGCCTATTATAAACTGGGCAAGCGCGCTGAAGGACGAAAATTATACGAACAACTTGCGGCGAAGTATCAAGATCAATTACAGTATTTCCAATCGCTTACCGCTTCCGAACAAATGGATTTATACTACGAAGTGGTAGCTGCCATCGAACGATACCGAAGTGTCTTGCAGCTCGTTAAAAAATACGACGAACCTGCATACTACGAAAAGTCGAAGACTACTTTTAACAGCTGGAACGGGAAGTTTGGTCGTTTTCAGCGCGACAATGAGTAATGTGGTACTGGGTTAAAACGAGTCGGTTTGTACGCTGGCTTTTTCCGCACTTTGTCTGGAAAATGCCGGCGGGCGAACAATTGGTATACCTGACTTTCGACGACGGACCCATACCGGGCGTAACCGACTGGGTTTTGGAACAACTCGAACAATTTCAGGCGAAAGCCACTTTCTTCTGCATCGGCGAAAATGTAAATCGGCACAGAACCGTTTACGACAAGATACGAGCACAGGGCCACAGCATTGGCAACCATACGCAAACACACGCCAACGGCTGGAAAACCGATTCAAGTCTATATATTCAGGAATTTGAAGATTGCCAGAAGCAATTAGACACGAAAACTACTTTATTTCGACCGCCTTACGGGAAAATTCGGCGTTCGCAACGCAAACAATTGGAAAAGCTCGGAACGCGAATAATAATGTGGGACGTACTTTCGGCCGATTTCGACACGCAAATTAGTCCAGAGAACTGTTTAGAAAACGTGCTAAACAATATTGAAGATGGAAGTATCGTGATTTTTCACGACAGTTTAAAAGCAGAAAAAAACTTGCGGTATGCGTTGCCGAGAACTTTAGAATTTCTTCAGCAAAAAGGTTTTAAAGCTGTAGCGTTAGCTCAGACTTGTTCTTGAACGATGGCAATAATGCTATTTGCATCAAGTTCACCCGATTGTCTCCAAACCATTTGCCCGCTTTTGTAAATCATTAACGTAGGAACGTTTTTGATGCGAAGCGCTTCGGCTAATTCTTGGTTTTTATCGACATCGATTTTGATGACTTTGGCTTTATCGCCCAATGCAGCCGCCACATCTCTGATCACAGGGTGCATAGAAGTAGACTGTTCGTTCCACTCGGTATAAAAATCGATTAAGACCGGAATCGGCGCGCTAATCAGTTCTCCAAATTTTGACATTACTGCAAAAAATTAAACTTGATAGTACAAATATATGTTTTTTCGGTATTACGCCGGTTTTTCGCCCTTTTTTAGTTCAAAAACACTGATTTCGGGCCAGATGCCAACACGACCCGGATACGCGTGGAAGCCAAAACCGCGATTTACGTATATTTTACGATTCTCATGCTCATACAAACCTGCCCATTGTTTGTACACGTATTGCACCGGACTCCATTTGAAAAATCCAGGAATTTCAATCCCAAACTGCAAGCCGTGCGTGTGTCCAGACAAAGTTAAATGCACATTCGACGGATGCGTTTTAACTTCGTATTCCCAATGCGATGGATCGTGCGACATTAAGATCTTGAATGCGTCGCGATCCAATCCGGAAACAGCTTTACCCAAATCGCCCGCTTGTTTGAAGTTTTTGCCCCAATTTTCAACGCCAACAATGTGCAAAGCTTCCCCGTCTTTGTTAATCGAAGTGTGTTCGTTCAACAGCAGTTTAAAGTCGATATCGCCGTACAACTTTTTGATGTCTGAAAAATTCTTTTCTTTTTCCTGTTGCGACGGCCAAGAAACGTATTCGCCGTAATCGTGATTCCCCAGCACTGCAAACTTTCCGAATCTGTGTGGTTTTATTTTTTTGAAGGTGTCAATCCACGGATGCATTTCGGTAGCGTGTGTATTTACGATATCACCAGTAAAGAGAATTAAATCGGTTTCTTGCTGATTGATTAAGTCGATTGCGTATTCAATTTTCTCGGGATTATCGAAACTACCGCTGTGTACATCGGAAATCTGGGTGATTTTTAAACCGTCGAAGGCCGCAGGCAAATCCGGGAAATGCAGTTTAGTAGTAATTACTTTATAGTTGTACTTTCCTTCAAAAATGCCGTAAATTAAACTAGCAAACGGTATGGCGGCAAGGCCGAGGGCAATCTGGCTGATGAATTTTCGGCGCTCGGGCAAGGCTGGTGTGTTTGAATCGTAATCCACGAAATAGCGCGAAATGGCGCAAAATACGCGGAATAAGTCTTCGCCAAAAAGCACTAAACCAATAAGCATTTTGGGAACGTAAATGACCAGCATTAATCCTAGTGTAAAAAGCGACATCCGATTTTGCCCTACCGAGCGATCGAACTGCGTAAAACCGTAGAAGATAATTCCGACTATAGCAATAGAAATTACGAGATACGAAATGATAAAACCTTTGTCTTTATTGACTGTTTTGAATGCTTGAAAGGCATACAGTTCAATTAAACCAAAGATTAGCAGAAGAATAATCCAACGAACCACAGTAAAAATTTTCGGCAAAGTAACGGTTAAACACGGTTTGATATTCGAGCATTCCAAAATATTTAACTAAAAAACAATATTCTAGAAGGCTTGAGGGATTTTTTTTGAGAAACTAGTCCCGATAGCCATCGGGATAGACACGAGTTCCGATAGCTATCGGAATAGAATTTGTGACGTTCACTATTTTACGTGTCGATTTGCCCTACTGAACCCACGTATCGTGGGTGCCTGAGCTTGTCGAAGGCTGATTTTTTTTGAAAGCTAGTTCCGATAGCAATCGGGATCGCGCCGTTCGCCATTTTACGTTTAATGTCCCCGCTCTAACCCACGTATCGTCGTCGCCTGAGCCTGTCGAAGGCTGGTGCGATTTTTTGGTGGCTTGACACATTCTGTGGTTTCCTCAACGGTACCCTATTGCGTAAAATTCTGTGAGGTTCAGTGTTTTCTGTGCGCTTAAAAAGCTGGTACGTGAGCTCGTCGAAGGAATAACTTTGTGAAAAATTGTGAAAAACTTTGTGAAACATTGTGCTCCCTCAGCGCCTGAATTTAATGTATGTTTAACCGCAAAGAGCGCAAAGATTTACGCAAAGGGCGCAAAGGGGTTTTTTGTATTAAGACTTTGATGAATTCACCACTTAACGTATCTTTTTGGAGAAGCTAGTCCCGATAGCCATCGGGATAGACACGAGTTCCGATAGCTATCGGAATAGAAGCTAGACTCGATGAATTTGCCACTTAACGTATCGTTTCTTTAATCCGACCGAAAAAAGAAGAGTTTAGGTTTCGTATTTCGCTGCTGCGCGAGTCCTCTCGCGTGGTGAACCACAATACAATAAGCGAACACTTGTTCACATAAATGGTTGCTTTAACCGCAAAGAACGCAAAGATTTACGCAAAGTTCACAAAGAGGTTTTTTGTAGTATTAAGATGGGAGTATTAAGTATTAAGACTTTGATGAGTTCACCACTTTACGTATCGTTTTGAGAAGCTAGACACGATAGCCATCGGGATAGACACGAGTTCCGATAGCTATCGGAATAGACTTCGATGAATTCACTATTTTACGTTTCATGTTCCCTCCCTGACCCAAAATTCGTTGGTTCTGGAGCGATTAGGGGAGCTTATAGCAAATGTGTTTTTTCAATTTTCGCTTTCCTCCCTTTTTCTATTTTTCCATTTTTTCGCTTTTTTTCATTTTTTCACTTTCGAACTTTCCCGCGCGAACGGGTGGAGTGGCATCCTTTTTTGCGCTACGGTTTTTCCACTATTCGTATGCAAAAAAGATAGAACGAAACACGTGACGGCGTGAATAATTTTAGCGCAGCGACGACTCGTTTGCCGGCGCGCCCAAAAACAAAAAAGAATGCTTCATCGGTCGTATCTTGCGAGTAAGGGTATCAAAATTTAAATACCTTTACTTTCTTTAATTTTTGAAATGGAAACCAAAAAACGCCTGTACTTACTCGACGCCTATGCCTTGATTTTCAGAGGATATTACGCTTTTATTAAAAACCCAACCATCAATTCCAAGGGCATGAATACTTCGGCAATTGTAGGTTTTATGAATTCATTACTCGACATCATTAAGCGCGAAAAACCCGATCATTTGGCCGTAGCGTTTGATAAAGAAGGAAGTACGGTGCGCACGGAAATGTTTCCGCAATACAAGGCCAATCGCGACGAAACGCCCGAAGCCATAAGCCTTGCCATTCCGTACATACACGACATTTTACGCGCCATGCACATTCCGATCATCGAACTAGCCGGTTGCGAAGCCGACGATTTGATTGGAACCATCGCTAAACAAGCCGAACAACAGAATTATCAGGTGTTTATGGTTACGCCCGATAAAGATTTTGCGCAGCTCGTAACCGAAAACGTATTTATTTACAAACCCGCACGAATGGGCAACGGTATCGAAATCTGGGGCATAAAAGAAGTGCAGGAACGCTTTGGCGTAGAACGTCCGGAACAGGTAATCGACTTTCTAGGCATGATGGGCGATTCTGTAGACAACATTCCCGGACTTCCCGGCGTGGGCGAAGTAACTGCAAAAAAACTGCTCGCCGAATTCGGCTCTATGGAAAATTTGTTGGCTAACACCGACAAGCTTAAAGGGAAAATGAAAGAAAACATTGAAGCTAATGCCGAACTGGGAATACTTTCGAAAAAACTCGCGACCATTTTGGTAGATTGCCCCGTAACCTTTAATGAAACCGACTACGAACTGAGCAAACCCGATTTCGAAAAAACGCAAGCGCTGTTTCACGAACTCGAATTTCGCCGTATGGCCGAACAATTCGATGTAATTTTTCGAACCGACTTCTCGGCTGTAAACAACGCCACCGAACAGAAAGAAGCGCAACTGTACCGCAAAGCCAAACCAAATCTCACGGGACAAATCGACCTATTTGGCGGCGATACCGATATGGAAAGCGCCACCGGTTACAGCTTGTACCAAAACATTGAAAACACCGAACACCACTACCAATTGGTAAATACAGACTTTGCCAAGAAACTGTTGCTCGACCATTTGCTCAAGCAAAAAACCGTAAGTTTTGATACGGAAACCACCGGAATCGACGTGCAGCAAGCCGAATTAGTTGGCCTATCGTTTTCTACCGAAAAAGGGAAAGGGTATTACGTGCCTATTTCCGAAAATCGGGAACAAGCCGAAGCCGAAGTACATTATTTTGATGCGTTTTGGGAAAATACCACAATTGAAAAAGTGGGTCAGAATATAAAATACGACTTAAAAATCTTGGCACAATACGGTGTTACGATTGCCGAACCTTGTTTTGATACCATGTTGGCGCACTACTTGATAAACCCAGACATGCGTCATAACATGGATGTATTGTCGCAAACCTATTTGAATTACGCGCCGGTTTCGATTGAAACGCTGATTGGAAAGAAAGGTAAAAATCAGAAATCGATGCGCGAAGTCGATGTAGAAGTGATTAAAGAATACGCCGCCGAAGATGCCGATGTAACTTTGCAATTGAAGAACGTTTTTGAACCCAAATTACAAGAATCGGAAACAACGAAACTGTTTACGGAGATCGAAATGCCGCTGATGCCTGTGTTGGCCGATATGGAACTAACGGGCGTGAAACTCGACATTGCTTTCTTGAAAGAAATGGAATCGGAAATTGCTACGGAAATCAGTTCGTTGGAACGCAAGATTTACGAAACGGCAGGCGAAACCTTCAATTTAGCGTCGCCAAAACAATTGGGCGAAATTTTGTTCGATAAAATGAAAATTGGCGGTGCGAAGCAAAAGAAAACGAAAACCGGACAGTACGCCACAGGCGAAGAAATATTGTCGTATTTGGCGCTTACGAGTCCGTTTGTACAAGACATACTCGATTGGCGTCAATTGGTAAAACTACAAAGTACGTATGTTACGGCACTACCGACGCAGGTAAATCCGAAAACGGGTCGGATTCACACCGATTATATGCAAGCTGTAGCGGCAACCGGACGTTTGAGTTCGAACAATCCGAATTTGCAAAACATCCCGATTCGCACCGAACGCGGTCGTCAAATCCGAAAAGCATTTGTGGCGGGTTCCGACAAGCACGTGTTGTTGAGTGCGGATTACAGTCAGATTGAATTGCGCATCATTGCAGCTTTAAGCGGAGAAGATACGATGATTGAAGCGTTTAGAAACGGCGAGGACATTCACCGTTCTACAGCTTCGAAAGTATTTGATATTCCGGTAGAAGAAGTAACACGCGAGCAACGAAGCCATGCCAAAACCGTGAATTTTGGAATTATTTACGGCGTGTCGGCCTTTGGATTGAGCAACCAAACTACGTTATCGCGAACGGAGAGTGCCGATTTAATTAACGCGTATTACCGAACCTATCCCAAATTAAAGACCTACATCAACGACCAGATTGAGCACGCCCGCGATTTGGGTTATGCGCAAACGATTTTCGGTCGACGCAGGTATTTAAAAGACATCAATTCAGGAAACGCGGTGGTGCGTGGTGCCGCGGAACGCAATGCGGTAAACGCGCCGATACAAGGTTCGGCAGCTGATATTATCAAAATTGCGATGATACGTATTCACAAGGCGTTTGCGGCTCAGCAATTACAATCGAAAATGTTGCTGCAAGTACACGACGAATTGGTTTTTGATGTGTTGGAATCGGAATTAGAAGTAGTAAAGCAAATTGTGAAAGCGGAGATGGAAGGTGCGGCTAGCTTAACGGTTCCGTTAGAAGTAGAAATGGGTGTGGGTAAGAATTGGTTGGAGGCGCATTAGGATATTTTCTTATGGATGTGTCAAAAATTTTGAAACAATATTTTACATTAGAATTTCTATCAAGGAGCGGTTATACGTTATATTTTTTTTGAGCGAAAAAGAAAGTTTTGATGCTCGAAAAATTAAAATAACGTATTGATTTTAAAGTTTTAACAAGAGATAATATTGCAATATTACAAATGAAATAATACCAAGCCTAGTAAAATCACTTTTACAAAATCAGCATTCAATTCACCCCATAAAAAAAGGCTCTCTTTCGAAAGCCTTTTTTGTTTTATAGCGGGAACTAATTAACCTAAAGCAGCACGCTTAAATCCAGTTACTACTAGATCTGGGTTAACTGTTTTCACGTATTTAGCTACGCTAAGTTCACCGTCTTTGATGTAATCTTGGTTCACCAAAGTATTGTCTTTAAAGAAACGTCCCAATTTACCTTTTGCAATGTTTTCGATCATTGCTTCTGGCTTACCTTCCTGACGTAACAAATCTTTAGCAATTTCAATTTCTTTATCGATGGTTTCTTGGTCAACACCAGCCTCATCTAAAGCAATTGGGTTCATTGCAGCAGCTTGCATCGCTACGTTACGAGCCGCTTCTTCAGCTCCTTCTACGTTTGCAGAAAGCGAAACGATGGTTGCAATTTTGTTACCTGCGTGGATGTAGCTTCCTACGAAAGCACCGCTTAATTTCTCGAACGTACCGATTTCGATTTTCTCACCGATAACACCTGTTTGTTCGATTAATTTCTCAGAAACCGTAATTCCGTTGAAATCAGCTGCTAAGAAAGCCTCTTTTGAATCGAATTGAAGTGCCAAAGTAGCTAAATCAGTAGCTAATTTTACGAAACCTTCGTTTTTACCTACGAAATCTGTTTCACAGTTCAAGGTAATAACAACACCTTCAGTCTTATCAGCGTTTACAGCAGCGATTGCAGCACCTTCGGTTGATTCGCGATCTGAACGATTCGCAGCTACTTTCTGACCTTTCTTACGAAGGTTTTCAATAGCCAAGTCGAAATCGCCATCCGCTTCAACAAGCGCTTTTTTACAATCCATCATACCGGCACCGGTAAGGGTTCTTAATTTATTTACATCTGCAGCAGTAATTGTTGCCATGATATTTTTAAAGTTTTAAGTTTATGAATTAAATGTGCAAAATTCCGACCTTGTTTGGTGCTTTCGTTCGTGTGGGCTTTATCAAATCGTTAAATCTGAGCCTGGAGCGAAACGCAGAACAAAATCGGAATTTCTAGAAATTTATGCTTCGCTGCTTGGTTCTTCCACAGAAGTTGCGTCGCTCTCAGGAGCTTCAACTACTTCTACTTCAGCCTCAACAGCTGCTTCCATTCCCTCAGCATCGTCTACAGGAGCATCTGTATTTCGGTTTGATAAACCGTCGATAATAGCTGCGGTAACTAATGAAAGGATTTTTTCAATCGATTTAGAAGCATCGTCGTTGGCAGGAATTACGTAATCCACTTCACGCGGATCCGAATTCGTATCTACCATTGCGAAAACCGGAATGTTTAATTTTTGTGCTTCTTTTATTGCGATATGCTCAGCCTTGATATCGACTACAAACAAAGCTGCTGGTAGACGCGACATGTCGGCAATAGATCCTAAGTTCTTTTCAAGCTTCGCTCTAAGACGATCAATTTGCAATTTTTCTTTTTTCGAAAGCGTGTTAAAAGTACCGTCTTTCTTCATTCTGTCGATAGACGACATTTTCTTAACTGCTTTGCGAATAGTTACAAAGTTTGTCAACATACCACCCGGCCATCTTTCAGTGATGTACGGCATGTTTGCTGCCAATGCTTTTTCTGCAACGATGTCTTTCGCTTGCTTTTTAGTAGCTACAAATAAAATTTTGCGGCCTGATGCTGCGATTTTCTTCAAAGCTTCATTAGCTTCTTCGATTTTTGCAGCAGTCTTATATAGATTGATAATGTGGATACCATTACGCTCCATATAAATGTAAGGAGCCATATTTGGATCCCACTTTCTGGTCATGTGTCCGAAGTGAACACCGGCTTCCAGTAACTCTTTAACTTCTACTTTGTTTGCCATTTTTGAAATAGTTTACGTTCTGTTGAATTAGCAATGGTCCTTTTCGGGTTTGGAGATTTATCAGCGGTTAGCTGTTAGCTGTTAGCTGTTAGCTGTTAGCTGTTAGCTGTTAGCTTTTTTAGCTTATCGCTGATTGCTTATCGCTGATTGCTTATCGCTTCTTCCTACCCTAGGCTTCATTTAGATGCTAAACTAATCTCTCTTTTCAGAGAAGTGCAACAACAACTTGATTTTTAAAAATTGAATAATATTAACGTTTAGAGAACTGGAATCTCTTACGAGCTTTCTTCTGACCGAATTTCTTACGCTCCACCATTCTTGGGTCGCGAGTAAGTAAACCTTCTGGTTTCAAGATTGCACGATTTCCTTCTCCTACTTCGCACATCGCGCGAGCAATAGCCATACGCACTGCCTCTGCCTGACCTGTAACACCACCGCCGTACACATTTACTTTAACGTCGTAGCTAGCTGCATTTTCAGTCATAGTCAACGGCTGTAACACTTTGTATTGCAAAGTAGCTGTTGGAAAATACGTTGTAAATTCTTTTTTGTTTACAGTAATGGTTCCGTTTCCTTCCGAAACGTAAACACGGGCAACTGCAGTTTTACGTCTGCCAATTTTGTGGATAACTGCCATTATTTAAGATCGTTTAGGTTAACGGTTTTAGGTTGCTGAGCCGTGTGTTTGTGCTCGCTACCAACAACTACAGTAAGATTTCTGAAAAGTTCAGCTCCTAATTTGTTCTTAGGCAACATCCCTTTAACAGCTTTTTCAACTAAAGCAGCAGGATTTTTCGCCTGTAAAACTTTAGCAGTAAGGGTTCTTTGACCTCCTGGGTAACCTGTATGACGCATGTAAATTTTGTCGTCAAGCTTGGTTCCAGTAAGGTTGATTTTCTCTGCGTTGATAACAATTACGTTATCCCCACAGTCAACGTGTGGCGTAAAACTTGGCTTGTATTTACCGCGAAGAATCATAGCAACCTTCGACGCTAAACGACCCAAGTTATGCCCCTCAGCATCTACAACAACCCACTCTTTGCTCACAGTGGCTTTGTTTGCAGACACAGTTCTGTAACTTAATGTGTTCACAATAATTAATTTAAATTAAACATTCCGTCCGCACCCGTTTTTCGGGATTGGGGTGCAAAAGTACAAATTATTTGCCGACATACAAATGCAAAAGTTTTGTTCGTTGCTGTATTTTTGGGTGTGCCGCCGCAAACGGTGGTGCTTTATCGAAAAAATCTACTGCGGCGTCGCGCCCTACGTTGCAATTCGGCTGGTCTCGGCGGGCTTTTTGTCTCGCCAAACGGGCTCCCGAGGTCGCCTTTTGGCAGCGCAAACGCCACACCTCAACGGCGCCTCATTTACACTGCGGTCGCTCACACGGGCATACATTATATAAGTAAGTGCTCCTTTTCAACATTTGTTTAATCTAACAACACAACTTACACACGATAGACTACACAAAAAAAATTAAAAAAAATTGAAATTTACGGAAAACCCGTAACCGACTTATTTCTCGGACTTGTAAATTAGCATAAAAATCTGGAGATTTTTCCAAACACTTTAAATTTTACAAACCATGAAAAAATTATTTTTATTCGCCTTAATCTTCTGTAGCTCAGTAGCTGCAACGGCACAATCCGAGTTGCCCGCTTTTAAAGACAGCAAAAATCCGCACAATAAGGCGGGTTACGATTTTTATTTGTTTATCCAAAAACAAGTGATGGCGTTACAGTCTAAAACAATAACACCAGAGGAAGTGAAAAACCTTTTAACAAGCTCAACATACCCGTTTAAAGGCCGAGCCACCGAAAAACAAATGCTCGCATTCCGAAGTTCTATTGAAACACTCGCATTCTCAAGCACAGCAGCCGAAAATTTTGAAAACGAAGTGCTTGCAAAACCATTAACAACCGACACTAACGCCGTTCTGTACCAAATAGCACTTTTCAAATGGGGAGCTTTAGCGATTGAAAACATACCGCGCTCTACATCCTGCGTAACCTGCATCGAAGCTTGCGGTGATCGCTGTATGAGAAAAAAAGCACGCGACATTGAAAGAGCACCTTTATCCGCAAAAATTCGATTCCTTTTGTCGTGCGGAGGTGAAATTCTAACCTGGTACGCCGACTGTATGGCCGATTGTATTTCCGATTATAGATCTCATTAACCTTAACCAAAACCATTAATTATGAAAAATCTCCAGAAATTTGAAATTGCCGCGCTGAGCTTAACTTGTGTGGCAGCATTTTTAGCAAACAAAGTAGTTGGTTTATCTTCTACGCACATTGTTTTGTCCAGCTTACTCAGCTTGTATTTTTTCCCAATCGCGCTCTTTATTAAACATTACAAACCGCTTAACGCTAGGTCCGTAATATCACTTTTAATTCTAAGTTACAGCATTTCAAATACCGTAATCTCAAGATTGAGCATAAGCAATTACGAAGATTACATTTCACTCGCTTTATTGCTTTTAAACGTATATTTTACTTATCATTATTCGCAGCAGAAAGATGACCGAAGATACTTGCATTTACTAGCTATAATTTTAAGTGCCTTAACTTCAAGCTATGCAAGTTAGGTTCAAAGAAATTAACAATACCTGTGCAGAATTACGCCAGGTCTATAAACCTAAATAAATCAGGTAGTCGTTACTATTGATTCTAGTGGAGGCTTTTAGCTCAAAATCGATTTCCTTTCACAGAGGAATAAGAGTAAACGAGCAGTACAGAGCTTTCTCACTACCGTGAGTTAAAGCATAAACTTTTGCGACATCGCTTTTGTATGCGGTATTAACTTAATTGCCGAATACGTTGAAGCAAATGCATTAAAAGCTAAATGTTCAAATTGTGCATTACCGCACAGTGTTCTACAACAACTCTGTTGTCCAAAAGAATGCGGCTCATGCGTAACTGTTAAATTGTTCTCCAACTACGATTTTTATCGTAATAACTAAGAATTAGTAGAAACGGCTATCTTTTTTAAAACTACAGTAAAGAAAGATTCTAAATTGCTCATCTACATTACAGAAGAAAACTGTTTTTAAACTAAATCTCAAATCAAATTGCGACTTTTGGCTTCACTATTAACCAACCTTTTGTTCTTTACATGCAAAAAATCAACCGTTTCGGATGCCGCTACCGCGCCGTCTGGCTGTTGGCTATCGCCTACCTCTGCTGTTCCTTTGCAACACGCCTAACCCTTTTTCTGTGGGCCGGACCCGAACCTGAAAATTCTGTCGGCGCCCTTTTAAAAACCTTTTCCTACGGATTTCTTTTCGATTTTATCACCGCCTGCAGCATTAGCCTCCCCGCAATTCTTTACATTACACTGCTACCCAACCCACTCATCGGAAGTAAACTCGATAAAACGCTTACTTACATTTTTACCTTTCTTACTCTGTTTCTACTCTCATTTACCGCGTTGGCTGAGTTTACCTTTTGGGAAGAATTTAAATCGCGCTTTAACTTTATAGCGGTCGACTACCTGATATACACCCACGAAGTTATTGCCAACATTGCCGAGTCGTACCCCTTGCCGCTATTGTTTGCTATTGTACTTGTCCTTGCAATCTTGGGCGTGCTTTTCATAAACAAACAAAAAGGATTTAATACCGCATTTACTTCAAAAATTGGTTTAACAACACGCCTGCTTGTACTTGCTGCAGTAACCGCAACGGTAATTTTAGCCACCGTCGGCTTACAAAATACCGACGCCGAATGGTCGGCAAACCGCTACAACAACGAATTGTCTAAAAACGGCATCTATTCCTTTTTCGCTGCCTTCCGCAACAACCAAATGAAGTACAGCGAATTTTACATAACCATCCCAGAAAATGAAGCCTTCGATCTGGTTCGAAACGAATTGCAACAGAACAACAGCAGGTTTCAATCCAACGGCTTGAGTATTCATCGATCGGTTACTTCACCAAACCCGAGTAACGAAAAACCAAATGTAGTTTTCATCTTGGTCGAAAGTTTGTCGGCAAAATTCTTAGGCAGCTACGGAAACACCGAAAAACTGACGCCAAATCTCGACAAACTTGCCACCAAAGCCTGTCGCTTTACCAACATGTTCGCAACTGGAACACGAACCGTTCGCGGTATGGAAGCCGTAACGCTGTGTATTTCGCCTACACCCGGACAAAGTATCGTTAAACGACCCAAAAATGCAGGCTTGTACACCGTGTCGAATGTTTTCAAATCCAAAGGATACAGCTGCAACTTTTTTTATGGCGGCGATGGCTACTTCGACAATATGGATGCCTATTTCGGTAGTAACGGTTTTAATATTTTCGACCGCGGACGTGGTTCGATTCTTTCCGACGACATTAAAACAACACGCACGTTTATCTCCGACAGCCAAGTAACTTTTGAAAACGCTTGGGGAATATGCGACGAAGACATTTATAACGTAATGCTCGAACAAGCCGACCAGCAATACGCGAGCGGAAAACCGTTCTTTAATTTTATTATGACTACTTCAAACCACCGGCCATATACGTATCCGGATGGAAAAATCGATATTGCTTCCGGTAAATCGAGAAACGGCGCGGTAAAATATACCGACTATGCGCTAGGAAAACTGTTCGAAGCCGCACAAAAGAAACCTTGGTTTAAAAATACGGTATTTGTAATTGTTGCCGACCATTGTGCGTCTAGCGCCGGAAAAGACGAGATTGATATTGTTAATTATAAGATTCCTGCTTTTATTATTGGTGTGGAAAAACTCGGACAAATGGAGATTAGCAAGCAATGTTCGCAAATCGATTTGATGCCCACACTTTTTGGAGCGCTTGATTGGAATTATGAATCCGACTTTTTTGGCGAAGATGTTTTAAATCCGCTTTACCACGAACGGGCTTTAGTAGCCACGTATCGCAAATTAGGTTATATTAAAAAAGATGCCGTGGTTATCCTTAGCGACCAAAAATCAGTGAATCACTACAAATGGGATAACGAAAAATATACACTAAGTAAAACAACAAAAAATCCGAGATTGGAACGCGAAGCCATAGCGTGGTATCAAACCGCCGACTATCTTTTCAACAATAACAAACTCAAATAGAACCCGAAATTTCGCTTTAACACGGCAATAAACAACCGATTGACAGAAACGCTTTAGTTGAATTTGCATTGCATGTAAACACTTCTTAAAAGCGAGATTTTTCATTATATTCGTCGTCAATCTTTTACCGATGAAATCTAAAGCTACACTTAAACAAATTGCCAAAGATTTAGGCGTTTCCGTTTCTACTGTTTCCAAGGCTTTAAACAACAGCCCGGAAATTAGTGAACCTACGAAAATCAAAATTCAAGAGTTTGCAAAACTGAAAAACTACAAGCCTAATGTTATTGGTTTGAATCTGAAAAACAGATCTACCCGAACTATTGGCGTAATCATTCCGAATATTCTCAATCCGTTTTTTGCCAAAGTTTTTTCTGGTATTGAAAAAGTTGCCGACGAGAAAGGCTACAACATAATCACATGTATTTCCAACGAATCGATACAAAAAGAGATTCATGCCTTGGATGTTTTGAGCAACGGTACCATCGACGGATTTATCCTTTCAGTTAGCGAAGAAGCGCAAAAAGAAGAAGAATATGGCCATTTTGCTGAAATCATCAGCAGCGGAACGCCAATTGTAATGTTTGATCGCACAGCTGAGAGCATTGCCTGTGATAAGGTTGTTGTGGATGATTTCGAAGCAGCAGTAAATGCCGTACAATATCTGATTGATACTGGTTGCAAAAACATCGCTTTAGTTTCATCAATCGACAATCTAAGCGTTGGTAAACTTAGAGCAAAAGGCTACTTCGCTGCACTTACCGATGCAAAACTAGAAGCTAAAGACGAGTTCGTTTTACTTACTGATAACGAACAGCGTTTTGATGCCGACCTAGCCCGTGTTTTCGAACATAATCCCGATGCTTTTCTTGCCTTAGACGAGCATACCTCAACAGCGGTAATGAAAATGGCAATTAAAAAAGGCTACCGCATTCCAGACGAATTGCAAGTAATTGGCTTTGCCGACGGCATTTGGTCGCGACGATTAACGCCGAGCTTGTCGACGATTTCGCAACACGGACCTGAAATCGGCGAAGCGGCAGCAAAAATGTTGATCGATCGCTTGGAATCGAAAGAAAATTTAAAACCAACTACACAAATAATACGTACTGAATTAAGAAAGCGCGACTCGGTTAAGAAATAGTTTTTTCTGAAAAACTGCACGCAACCTTATTTGTATATAAACATCATCGTTTTATGAAGAAATTAGTATTTGTTTATTTTCTTGTTTTTTCACTGCACAGCTTGCAGGCGCAAACAACGCCCGATATTTTCGATGCAGCACGCTCGGGAACGGTTGAGACTGTGAAAAACATACTCGCCAAAGACAAGTCGTTAATTAACGCTGTGAGTCCGCAGGGATATACACCGCTACTTTTGGCTACGTATCGCGGAAACAACGAAGTGGCAAATTATTTAATTGACAACGGCGCAAACATAAACCTAACTACTGGTTTCGGAACCATTGTAATGGCAGCGATAGTGAAAAAAAACACAGCTGTTTTAGAAAAACTCATTGCCGCGAAAGCCGATATTAATGCTGCCGACGACAAAGGACTAACACCGCTAATGCTTGCGGTACAATTTCAGCAGCCAGAAACTGTGGCGCTGTTACTCAAATCGGGTGCAAAAAAAGACAGTAAAGATAAAGCTGGTAAAACTGCTTTCGAATACGCCACCGAATCTGGAAACGAGAACTTAATTAAACTTCTAAAATAAAAACTCTATGCAAAAAACTACTTTACTATTTCTTACACTGCTTGGCAGCCTCGGGTTCGCGCAGCAGAAATCGACGGGCGTGATGACCCTTTCAAACAATCCAATTCCGATTACAGCAAACTTTACATTAGATAACAGCACTTCGCAAGTTACATTGGTTTTAACTGGGCCATCCGACCGTTGGTTTGGTTTGGGAATTGGAGTTGAAGCTGGATTTGGAATGTCCGACGGCGATGTTGTGGTTTTTACCACCTCAACAAACCCAAATTTAAGCGATCGAAATTTCGCTGGACTTGGCGTACCACCGAATGATACAGCACAAAACTGGACAACCGAATCAAACACAACTAGTGGTACTGTTCGTACGCTTACTTTAAAAAGAGCACTAACCACAACCGATGCGAATGATTTCCAAATGCCTTATGCCAGCACGAACTCTATTAGTATCGCAGGTGTGCGACCAGGCGGCGCAACGTTTACAGTTGGCGCTCACGGTGGAACTAACAACGTGGGTTATGCAACTGCAGCGTTCCAAAGTTTGAATACTGACGACATTAACTTAAATACTGTTGAATTATACCCAAACCCAGCGCAGAACTTTTTTAATGTTTCGGCACGTTCTGAGTTTAATTCGATTACCATTTACTCACAAACTGGAAAATTGGTAAAAACACTTCGTTTTGAAAACGGCAGCATAGAAGAGCGTGTTCAAATCGACGATTTAGCAACAGGAATTTATTTATTAGAAGTTTCGGGAACCAGCGGAAAAGCTTGGAAAAAACTGATTAAAGAATAGTTTTTTGGCATATTACTTCAAAGCCGTTTCGCACTTTGTGGAACGGCTTTTTTTGTTACGATTGCCCCTGTGAGCGGTGGAAGCGGCATCCTGCCAAAAAATCGCCTGCGTTTTTTGGGAGATACAGCGGACGACGCGACCCGACGGCGGGGACAGCTGGGGCGGAGGGGCACAGCCTAAAAATAAAATTCACGATTAAATAATATCAAAAAACAACCTCGCTAAGGTATTTATTCGCTGAGTTTATATCTTTGAAACCAAACAGCAAATAGATGAAAACGATTTTTGATTTTAATTTCGCCAACGAAAAGGCACTGATTCGTGTGGATTTTAATGTGCCACTCGACGCGAATTTCCAGGTAACCGATGCCACGCGCATCGAAGCGGCAAAACCCACAGTAGATAAAATTTTAGCCGACGGTGGAAGTGTGATTTTAATGTCGCATCTCGGCCGACCAAAAGGCATCGACGATCAATTTTCATTAAGACATATCGTTGCTAAAACTTCGGAGATTCTTGGCGTTCCGGTACATTTTGCGAGCGATTGCCGCGGTGAAGTAGCGCAACAAGCTGCTGCGAATTTAAAAGCGGGTGAAGTTTTGCTCTTGGAAAATTTGCGTTTCTACAAAGAAGAGGAAGCCGGCGATGTTCCATTTTCGAAGGAATTAGCTGCGTTGGGAAGCATTTACGTGAACGACGCTTTTGGAACGGCGCATCGTGCACACGCCTCGACTACCATTATTGCACAATTTTTCCCTGAGAAAAAATGCTTCGGAACCCTGTTGGCAAAAGAAATTGAAAGTTTAAATAAAGTATTGAAAGCGGCTGAAAAACCTGTTTTGGCTATTTTAGGAGGAAGTAAGGTTTCATCGAAAATTACCGTTATCGAGAATATACTCGACAAGGTTGACGACATGATTTTGGGCGGCGGAATGACCTTTACGTTTATAAAAGCCTTGGGTGGCGAGATTGGCGATTCGATTTGCGAGGACGACAAGTTGGATTTAGCGCTCGAGATTTTGGAAAAGGCAAAAGCGAAAGGTGTGAACATTCACATTCCGGTTGATGTAGTGGCTGCAAACTCGTTTTCGAACGAGGCAAAAACGCAAATTTGCGATGTACGCAGCATCCCGAACGGCTGGCAAGGCTTAGATGCCGGGCCAAAAACCTTGGAACAATTTGGGGCTTTGGTATTGAAATCGAAAACCATTTTATGGAACGGACCGCTAGGTGTTTTTGAGTTTTCAAACTTTGCGAACGGAACCATTACTTTAGGGAATTTTATTGCGCAAGCTACAGCAAACGGAACATTTTCGTTGGTTGGCGGCGGCGATTCGGTTGCGGCTGTGAAGCAATTTGGACTGGAAGAAAAGATGAGTTATGTATCGACAGGCGGTGGTGCTATGTTGGAGATGTTGGAAGGAAAAAGCTTACCGGGAATTGATGCTATTTTAGAATAAGTTTTAAATAATCGGCAAACTTTAGCGGTAGTTGTTTCGTGCAACTGCCGCTTTTTTTTGCTTAATTAACAATAAAAAAGGTTAAAAGTGGTTTATAGACTAGGTAAAATAAAATTCTAATTGCTAATTTTGCATAAATTGAAGTTTTTTGTCGTTTACGGCTAGCTATTTTCTTTTGCCACAACAGCCCATGATCGGAGATTGGTACAGTTTTTGGCAAGACAAAGTAACCTCAGAAACAAACATTATGAGAATACAAAAAATAGTTGTTACTGCTTTATTCAGCTTGTTTGCGGCGCCGGTTGTTTTGGCGCAGGACGTGGCGGTTAGCGGTTCAACTCCCTCGAAACAAACAGCAGCTCAGTTCTTAGATAGCATTAAAAAAACTTTTGTTACCGACAAAATGGCTTCGTGCGTAGACAGCCTTTGGTTAAAGGAACTCACGAGTCTTGATTTATATGCAGATTTATCGGCAGATATTAAAAACATCGACTTAGACGAAAAGGTTGAATACAACTTATCGACTGAATTATTAAAGAAACGATTAAAAGAGCTCGACGCAAAATCGCCTTTTAACATTGAATACAATCCTGGTTTAGAGAATTTAATCAAGTCGTGGTTGAAAAACCGCAAGCGTGCCTTTGAGCGCTTGATGGCCGTTTCTGAATATTATTTCCCTTTATTTGAAGAGGCGCTTGCGCGGAAAAATGTACCGCTAGAAATAAAATATTTGGCCGTGGTTGAATCGGCATTAAACCCAAAAGCTGTTTCGCGCGTGGGTGCAACAGGTTTGTGGCAGTTTATGTACCAAACTGGAAAGCAATACAATTTGCACATCGATTCTTATGTAGACGAACGCAGCGATCCGTTGAAAGCCAGTGATGCTGCTGCACAATACATGAGTAATATGTATCGCATTTTTGGCGATTGGGATTTGGTACTCGCCTCATACAATAGCGGGCCAGGTAACGTTGCTAAAGCTATTCGCAGAAGTGGCGGTCAGGAAAATTACTGGAATATTCGCCGAAACTTACCAAAAGAAACACAAGGTTATGTACCTGCGTTTTTAGCAACCATGTACATTTACGAATACCACAAAGAGCACGGAATTGTTCCGAATCGAGCTATTATCAAGCATTTTCAAACAGATACGGTGGGCATTCGCAAGCAAATTAGTTTCAAACAATTATCGGATTTATTAGATATTCCGATTGCACAGTTGCAACTTTTGAATCCGTCTTATAAAGTTAACGTGATTCCAACCTACACCGATAAGATGCATTATTTGCGTTTACCTGCTGAGAAAGTAGCTTTGTTTACTTCGAACGAAGATAAAATTTATGCTTACGTAGAATTTGAAAACGCACGTCGAGAACGCCCATACCAACAATATCTAACGGCACGCGACAGCAGCCGAGTTGCCGCCCGCGATTCGATGCCTAAAGATGTTTCGACAAAAACAAAATACCACAAAGTACGTCGCGGTGAAAACTTAAGTAGCATTGCCAATCGGTACGATGTAAGCGTTGCACAATTAAAGAAATGGAATAAACTGCGAAGCAACACCGCACCTTTAGGTCGCAGCCTGCGCATTTACAAAACAGTTGCCGCAGAAGAAAATACCGCAGTAGCCGATGCTTCGAATAACGAAAAAGAAGCGAAAACGGAAGTTTCGAGTTCGCAAAAAGTTAGCGACACGGCGGTTTCAGAAAACAGCGAGCCGCAATTGTACACAGTACAAGCCGGAGATAACTTAAGCAGTATTGCACGCCGATTTAACGTTACTGTTGCCGATTTAAAGCAATGGAACAATATGGCCGACAACAATGTAAAGCTGAACACCCAACTTAAGATATTAACTGCTAAGACAGCTGAAGAATTGCGCGAAAACGCAGTTGCAACGCAGGAGATTACTCATGTTGTTGTAGCTGGCGACAATTTAGCTGCTATTGCTCGTAAACATCAAGTTAGTGTTGCCGATATTCAAAAGTGGAATAATTTAAGCGGAACACAAATTGCCGTTGGCGCCAAATTGATTATCCAAAAAACCGACTTAGGTGCAAAATCAGAAGTAGCAGCGAACAAACAAAAATCGCGTTCGGAAAGCTATCTGGTTCGCAAAGGCGATTCGCTTTCTGCAATCGCTAAAAAGTATCCCGGTGTTACGGTTTCCGACATCAAGAAGTGGAACAAAATCAGCGGCGACGATCTTAAACCAGGTATGCGTTTAAAAATCAACGGAAAATAGTACGTTGTTTCGAGGATTTAGCAACGTGCTTACATTTTGAATACGCTATTCAGTCGTTCTGTTTCGAACTAATTCGTAGCTTTGAATTCCTTAAAACCTGAGCAATTATAACTTTTGGGTTTTTAGAATTATTGGTATGCGACAATCATCCCTATTGTGCTTTTTAGCATTTTTGCTGTTCGCTTGCGCAGATCGCGACTCGACTGCATTGCCACGAGCTACGGGCGCCGTAAACTCCTTGTCGGTTGTAATTCCCGATCAGTTATGGGATGGAGAAATCGGCGACAGTATTCGCAAGAAATTTGCTGCTCCGGTCGACGGGCTTCCCCAAGAAGAACCGCAGTTTACGATAAATCAGTATCCGCTTCGCGCACTCGACGGTCGGTTAACCGCACGAAACGTTTTGATCATCAAAAAAGAGGATCGAAATGAGTATAAAATCGTTCGAAATGAATTTGCCGAACCGCAACACGTGGCACACATTTCCGGCAAATCGATTCCTGAAATCATTACACTGCTCGACAAACAGGTAAACGGAATTGTTAGTCAGTTTAAAGCAAACGAAATAGCGTATTCCCAGCGAATAATCGACACCAGTAAATTGGAAACCGAGCTGCTCAAAAAACGATTTAAAATCGATTTATTGATTTCCAACAAATACAAAGTGGCACTTTCTAAACGCAACTTTATTTGGTTTAAACGCGAGATTTTATCGGGCAACACCAGTTTAGTTGTTTATCGCGTTCCAACGTCGGCCATCTTCAAAGAAGGAAATGTAGCGGGAAATATCATTCGCGTTCGCGATTCGATTAGCGGAAAATACATTCGCGGAAAAGAACGCGGAAGTAAAATGCAAACCGAAGAATCTTATGCTCCTTATTTTGCCGTCGGACGTTTGAACGGTAGAAGAATTTACGAAACCAAAGGAACTTGGGAGTTAAAAGGCGATTTCATGAACGGTTCGTTTATCAATTTTGCCATTCGCGATAAAAAACGCAACCAATTTGTAATTGTAGAAGGCTTTTGTTATGCGCCGTCGACAGAGAAGCGCGACTTGATGCACGAACTGGAAGCCATGATAAAATCGGTAAAATTATATTGATGGAAACACCGCAATGGCTGGTTAAGGCCTTCGACGAATTAAGTACACAAAACCTTTACGATATTCTGCATCTGCGCGCTAAAGTATTTGTCGTAGAACAAGACTGTCCGTACTTAGACGTCGATTATTACGATCAAAAATCCGTTCATTTAATGGGCGTTGCCGACGATCGCGTTGTTTGTTATTGCCGACTTTTCGATGCGGGAAATTACTTTGAAACGGCTTGTATCGGACGTGTGGTTATTGATCCCGAATATCGCAGCAAAAAATGGGGACATCTGCTCATGACCGAGGCGATTCGCGAATTGTATCGCCTTTTCGGCGTGCAGCGCATTGAGATTTCCGCCCAGAGTTATCTGGAGCAATTTTACGCTTCACACGGATTTGTCACCATTAGTGAGATGTATTTGGAAGACAACATCCCGCATGTGCGTATGCGATTAGATCCTAAATCTTCGTAATTACCAACTCAACTCGACGATCGTACTCGGCGCCTTTCCCCAAAGGAACGGTATTTCCGTAGCCTTTAAACGTCATTCGTTTTTTATCGATTTTCTTAAAAATCAAGTATTTGTAAACGCTTTCGGCTCGGTTATGACTTAGTTGTCGTTTCCGCGTTTCTTTATCGATAGCCTCTTTTTGAAACGGCGGCGTACAACATACATGTCCCTGAATTTCAAAATGCAAATTCTTATACTTCTGCAACAAACGCGCTACTTTGTCTAGATCGGTTTTCGACTTAAACGTTAATTTAGAACTACCGCGCTCGAATAATAGATTTTCGAGGTAGATATGGTCGCCAACCACGTGTTTTCTCTGTATGCTCGTGTAGAATCCGGGCAGTTCAATTTTAGGAAGAGGTTTTAAATTGATTACCACATCTACTCTTCTGTTCTTGGAGCGAACTTCAGGCAGGTTCTCCACCACGTCGTCGTCAATTAAAATGCGTCCTTTTCCTTCAATGGTAACAATGATTTTATTCTTAATGCCGTTGTCGATGAGCTTTTGTTTGATGGTATTGGCGCGATTTGTCGATAACTTAAAGTTGTACGCTTCTTTTCCGACATCGTCGGTGTAGCCAAAAATTTGAATAGACTCAATTCGTGTAGAATCGGTTTGTTTAATGAAGTTCACCACGTCGGTTTCTTGCTTGGCATCGAGCGAAAACTTATCGAAACCGAAATAAATGGAATGTACTACTTCTTCCTGAGCTTGTATAGTAGTAGTTAGTAACAGGAATAAAAACATCCAAAATCTCATAGTTATTTTTTTAAGATTTTATTGTACGAAGCGGTATTTGCAAGTAATTCTGTTGCTTTTTTAATTTGCGTATCGTTGGTTAAATAATACTTATACAAACCTTCTTTATAGGCGTAGCGTTTGATTAATTCGTCGATAATCAACTTGCTGATTTCACCTTCATATTTATTGAGCTCTACATCTTCACTACGCTGAATAGCCGCTAGTAATTGCTCGTATTCTTTAGCAATGCTTTGATCGAGTTTTTCTTTTTTTGCCGATTCCAATGTTTTTCGCAATGCTACTTCTGTTTCCGTGTCAAAATTGATTTTATTGGTTTTCAAAAACTGCTTAAACTCGGCGTATTTCGCAGAAGTGAAATTAGGAATTCCATTTTCCGGAATCGGGTTTTTGTAATAGTAATCGGTAGCATAGCGAAAAATACCGTCGTTTTTCTGAAGTGCGGTGGCAATGTAGCTCATCTTGGCTTCGGGCAGTTCTACATCGGGTTGAATGCCGCCGCCGTCGTAAACCGTTCTGCCATTTTTAGTTTTGAATGCATTGTATTGCGAAGCATCTGTACGGATGGCTTTTCCATCTTTGTCTTTTCGCGAATAGTCCAAAGCTTGGATGCATCTGCCCGAAGGCGTATAATAGCGGGAAATTGTGACCTTAACCTGAGTTCCGTAAGTTAAATCGATGGGGCGTTGCACCAAACCTTTCCCGAAACTGCGCGTTCCAACCACTACGGCACGATCTAAATCTTGCAAGCCACCGCTCACAATTTCCGAAGCCGAAGCGCTTTTTCCATCGACTAAAACCACCAACGGAATTTCAGTATCCACCGGCTCTTTAGCAGTACGATACGTATTGTTGTGCTTTTCTACTTTCGATTTCGTTGTTACGATAACTTCGCCTTTCGGAACAAATAAATTGCAAACGTTTACGGCTTCGTTAAGCAAACCTCCCGGATTTCCGCGCAAATCCAAGATGATTTTCTTAGCACCTTTTTCTTTTAACTCTTCTAATGCCTGTTTGGTCTCGGCAGATGCTTTTTGGTTAAACTGACTAAGTACGATATAACCTGTCGTAGCATCGACCATATCGTAAAACGGAACTGCTTTTACTTCAACTTCGTCGAGCGTGAGTTGTGCATCGTAAATTTTCCCTTGACGGCGGTACTGAATAGCAATTTTAGTTCCTTTCGAACCGCGAAACAACTGGCTGGCGTCTTCTTCATATTCGCTGAGCAATACATCGCCCACTTTGACAATCTCATCGCCTGCTTTCAAACCGGCTTTGTCGGCAGCGTAACCTTTGTACGGTTCGCGCACAAAAACAATTCCGTCCTTGCGCAAAATAGCGGCGCCCATACCGGTATATTCACCGGTGTTGTTGATTTTATACCGAACCACGTCACCTTCATTAAAGTAGGTGGTGTACGGATCTAAATCGGCCAACATGCTTTTAACGGCTTTGTCCATCAATTCAGCTGGACTTAGCTCGTCGACATAATTCATGTTCACCGTTTTGTACAATTCAGTGAAAATCTCCAATTGCTTGGCGATTTCAAAAAAATCGTCTTTAAACGATGTTGTTGTATAAAACAATCCTGCGGCGGCAATACCCACCAATAATCGTTTTTTATAAGAGCTGACCCAAGTTGTAAAACGGTTCATCTATAATTTTATTTAAGCTTTGTTTTCGGGATTTTCAGTAACCACTTCCGAAGACTTTTGTTGCATATCTTGTGCCAATTTATCGAAAAGCTTGCAGATAACTAAACGCAATTTATCAAATTCAAGTATTTCGTTTGATTGATACAGCAACATGACTTGTAGGCGACGGTTTTCACTTCCGCGTAAGCGATGCTGTTCCAAACGATAACACTCTCGCAATAAGCGCTTTACTCTATTTCGAAGCACGGCGCGTTTGAAATGCTTTTTTCCAACGGTAACGGCAACTTGAACACCTGGATTCTCGCTATTCTCGACACGATAAACGGCGCGAACCGGAAAAATAGCCTGACTTTTTCCCGATTGAAATAAGGCGTCGATTTGCTTGGTACTTTTGAGCTTATCGGCCTTTGGATATGTAAACAATTGTTTCATAAATACTTACCGCTTTTGAGAAAACAAAACACTTTACTAGTTGTTAGCGGTGCTTACTAAAGTCTCTCATTTACTTGCGGCATCTTCAAGTAAGGAGCTATACGGTGTAAAACTACAAATAGACGTGGTTATATTTTACTTTTTCTCTAGCTTTTGCTGTTTAAATGTGGAATGTAAGCCATCGATATGCTCAAATAAGTTGGGTTTAATAGGATTCCACTTCGGATCTAAAAGAAAATCAATTCCTTCCCTCCTCGCTAATTTCGCTGCTGGTACAAAATCGCTATCACCAGCAATTAAGATAATTTGATCAACTTGTTTTTTGAGCGTTATCGACGCAATGTCTAATCCTATTTTCATGTCTACCATTTTTTGAGAGAAATCAAATTGGACATCATTCTCCGTCAAATCACTAATTTGAATGGCTCCGTTTAGTAGTTCTTTTGTTTTACTAGGCTTGATAATCCATTTATTTCTGTCGTCCAATACTCCAAGTCTCAAAGCAACTTTTCTCTTTTTTCTCAGCTCTTCAAAAAACGATATTTGAAATCTGTAAAGTTCTGTTTTTGAAAAATCAATGGCCTTTTTAGTTATCGGATTATGTTGCTTCTTATCATAAGGAAGGCAATCGTAATAGAATATTCGATACAAATCAAACCTCTCTCCTTTTGCTTGCTACAAATGCCTAAGGCACATAGTCCACAAATCATTTGCAGTTTTAATCGGATCCAAATTTTTAGATCGCACCAAACTTTTGTATCTCTTTAAAAAGAAACCTCCGTCAACTAAAATTGCCGTTTTTTATTCATTTAGCTCAAAAAAAAAGCCCTAGGGTCGGCATTCTCGCTATATCATAAAGCTTGAAAATGCGTAGCCAAGAGCACTATTAATAACAAAATTATAACTTATTATCTAATTGTCAAATATTTTAAAATCATTTTTAAGCACTAATTCCTATCGCACCTAACACCCGCTTTTGCTTTCATTTTAGTAGTTTTACAACTTATGAGAGTGCCGACTATTTTTTACCTGTTGTTATGTAGCTTGTTTGCAACAGCTGTTCAAGCCCAATTTTACAAGCCCAAATACATCGGAATTGCCGCCGGTGCTGGAAATGAAATTAAAAACACCGACTATTCATACAGCAATCAAACGCTAAAACTTGAGGCGTTTTTTCAAGTTCACAAAAGTGAAAAATGGAGTTATGAAGTGTTAATTCAACCCGAAATTAACTTCGCCAAACACCAACTACTCAACTTGTATTTCGTTACGCCCGACGAACCAAACTTTGAAGAACTGCGCGACCGCTACACCAAATTGAAAGATATTCGCGAATATGCACTCGGCATCGGATTTATCGCACGCCGACATTTGTCGAAAACATTCGATGTTTACGGCTACTTATCCGTTGGTCCCATGTACACCGATACCCAAACCGAACGCCTATCGCGCGGATTCGCCTTCGCAGATGTTTTTGCCGTCGGACTCTCCTATCACGTAAAAAATCTACGATTCGATATTCGACCCAATTTCAGACACACCTCAAACGCAGGATTGCAAAGCTCGAACGCAGGTTTTAATACTTTAAATTGCGACATTGCTCTGGCCTTTAAAATCCGATAAAGCAACCTACTTTTGCGAAACTTGTAAACATGACCGCTATGATGACCTACGAACAACTTCTTTCGCTACAAAAGCAAGGCGATACCAAAAACCGCTTGCGCCGCGACGAAGACGAAACCCGCATTGGCTTCGACGTTGATTACGACCGCATCATTTTCTCGCGGCCGTTTCGAAGTTTACAAGACAAAACTCAGGTTATTCCGCTTTCGAAAACCGATTTTGTACACACACGCCTCACCCATTCGTTAGAAGTTTCGGTGGTTGGACGCAGTTTAGGACGTGCCGCCGGTGCAGCTATCCTTAAAAAATATCCGTATTTGGCGCAAGAACACGGCTATCAGGCACAAGATTTTGGCGCGATCGTAGCTGCTGCTTGTTTGGCGCACGACATTGGTAATCCGCCTTTCGGACACTCGGGAGAAAAAGCTATTGGCGCCTATTTTGAATTCGGAAAAGGTGCACAGTACAAAAACGAAATGACTGCCGCCGAATGGCAAGATTTGATTTGCTTTGAAGGAAATGCCAACGGTTTTCACGTATTGTGTGGCGATCGTGCCGGCGTTGAAGGCGGTATTCGACTAACGTACGCTACGCTGGGAGCGTTTATGAAATATCCGAAAGCATCGCTTCCGCACAAACCTACCAAAGAAATCTCCGATAAGAAATACGGTTTTTTTCAAGCCGACCAAGCCTTTTTCGAAGAAGTAGCTGCCGCATTAGGACTACTCCGTAAAGACCGCGAAGAAGTGGCATTTCAAAGACATCCGCTTACTTTTTTGGTGGAAGCCGCCGACGATATTTGCTACACCATCATCGATTTTGAAGACGGCATAAACCTGGGCTTGATCTCGGAAGATTTTGCTTTGGAATACCTCATTCGATTGGTAGAAGACAAGCTCGACCGACGCAAATTCGCGCAGTTGCAATCTAAAGAAGATCGCATTAGTTACCTACGTGCCGTGGCCATTGGCAGTTTAATTCAAGATGCGGTTCAGTTATTTTTACAGCACGAGAGCGAGATTTTGGCCGGTACTTTCCACCGTTCGTTGATGGAAAAAAGTAAGTACAAAGCGCAAATCGACGATATTATTAAGTTGAGTATCGACAAGATTTATCGGTCGCGCGAGGTTACCGAAAAGGAAATCAACGGTTACGAGATTATTCAAACCTTGCTCGATGCGTTTATCACGGCTTTAGAGCGCCAAGCGGCCGGCACCGAACGCAACATCGACACTTTAATTTTACGTTTGCTGCCCGAACGTTTTCAAGATACTTCAGCCCCGTTGTACCGCCGTTTACTCTCGGTTTGCCACTTTGTTTCGCTGCTCACCGACAGCAATGCCGTACGCTTGTACCAAACCGTAAAAGGACTTTCGGTATTGTAATTTGGGCGGCTTTTCGCGCTGTTCGTTGCAATAAAAACGCACAAAAGCGGTTTGTGCTGGCTTTGTCTGTGGCTTCCGCTGGTCGCCCATTCAAAACCGCACGCACACGCTTTCGCTGCGCTTTTATTTCCACTGCCATCACGGCCGCGGGCGAACGTTACCTAAAATGTACTTTTTCTAAAAGTTAGTTTCTTTAATAGGAAAACTAAGGTTTTATCTAATTGATTTACAATTTTTTACTCGAGGTAATATTGCAATATTACGTATGTTAAAAAATCGTATAAAAACCAACCCTTTTTCGACCCCAACTTTACACTTCTTTCACAGCGAAAAGCCTTGCCGAGTATGGCGCGTACAAAAGCAAAAACCGCACGATGGGTGCGGTTTGGTGTTTTTTTCTTACAACTAAATTAAGTTGAGAAGTTTATTGCTTAAGCAAAACATACTGCCCATGAGGTGGTAGAGCAGGTGTTTCTGTGGGAATTGGATCACTAGCACGCTGAATTCCATGCTCATAAAATACATCTATCTCTAGAGCAGTTTGCCCATCAACAGTAATTAACCGCATAAAAAGTTTGCAGCTGCGTTTATCATTGCGATCTCGCATATAAATTGTAATAAATTTCTCGCCGTTGGTTGTGCAAATACGACACATTGGGTTATCCGGATACTTTGCGATATAACCTATTCCGATACTCGAAAAA